>NZ_JABUMS010000009.1:0-512669 GCF_013336705.1 Myxococcus sp. CA051A | reverse complement strand
ATCGTCCACGGCGGGAACTCCTCGGCTCCCCTGCCAGGGGGAGACCGTCTCGGTTGGTTTCACCGAGGAGCTTCCCTCTTTCACGCTCATCCCTGCTCGCCGACTACACACTTATAGGGACACGACCTCAGCTCGCTCGCCTCGAACTCCTCCACCAACTGCGTCCACTCATCCTGATTGGGTCGTCGCATGCCGGAGTGAACCGGCGAATCCACCCCGGTTCAGGACGCCCGCTGTCGGTCGGTTACGGACGCCCGACGTCGGTCGGTTACGACGAATCCACCCCGGTTCAGGACGCCGGCCGTCGGTCGCTTACCTCGGCTCCCTCCCATCAACCCGCTCACGCCCAGGCTTGCGACCACCGCCAAGCCCAGCTCCTGGCCGCCCTCAACCAGGACGGCAGGGCGTTCACCGGACGGATACCGAAATAATGGGGAGCCACGAAAACGTGGCCTCTCACTCAAGGGAAATAGTGATGACGCTACAGAATGCCCAGTACTTCAGAAAAATTCTGTATTGTCCGATCAGGGCGCACTTGGCGCGCATCGCGCCGCAGTTGCGTGTCTCGCGCAATATCCTCATTCGTCCAGTGCGTAATCTTGACGAGTGTACTCCACAGACTGGGACTGTAGCGCGTGCCGTATTCCGCCCAAACCGCAGTCACTCCTGCTGACTTTGCCATGAGAATGTCGCGACTGAGGCTGTCACCAACGTAGAGCACCTCAGAGGGTGGCACACCCTCGCGCTCGCAGATATCTACCAGCAGCCGAGGGTTAGGTTTTCGTTCACTGCGCGGAATCGACTGCACAACTCCGCTGGACTCCAAGACCAACATTTCTCTAGTGGGCGGCAGCGGGATTGCGGGCTCAAGGGCGTAAAGTCGGCGAAACAGAGGAAAGATCCCGAGCTTTTCCAATCGAAAAACAGCGTTTACGGCTAGTGCTTCGGTGTGTCCAATCACTGGGATTCCAAGTTGCCTTAGTTTCATCAGCGTTAATTCAACGCCGTCGTATAGCTGAAGCTCTTTATGACGCGACGAGTTGAATGCATGAAATGCCTTGTCGAGGCATCTTATCTTCTCTTCTCTGGATAACGAGCCAAGTTGCCGCTGAAGCGTTGGTAGATCAAGTACGGCAAACGGATATTCGGAGTCACCATACTTCTGATGAACCGCCTGGAATTCATTGAAAAGAGTGGCTGCATCGATGTTCAGAATCACCGACAGTTCAACAGCCATTGCTTCGAATGCCTTCGAGAAAAACGAGACCCAGTCGTAGAGGGTGTTGTCAAGATCCGTAATTACGAGTTTCAATGGGTGCTCCTCATCTATTCCTGAGCGCGATCTGTCCGAGCCCAAATGCCAATGCAGAGTCGACCCGACACCTTGTCCAGTGAAACCGGAGCACGCCAGAGTGGCGCTGGGTCAAAGGCACTCCCTGGTCGAGCTCTGAAAGGATGAAGTTCGATCGAGCCTGCTCCGATGCGCAGGAGATTGAAATGGGCGAACTGATCGGGTGTGTCAACCGAGCCTGCCGTTCCTCCGCCAACAACGGTCATCCGACCAAGGTGTTCTCCCCTTAGGTCGATATTGGGGAGTTCATATACCTCGGACTGCCATAGGAATGGCTGATGTCGATGTCCGTGGAGCGCCAAACGGACTCCTGCGGCACTTGCGAGTCGCTGAATTCGAGGCGCATCGAGTGCCATGCCGAATCCTCTGTAGTACTCTGCTTCATGCAACATGTTTTCAATGGGGACAAGATGGTGGTGGAGAATCAGTAGTCTAAGCGCCAAGCCCGACTCGGATGTCCAACCAAGCCCCTCTCGAACTTCGGTAAAGCCTCGCTCCTCGATTCGGCCGACTCCTGCCAAAAACTCTTTTCCGGTTGCGAGCGATGTTGAATTGAGAGCGCAGACGTCGACGAGAAAATTGCCACCGAGAACGTACCGACGCCCCATGCAGAGAGTTACGTGTGGATCGTGTCCAAAGAAGGCCTTGTAGAAGTTTTGATAGTTCACGATAGCGGCTGCGGGAGGAACATCGAGTTTTGCTCCTTCCGTATATGTTTCGGTCTTTGTCCAGGAGATGTCGTGATTGCCAGGAACAACAATCACATGTTCTCTTCCGATACCAAATCGGCCGAGCAGTGTCCAAATAAAGCCTGATGCCGCTCTGAATTCGGCTTCGAGGGCGGAGAATGTCAAGTCGCCACTAATTACAATTAGGCCAATTTTCTTGGTGCCAACCGCTGCCAATATTTGCTGCGCGAGAGTTGGTCGCCCGTCATCTGGTTCCGTCTCAAGACGCCAGATGTGCTTGTTTCGATTGGGGCCTACCGAAAAATGAGGATCTGTAATATGGAGAATATGGTCCCCATGAGCCAAAATTGGAGTAGCAGTGATCGGGGCCGCCGGTCCGGATGAGGCGGCGATAACCGTCTCTTCAGGATCAGTACCTTGCCGAAGGCGTACTTGCCAGATGGTGGTGTCCATCGCCCGCAGTTCATTCCCATCGATGATGGCTTTCCCTTTTAGTCGTGAGAGCAGGCTGGGAGTATAATTTGGGAGGGGTGGCGGCTCTGCGTATGACCATTTCTTGAACAGCGGGGGGGTATATTTTTTGATTGTGGTGATCCTTAGCCATGCACGACTAAACGGGCTGTCTCGATAGTACCTAGGGATGAGCTCTGATTCATCCTCAGGCACATCGACGGTGATGCATTCGTCGTTTTCGATTTCGGGCGAGATGATTTTTTCGACATAGGCCATGTATATCTTATCCGTGCCAGAGTCGAAGAGTCCGACCCAGACACCCCGATCTGCTTGGATTTTCTTGCTTAGGCTCTGCCAGATATTTAGGCGAGCGTCCTCTTGTGGGCGCTTCCACCAACCCCACCAGCAGGCACCCATGCGCGTGATGGTTTCCTGGTGGGCATCGATCGTGCTAGCAATGAGGTCTCGGAACCTAAAAAGATAATCGAAGGGCTGACTGTCGGGATCTCTTGGTAGAGCAGGTTTGCCTCGTCCTTTGGCTTGCCGCTGCACGCGAGAGGTTTGTTTCTTGGCTGGAGCTGAGCGCGATGCCATTAGTGTGCTCGTGAGTTGTGAGTGACTCGTGAACTTGACAGGCAAACGATTGCTGTTTCGGACTTCACTATAGGAAATTGCGGACGTTCCCGCTAACCCGAGGCCCCTTGCCGCGACGTGACAAATGCGGCGAGGCTCCTCACCGGGAATGGTGAAAGCAGGAAGGCCCTGCTCGATGCCGGCGATGCGGGCGGCCTCGAAGGGGCGGCCATCCACCGGTGAGCGACAGGCACCTGACGCTCAAGGCGCTGGATATGGCGCTGCGCCGTCGCTGTCCGGCCCAGGGACTCTTGCACCACACGGACGAGGGGAGCACATACGCCAGCGCGGACTACCAGCACGTTCTGGTCCAGCACGGCCTCGTCTGCAGCATGAGCCGACGCGCCAACTGCTACGACAACGCGGCCATGGAAAGCTGGTTCAGTACGCTGAAGAACGAGCTGGGAGAAGTCTTCGAGCGCGCCAACGATGCGAAGGTGAAGCTGATCAACTACATGAGGTCTTCTACAATCAACAGCGCATGCATTCGGCAATCGGCTACGCTGCGCCGGCCGAGTTCGAAAGAGCAGCGGCGTAGTCAACCTGTCCATCGAACCGGATCACTCCCACGCTCTCCGCGCCCTCGCGTGACGCCGGGCCCCACCAAGGGCGCCGGGAATGCACGGCCGGGCAGGCGCTTGCCGCCTGTGCAGCCGAGCACTCCACCTTGTGTAGCGGGCTGCACACCCGCCGGGGGCGCGGGGCGGCGGCCGGGCCCATCTCCTCGGAAGGAGGGGGCTTCCCGGCTGGCCCTGTTGGTGCATTGCTGACACTTCATGTGCCGGGAACGCGCCGCCCCCCCTTTTGACGGCCTTCGCGCCGCCCAGCCCAGCGAGCACACCCGCTGGCTGGCGGAGCCCGATGAGCCCGCGCTGCGCGAGCTGCTCCACGCGCGCTACGCCGGGAGCTACTCCTACCGCTTCCTCCATGAGCCTGGAGGGGCCTCGCGGCTCTGGAGGGCCGGCGTCCTGCTCAGCCTGGGGGAGTTCGACGCCCAGGGCACGCTCCTCTGGCACACGGGGCTGTGGTGCAAGCCGGGGCGGGACTCCCTGGACTCGGGGCTCTCCATGGCCCTGCCCATCCGGCGCACCGCCATGGACCGCTCCGAGCACGAGCGGCTGTGGAGCCACCTCCGGGAGCTGCTCAAGGCGCGCGTGGGCTTCCTGCACCAGCAGACGTCCACGCTGCACCTCATGGCGCAGCGCTACGCGTCGCGCTTCATGCGGGCCGTGCCAGTGGGCCTCATCGTCGACTACACCGAGGGGGAGAGGCTGGTGGGCGTGGAGGGCTCGGGCCTGCCGATGCAGGCGCTGGCGATGACGACGGTGCTCGCGCCGCTGCCTCCGCGTCGGCGCTTCCTGCCCGCGGGGCCGTGGGGGGAGTGGCTCGCGTCCATCCTCGCCGCCTCGGGCCTGCCGGGGACGGTGGAGCTGACGCCGCTTACGCGCCGCCCTCGCGCTGGGGGCCTCGTGCCGCGCCCGCTCGACTGGAATGAGTCCCTGCGGCTCGAACGGCGGGAGCTGGTGGGGCCCGCCTTGGAAGGGCAGGGGGCCACGGCGCTCCCGTCCTCGCGGGCGCGCGTGGACCTCGTCCACCTGTCCATGGGCGAGCCCCAACGGGTGGCCGAGGCCACGCCCGTGCTCCTCGCGGCGGGCTACCTGCCGACGGGCCTCCGCCCGCGCCTGGACGCGCCCGACGACATCGTCTTCCAGCACCTGCCGGCGCCGGAGCGGGCGCGCGAGGCGGTGGGGCGGGCGCGGCTGGACGGCGAGGCGGCCCGGGCCCTGTGGAGCGGATGGGTGGAGCGATGCGCGCGAACTTCGTAGACACGCTCCTCGCGCGGCTGGACGGCGAGGTGGCCACCATCTGGGCCACGGTGCTGCTGCGCATCGACGCGCGGCCCGACGTGGCGCGGCTGCGCGGGGCCTTGCGCGCCCTGGTGCGCGAGAGCGAGCGCCTCAACGTGGCCTGGGACGACGCACGCGGTGCGTGGGTGCCCGCGCCGCGCACGGACGAGGCGGTGGACGCGGCCCTGCTGGAAGGCGCCGAGCCGCTGGACGAGCCCGAGGCGGTGACTCGGGTCATCAACACCCGGGTGGACCTCGCGAGGGACGTGCCGCTGCGGCTGCACCTCCACCCCCTGGCCGATGGCGCGCCGGGCCCGTGGCTGCTCGCCATCCAGCTCCACCACGCGATTGGGGACGCCAAGGCGCTCGCCCACCTGTTGGAGCGGCTCTGGCTGCACTGCGCGGGGCGCGCGTCGGAGTCGCCCCCGCTGGGCCCCTCGACGCTGACGGATGGCAAGGTGCTGCTCGCGGCGCTGCGCGGGCCGGGCAGGGTGCTGGGCCTCGCGAGCCCCCGCCGCCGGCTCCTCGCACCGCGGGGCCTGGGCCTGCGCCGCAGTGGAGACACCGCGGGCGGCTCGTTGATGGCGACGGCGCGCCTGACACTCCCGGCTGGCCGCACGGACGTCCAGGCCTCGGAGGTCTTCTTCGCCGCGCTGCTGGCGGGCGTCGCGCTGCGCGAGCCCACGAAGGACGGGCTCATCCGCCTGCGGGTGCCGGTGGACCTGCGGCGCATGCTGGGGCTGGGGCGGATGCTGGGCAACGGCTGCTCGACGGTGCCGCTGGAGTTTCCCCTGCGGGAGGTCCGCGCCCGGCTGGAGGACGCGCCCGCCCTGGCGGCGCTGGTGCGCGAGGCGCTGCGGCGCGTGCTCGACGAGGGCGTGCACTGGACGACGGCGCTGGAGTGCATGGCGGTGGCGCGGCTCGCCCCGGGGCCCGTGCTGCGGCGCAACGCGCGCCCCGGGCTGGTGGCCGAGCCCCGCACCAACACGCTGGTGGCGACCTACCTGGGGCGGCTCGACAAGCACTTCGTGGACGCGCCCTTCCGCATCCATTCCATGCGCAGCCACACGGCCACCTGGGGCGCGACGGGCCTGGCCTGTGGCGACACGCTCAACATCAACACGGCGACGTTCGAGGGACTGTGGACCCGGGGCGAGCTGCGCGACTTCACCGAGCAGCTCGCGGGCTGGGCGTCCTCGGGCTTCGGCCTTCCGGCGGAGGTGGTGGGACCATGAAGGGGCTTCGCGACGCGCCCGCGCTCTACCTGGGCTTCATCTCGCTGCACCTGCTGCTGGGGCACCTGGGCGCAAGCCTCGTCTACCGCCTGCGCTTCGGCCGAAGCCCGCTGGCCTACCGGAGCACCGGGGCCGACTCCGCCCACACGCGCCTCACGCGGCGCATCAGCGGCGCCTCGCTGGTGTGGGCTGGCTCGGTGGTGGCGGCGGCGCTCTGGCCGCGCTGGTCCGAGCTGCCCTGGGGCCGGCCCCTGCTGGCCCTTCGGCCGGAGGTGGGCTGGGCGCTGGGCGTGCTCGGGCTGGTGGGCATGCTGGCGGCGCAGTACGGCATGGGCGCGACGTTCCGCATCGGCGTGGACGCGGGGGAGGCCCCGCCCGTGCTGCACGAGAGAGGACTCCACCGCTCCTCGCGCAACCCCATCTACGTCTTCTCCTACCTGTACCTCGTGGGCGCCTCACTCTGGGCTCCGTCGCTGGTGACGCTCGGGGCGTGCGCGGTGCTGGGGGGGCTGTTCCACGGGCTGGTGCTCCAGGAGGAGCGCTACCTCTCCGCCCGCCTTGGCGAGGCCTACGCGCGCTACCGCCAGCGCGTCCCCCGCTACCTCTAAAGGCCCCATGCAGCCCACCCTCGCCCCCGTCTCAACTTCACCCGCAGCCCCCGCCGGGCCGGGCCCCTCCCGCGACGAGCTGGTGGAGTTCTTGCGCATCCGCCCCGCGCGGGCCCTGGGCATGGCGGCCCTCCACCTGGGCGTGTGGGGGCTGGCCGGCGTGGGGCTCGCGCATGTCAGCGGCTTCTGGCTGAAGCTGCCCCTGTGGCTGCTGGCGGCCCAGGCCGTCATGGGGCTCATCCAGCTCGACCACGACGCGTGGCACGACACCCTCTTCACGAGGCCCTGGCAGAACCGCCTCTTCGGCAACGGGCTCAGCCTGCTCGTGGGCATCGCCTACGAGCCGATGCGGCACGACCACCTCGCGCACCACCGCTGGAACCGCACCGAGAAGGACCCTGACGCCTACAACGCGGGCCGCCGCTCGCCCGGGCTGTGGGCCCTCTTCTACTCCACCGTGCTGCTGGGCCTGCCGCTCAGCCTCGTCTACTTCAACGTCCTCTACCCGGTGCAGCACTTCGACGCCGCCCGCCTGCGCCGCCATGCGCTGGTGCTGCTCGGCTACGGGGCCTTCTACGCGCTGCTCTTCTGGCTCCTGGCGGGCCACGGGCTCCTCGGGGGCGCGGTGGAGTGCTGGCTGCTGCCGGTGCTCTTCGCCAGCCCCCTCAACGGGCTCAAGTCCATCTCCGACCACCACGCCAACGTCTGGCGCGGCGACCGCTTCCACACCGCGACGACGGTGCGCGGCACCCGGCTCGTCACCTTCCTGTGGAACGGCCTCAACCACCACCTGGACCACCACCTCTACCCGCGGGTGCCCGGCTACAACCTCGCGCGGCTGCACGCGCGCCTGCGCCCGGAGCTGCTCGCGCGCGGGGCCCCCGTCTTCGACAGCTACCTCCACGTCATGTGGCGGGCCCTCCTGGCCGGCCCCATGGTGGTGGAGGAGGACGTGCGACTCGTCACCCTGGAGCGAAAGCGCCCATGAACGCCCTGCGCCGGCTGTACGCGGACATCCGCTACGAGGACGGCCGCTGGCCGCTGTCCCGGTGGGACCTCAACCTGCGCTACCTCACCAAGAGCCTCCTGCACCTGCCGGAGCCGCGCTCGGCCGAAACCGGGGAGCACTTCGCGCGAGTCTCCCGGCACCTCGCCTCGGGGAGCTGGCGGCACGCGGGCGCGCCGGAGCTCCGGCTGAGCGCCGTGGGCGACATGATGTGGATTCGCAGCGGCTTCCACCGCGCCCTGTCTCCCGGCGTCCGGGAGGTGATGGCGGGGGACGCGGTGGCCTTCGCGAATCTAGAGACGCCGGTGGACCCGGCGCGGCCCGTGCCCCGGCTCGTCTACGAGACGCTCCACTACAACGCCCCGCCGGACTACCTCGCGGCCTGGGAGGGCACGGCGCGCCACCGCGTCTTCTCCCTCTGCAACAACCACGCGCTCGACCAGGGCGCCGAAGGGCTCAAGCGGACCCGGGGGACGGTGCTGGCCTCCTCCCAGCACCGCTGCGTGGGAGGCCCCCGGCCGGAGGACGCGGTGGCCGCCCTGGAGGTGGACGGGGTGCGGATGGGCATCGCCGCCGTGACGTATGACATCAACCACCTCGTGGGGGCGCCGCCCGCCGGGGTGCCGGTGACGCGGCTGGGCAGCCCCCTCCACGCGCCGGACTGGACGCGGCTGGGCGCGCTCATCGACGCCGCTCGCGCGGTGGGGCCGGACCTGGTGGTGCTGATGCCGCACTGGGGCTTCGAGTACGAGTACTGGCCCGAGGCCCTCCAGCGCGAGCACGCCTGGCGGCTCATCGAGCGCGGGGCGGACGTCCTCCTGGGCTCCTCGCCGCATGTCCTCCAGCCGGTGGAGTGGGTGTCCATCGACGGCGCGGACGCCACCTGCCCCACGCAGGTGCGCCGGGGCGGGCCCGCGCGGATGGGGCTCATCGCGTACTCGCTGGGCAACTTCCTGAGCATCATGCCCACGCTGGCGTGCCAGACAGGGGCCGTGCTGAAGCTCGCGCTCGCCCGGGACGCGCGGGGCGTGCTCCAGCCGGTGGATTTGCGCGCGGTGCCCACCGCCTGTGGACGGGGACTCGGAGGGGAGGGGTTCCTCGACGCGGGCGTGGTGCGCCTGGACGAGCTGCCCCGCGAGCGGGCGGCGCCGCACCTCGCGCATGCCCGGCGGACGTTGGGCGCGCTGCTTTCGGACCGGAGGGACTGAGGATGTCGTCGATTGAGGAGCAGTTGGAGGCGCTCACCGTCGGGATGGCGCGGCAGGTCGCGAGCTGGCTGCCGGCGGTGACGCCAGAGCGCTACGTGGCGTTCCTCGACATGATGTACCACTACACGCGGCGCAGCGGAGACCGGCTGCGGCTCGCGGCCGAGCGCGCCACGCTCCCCGAGCTGAAGGACTTCTTCGCGGAGCTGGCGGAGGACGAGCAGTCGCACTACCTGCTGGCCAAGGCGGACCTCGCGGCCTTCGGGCGCGAGCCCTCATCCGACACGCCTCGCGAGGTGGCCGACTTCCACGCCTTCTGGGAGGGAATCGGGCCGGAGCGGCAGCTCGCCTTCCTGGGCGCGCTGCGCGTGCTGGAGGGCGTGGCGCGGCACCTGGGCGGCGAGGCCCGCCAGGGGCTGGGGCGGCTCGGGCTGGAGCGGACGAAGGCGCGCTTCATCCTCGTCCACCTCGACGTGGACCTGGAGCACGGCGCGCGGGCCCAGGCGCTCTGCGCGGCGCTGGGGGCCGGGCACCCGGAGCCGCTGCTCGAAGGGGCCCGGCGGGCCGCCGACTTCTGGGTGGCCATTCACCGCGCGGCGCTGGCCGGCGAGGCGCGGCCCTGAGCGGGCGCGTCAGCGTACGGAGAGGACGACAGCGTCCCTCTCCGTCTGAACCTCACGTACCTGCGTCACGACCGTCGGCGTCCAAGAAGTTCAAGAATCCTGTCCCACGTTCGCGGATCGTGCTCTTCACGAGGTGGCAGTTTGGCGAGCGCGGTTTCGTTGTACTCATCAACCGCCCGCGGATCCGCCCCTTCCGCCATCAAAAGCTCGATGATGGGAACGTTGAACTTACGAGCGGCCATGCCGAGCGGCGTCAATCCGCGAAGTCCTCCCCACTCGTCCATCGTTCGTCCAGCACCATGGCGCAGGAGCAGCGCCGTGAGCTCCGGATGCTCATGTTCTACGGCCAGCTGCAAAGGTGACTCATGCGTTGATCTGCGGACGTTCGGATCCGCGCCTGCTTCGAGAAGCACCCGTGCGACCTCCAGCTCCGGAGGTTCCATGGCGCTGAGGAGCGGCGTCTCGTGATGATGGGCATCCCATTCGTTGACGTCCGCACCGTGCTCGATCAACAGCTTGATGAAGTCAATCGTTCCCCCAACGCCCATCTGGCCGATGGCGACATGCAGGGGTCGCCAGCCATCTTCCCTGGGCAGATTGGGGTCTGCACCGCGAACCAGCAGCGCACGAACACGCTCCAGATCATGCTGGACGATGGCCTCGAACAATTCGGATGACAGCATTGGGCTCGGCAATGCTCGCCTGGGTGGCGGAAAGGGAATCGTGCATCGACGGGCGGTTTTGTAACGACTCTCCTCCGCGCTGTCGACACCCTCCTTGTTGGGGCACCACCTCCGGCCCCTGTGCCCCCTGCCTCGATGCGGCCGAGGGTCTCGACGGGGCACCCGCCTGCCCAGGCCGCGCCCCCATCAGGTGTGTGGCGGGAGCCTGGACCTGTTGGCGCCTCTTGAGCCTCAACGAGGGCGCTCGTCTCCCAATCGCCGCTACCGCCGCCCTGGCGGGCCCCATCATGGGGTCCTTCATTGGGTATGAGCTGTCTCATGCCGCCAATAGCGCGACACCAGCGCCGTCGGAGGTCAGCGTGCTTCCGTCGGTGGCGGTGTCTCAGGGTGGAATGGCGTTGGGGCTGGGGGGCCGCTTCTGAGCTCCTGACCTGACGAGCCGCCGCTCGTGATTCAACGCGGCACCGAGCTGTCCTCCAGGCTCGGGCCGTGGTGCGGTGCGTCGACCTGGTGTGTGGGGATGTCGCCGTTGGCAGGTGGGACGGAGGCGTCACTTGAGATGCGGAACAGAGGACCTGGACGACCTGCTATCCTTTGAGGCGCTTCAGCCGTGAGCGAGTTGGAAGCCGCTGTCATACCAACCTGGGAGGGGACGATGCTCTGTTCCGCGAAGAAGGCTGTTCAGGTATTGCTTGCCGTTGTCACGGGGGCGGCTGTGTCGTTCGGAGCCACGCTGGCGGTCGCAGCGCCCGCGGAGCCGCTGTCCTATTGTTCTGGCAATTGCGTCAATGAGTGCATCGAGGCGGGCTTCGCCTATGGTCGATGCTCTGGCGATGTCTGCGTTTGCTTCCCCTTCTCCTGAGCCTCCGGGCAGCGCCTCGCGCGGATGTGCAGGGTACCGCGGTGCGAAGCCGGGATGACTCGCGTGCGGTTGCTCGCCCTGCTCTCGAATCCCAGCCGGAGGGAGGAGGTCAGGGCGTCGACGCGACGGGCTGCGCTCCACGGGGACGGAAGGAGGCGCCGTCATGGGAGGCAGGGACCTCCTCAGGACATGTGGACGGCGACCTTGCCGCGGGCGTGTCCCTCCTCGAGGTACGCGAGGGCCTGGGGCAGCTCCTCGAACGGGTAGGTGCGGTCGATGACGGAGCGCACGGAGCCGTCGGCCAGGCGGTCGCGCAGGTACTCCAGGTCGTCCAGGTTGCTCTTCATCGTCAGGTAGCCCAGGCGCTTGCGACCACCGAGCGAGCGCAGCGGCCCGAGCAGGAGCGCCGCCGCCATCTGCTTTCCCGCCCCGCCTGTCATCACGTAGCGGCCGCCGGGCGCGAGCGCGCGCTCGTAGGCGCTCAGCGGGTGGTAGCCGTTGGCCGCGAGGATGACGTCGTAGCGCTGGCCGCCGCGCGTGAAGTCCTCCTTCGCGTAGTCGATGACCTCGTCGGCTCCGAGCGAGCGGGCCAGCTCCTGGTTGCGGGCGCTGCACACCGCCGTCACCTTCGCGCCCAGCGCCTTGGCGAGCTGCACGGCGAAGGTCCCCACGCCTCCGGAGGCGCCATTCACCAGCACGGACTCGCCCGCCTGGAGGCGACCCTCGCGACGCAGCCCCTGCAGCGCTGTCACGCCGGCCAGCGGCGCCGCGGCGGCCTCTTCGAAGCCGAGGCTCGCGGGCTTCGAGGCGAGGACGCCCTCGGGCGCGCAGACGTACTCCGCGAAGGCGCCCCAGTTGCTGCTGCCCAGCTCGCCCATCACTTCATCTCCGGCCTTGAAGCGCGTGACGCCGGGACCCGCGGCCTCGACCACGCCGGCCAGGTCGCAGCCGAGCACGTTGTACCGGGGCTTGAAGAGTCCGACCGCGAGCCTCGCGAGGAAGGGGTCGGCGCGCAGGATGTGCCAGTCGGCCGCGTTGAGCGCGCAGGCCCGCACGCGCACGAGGACCTGGCCGGCGCCCGGCGTGGGGACGGGGCGCTCCTCGCACTTCAGGACCTGGGGTGAGCCGTACTCGTAGAAGGTGATGGCGCGCATCAAGGGATGGCTCCAGCGGTAGGGGGCGGAGGAGGGCCAGCGGGTGCTGGCGGAGCAGGGAAGCAGGACTCAGGACACCTGCACCATGGGTAACGGCCGGCCTGCCGCTACCGAAGCGAGGCGGCCAGAGCCTGGGGCTCCTCCTCCGGCGACGCAGCGGCGGCGGCGGGAAGCACCGTGGTCCCCTCGTATTGCACCGACTTGGGATAGGGAAGTTCCAGGCCGTTGGCGTTGAAGGCGTCGAACAACAGCCGGTTGAGCAGTCGCTTCACGTCGAAGTGCGTCCCTGGCTGCACCTTGGCTTCAATGCGAATGGTCATCCAGCTCTCGTCCATGCTCTCGATACCCAACAGCTTGGGCATCTCGGACACCTTGCCTGCCGACAGCATGGGCACCTGCTCGCAGACCTTTCCAATCACATCCAGCACCTTCTTCAAGTCGCACTCATAGGCCACGGCCATGTCCACGACCGCCAGCGTCCAGCCGCGACTATAATTGATGACATTCTTGACTTCGCCATTGCGGAGGATGTGAAGGCGCCCGAAGCGATCGCGAATGCGGGTGATACGAGGCGTTATCTCCTCCACCACGCCCTCGGTATCGTTGATGCGGATGTAGTCGCCGTTCAAGATCTGGTCCTCGAAGAGCAGGAAGATGCCGTTGACCATGTCCGTGACGATGGCCTGTGAGCCCAGGCCCACGGTGAGACCGACGATGCCGGCGCCAGCGAGGATGGGGGTGGGGTCCACACCCAGGTCGCTGAGCACCATCATCCCCACCAGGAAATAGACCAGGTACGTGGAGGCTCTCTGGATGAGCGCGACGAAGGTGTTGCGCCGCCGGGCCTTGTCATCCAGGTCGAGACCGTCCACCTTGAAGGCCCGGGCGATGAGCAGCCGGACGAACTCCACGACGACGCTGGCGGCGAAGAACAGGGCGATGACGCGGATGAGCACCGGCCCGTACGGAGCAAAGGACTCCAGGCCCTGGAACCGACGGATGATGAGGGTCGCCACCGAGATATAGACGATGGCCTCCAGGCTCCGCTGCCCCACCGGTAGCAGCCGGCTGAGGGCCATGAAGTACTCCTCGTACTTCGTGGCCGTGCTCTTCGTCCGCCAGGACTCGACCAGCCGAACCGACATCAGGTGCAGCAAGGACACCGCCAGGCGCCCACCGCTGATGCACAGCAACACGAAGACGGTGGTGCCAACGAGCCACTCGAGCGCGGCCGGGGGTTGCAGCGAGGTGACCGCCATGCCCACCGCGAAGTAGGCCAGCACCAGCTTGATGAAGCCGGGCCCCTGCTCCATCGCCTTCTGGGCATGTGCCTTCGGCTCCGGGCTCAGTTGCCACTCGTTCATCCTGCGCTCGAGCCGCATCAGGAGCTGGCGTGCCGCCCGATCCAACACCAGGTAGGCCGTCAGCAAGAGCACCAGCAGGCCCGCTCCGCGCCCCAGGGCCGCCAGCCCCTCCACCGTCACCCCCGCCAGCAAGGCATTGAAGGAGGGCTCCAGATCCTTCTTCGCCCACAGGGAGAAGCCCAGCACGGCGATGCCGATGATGACCACCACGAAGGACAGGAGGGCGGCGCTCAGCCGGGCGCGCTTGCGAAGAGCGTCCGCCATCTGCTCCAGCGCCTTCACACCCATCAGCCGGATGCCCTGGTACAGCAGCGCACTGGAGGCCACGAGCACGGCCCAGAGGACGAGCAGCAACAATGCCACGCTCAGTCCGACGAGCCATGCGTTGTTCAACTCGACCGTATCCGCAAGTCGGAAGATTTCCATGCGCTGGGGCATAGCACACCAGCGAACACGTCGCGCCCCGCGCCCGAGGTGGAACAGAGGCTTGCCAGGCAGGAAAGGCCGCGAGCCTTTCGCCGTGGTTCCCATCCAGTGCGGGCAAGGCAACCGTGGAGCCCGAGACAGCGGCTGGGAGGGAGTCGATGAAGGGGTAGCCGCCGTGAGCGCATAAGAGAAAGGGGGCGCAGTCCCCTATGACCGCGGTTCGTGTGGCGACGGAGTCTGCGGCTACAACGAGGAGCTCTTCTCCTGCCCGGCGGGCTGCGACATCTGCGGCAATGGGATTTGTGGTCCCACCGAGACTCCCTACGACCGCGGCGCGGACCGCGGATGGCTCCCGCCGGGTACGAACGCACATCGCGATGCCCAGCGCGGCGAAGATGCTGGCGATGCGCCCCGGCTCCTCCGCGTTCAGCAGTTCCTTCTTGCCGCCCCAGGACGCGGGAGAACAGTACGTGCAGCGGAAGCTGCGGCGGTCCGTGATGCTCAGCCGCAGGTACGTCATGCGGCGCCCCAGCGCATCCAGCAGGGGCGGGGCGAGCGGATCCGTCTGGAATGCGCACAGTGGGCGTGGCGGGCGGGAGCAGAGCGGGAGGTGAGGGACGCTGACGCGGATCCCGACGGTGCGCGGGCAACGTCGAGCGTGGTTTGGACACCATGCCTGGCGGCCTCGAAGAGCGGACCGCGGGGCCGCTTCCGACGGACGGCAGAAAAGCGCGTGGCATGAGGGCTCGCAGGCGATAGGGTTTCTCGGATGTACTTTGCTCGCGCTCTTGTCCGACTGTGCTCGGTGGTCTTGCTCTCAAGTCTCGTCATCGTGGGGGGCGCGAGTTGCGGGGATTCAGAGACGGCGTTGCCGTCGGCCGTTCTCGACGTCACTCCATCCGTCCTCTCTCTCGTCGCAGGCACGTCCGCGACCGTGAAGGCAACGTTCACGGCCGATGGCGCGGCGACCCAAGACGTGACGGAGTCAGCGACGTGGGCGAGCAGCGCTCCCGGCGTCGCCACCGTCGCGGCCGGCAAGGTGAACGCGGTCGCGGCCGGCGCCGCGACGATCAGCGTGACCTCGGAAGGACAGACGAAGACCGTCGCCGTAACGGTGACTGCCGACAACAATCCCCTCGTCTCGCTGAGCGTTACGCCGGCGGCGCCAACGCTTCCGCCCGGCGCGAAGAGGCAACTCGTGGCGACCGGCACCTACGCCGATAGCAGCACAAAAGACATCTCGAGCGCAGTCGTTTGGAACTCGGCGACGTCCACCGTGGCGACCGTCGACCCGACCGGGCTGCTCACGTCGCTCGCCGCCGGAACCTCGAAGATCACGGCGACGCTCGGCACCGTCACTGGGAGCACCGAGGTCACGGTCATCGAAGTAGAGGTCGTCTCAATCGCTGTCACGCCGGGAAGCCCGAGCATTGGCGCTGGCGCCACGCAAGCGTTCACCGCCACCGCGACGATGACCGACAACACGACCAAGGACCTGACGACGCTCGCAACATGGACGTCGGGCACGCCGACCTCCGCTTCCATCGCGAACACGGGCATCGCCAAGGGACTCGCGGTAGGAACGTCGACGATCACCGCGACGTTCAACGGCATCAATGGGTCGACGCTTCTCACGGTCACGGAGGCAACCCTCGTGTCGATCTCCCTGCTGCCGGCGAACGCAACGATCCCGGTGGGCATGAAGCAGAATTACTTCGCCACGGGCACGTTCAGCGACGGGTCGACGGAGGACCTCACGGAGACGGTTGCGTGGAGTTCGGGCGATCCGACCCACGCAACGATCAGCGATGCCGCCGACTCCACCAAAGGAGAGGCAACGGCGATCGCTCAGGGCTCAGCGGTGATCACCGCGACGTACGGCGCGATCATGGGCAGCACCACGCTCACCGTATCGCCGGCAGAGGTCATGTTGATCCGCGTCACGCCGATCGCCTCATCGGCTGTGGTGGGAGCCACTCGTCAATACACCGCCACGGGCGAGTTCACTGACGGGACGTTCCACGATCTCACGAGCGTGGTGGCGTGGGCGTCGAACAATGCCACCGTCGCGCCCATCAGCACCTCAGGGAGCACACCCGGCGTCGCCCTGGCCGTCAGCCCGGGCAGGGCCACGATCAGCGCAAAGTCGGGCGGGGCCATGGGCTCCGCGGTCCTTACCGTCACACCCTAGCGTTACTGCCGCGAGTGCGCCTGGTACGCCTGCGGCGCGTGTCCTCAGGCCCTTGCGCGGGCAGGGCGCCTCTTTTCTCCAGCAGGCGCGGCGCGCCACGAAGCGGGCACGGTCTCCGGCGATTCACGCTGGAGGCCGGCCCGCTCCGTGACAGGTTCAATCGCTCCGGGGTCTCGCGCTAGCGAGGCGTGATCGCGAACCCGGTGCAGTCCCCGCTCTCCATCGTCCAGAGCGAGGTGGCGGGACCTTCCTTCACGTAGAGTTCGCCGTTGCTCGCGAGCACCGCGATGCCCGTGCCCGAGAGCTGGAAGGCCGTCACGGACGAGCTGACCCATTCCCAGGGACCGTCCCACGCCCCTTCCTTCACGAACACGTGGCTGTCCGTCTTCAGGACGCCGATGCGGTTGCCCGAGAGGGAGATGGCCTGGACGTCACCCGTCACCATGTTCCACAGCTCGGTGAGCGCGCCTTCCTTCAGGAAGAACTGGCCATTGTTCTTCAGCATGCCCACGCGGTCGCCCTCGAGCGCGAGGGCCGTGACGTCTCCACTCATCAGGACCCAGGCCGCGTTCCATGCGCCTTCCTTCACAAAGGCCTCGCCGTTCGTCTTGATGATGCCGATGCGGTCGCCCGACAGCGAGATGGAGGCCACATCCCCGGTCACCAGATTCCACAACCCGGTGAGCGCGCCTTCCTTCAGGAAGAACTGGCCATTCTGCTTCAGCACGCCAATGCGGTTGCCCGCGAGGGCAATGGCCTTGATGTCGCTGCTCTGGACGACCCAGGCCGCGTCCCAGATGCCTTCCTTCACGTAGGCCTCGCCGTTCGTCTTGACGATGCCAATGCGGTTGCCCGCCAGCGCGACGGAGGCCACGTCCCCGGTCACCGTATTCCACAGCTCGGTGAGGGGGCCCTCCTTCAGGTAGAGCTGGCCCCCCTGCTTCAACATCCCGATGCGGGCGCCGTCCGTGGGACAGTAGCCTCCCGCCTCCAGACACTGCCCCCGGCAGGCCTGGGCCGTGGGGCAGACCTGATTGCCCTCCAGGCACGTCTGCCCCCGGCGCATGCAATAGGTGCCACAGAGGTACGCGTTGCTGCAGATATACATGCCGTTCAGGCAGGTCTCGAGGGTGGGGCGATAGCAGGCCCCACCACACTCCTCGGAGCCCAGGCCGCAGACGGTGCCATTGCTGCAATTGGAGCTGCCTGGGAAGTAACAGGCGCCGCCCAGCGGAAAACCACAGGTCGACCAACCCGTGGGGCATTGCGCGAGGGCCTCGGTCGAGACCAACGCGACGAAGAGCGACAGGAAGATGGAGAGAAGGGGCCCGTTGGAGGGCCTGAAGCGTTTCGGTGTCATGTGTCCGTTCATGGGGGTATTCGAGCTACGGCGTGGCCAGGACGAGCTGCGTGGTGGCCGTGGTCTCCCAGTTCCAGAGCCCGGTCCACGCCCCTTCCTTCACGTACCCATTGCCATCCGTCTTGACGATGCCGATGCGCCTGCCCGCGAGGGAGATGGACTGGACGTCACCCGTCACCAGGTTCCAGGCCGCGGTGAGGGCTCCGTCCCTGAGGAAGAACTCACCGTTGAGCCGCAGCACGCCCACGCGGTTCTCGGTCAGCGCGATGGCCTTGCTGTTGGAGCCCAGCGCGACCCAGGTGGCGTTCCAGGCGCCTTCCTTCACATAGGACTCGGTGTTCGTCTTGACGACGCCGATGCGCTTGCCCGACAAAGCGATGGCGGCCACGTCTCCCGTCACCAGGTCCCACTGCTCGGTGAGGGCGCCGTCCTTCAGGTAGAAATCGCCGTTCAGCTTCAGCATGCCGATGCGCTTGCCGGAGAGGCTGAGGGCCTTGACGTCGCCGCTCATCAGGACCCAGGAGGCGTTCCAGGCGCCTTCCTTCACGTAGGCCTCGCCGTTTGTCTTGATGATGCCGATGCGGTCGCCCGACAAAGCGATGGCGGCCACGTCTCCCGTCACCAGGTTCCACATCGCGGTGAGGGCGCCATCCTTCAGGTAGAAGTCGCCATTGAGCTTCAGCACGCCGATGCGGCTGCCAGACAAGGCCACCGCCTGGATGTCACCGGACTGAGGGACCCAACCGGAGGCGGCGCCACCCTCTTGTACGTGCGCTTCGCCTTGGGTCTTCAGGATGCCCACGCGGGGAAGGGGAGGGAGGGTGTCGTCCATCTTCTCCTGAAGGAAGACCGTCATGACGGCGTAGCCCGTCTCGTTGGGGTGCGCGGTGCCCGTGGTCTCGGCCTCGCTGTCCTCCGGCCCCTGCGTCGAGGACGCGTCGTAGCCGTTGTTCACCCAGCGGTTGCTGGGAGAGGCGCACAGCCCGTGGCCCACGCCACTGCCGACACCCGCGAATGCATCGGAGATGCCCGACACATAGTTCCAGCCATGGCGCTCGGCGGCGTCCTGCATCATGTTCATCAGGGGCAGCCGGACATAGCCATCCAGGTACGCCAGCTCCCCGTAGGACACGTCCGCTCCGACACCGGCGTAGAGGTTCGTCTCCTCCAGGATGGAGGAGCAGATCTGCCCGGAGTTGCCACGGGCGAAGTCCGGATACTCCATGAGGTACGTGCTCCGCACGTCGAGGCCCACCTGCTTGAGTTGCGTCTGGAGCAGGTCGTAGCTCGTGGGCAGGGCGGCCTTGAGCACGTCGACCTTGGAGCGCAGCTCCTGCCCGTCGTTGCCCTGGTGGCAATCCGTGTGCACGACACAGAACCGGAGGATGTCACCGAAACCCACGTCATTGCCGCCGGCGCTGAGGACGAGTGCGTCGATGGGGCGGTTGCCCACCAGCGTCACGAGCCGGTTGAGCTGCGAGGGCATGTAGTGCTCGGGATTCCAGGCGCCGTGCTGGTAGGCCGGGGCCTCGATGCCCACGTAGGGGCCGAGGATTCCCGAACCGCGGGGCGGCCCGTCGCTGGCGGTGGCGAAGCCGTCGAAGATTCCCAGGGGGAAATTACCGCCCCAGTTCTCATATTCGTAGGTCGTTCGCTGGATGGTCGCACCGGAGCACGCCAGCGACAGGAAGGTCACGGACGAGTGTGGGTCGCTCGACTCCAGGGCCAGCGCGGCCCGCGCCGCCGGAGACTTGAAGGAGCGATGGCATCGCGCATTCTGCCAGACCGGATGCGTGTCGGTGTCCCCCCAGTGCGCCGCGGCGTCCGGAGCCCCTTCTCCCGAGCCATAGGAGTCACCCAGGCTGACGACGAGGTAGTCACGGATCGTCACGAACCGCTGGTACTGCGCGGTCTGAATCGGCCCGCCCCCCAGGAGCTCCGAGTGGGTGATCGTCAGGCGGACGTCGTAGGCGCCTTGCGTGGGAAAGGAATGGTTGATCTTGCAGACGCCGCCCATGTCGACGGTCGTGCCGGCAATGGTCCAGGTGAAGTTGTAGCCAAAGAGGGAGTATCCGATGTCGTCGAATTCCGGGGGACAGCCATTCAACGTGCTGGTGTAGCCGCTGTGGGCCTCTGGATGGAGGTAGCTCGCGGTCTCGTTTTCTCCGCTGGCGAAGCGGGCCCCTTGAAACCAGCGAATGCCCTCGGGCAATGGATTGTACGGATCGGTGAGAGCCTTTTCCTCCGACCCCGTCTGTTGCGGCGCATCCTGGTGGTTGGCTTCAGGGGAACCACACGCCAGGGTGATACACAGGACCGTGGCGAACACGGCTTGCACACAACGATACATGAAGGATTTCCTTTGCGCGCGACAGGGAGGGCCGCGAGGAGACGGGTCGCTGATTTCACCCTGACGCGCGCTCGAACCAGTTCCCCCAACAGGGCCCTCGGCCCTCTTAGTCGTAAGTCCGATTTCGGACAAGTGTGGTTTGACGCGATGGAAAGACTGAGGGTGGCTCAACTCATTTGAACGGGCTACCTGGCATCCAGGCCATCGTGGCGAGCGCAAACTCTTGCTCACGCTCGAGGTATGGGAGCGCGTGGTGGAATGGCTTGGACTGGCCCGTGTCAGGCCACCCGATGAGCGTGTCGGGCCTCACCTGGCGGAGGCTGCGGAAACCGAACCCATCGAGTCCCTCACACGTTGGACGACGATCCGACCTTGCGCCTGAACGGCTGCCCAGTGTCTTGAACCGGTGTGGCCTGCGTCGTTCCCGGAGCGCTTCCACGGCGGGGTGTGCCTGACGCTGTCGGCGAGGGACTCGGCGCGCGAGGCGAAGGCGGGCGCCGGACTCGACAATCCCAGGCGCGCCGGACCAGCACGCCGCCGTCCTGATAGGTGCCGTGGGCGTGGCGGCCCTGTCGCGTGGCTGCACCAGGCTGAAAAGCTCCGCATGCAGTTCGTGTCACACCTGTTGCGCGGTTGTCCCAGGGGACCTGCCTGCACTGGCATTGACGGGGTGCGGGGGGCTCATTTCAAGAGTCGAGGCCATCGCGCCTGGGGCACGCCTCCCTGGCGCTGTGGCTCACGGTATGACCGCCGTCAGTGCCAGATGACCTGTCCACCACCGTCCCCATCGATGTCGCGCTTGGGAGGAGTTGCCCCACGGGTCCACGCTGCCAGACGAGTCCAGCGACACCTTCACGATGCCTCCCGCCACGAAGGCCGTCACATGGCCCGAGCCCTCGGACACGAGGTCCAGGTCCACGGCCCGGAGCGAGCGCGCCTCCAGCCCATCGCTGCCATCCAGTCGCGCATCCAGGTGACGACGAGGTGCACTTCGTCCCGCTGCCGCCGCCCACGCGAGGAAGTGGAGCGACTGGTGGCGGTGGCGCGCAGATGGGTGCTGACGGCGAGAGCTACGGCTTCGCGGCAGGAGATGGTGCTGGTTGGTAGTCGCGGACGAACTCCATCGAGGCGACCGTCCGCGACGCGCCCCCAGGGCCCACCAGGTAGAAGAACGGAACGTCGCTGCTGGCGTACCTCTCGCCGGCATCCCTGGCGAAGTCGACCACCCTCCAGACGGGGAGCGGAGCGTCTCCTCCATCTTTCACTCCGGCCTCGACCCATTCGGACCCGATGGAAACGGACGTGACCCTGAATGGGCTCATCCCCTGGACTCTACCCTGGCCGAGACGTCCATGCTGCACAATCCGCGGAAGCCGTTGACCCAGTCGATAATCTCAACAGAATGACAAGAGTTATTCAGTGGGGGGAGAGTCATGCGCCGTCTCTTTCGGAGTCTCGCGGTCTGGTCCTTGTGCACCTTGCAATGGGGTTGTGGGCAGACAGACATTTCCACGCCGGAGGAGCCACTGTCCTCCAAGCTCGAGCCCGCCGTCGCCACGCTGTTCAATCAAGATGTGGGGGTCCTCGCGGGCTCCGCGGGTTGTCCCAGTTCCGCGCCCGCCCTCTGGATGCACATGGACAACGAAGACAGCCGCGCGGCCAGCTATCTGAGGGATTGGGTGGGGAGCACCCAGTTGGATGAAGCGCGCAACACCACCTTCCGGTTCTGCCGCGTCGATGGGGCGAAGTTCAAGCCACTTGAGACTCACCCCACCACGCGCAGCGCCTATGCCGTGCTGATGCTGGGGGAGATCTGCCCCCCGGGTTCCTGGTACTTCTCTCGATTCTTCGACAACGAAGACCGAGACAACAGGAACGCGAACTCAGGCGGCATCCAGCCCAACGGCAATGCGGCCGGGGATACGATCATGTTCTTCTGTTTGTTCCATGGGGGTGGCAACCCCAGCACGCCCGCACCGAGCCTTCCGGACCTGGGGTTCGAGTATGGCGTCTTCGCGGCGCAGAGCTTCACCTTCGGCACGGCGAAGGGACAGATCTTCACCGACGACGAGGACACCCGGAACACGAACAGCTACAGCGTGTGGTCTGAGTATCGACACCTGGCCCTGACCATGGTCTCGGAGGGAGAGAACACGTACATGCACGTGGCCCGTGCGGGCGCCATCTCCTGCGGCGACAACGTCTGCAACGGATTCGAGAGCGAGCTGACGTGCCCCGCGGACTGCACCCGGTGCGGAGATGCCTCCTGCGGCCCACTCGAGAACCCGACCTCGTGCCCCTATGACTGCGGTTCGTGTGGCGACGGAGTCTGCGGCTACAACGAGGAGATCTTCTCCTGCCCGGCGGACTGCGACATCTGCGGCAATGGGATTTGTGGTCCCACCGAGACCCCCTACGACTGCAGCGCGGACTGCGGATAGCTCCCGCCGGGTACGAACGCGCATCAGAGGGAAGGGGGCGCGGTTGAGGTGGAGGGAGGGAGCAGAGGGGCGGAGGAGGGCCGTAGACGGGGCCGCCCGAAAGATGCTCCCTGCCGGAGGACAGGCCGCGTGAGCCTCCTTGGGGCACCCGCCTGCCCCGGGGGCCCCCTTCACGTACGCCAAGACCCTTGAGCCTGCCTCCACACCTCACGCAGGCGAACACGTCGAAGTCGAACGTCCTGCTGCGCACGGCGCGCGCTTCTGGTCAGGCCCGAATCTCGCCAGACGCATCATGGCGCCGCGCCTAGCGTCGCGAGCATGACCTCAGCGAACCCTTATGGCGACTCGCGCTTCGAATGCCTCGGTGGAAGAGGCGTCCTGTTCCTCGCGGCAGCGGCCGGCGTGGCCACGTCGACGAGCTACGTCGTCCAGCCGGAGCTAACCCGCATAGCCGCCGATCTCGGCGCGTCGCTCGCGACGACGAGCACGGCGGCGGGCCTGCCCATCCTGGGGTACATGTTCGGCTTGGCGCTTCTGGTGCCCCTGGTGGATCGCCATCCCGCCCGACAGCTGGTGTCCGTCCAACTCGCTGTCCTGAGCCTGTCCCTCGCGCTCGCCGCCCTCGCCACGAACGTCTACGCCTTTGGCATAGCTCTCCTGATCTCGGGGATCTGCGCGAGCACCGGCGCCCAGATGAGCACCCTGGCCGGCAAGCACTCACCAATCGAAACGCGGGGACGTGCGCTGGGAGGCGTCACGGCCGGGATATCGGCAGGCGTGCTTCTTGGCCGGGCGGTCGGGGGCGGTTTAGCCGATGGAATTGGATGGCGCGCCATGCTGGTGATCGTGGCCGGCGCCTGCCTGGTTTGCGCGGCGGGGAGCAGGGTCATTCTTCCGGGCGCGACTCAACACCGAGATCAACCCTACCTCGCCACGTTGGTCGCCATGCCGCGATTGCTGTGGACCTCCCCTGAACTGAGCGCGGCGGCCGTGTCCGGGGCTTTATGGTTTTTTGCCTTCAGCCTGATCTGGATGGGTCTGTCTCTGGCGCTCGCCTTGCCGCCGCTCAACCTGTCGCCGACCGTCATCGGCCTCTACTCGCTCGCAGGCGTGGCGGGGATCGTCGCGACCCGCGCGGCGGGACAACTGGCGGACAGGTTCGGAAGCCGCCCGGTCGTGTTCGCCGGCCTGGCGCTGGCCCTCGCATGCACATTGGCGATGGCGCCCGCCTTGAGCTTCGCTCCCTGGATGCTATTGGCCTTGGCCCTGTTCGACACAGGCCTGTTTGCCGCCCAGGTCGCCAACCAGCGCCGGGTCCTGAACATCGATCCGCTGCAGCCGGCCCGATTCAACAGCGTCTACATGGTCGTCTATTTCATTGGCGGGAGTCTCGGCACGGCCATTGCCGGCCCCATCGTCTCGCTCTTCGGCTGGCCCGCCGCTGCGGCCACCGCGGCCTTTGCCCTCGCGGCCGCCGGCGCCCTCTACCGGATGCGGGAGCCCCGCAGGGCCGACTAGCGACCTCGGTGGACGGTCAGTTCTCGACAGCATACAAAAACGAGGGGCTTGAGAAGGCAACGGACGACTTGATTGATACGGCAGTGCCGGTGGGGCAGTCCTTCAAGTCAGCGCAACACTCGCGCCGCTTTCAAATCAAACCATGATTTCAGAAGAAGGCGTTGTGACGCTTCGCGCCTTCAACACTGCGTGCGGGTCATCCTAGACAGCGAAGAGCGTCTGGGCCGCGGTTGGCGTCCGGCGCCAAGTTCAGATATCCCTGACAGATGCGTTCGATTGACAGCTTTCCGCGTCTTTCTGTCTTGCTCCAGGAAAACCACACGAAGTGAAATGGACACGACGCTGTGTGGTTATTGTGTCCGTTTGTGTCCATCAGGGCTCCCCTCTGTTTCATTGGGTTTTGATACTGTATGGTGGCGGATAATTGCGCTGACCGTGGATCATACGGGGCCAAGGTCTGAGGCTGTCCGGCCCCTCCACTATGAGTGTGATCCTTCCGGCGGCGGCACGCCACCACGGGTGCTGACGGCGGGAGTCCCCCCGAACGCTGTGTGGAGTCAACTCAATGTCCAAGCCGTGGCCCCGGTGGCCTCTGCTCCTCGCCGGTCTTTTCTCGGCGAGCTCATCCCTCGCGGCTGAGAAACTCACCCCTGTTTCACCACTCACGCTGACGCAACTCCAGGTCCGGGAACCCGCCCGTGTCGCGGAATCCCTGTCAACCCTCAAGGCGCAAAGCCTCCAACTCGGGCTCGGCTCGCGGGACGGCTTCCAACTGTCCAGCTCCAGCACGGACCGCTTTGGTCAGACGCACGCGCGGTTCGCGCAGACATACCAGGGCGTACCCGTATGGGGCGCCCTGGCCATCACCCACCAGGGACTGTCCGTGGGGGACCTCCGCATCACCAGTGAGGGTCTGCGCAAGGGCATCCGCCTGGACGTGACGCCCACGCTGGATGCGAAGTCCGCGGTGACGAAGGCCACCCAGGAACTGGCGCCCAAGGGTGAGTTCGGTGCCGCGCCGAAGAGCGAGCTCATCGTCTACCCCCAGACGCGGCTCGTGAACCGCTATCCCGGCAAGCCCGTCGCGAAGCAGAACGCGGCGGACTTCGACACGCAGGTCATGGGTTACCGGCTCGCGTACCACGTGCACACCGAGCTGGAGAACGCGAAGGACGGCGTCAAGCACACGGACTTCATCATCGACGCGCACTCGGGCGACGTGCTGAAGAAGTGGAACTCGCTCCAGACGGCCGCGGCCAAGGGCCTCGGCCGCTCGCAATACAGCGGTGACGTGCCGTTGGACGTCTTCCAGAACGCCCAGGGCCTCTTCGAGCTGCGCGACGTCACGCGCGCCGGCGGCGAGGGCATCCGGACCTATGACGTCAACCACGCCGCCGTGCAGAACGGCGTCATCCCCACGTTGACCCTCTACACGGACGCCGACAACACCTGGGGCGACGGCCAGAACTACATCGTCGGCGCCAACAACACCCTGAGCACCAACGGTCAGACCGCCGCCGTCGACGCGCACTACGGCCTGCTGACGACGTGGGACTTCTACAAGAAGATCTTCGGCCGCGACGGCGTGGACGGCTTCGGCTCGCCCACCTACAACCGGGTGCATGCCAGCAACCTTTACGACAACGCCTTCTGGAGTGATGGCTGCTTCTGCATGAGCTACGGCGACGGCTCGTACCCGGCCGCCAACGGCATGCGGTCCATGGGCGTGCTCGACGTGACGGGCCACGAGATGACCCACGGCGTCACCTCGCACACGGCGGGCCTCATCTACGAAGGCGAGTCCGGCGGCCTCAACGAGGCCAACTCGGACATCTTCGGCACCCTGACGGAGTTCTGGGTGGCCAACGGCCGCGGCAGCGTCATTGGTGACACCGGCGGCAACTGGCTCATGGCCGAGCAGCTCAGCGACATCCCGCTGCGCGTCATGTTCCGCCCGTCGCTGGACGGCGCGAGCGTGGACGCCTGGTACCCCGGTCTCGGCAACATCGACGTACACTTCAGCAGCGGCCCGATGAACCGTGCCTTCTACTTCCTGTCCCAGGGCGCGCAGCCGCTGTCCGTCGGCACCGACTACTCCAGCACCTACCTGGCCTCGGGCATGAGGGGCATCGGCAACGACAAGGCGGCGGCCATCTGGTACCGCGCGCTCACCGTCTACCTGTTCCCGTCGTCCAACTACATGTCGGCCCGCACCAGCAGCCTCCTGGCCGCGGCGGACCTCTTCGGCTCCCAGTCCAACGAGTACCGCGCGGTGCAGAACGCCTTCGCGGCCATCAACGTGGGCTACACCGCCGGAACGTATGACGACCGCACGTCCCCCACCGTCTCCGCGAGCGTCTCTGGCAGCGCGCCTGATCTCCAACTGCACGCGCAGGCCGACGACAACGTCGGCGTGGCCCGCGTGGAGTTCTTCGTCGACGGCGCCCTGACGGGGAACGTCTCCGCCCAGCCGTACCAGCTGCCGCTGGACGCCACCTCGCTGTCCAACGGCTCGCACCAATTGGTGGCCGTGGCGTACGACGCGGCCGGAAACTCCACCGCGTCCGCTCCGGCGAGCTTCACCGTCTCCAGCAGCTTCGAGCAGCTCCTGACCGACCCGGGCTTCGAGCTGGCCGGCCAGGGATGGGTGGCGGACCCGCCGGAGAACATCAACTTCCCGGTCTCCTCCGGCACGCACTCGGGCCAGGGCTACGTGTGGCTCAACGGCTGGGGCACGACGCACGTCGACCGGCTGTGGCAGGACGTCACGATTCCCTCTGGCGTCACCCAGGCCTCGCTGACGTTCTTCCTCAACCTCACCACCGCCGAGACGACAACCACCGCCGTCCGCGACACGCTGACGCTGCAGGTGCGCGACACCTCCGGCACGGTGCTGGGGACGGTGGCGACGTGGTCCAACCTGGACGCGACGCTGGGCTGGGTGCAGCAGAGCGTGGACCTGACGGCCTTCGCGGGCCAGACGGTGCGCATCTTCGTGGAGGGCAGCGAGAACGCCTCGCTCGCCAGCAGCTTCCAGTTGGATGACTTCTCGCTGCGCGTCATCCGCGCGGCGGATGCCGAGGCGCCCCGGGTGAGGGCCAACGTGGTCTTCTCCGGCACGCGCGTGGGCTATTTCGCGGACGTGTCCGACAACGGCTTCGTCAACGCGGTGGAGTTCCTCGTCGACGGCGTGTCCCTGGGCAACTCGGTCAAGTCGTTCACCCGGGTCGTCAATCTCTCCACGTTGACGGCCGGCGAGCACACGCTCGTCGCCCGGGCCACGGACGCGGGCGCCAACGCGGGGGACTCTCCCGTGGTGACGTTCTACGTGGACACCACCGCCACCCAGCGCGTGCTCAATCCCAGCTTCGAGACCTCCACGAGCTGGACAGGGGCGACGACCTTGTCGGGCTCGGCGGGCATTTTCAGCAACGCGTCCTTCGCGCACACGGGCAGCCGCATGTACGTCTTCTGGACCAACGCGGGTCCGGCGCGGCACTCCGTCCGTCAGTCCGTGGCCATTCCGGCGACCGCGACCTCGGCCATCTTCAGCTTCTGGCTGCGCATCTACAACGGTGCGTTCACCGACGCCGTGGCCCACCACACCTTCAGCGCGAAGGTGCGGGATTCCGCCGGCACCGAGTTGGCGACGCTGAGGACGCTCTCCAACGTGAATGACACCAACGCGGAGTACATCCAGCACCGCTTCGACCTGACCGCGTACCGGGGCCAGACGGTGCAGTTGTTCTTTGACGTGGACCAGACGGCAGCCCCGCAGATCGCGGACGAAGTCACCCAGTTCTTCCTGGATGACATCAACCTGATCACCTCGACCCAGGCGGACATCCAGAGCCCCACGCTCTCCGCGGCGGTCGAGGGCAGCTACGGGACGGTGCAGCTCCGGGCCTCCGTGCGCGACAACGTTTGGACGTCCACCCTCGCGTTCCTGGTGGACGGCGCTCCGGTGAGCTCGTTCACGGACGTCGATGGCGTCTACGCGACGGCGTTCGACACGAGGAGCCTGTCCAATGGCCCGCATGAGTTCAAGGCGACGGCCACGGACAAGGCGGGCAACACGACGGAGCGCACGGTGAGCTTCGAGGTGCGCAACTCCACCATCCAGGACCAGGGCGCGCCGCACATCACCGCCAGCGTGGAGGGCCTGTTCGAGACCTACACGATGCGGGCCGAGGTCACCGACGACACGGGCGTGGCCTACGTGGAGTTCTACGTGGACGGCGCACTGAAGGGGAGGAGCACGTCCGAGCCGTACACGCTGCCGCTGTTCCCGATTCCGCTGGCGCCGGGGGAGCACGTCCTCGAGGCGGTGGCGTACGACGCCTACGGCAACTGGTCCAGGGCGACCACCCCCTTCACGCTGCATCCCGTCACGGTGGAGTTCGCGGTGGCATCGCACGTGGTGCCGGTGGGTGAAACGGTCGCTCTGCGGGCGAACGTGGCGAACGCGGTGAACACGGCGGTGAGCTGGTCCGTGGTGGAGGGTCGCATCTGCGGCACCATCAGCGCGGACGGCGTCTACGCCGCGCCGGGGGGCCGTGGCCTGTGCCACGTGTCCGCGGTGAGCGTCGTGGTACCGACGGCGAAGGCCGTGGCGACCTTCCGGGTCTACACGGGCGACATCAATGGCGACAACGTCGTGGACGGAGAGGACATGGGCCTGCTCGCGCAGGACTACGGCACCCAGGGCTCCGAGGAGACGAACCTCGACGGCGTCGACTCCGTGAACGACAGCGACATCACTCTCTTCGTCAGCCAGTTCGGACGGTAATCCCCAATGAAAACGTGGATGAAGCTCATTGTTCCGCTCCTGATGGGGGCGCTGGTGGCCTGCACCGACTCCGACTCGGGGCCGGTGACGGTGACTCCGAAGAACGTCACGGTGAAGGCCGGTGAGAAGGCGACCTTCAACGCCTCGGTGAAGGACGCGAAGGACCCGCGCGTCCTCTGGTCGGTGGAGGGAGGCGACTCCCACGGCACCATCAGCAGCTCGGGCGTCTACACCGCGCCGGCCGAGGCCGGCACGTACACCGTGGTGGCCACCAACGCGGTGGACACCTCGAAGAAGGACTCGGCCACCGTCAAGGTGGAGGCAGTCCAGACTCCGACGGTCATCGTGAAGGTGACGCCGGAGGTGGTGACCATTGGCCAGGGGACCGCCACGGACCTCACGGCGGAGGTCTCCGGTTCCTCCATCACCGCGGTGCAGTGGTCCGTGGACGGGGGCGACGAGAACGGCACCGTGAGCAGCACGGGCCGGTACACGGCGCCGAACACGGCGGGCACGTACACCGTGACGGCCACCAGCGTGGCGGACCCGACGAAGAAGGGCTCCGCCTCCGTCACGGTGGAGCCTGTCGTCGTCGGGGAGGTGGCGGTGACGGTGAGCCCCTCGTCGGGCACCACCACTTGGGATGGCATCGTCCAGCTCACGGCCGAGGTCACCGGCACCAACAACCTCGCGGTGCAGTGGTCCGTGGAGGGTGGCGACGCGAACGGCTTCGTCAGCAGTACGGGCGTGTACCGCGCGCCGAACAAGACGGGCACGTACACCGTGACGGCCACCAGCGTGGCGGACCCGACGAAGAAGGGCTCCGCCTCCATCACGGTGGAGCCTGTCGTCGTCGAGGCGGTTGCGGTGGCTGTCTCTCCGAAGACGGGCACGGTGGAGCAGGATGGCTCCTTCTCCCTGTCCGCGCAGGTCACTGGGACGAACAACGTCGCGGTGCAGTGGTCCGTGGCGGGTGGAGACGACAACGGCACCGTGAGCAGCACGGGCGTGTACCGGGCGCCGCGCCGCGCGGGCACGTTCGTCGTGAGGGCCACCAGCGTGGCGGACCCGACGAAGTCCGACTCGGCCAGCCTCTCCGTGGAAGCCATCGTCGTTCCGACGGTGGAGGTGAGTGTCACTCCGAAGACCGCGACGGTGGGGCAGGCGACTGTCGTCAACCTCACGGCTGAAGTGACGGGCACCTCCGTCGTCGCGGTGACCTGGGCCGTCGAGGGCGGTTCGGCCAACGGCACCGTGAGCAGCACGGGTGTGTACACCGCGCCGAACAGGCCGGGGACGTACACCGTGACGGCCACCAGCGTGGCGGATGCGTCGAAGAAGGACTCCTCCGTCATCACCGTGCCTGTTGCTGGCACGGTGAACTACGTGGACCCCACGGGGGCGGGCTGGCGCCTGGTTCGCAACGCCAGTCTGTCTTCGGGCAACACGCTGGTGCTGGACCTGGTGGGCCCCACGGGCCAGTCCGGCCGCGGCGCGGACCTGACGCTGGGGCTGGATGCGGCCACGGCGTCGTGGTCCACCGTGGACGGCTCCGAGTACGTGGCCAACCGTGGCTATGAGCTCGGCGCCGCGCCCCAACTGCTCAAGTCGGGCGTGAAGGGCAGCACGCTGCGCGTGGGCGTGTACCAGAAGGGCGCTCCGGCGCACGCGTACGACGGCGCGCTGCTGTCCGTGGCGCTGACCGTGGAGGTCATCGCCGAGACGCCGGCCGGTATCGTGGTGCCGCTGAACGTCCTCAAGGCACACGCGCTGCCAGCCTCCGGCTCGCTGCAGGCAATCAACGTGGAGGTGGGCACCATCACCACCGCTCAGTAGTCCGGAGCCCGAAGCAGTGAGAGCGGTGGCCTCCCCAAGGGGAGGCCGCCGTTTTCATTGTGACAAGGCGGGGATGCGCCTCGAGGATTCAGCGAACTTGATTCGAATCAAGGGCCATCGAGGGCCGCACCTCGAGGCCTCCCATGCACGGGCCTTCGAATTGCCGAGCGACGGGATGGGAGGATGTCGGGGGATTGAAGAACACGCCCCAGGACGTCACGGCGTCGGCGCAGTCGACCTCACGTACGCCAAGACCCTTGAGCCTGTCTCCACACCTCACGCAGGCGAACACGTCGAAGTCGAACGTCCTGCTGAGCAACTCGGTGTAAGCCCACCCGCGGTGTCCTCTGCTTCATCCGCTCTGAGGCGCAAGCGGTTCGGTTTGCTGGCTCGGCACCGCCGACGCGGCCCCGGGCCGTCGCGACGGCATGCTCCACCGCACGACGACGCCGACCGTCAGCAGGGACGCCGCGACGTACCACGTGTGTCTCCACTCCCAGTGGTTCGCCACGGACAGCCACGCATAGAAGATGGCGACGTGGACCCCGTTCCACGCCACGAGCAACCCCAATTGTGTCGAATGCCGCGCACCGCGAAAGCGCCACGCGAGCGCCATGCCGAGAAGAGCGAAGGCGATGGCCTCCGTGGCCATCTGCCCAATGCTGCCGTTCGGGTGGTCGTAGTAGGTGTCGCAGTTCGGGTCGCTTTGCATGCCGACGCCGACCGCCACGAGGACCGCGAGGTGGGGCAGGAACTGCCATGTGGCGACCGCGCGCCACCGGAAGCTCAGTGCGAGGACCACGTTCATCCACAGCAGCAGGTTCGCCTTCGTGTAGAAGAAGAAGTTGCTCTCCCCCCAGTCGCAGCCGCCCTCCATGAAGAGCGCCATGCCCTCGTCACACAGCGGGCCGGGGGGCAGGGACAGGAGCAGACCCGTCGCGCACGTCGAGAGGAACATCGCCGGCACGACGAGTACGGCGAGGCGCGCGAGGCGAGCCTGAGCGGTCCGGGGCCTGGAGGGCTTGGCGTCGAGGAGCACCGCAGCACCTTATCGCGTTGCTCGCCGCCGGGGAGTCAACCCGCGGCTGGTGAATCAGAAGGACGCGGCCTTGAAGGCCCACAGGGCCGCGGCCGGGTCCCTCTTTCCAGCACCTGCTCGAGCACACCGCAGGCGGATGGGACAACAACAGCGCCGATGGCACGGGCGACCCGATGGCCAGCTATGCGGGCCTGACGCACGAAGAGCTCATCAACTGGGTGGTGCGGAGCGAGCCCCTCGAGTTCGCGCCTGGGACGACGTACCAATATTCGAACTTCGGCTACAGCATCCTCGGGCGCATCATCGAACGCGTCACGGGGATGACCTACGAAGCCTATATGCGTGACCAGGTGTTCACACCCAGCGGAGCCACCAGCTTCGCCGTGGGAGGCGATACGCTGAGCGAGCGTCTGCCCGACGAGGTCGTCTACCACCAGCTCGGAAAGAAGGCCTACAATCCCTACGGCATGCAACTGCGTCGCATGGATGCGCATGGCGGATGGGTCGTCACGCCCATCGACTTGCTGCGCGTCACCGTGAGAGCGGATGGGTTCTCCACCGTCCCGGACCTGCTGAGCACGACCTCACTCACCACGATGACCACACGCACCACGGCGCGCGACCCCTCGGGCAATCCCACCGCCTACGCCAGGGGATGGGTGGTGAGCAACGACTCCGATTGGTGGCACAACGGCTACCTCCAGGGCACCTTGGCCATGTTGGTGCGAACCGCTGACCGCCACGGGCCCAGCGGCTCCGAAGAGTTCACCTGGTCCGCCATGGCCAATTCCAACAACAGCCCCGCCTCGAACACCCCCGACATCAACCTCGACGAACTCATGAGGGATGTCGTGAACGGCGTCAGCGCATGGCCCGCGCACGACCTCTTCTGACAGAGGCCTCGACCGACCTTCCGGCGCGGGACACAGGACCGGCGGGGCTCGCAAGGGCCTGCGTCGGTCCGCGATGCCCGCCATCGTCAGGCGGCTCGAGCTCGCCGACGACGCGGACGCTCAGTCCACCACCTTCGCCTCGCCCTGGAGCCGCACTCCCCCGGTTTGCTGCATGAGGCTGAAGAGCGCCAAGGCCAGCGAGTACTCGTTGAAGATTCCCTTGGCCATGTCCCCCGTGCGGCTCACTTCGATGGCGTTCCCCGAGCCCTGGGTCACCGACGTGGTCGAGGTCAGGTCCACGCCTCGGTAGCTGAGCCCCAGGCCCGCGAACCGGCCCTCCTCCTTGAGCAGCGAGGTGAGCGCCAGCCCCGAGCGCTCCTCGAGCGGCTGCATGAACTTGAGAGCGACGTGGCAATGCAGCACCGAGTCCCGGGCGCGGAAGACCTGCCCCATGCCTCCCTGTCCAGCCGCTCCGTTTCTCCTCGGAACTTCGCCCCTGCTTGGAGGGTCGAAGCTGGATATAGCCGGGCACTTGCGGACGCCTGCCCGGCGGGAGGGAGCACGTGATGCGAAGACGCGCGTGGATGGGAGTGGGGGCCGCCGTGCTGGCGGCGGGCCTCGGCCTGGCGTGGAGGTGGGGCCTGCCGCCCGCCACCGCCCCAGCGCCCGTGGTCCACCGCCCTGCCACGGAAACGGAGGTGGAGCGCCTGAGGGCGCACGTGCGCATGCTGTCGGAGACGTTCCACCCGAGGGACTCGCGGCACCCGGAGAACCTGGAGCGCGCGGCGGACTACATCGCCGGCCACCTGGCGCGGGCGGGAGGGCACGTGGAGTCGCAGCACTTCCGGGTGGACGGCCGGGACTACCGCAACGTCATCGCGCGCTTCGGGCCGGAGGACGGTGAGCGCATCGTGGTCGGCGCGCACTACGACTCGGCGCGAGGCACGCCCGGAGCGGACGACAACGCCAGCGGGGTGGCGGGGCTGCTGGAGCTGGCGGCGCGGCTGGGCCGCCAGCCGCCGCTCCTGCGGGTGGACCTGGTGGCCTACACGCTGGAGGAGCCGCCGCACTTCCGCACGGGGAACATGGGCAGCGCGGTGCATGCGCGCTCGTTGAAGGAGGCGGGGGTGCGGGTGCGCGCCATGGTGGCGCTGGAGATGCTGGGCCACTTCACCGACGTGCCGGGCAGCCAGGAGTATCCACTGGCGGCGCTGAAGCTGAAGTACCCGGACACGGGCCACTTCATCGGCGTGGTGGGCACGCCGGGGGACGGCGGGCTTACGGACACCGTGGCGGAGGCGATGCGGGGGGCGAGCCCCTTGCCGGTGGAGTCGCTGAGCGCGCCCCGGGCGCTGGAGGGGGTGGACTTCTCGGACCACGGCAGCTTCTGGGCGCAGGGCTACCGGGCCGTCATGGTGACGGACACGGCGTTCTTCCGGAACCCGCGCTACCACGAGGCGGGGGACACGTGGGACACGCTTGACTACGCGCGCATGGCCCAGGCTGTCCAAGGGGTGTATGCCGCTGTGAGGACGTTGGCCGGAAGCCCCTCCCCCGCGCAGTGAAGTCGAACGTCCTCCTGAGCAACTCGGCGTCAGTCCACTCGCGGTGCCTGGGCGTGGCCCGGTTCCGTAGACCGCGGCGACTCCCTGGAGGAGGACCGCCCGGGCGCTGGGGGCGGCCCGGGCGGGAGCTCATCACCAGTCGTAGCCGTGGTAGCTCTTCAGCGAGATGACCTTGCCGCTGTTCGGGTAGTACAGAACGCCATACTCGGCGTACCTGTGGCAGTTGTGGCAGGGGATCTCCTCCCAGGCGAACCACGCCTGGATGGGGCCACCGCCCGCGAACGTGTCGAGGGCGGCCAGCAGCGGGTCGCTGCTCGAGCCGAAGAAGTAGTTGTCCACCACCATGCCGGCGCGGTCGGTGGCCACGCCCCAATCGAACGGCAGCACGGTCTGCGTCGTCTCGTGGAGGTGGTCCACCACCGTCTGGATGGTCACCGGGGTGGCCGGGCACTCCGGGGTGCTGTACGCGTCGATGCCGACCAGCCCGTACCACGTCGTGGCCGAGGCGTCGGAGTCGGGCGCCTGGAGCGGGAAGCCAATTTCGGTGAGCGACAGCGGCTGGCCGGGGAGCACCTCGCAGGCGCTCGCGTACGTGCAGCGCTGCACCTGGCGGTAGGTACCGCACGAGCTGAAGTCCAGCGTGCCCGCGGGCTTCGAGTGGTAGCAGTTGTAGACGGCCGGCTGGCATGCGGGGGACGGCCACGTGTTGTACGGGTCGTCGTTGGTGCTGATGGCCAGCCCGGTGACGCGCACCACGAGGCGCGCCGTCTCGTCCACCACGGCGCCGGTGTTCAGCGCGGCGGTGAAGGTGAGGGGAATGGTGTGCGGGTCCACGGCCTGGTGCACGGCCGGGTAGCGCCAGTCCAGGTTGAAGGTGTCCGCGTCCACGCGGGAGACCGTCGGCACGCCGTCCGGCGCGGTGACGGTGAGCGACGTGGCCGCCGAGTCCACCCGGCCGCGGTACATCAGGGCCTCGGTGCCGGCCGTGTTGCGCACGTAGACCGGGTCGACGTTCTCGAAGACGGAGATGGAGTTCGGCCCACGGAAGTCGAAGAAGCGGGGCGCGAGGATGATCTGCGCGTAGTACCGCGTCGGCGAGCCCGTGAAGGTGTCGATGGAGACCAGCAGCGGCAGGCCGGAGAGCATCGTGTTCAGCTCGTGGCCCTCCTCCAGCACCACCTCGAAGCGCCGCTCGCTGATGACGCTCGCCGTGCCAAAGGCATCATCCGGCACGAAGCTGAAGACATCGCTGATGTAGCGATTGGTGGTGCCACGAATCACGAGCACGCGGCGGTTGTTGCGCGTCTCGAAGGTGCCCAGCGTCTCGAAGCTGAGTTCGTGCGTGCCGGTGGGCTCGTACGCGTAGATGCGGGTGGCCGTCGCCGCGGCGGTGGAGACGCCCGTCTCCTCGACAGGGACGACGGGCGACTCGTCGGGAGACGTGCTGCCACAGGCAGTGACTCCGAGAGACAGAGCACAGGCGAGTACGAAATTGCGGAACTTCATGTGTTTCCTCCAAGTGAAGAATTCCGGGGGATAGCACATGTGCCTGACGCAAGCGTGACGCGGCATGTCTCAGCTGTGTGACGACACCGGTGTGGCACGTCGGCGGAGGATGGTGGGCTTGTAGCGAGGAGCTTGTTCTGCCCCATCACGCGAACAGATCCACCTGGCGCGGCATCGCTCCTTCCAACTGCAGCAGGAACTGCTTGGTCGGCAAGCCGCCGCCGAAACCGGTGAGGCTGCCGTTTGCGCCGATCACGCGATGACAAGGCAGCACGATGGGAATCGGATTGCGCCCATTCGCCGCGCCCACTGCGCGTGTCGCCGTGGGTCTGTCCACGCGCAGCGCGAGTTCGGCGTAACTGATCGTGCCGCCAAATGGAATGTTGGCGAGTTCCCACCACACCTGGCGCTGGAACTGCGTCCCCTGCGGCGCCAGAGGCAGTTCGAAGCTGCGGCGTTTGCCCGCGAAGTATTCGCCCAGTTGCTTCTGAGTGTCCCGCAGTACCGCGTGGTCGCCTTCGTGCCAATCCTCGCTACGACGCATCGGGTGGCGCGGTGCATGGAACTCGATCAGCCGCAGGCCCTCGTCATTGCCGGCAATCAGCAACGCCCCGACCGGGCTTTCGATGTGGCGATAGAACACGTTGCTTTGCATTACGCGGTCACCTTCGCCTTCTTGACGGGTGCGCTCTTGGGCGGCGTGCGCTTGAACCGCGGGGGCTTGACCGTGGTGTTCGTGGAGGACGCGTTCGCGATGGAGGTGGCCTTCGCGGGCCCCATCGAATCCTTCCACAGATGAATCACACCATAGGCGCGCCAGGGACGCCAGGCTTCCGCCCGCGCGGTCAGCGCCTTCGCGGTCATGCGCGAACCATCATTGGGTACCGCGCGCTGCAGCACCAGGTCGTCGGCGGGGAATGCATCGGGATGGCCCAATGCGCGCAGCGCGATGTAATGCGCGGTCCACGGGCCGATGCCGGGCAACGCGACCCAGCGCGCCGTGAAATCGTCCAGCGTACGCTCCGGCTTGAAGTCGACGTGGCCATCCAGAAGTGCGCGCGCCATGGTCCGTACGGTCTGCGCACGCGCGCGTGTCAGGCCGATCGCACCCAGGTCGGCGTCGGCCAGCGCATCGGGCGTGGGGAAGAGGTGGTCGAGCCCAGGCGCGAGGGGTGCGGGCAGTGGCTGACCGAAGTGATGTGAAAGTCGCGTCGCCAGCGTGCGTGCGCCTGCGACGCTGATCTGTTGGCCGATGATCGCGCGCACCGCGATCTCGAATCCGTCCCAGCCGCTGGGAACGCGCAGTCCCGCGCGCTGCTTCAGCAACGGACGCAGCCGCGCATCGGCGCCGAGCGCTTCGATGATGGCCCGCGGATCCGCGTCGAGATCGAACATGCGTCGCAGCCGATGGACGATCTCCAGCATCTGCGAAGTGCGCGCGCCGTGCAGTTCGAGCTTCAGCGCATTGTCGTCCGCCAGGCGATGCGATGCGGGCCATTGCGAAACACGCAGCCAGCCCGGCGCATCGAGCGAGCCGAAAACTCGCGAGTAACTCGTGGCATCCACCACCTCGACACCGGGCAGCGCGCGCCCGCGCAGGAAATCGAGCATCGCGACGAAGTCGTAGGGTGGGCGGTAACCCAGGCGCAGCGTCACGGTCTCACCGGGAACTTCGACTCGTTGCTTGCGCAGGTCGCGCGGAGCCATTCGATAGGCTTCGAGGAAGGCGGCGTTGAAGCGGCGCAGGCTGCCGAAACCGGCCGCAAGCGCGACTTCGGTGATCGGCAGCGCCGTTTCCGTCAGCAGCTGTTTGGCGAACAACAAGCGTCGCGTGCCATGCACCCCCGTTGGCGACACGCCGAGGCGTTCGACGAACAGCCGACGCAGCTGGCGTTCGCCGATGTCGACGCGTTCGGCGAGCGCCGACAGTGGCTGTTCGTCGAGAACGCCTTGCTCGATCAGTTTCAATGCGCGCGCCAACAGCGCATCGCCACGACGCCATGCGCCGTCGCCGGGTGACAGTTCCGGGCGACATCGCAGGCAAGGCCGGTAGCCGCCGGCTTCCGCGGCGGCTGCGCTGGCGTAATACGTGAAGCGCTTGGCCATCGGCGCCGGACAGACGGGGCGGCAATAGATCTTGGTGCTGGTGACCGCGGTAAAAAAGAGCCCGTCGAAACGCGGGTCGCGGGTGATGCGCGCCTGCTCACAGGTGTGCGCGTCAGGGATCGCGGTGGCGTTGGCAAGCGTCGACATGAGTGCAGGCTAGCACCGCGCCGGGAGGCGGACTCGCCGGATTCGGACATCGTCATGAATGTCCGTTTCGTTCAGCAAATTTGTTCAGCCGATGCCGCTCAACCGATCACTTCAGCGCGCGCATAAGAAGGAAGGGGGCCCTGTTGAAGGGGAGGGCGCATGCCCCTCGCCAGCCTGGGCTTGTTCGCCTTCACCGAGGCCAACGCCCGCGAGGGGATGGCGGGCGTCGGTGCGCGATTCACGTTCGGCTTGTAGAAAAGGGAATGAGGGGCCCCAGCAGCGCTCGACTGCGCAGCCCTTCGGGTCGCTCCCGAACACCGGGGCGTCCGTCGGACGTGCGGGCGGCTGCGGCGAAGCTCTACCCTGGCGGAACGCGCGTCTGGGCCGTCTTCGCGGGCACGTAGCACCCGCCCTCGTGGACGTAGCCGACAGAGCCGCAGTCCCTGAGCCACAACTCCACCTTCTCCCAGCACCCGCCGTTAATGCCCAGGGACCCTCCGGTGCACGGGGGCGTGGCCTGGCCCGGGAGTGGCTTCGCTGGGATTCCGAATCCGAGGAGTCCGCCCGGCTCAAGTCCGCGGTCGTCGTTCTGCCAGTCCTCCCTCCACTGGCGGATGGCAGGCACCGCCATCACGAGTCCGGCGACGCCGAGCAGGGCTGCGAGGGCAATCATGAGCTTCTTCAAGGGCACCTCCGCACGAGGGAGGCGACCATAGCCCCGCTTGCCGTCGAGCGCCCCTCTCTCATGCCGGGGCAATGGCTGGCGAGGGCGGTGCGGCGGGCCGTTAGACTTCCTGGCCCGTCCTTTACGGGCACGTGACATCCACCGGCGGGTGGCGTCCAATGATGAGGGATGACGGCTGAGAGTGACGCGCTTCTGCCGCTGGTTCCCTCGTCGGTGGCCACACCGGAGGGGGAGCCCCGATTCGGCACGTACCAGGGAGATTTGGCCGAGGTGGACCTGCCCAGTCTGCAGGGGAGGTGGGCCGTCTCCAGGCTGTACCCGCTGGCGGATGTGCGCTTCGAATATCGCGACATGGAGTTGATGCGGCCATGGAAGGTGACGACAGTGGATGGCTCGGTGGACCTGCGTTTCCAGCCTGTGTACGTCCATGCCGAGAATCGCGAGGAGGCGCTCGTCCGCAGCAAGTTCGAGCAGCCCATGGGGCTCTTCGAGGGCACGGTGACCGTGGGTGGAAAGGCGCTCCAGCTCTCCAATGTGCCCGGCGTCACCAAGAGTCAGTCCACGCGCGGCCCCCACCGGTCCACCCTGTAGGTCATGAGCGCGCTGGCGCCCCAGGCCATGGCGAGGAAGGATGGGACGCCCACAGAGGACTGGGTGTGGCTACCGCGCAGCACATTCTGAGAGTCGGGCATTGTGCAATGAATGGCGTGGGCAAACGACTGCCCCCGCTCACGAGGGGGACGTCATGGGCTGGATTCCAACTGGGCGGAGTTTGCTGTCTCGCATGGCATCCGCCGTGGTGCCGGTGGTTCGCTACGTGCGCCAGAACACACGAGGCTGGCCGGCGAAGCTCGCCGTGCTCACGGCGCTCAAGGGGCTGCGCCGCATCCATGGTCCGCGGGACTTCGTGGTGCGCACCTCCTGGGGCTTTCGGTTTGCGGGGAACACCGCGGACCTGGTGCATGGCGCTGTCTATGCCGTGGGCGTATGGGAGCCGAGCCTGACGGCGTGGCTGCAGTCACGGTTGGTCGCGGGAGATGTCTTCGTGGATGTCGGTGCGAACGCGGGCTACTTCACGCTGTTGGGGGCCGCGTGCGTCGGTGCCACGGGCGGGGTGGTGGCCATCGAGGCCTCGCCGCGAAACTTCGAGTTGCTACAAAGGAACTTGTCCCTGAACCCCGCCGCCAACGTCCGCGCTGTGAACATGGCCCTGGCGGATGAGGACTGCACGGTGAAGATCTACCCTCCCGATGCGGGCAATTCCGGCACGGCGATGACGTGGAGGGATGAGCGCAGAGGACGCGCACCCGAGAGCGAAGTGCCCGGGCGCCGGCTGGTGGACCTGCTCACGCGCGAAGAGGCTGCCAGGGCCCGTGTCATCAAGGTGGATGTCGAGGGGGCCGAGGGGTGTCTGGAGAGTGGGCTGGACGAACTGCTGGAGCGCTGTCATCCCGAAGTGGCGTTCGTGGTGGAGTTCGACCCCAAGCTCTTCCACCTGCAGGGACGGGATCCCGCGCGCTTCCTGGCGCGGTTCATGAACGCCGGGTTCGCGCTGTACACGCTCGACAACCACTCGGTGGAGCCTTACTGGGAGGGCCCTCGGGACATGGCACCGGCCGAACCCGGGCAGGTCCTGGCCGAAGGTATCGTCGACCTCATCTTCGTGAGGGACTCGGTCGCCGGTGCTTCGCGGGCTCCGCGACGCGTGGGGTGAACCGTCGCCGTCGGGACACGGCTTCGCGTCGCCCCAAGGCCGGTGTCGGAGGTCCTGGCCCAGGGAGCGGTCGAGTCCACGAATGAGTCCCGGGGGATGTTGGGTTGGCCCTGGAGAGAGGGCCAACCCACCCGTTGAATCAGTTGCGGACGGCGATGTAGCTGAGCGTTTCTCCATACCAGACGCCGCTGCCGTTATGATTCCGGTATTTGTATGAGCCGAACGCCTGCCACCTGTAGCTGTCGAAGGCCTGAACGGTGCTTTCGAACCGCAGAAGGGCATTATCGCCCTCGCTGCCCACTTCCTCGAAGCCCACGCTCGAGGGGAGCACGAGCACCGACCAGTCGCTCACGGCGGTGTTTCCCTGCGTGGCGAAGGTCTGGCCATCCGAGGCGAAGCCAGTGAAGCTCGCGTTGCGCGAGACCAGCAGGTAGTTCACCTGGCCTGCGCCTACGAACGACAGGCCCTGGTTGGAATAGCGGAACTTGTAGGGGGCTTGGAGCTGCCAGGTGAAGTTGTCGACGATGGTGTAGGACGTCGAGAACCGCAGCAGGGCATTGTCGAACTCGGCGCTTGGCTCTTCGAAGCCGGCCGACGCGGGACTGACGATGATGTTCCAGTCAGCCATCGACGTGCCCGATGGCACGGCAAGGTTCTCACCATGCGTGAGCGTACCGGCGGCGCTCAACGTCTTGCGGACCAGCAGAAAGTCGACGCTGCCGGCATACCAGGTGCCAGGCCCACTGCTGTTACGATACTTGAAACGGGCCCAGACCGACCACGCAACGTTGTTGAGAGGAGAAGCCGATACCTCGAAGCGCAGGAGGGCATTGTCGTCCTCGGAGCCGATCTCCGTGTAACCCATGTACTTGGGAACGACCAGGATGTTCCAATCGCTGACGCTTGTCCCCGGTGGCGCAGTAATGGTTTGTCCATGATACGTAGTGCCCACGACGGCATTGGCCGCCATCGCAACTGAGGGGGTGATGAGGGATAGGACTGCGACAAGAACAAGACGCACGTGGGCGGTGAGCATGGCGAGCTCGCTGAGTGGGAGGTTGGGTTCGGTCTATAGTTGACTAGCCGTGAAGTCCAGCAATTCAGGGCGTGTCATCGATAAAGTCGATTGCTGGTTGCGCGGTGCTTCAGTTTTTGGAGAGAGCGGTCGCCTTTCAGTAGCTCCAGGTGCAAGACGTAACGCGGTTTGGGGACTGCTATCGCGCACCTTGTGCGATAGGACCACGCGGTGTTCTCGCGCCCGCGGATGACCTCTATGGCTGGCTGGAGTGGTATGCGAGCGAGAGTCTTCCGGAGCATCTGAAGTGGCTGGCCGGCGGCGTACGCCCAGGTTTCACGATCCTGGCGTTCGGGTTGGCGGATGAAGACGCATCTGAAGACTCGGTATGGCCAGTCATCGAAGGCCGGCGCCTTGGATGCATCGTGTGTCAAGCCGTGGAATACGAAACCGGGATACGAGCGCGTTGATGCCGGTCGGCGGTGTGACGGCCTCAACCCGCCCGTATCCTCCTCATGGCTCCGCCGCACGCCGGGCCTGCTCCAGCCCGGTCTGGCATTCGGCGGGTGCCTCCTGCAATCTCAAGCAGCGGTGGAACGCCGCTTCCGCCTCACTGAATCGCCGCTGCTCCATCAACACCGAGCCCAGCGCCTGCCAGGCGAGATGATTCTCGGGCGCGAGCTGAGCCGCCTTGGCGAGGTTCTGGCGCGCGCCTTCCAGGTTCTGCTCCTGGTAGTCCAACATCCCGAGGGTGCGGTGGAAGTTGGCGTTGTCAGGGGCGGTGTCCCGCACCGTGGTGAGCTCCTTCCGGGCCTCCTCCCGCCGGCCGAGCTTCATGAGCGCGAGCCCCAGTCCATGCCGCGCGTCGAGCAGGTCTGGCTTCAGGCTCAGTGCCTGGCTGAAGCGCTTCCGCGCTGACTCGGGGTTCCCTTCCTTGAAGTAGGTGAACCCCAGGTTCGAATGCGCCTGTGGGTGGTTTGGGTTGAGCTTGATCGCCAGGCGGAGGTGCCGCTTCGCCGTCGCGGTGTCATTCCGCATCAACGCGATGACGCCCCTGTTGGCGCGCAGCTCGGGGTGCTGGGGACTGAACTCCAGGCCCATGTCGCAGTGAGCCTCCGCCTTGTCCAGGTTCCCCCTGGCCAGTTCCTCCACACACAGGTCGAGGTGGTTGCCCAGGAGCCCGCACTCGATGACCGGCGGGTCATGCGCGCAGGCAGCGAAGAGCAGCGTCGCGGTGGAGGAGAGGGCGAGAGCGGGCCTTCGAAAGCGCATGGAGGGTGAATCCTAGTCCGCGCGGGTGTCGAGCCTGCCGATGGCCATGACTTACCGCCGCCGCTCTGCTCGCGGGGGGATGACTGCTGTCAGGGCCCTGATGACCGTGGACATCAGGGCTCGCCCCTGGCCTGCCGAGTCCCTCCCTTCAACCTGTTGAAATCAGGGAGGCGCGTTGCCTACGTCGTGCGACTTGAGCGTGGCATGTCGGGTGCAACCAGACAGGACATCGCCGCACTGAACCACTCACCGCACTGTTTGAGGAGCCTCCCATGCGTACTCGCCGCCTTGGTTCGTCCCCCTCCCGTTCGTCGACCTTCCCTTCCTCCTCGACGTCCAAGCCCAAGCCGCCCGCGCGCGCCGACACGCTCCCCGCCTCGGCGCCCTCTTCGCAGACCCTGAAGCCCTCGCAGACGAAGCCCGCCGCGAGCACGCCGACCGCTCCGGAGTCCAAGCCGGTGAAGCACCCGGGCATGCCCGAGGGGGGGCCGTCCTACAGCCCCTGGGAGAAGACGACGGGCCAGGCCTCGGACATCATGGTGAGCGGCGGTGACAACAAGCTCACGCCGCCCCCGGGCGCAACGCAGAACATGCTCGTCGACAGGCCGGGCCGGCCCTTCGAGAAGGACACCTACGGCGGCGGCAAGCTGAGCGGCAACGTGGGCTCGATGCAGGCCTCCACGTCGAACTACAGCGGCAACGGCGTGCGCTACCAGTCGGCCCAGGCCGAGGTGAATGGGCCTGGCGCCGCCTACGAGCTGCAGAAGACGCACGCGGGCCGGTATGGCGTGACGAGCGGCCAGCTCACCGCCGATGCCACCAGCTTCAAGGGCCAGGCCCAGGCCGGGTATTCGCTGGACAGGAACTCGCACGCGTACACGGGGGCGCTGACGGCGAAGGCGGAGACGGGCGTGGGCGTGGGCGCGAGCGCGAGCCACGACTTCAACCGGCACGTGGGTGGGTACGTGAAGGGCGACGCCAGGGCCTCCGCCAACGCCTATGCCGAGGGCGTGGCCAGCCTGGACCCGAGGACGGCCACGGCGATGCTCTCGGGCCAGGTGGGCGCGTCCGCCACGGCGGGTGCGTACGGCACGGCGGGCGGGCACCTGGGCCGGCTGCATGGCTCCGTCACGGGCGGCGTGGTGGCGGGAGCCGCGGCCCAGGCGGGCGGCAAGGTGGGACTGGAGAATGGCTTCTTCAAGACGGCCGCGGACGTCAATGCCGCCGCGGGTGTGGGAACCCACCTGAAGTCCGACGTGGCGGTGGACCTGCGTCACCACATCAAGCCGGGCATCGCGTCGGGCCTGCGTCCCGCCCTGGGCACCGCCACGAGCGTGGCTTCGCCCGCGAGCACGATTCAGCCCGAGAAGTCGCGCCTCGAGAACCTCTTCGCCAGGGCCTTCCACACGGCCTGATGCCCCTCGGGGGCGGCGGCTTCGATGGCCGCCGCCTCCACGAAAACGTCCCCTACGTCAGCCCGCCGTGAAAGCGGGTGAACGCGGCCAACGCGAAGCTCGTGCAGCGGGTGTCCGCACCGCTCGCCACGCGCGACCTCCTCGACTTCGCCCGCATCGCGAAGAAGCTCATCGCCGCCCTCGACAGGCCAGACGACGAAGAAGGCACTTCGACGAGCACTTGAAGAGGACGCACCGTGCCCCACCCTGATGCGTGGGACACGGTGCGTTCAAAAGTGACTCAACGCTGGAAGCGCCCCGTGAACGCGGGGGCGGTGGCGCTCCACGGCGCGTCGAAGCGGGGACTGCTCACAGCCCCTCCGGTCCGCACGTCGGAGGTCACCTGGAGGAAGTAGTGACCCCCGGGGTAGAGGAGCTCCGGCGGAAGACGGAGCTGCGTCTCGGTCGTGCGGAAGAATGCTCGCTGGATGCGGCCCGTCTGATTCGTGCTCGTCGCGTAGAGCCCATACAAGCGCACGGTGTACGAGGTGGGCGTGCCCAGGACCGGTGCACTCCAGGTCACCAGGGGCGTCTCGCCCACGCCCTGGAGCCCATCCTCCGTGGCGGCCAGGCCATTGATGCGAAGGTCGCGCGGCGGGCCCACCGTGGGGCTGAGCCGCAGGGGCTCGCCTTCCTGGAACGGCGCATGCGTATAGACGGTGAACCGGACCGACGCCGGCACGGTGTTGCCACCCCCCTCCCGGGGCACCGAGTAGGTCATGGAGCCCGCCGCGATGTTTGCGGCGAACCGGGTCCACGATGCCGGGAAGGGGTCCGCGAACTCCAGCTCCTGGGTGACGAGCGGCTGGCCTGGAACGAGGTTGGTGCCGAAAGCCAGGTCGAACCAACTGGCGTAGCTGCCGAAGCGCATGAAGCCCGGCAGCGCTCCGACAGTCAGGTCCTGGGTGTTGCGCAGCGTGACGCGGGGATGGGCGGCGAGCGCCAGGGCCTCGAACTCGGAGGCGTTTATCCGCACCGTCCGCGACGAGGTGGCCTGGGGCAAGAGCATCCCCGTCAGGCTGACCGCGCCGCCCCCGGAGACGACGCCTCCCGGGCTCCCGCTGGAGACCTCGAAGCCCCGGCGCACCTCCCGGAGCACGTTCAGTCCCCCGGCGACTGGAGCGCGCGACACCAACTGGCCGACGTGCACCGTGTCCCCGCGCGCCAGGTCGATACGACCGACCCGGTTGCCGCAGTATTCGAGGGACGTGTTGTACCCGGTGCCGCCGGAGAGGACCGTCGAGCCCACCACGGGTCCCAGGGCCGGTGAGGCACAATCCCGCAGGCTGAGGTAGGTGAGGCCCGCTCCGAACGTGCTGATCTGGAGCTCGTCCCCGGAGGCCCATGGGTTGAGCCCGCTCAGGTTCAAGTTGAAGCGCGTGCCCTCGGGCTCCGGCTCCAGGTCGGCGCGGCCCGCGAGCGCCTGGCTGAAGTCCGGCGTACGGCTGTGCGTCCAGTAGTAGGCCGTGCCGATTTGCAGCAGGTAGGGCGTGTTCTCCACACCCTGGATGACGAAGGTTCCATCCCGCAGTCCGAGGCCGTAGTGCGACGTATAGGTCCCCTCCGCCGTGGGCACCCAGGCGACGATGAAGTTCGTGCTCAGGTCGGTGGGACGCGTGACGGTGGAGCCGTCCTCCTGGAAATAGAACGTGGAGCTGTGACCGAGGACCGTCGTCTCGTCGCAAGGAGGGGTGTTGGACCCTGGCCGGACGGTGAACGTCACCTCCGTGGAGGCGCCGCTCGCGTCGGTGATGATGGCGGTCACCTCGGCGGGGGCGTCGAAGCAGGCCGGGGCGGTCCAGTCCGCGGAGGCCGAACCCCCGCTTCCGCGAGTCGCCACGAGGGTGCCTTGCGAGGCGACCCAGGAGACGCTCAGCGCCGTTCCTTCCGGGTCATGCGCGGTGAGTTCGAACGTCACGAGCTGGCCGAGGCCCGCACGCTGGAAGGACTGGGAGACGCCGTCCACGACGGGGACCCGCTGTATGTCCACCTGGGGGCCGGGGCCCACCTGGAGGGTGAGGGTGCCGTCGTGAATGCCGCCAGAGAGGTCCGAGGCGAAGACGCTGAAGCCGCACCGGCCCTCGACAGGGGCGGCGCTCAGGGTGAACGTCGGGGTGGGGGCGTTGACGAAGTCGAAGGTGCCCTCACACGTGGAGGTCCAGTAGAAGTACAGGGTGTCTCCATCCGGGTCGGAGGCCGAGGCCGCCAACTGCGTCGGTCGACCCACGGCGAGCACGGAGGGCGCCCCCATCATCGCGCTCACCTCTGGCCAGGTGTTGAGGCGCACTGTCACCGCGGCGCGGCCTGTCGGGCCTACGTTCCGCACGGTGAGGTCGACGGTGACGGTGGCCGTGGCGTTCTTGGAGTCCCGCACCTCGAGCTGGATGCGCTGCATGCCCTCGGTGGCGGGTGCGGTCCACGTGGTGGACGCGGCGGACGGGGGGCTGAACGTGCCCCCGGGCGCGCTCCACGTATAGGTCAGCGTGTCACCCGGGTTGTTGTCGTGCGCGACCGCCGAGAGGGTGAGGGATGCGCCCGGCTCCACTTCATTGGAGGACACCGCGAGCGAGTCGATGATGGGGGCTTCGTTCTCGAAGGGCGGGAGGGGATTGGCTTGCTGCAACACCATGAAGACCGCGGCCACTCGGCCGGCATGGATGGCCATGGGACCCGCATGGCCCGCGTAGAGGAGGGTGGACGCCGCGTCGTACGCGTTCGCCGTGAAGAAGCGGTCCGCCCCCGCGGGGATGTCGTGGAGCGTGCCGTTCCACGTGTTCCCATCGCGGACGAGGTCCATCCCCAAGACGGTGGGGATGCCCGGGCCCTGGACCTCCACTCGGATGCGCGCCACGTCGTCGGCCGACAGTGCCTGGCCGAGCATGACCTTGACGTCGGCACTCGCCGCCGGAGGCAAGGCCCTCTCGTCTCCACCACAGGCCGCGAACACTCCCAGGGCAAGCACTGTCGTCACCAGGGACGCGGCACGCCCGACACAAAGAAACACAGACATTGAATCCCCCTCTTGGTTGAGCGGGCTATAGAACAGGAGGTGGCTCTCCTGCAAACCTGTCGTTCGCGGCGGGGAGGAACCTCGGATGGGACTGCGTGGGGTATCCTCGGCCCCTACCTGCCGAGTTGCTGGCTGCTTGAAGAGGCCCGGCTGTATGTGGCACCGGCGGTCAAGAACGACGTGGGAACTCCAGGACCCCAGAGGGGAGCGTGCTCACTGTTTCATCCTTCGAGTCGAGCGTGCGGTGGCTTGTCTGGCCGAATCCCGCCCAGGCTGGTAAGTCAGTTAAGTCTCGTTGTTTGATCAAGACGGCTTAATCGGGCTATGTTCTCGGAGTCGGTCATTTCGCCGGCACGCACCCCAAGGACAATCACCCGTGAAGATGAAGACCCTGATTATCAGTCTGGCGTTCGGAGGCCTGTTGGCGGCGTGCGGTGGCGCGCCGGAGGAAGTGGCCGACACCGAGATTCCTGTGGGCGAGGCGGAGCAGGGTGTTTGCGAGGGTTATGACCACGGCGCGCGGCACTGCACGTTCAAGTGCACGGCCAACGACTGGCGTCACTGGTATGGCTACAACGACGTCGCGTGGGGCCAGTGCGAGAACGTGGCGCGGCGTGACTGCGGCAGGGATCCGTACAGCGTCTGCTGGAGCATTCCCTGAGTCGGCCCCCACCCCTCTTCACCCCAGGAATCCCTCCCATGAAGAACCTGATGAATCCCCTGATGATGGCGTTGGTGTCCATGGCGTGCCTCTCCGCGTGCGGCGGAGCTCCCGAGGAGATGGCCGAGGAAGCCGCTCTGCCGGACCCCTCGACGGCCGTGTTGTCGAGAGACCGTGTTCCGGGTGAAGTCAGCGCGTCCTGGACCGCGAACTGTGCCGGCTGGGCGGACGGCGGGCGCACGTGTTCGTGGCGCTGCCGCAGCTCCAGCGAGTGGATGTGGGCGACGCAGAGCGTGGCGTATGGGCAGTGCAATGCCTACGCGAACAACTTCTGCGGGCGTGATGCCTACGCCACCTGCTGGAGCAGCAACCCGCATCCGTAGTCGCGATTGACGTCCTCGATGTCTCGGAGGCCCCGGGCTCTCTTTCGAGTCTGGGGCCTTCTTCATTTCGGGGGGTGTGCGGAGTCGCCGACCTTGTGTGTCATCTCGTGGTGCGTGTCTTTGGGGTGGCGGTTGGCTTTGCTGGACATCTGGGCCCACTCGTGTGCAGCGAAGCGCTGGCGCCTGTTCAGACTCCCAGCCGGGCGGAGATGCAGGACTGCAGGGAGTGGCGAACCTCCTCGAGCGTGGTGCCGCTGACCACGAGGCGCCCCGCGAAACCCGAGTCGCGCAGCTTGTCGGCGGCGAGCGCCTCCCTGCGGGGACTCGCGACGGTCTCGACCCCCGGCGGAGTCGCTGCGAAGCGCTGCACCTCCACCGTCACACCCTTCGCGCGCAAGGTCTCCCCGGCACGAAGTTCGTCCTCGGAGGCGCACGTCACCTGCCCCACGTAGGCGCCAGGTCCTTCGCGGAAGGGTGGGAGTGCGGGGACTCTCTCTCCCAGGTGCGTCTCGAAGACGAGCTCCGCCCACTTCATTCCGGTGGCTCTATCGACCAGCCCCGAGAGTCCCCCTCCGGAGAGGCGGAAGCCCATCTCGACGAAGAAGGCGCCTCCCTGATTGCGGAGGAGGTCCACATGGAAGGGGCCCTCGCGGTAGCCCGTGGCATCCAGGCACGCCTGGGCCAGTGCGCGCAGGGCGGGCTCCGCGCGGTCTCCATGCGTGGCGATGTGACCCGCCTCGCGAAAACCACGCAGCTCGGGTGTGCCTGGCGCTGGCTCGCGCGTGACGAGCTTCTCGCAGGTGGTGAGGAGCAGCGCCCGCCCCTCATGCGCGAGCCCCTGGATGGAGTGCTCGCGTCCCTCGATGAACTCCTCGAGCAACACCCGCTCGAAGCGCCCGCCGTCGTAGTTGGACAGCTCTCCCAGCGCCGCCAGGGCCTGGTCGCGTTGCCGCGCATCCTCGACGAGGAAGACGCCCAGGCCACCACTCCCGTTCGAGGGCTTCACCACCAGGGGAAAGCCCACTCTTGTGAGCATGGCCGAAGCACCCGGTGAGCCCAGCTCGAAGCTGACGTGGCGCGGCTGGAGCACGCGGGGACACGCGTGGGCCAGGGCCTCGCGCTGTCCCCACTTGTCGAGGGGATTGAAGGCCCCATGAGGCCACCGCTGGCGAGGCCCGTGCTCCATGACGGGCGCGAGCGCGAAGGCGCATTCCACGTACCGTTCGAAGCCCGCGAGCAGCAGCGTCACGGGGACACCGAGCGACTCGAGGAAGTGCTGGACCTCCGCGGGCTGCGAGGGGTGCTCCACCGGAAGTTCCAGGTCGAAGGGGCGGCGACCCAGGTGTTGCCGCCAGCTCAGATAGGCGGGCGTCTCCACGAGAATGGTCTGCAGTCCACGCCTGCGAGCCGCGTCGAGATAGGGCTCCAGTCCATCGCGGGTGGCGCCGAGCTGGACGAAGGCGCCCGAGGAAGTCGTCGTCATCAAGGCCATGCGAAGTGCCTCATCGCCCCGAGAGGGTTGCCAGCACCGCCGGCCCAATCGAAGCCGGGCTCGCCCCGATGGCATCCGGGCGCGGTTCACTCGCGAGGTCGGCCTTCAGCAGATCCTTCTTTCCCTCCCGGGGTCATCCCAGCGCCGAGCGTCCGTGGACCGAGCGTCCGCCCCTGGACGATGCCCATGCCGCGCCGTTGCGAGAGCGTGACCTGGAGGGCCTTGCTCTCGTCGAAGAGGGCAGGTGCATGTGTCGCCCACAGCACCTCGTCGTGGAGCGTACTCCGCGCGTCAGCGCGTCAGTCCCAGACGAACAGCCACTTGAGGCCCTTGCCCAGGCCATAGAACACCCAGCCCACGGGCCCGGGCCGCACCGGTCGCTGGAAGTCCAGGTACACGGTGGACAGCGCGATGCTGCCCTCCAGTCCCTCCAGGCGCGACTTGAGGGTCTCGTATTCGAGCGTGATTCGCTCCAGCTCCTTCTCCACCTTGAGCGTGTCCTCGACGGTGACAGCACGCTGGAGCAGCTCCAGGTAGCGCTCGCGAATCCGCGTCACGTTGTCCAGGCGCACCTTGAGGTCACGGTGCGTGTCCGTCACGTCGTCGGCCGAGACGCTCTTGTTCGCCACCGTGCCCAGGGCGGGCACCGCGGCCAGGAAACCCTCGAATCGCTCGGCGGGGATGCGCACCACGACGGCCTGGGTCATCGCCTGCTGGGCATAGCCCCCATGGGACTTCGCCAACGCGATGGCTTGCGCGGGCCCTTGCTCCGGCTCGTCGCGCTCCAACTGCACCGTGGCGCGGTGGATGATGGACCGGTTCTGCTCGGCCGCTCCCGGGGCGCCGCCCGTCGCCAGGCCGTCCATGACGTCCCCGCGCTCGTGGACACGAGAAGTGGAGCACGCGACGAGTGCGAAGAGGGGGACGAGGAGGAGCGGGCGCACGGAGTTCCTTGGAGAGAGAGGACAGTCGCGGACTTCCTCCAGGACACACCTGCGATTATTCGCGTTCCATCCTCACGCGTCAGCGCCCCCTCCTGGAGGGCACTGACGGCGGGAACCACGACTTCAGGAAACGCGGGAGGCGGGGGCGGGGAGCGGCTGCACGCCGTCACCCTCGTAATAGATGCTCGCGCACCCCTTCTCGTAGACGACGAGCACTCGATCACTCTGGCCCAGCAGGTCGGAGGCTTTCTCCGTGGCCTTGCGGACCAGGGTGTCGAACTTCACCGAGCCCTGCTTGCTGCTGCTGGCCCGGACTGTCACGACTGGCATGCGGTGTCCCGCTCCTTGGTGCCCCACGGTGGGCGGCTCCAGGCAAGGCCCGGCTCCGTATCCATCCGCAGGTAACGAACGCGTCATAGCCAACCCAACACTTCGTTGACAAGCGCTCCGCTCCGTGGCGGGAAGAAGGTTCCTATGGACCGCAAGCTCTTCGTTTTGCTGGTTTTTACGCTGGGTCTGGTTTCCACCGCCCAAGCCCAGTCACGTCCGCGCCGCGTGCACACCTCGCCCACACCCGCCTGGTTGCCCCGAGGTGTCCTCGTGGGCGCCTCTCTCCGCGAGGAGCTCCTCACCACGCGCCTGAAGGTGCAGTGGGAGTGGGCCTTCTTCCAGGACCGCAAGGACGCCTTCGTCTTCCTGCTCGAGGGTGGGGTGGGGTGGGGCGCGTCGATGCCGACCCCGGAAGCAGGCAAGCCGGAGACGCTGCTGGGCTCGTACTACGAGCACACCGCGCAGGTGGGGGTCGGCTACCGCAACCACCTGCCCCACGGCCTTCACTGGGGCTTCCAGGTGACGGGCGGACCCGTCTTCTACGGCGCCCACTTCGACGGCGGCGCCCCCGCGGACAAGAACACCGTGGGCATCATCGAGGGCCGCCTCCAGGCGGGCTACCAGTTCGACACGTTCGCGCTGGGACTCGCCGTGGGCTACGGGGAACCCTTCGGCCTGAAGAGGCGCTACCTGGGCCGGAGCTTCGTGGGTGGCCCGCTGCTCGGGTTGTTCGTGGATTGGCGGTGAAGTCCGCGTAGACTGGGTTTCGCGGGAATCTCCCCCCTCCCGCGCCCCCTGTATGCCCGAGCTGCTGAGCGCCCATGTTTCGCGGTACCTGCGCAACCGGGGCGACCTCGAGCGGCACCTGCCGCCCGGGCTGCTCGTCTTTTCGCCTCCGGCGGTGGTGGAGAGCCTGGCGGACCAGGAGGAGTACCGGTTGAAGACGGTGACCAACGCGGGGCCGCCGACGCTGGGGGCCCACGAGCCGGTGGTGTTTCCGGTGGTGAAGTGCCGGACGAACGCGTTCGGCCGGGGCGTCACCGTGGGCCGCACGGGGAACAACGACGTGGTGCTGGATGACGGCAGTGTGTCGCGATTCCACGCCTGGGTGGCCCGTGATGAAGCCCAGGCGGGTTTCCTGCTGACCGACGCGGGCTCCAAGAATGGCTCGTGGCTGAGCGGGGTTCGGCTCACCCCTCGCAAGCCCGTCCTTTTGGAGGATGGCGTCCGGTTGCGCTTCGGACAGGTGGAGCTGGCGTTCTACACGGCAAGCGGCTTTGTCAGGATGCTCGCGGTTCGGATGGCTCCCTGAGCCTTGCCACGTCTCAAGCGGCCTGCATAACGTGCGGAGTCGCCTACAGTCACACACGGGAGTGTTCGCGGTGGCCTTGACCACAGAAGCCTTCGGACTGACCGACGTCGGCCGCAAGCGGCAGCACAACGAAGACGCGATGTTGGTGGACGTGCCGCTCGGCCTGTACGTGGTCGCCGACGGCATGGGCGGGCACGCGGCGGGAGAGGTGGCGAGCAATCGGGCCACCGAGGTGGTCAAGCAGCACATCACCGCGAACCGGCATCTGCTGAAGGACCTGGGCAACAACCCCACGGCGGACAGTCGTTCGGCGGCGGCGGCGTTGGTGGAAGTGGCCGTCCAGCGGGCGTGCGCGGACATCTACCGCACGGCGATGACGGACTCGACCAAGCGGGGCATGGGGACGACCTTCGTGTGCCTGGCGGTGGGCGGCAACAAGGCCGTCATCGGCCACGTGGGCGACAGCCGCGTCTATCTGGTGCGGCACGGGCAGTGTCACCGGCTCACCGAGGACCACACGCTCGTCGCCGCCCAGCTCAAGGCGGGCACCATCACCAAGGAGCAGGCGGCGACGTCGCAGTACCGCAACGTGATTACGCGTGCGGTGGGCATCCAGGAATCCGTCCAGGTGGACACGCTCATCGTGGACCTGGTGCCCGGCGACATGTTCGTCCTCTGCTCGGACGGCCTGCACGGCTATGTCGAGGATGAGGAGATGCTGCCGCTGGTGTCGGGGCTTCAGCCGGCGGACCTGCCCAAGCGGCTCATCGACATCGCGAACGAGCGCGGTGGCAAGGACAACATCACCGCGGTGGTGGTGAAGGTGGCGGGCGACAGCGCCGCCATGGCCAACGAGGAGACGAGCGAAGCGCAGTCGCGCATGGAGGCGCTGCGCAAGATTCCGCTCTTCCGTCACCTCACGTACAAGGAGCAGACGGCGGTGTTGTCCATCGCCACCACGCGCACCTATCCCGCGGGGCGGGAGATCGTGGTGGAGGGGCAGCCGGGCGAGGAGCTCTTCGTCGTCATCCGGGGCCGGGTGGCCATCGAGAAGAACGGCGTGGAGATCGCCGAGCTGCGTTCTGGCGGCCACTTCGGAGAGATGGGCCTCATCGACAACGCGCCGCGCTCGGCGACGGTGCGCGCGACGGAGCCCACGCGCACCATGGTCATCTCCCGTCCGGACCTGATGGGGCTGATGAAGCGCGAGTCCATCCTCGCGGTGAAGATGCTCTGGAGCTTCGTGCAGGTGCTGAGTGACCGGCTGCGCGCGACCAACTCGGAGTTGAGCGAGGCCCGACAGGAGCTCGCCGTGGCGCAGGCCATCCAGCCCTTCGCTGAAGAGTGAGGAGACCGACCATGAGCCAGCGCACCCGTCGTGGTTCCGTTGTCTCGTCCGGTCCTCGTCAGACCCGCCATGTAGCTTCCCGCCAAACCATGGTGGGAGGTCGGATGGCGAGGGCGGTGGGGCGGGATGTCATGGTGCGGTTGATCGGCGAGGTCGCGGAGCTCCGGGAGGAGATGCAGACCACGCGGACGCATACGCGAGTCATGGCCTCGAGCATGGGCTTCGTGCTGAAGAGCATGGGGGTGATGCGCGAGGACATGGGCGTGATGCAGGCCAACATGGGCGCGATGCAGGCGAACATCGAATCGCTTCGCGCGAACGTGGACTCCCTGAGCGCGAGCACGGACTCCCTGCGCGCGAACATGGACGTCATGATGACGCACATGGAGACGGTGGCGGGTGAGCTTCGTGGCCTGTCCGGTGGACTCCAGCGGATGGAGACACATGCGGGCCGCATGGCTCGGCTGCTCGGCTCGTTGGCGGATACGACGAACGCGCGCTTCGAGCGGGTGGAGAAGCGACTGGACGCGCTCGAGGACGACACGAAGCAGTGACCAACGCATGACGGTGTTTCCCCGGTGGCAACGCAGGCCACCGGGTGGGAACGCGTCATGGGGGGAGCGTCCGGGAGAGGACGGGGTCCGGAATTTCCGGAGGGAATCACCCGTTCCGGGCCCGGCCGCGGGCTAAGGTCCGAGTGACGTGCGCATGCGCAACTGGATTCTCATAGGGGTGATTTCCGCCCTGGTGGTGGCCGGGGCAGCCTGGCTCTGGTCCCATTCCGAGAGTGGGCCTCGGAGCCCTGCGTCCGCCGCGTCTCTGGATTCCACGCCGAAGTCGCTGCCCGAGTTCTCCGCGGTGGAGGTCTCCTCGGGGGGCCAGGAGGGCCTGGCGCTCACCGGCCGCGTGCTGGATGCGTCGGGCAAGCCCGTGTCGGGGGCGGAGGTGTTCCTCGCGGCCAGCGCCGAGCGGACGCTGGCGGACGTGCGCTGCGACGAATGCGACCAGGCGCTCCTGTCCTGCCCGGCCCGCGAGTCCGCGTTGCACACGCTCGCCTTCTTCGAGCAGCAGCGAGGCTTTCTCAGTCCACGCGCGACGGTGCGCACGGACGAGCAAGGGCGCTTCCGTTTCGAGCACCTCGTCGGTGTGTCCTTCTCCGTGTGGGCGCGCGCTTCGGGGTTGGGGGTGGCGCTGAGGGACAGGGCGGCCCCGGGAGACCCGGTGGAGCTGTACCTCCCGCCCTTGCGCTCCATTCGAGGCCAGGTGGTGGACGAAGCGGGGCAGCCGCTCAAGGGGGCTCGCGTACACGCCGTCTCCCGTCGCGTGCCGCTGCCCTTCGAGGCGGAGTCCGGCGCGGAAGGTGCCTTCTCGCTGGATGGCCTGGGCGAAGGGCCTTTCTACGTGTTGGCGATGGCGGAGGGCTACCTGCCCGCCGTGGAGGCTCACGTCGAGGCGGGGCCGCAGGCGGTGCGGTTGCAGCTGACTCCCGCGCGCACGCTCGAGGTTCGCGTCATGCGACAGGGCCAGCCCGCGGCCGCGACGGTGCGCCTTCGTGCCGACCATCTGTCGCGTGAGCTGCGCACCGAAGGCGAGGTGGTGCGTTTCACCGGCCTGTATCCGGACGAACTGGTGGTGACGGCGGAGGCCCCGGGCCTGGGCTCGGCCCCGCGCACGCTGACGCTCGACGCGCGTGTGACGCAGGTGACGCTGGAGTTGGAGGAGGCGGGCAAGCTGCTCGTCACGGTGGTCGACGAGGCCGGACAGCCCGTCCCCACTCCGGAGCTGATGCTGCGCACCTCGCGGGGCGAACTCGTCCGGCGTGAGCGCGCGGCCACGGGCGCATTGGTGGAGCTGGGGCCACTGGCCGTGGGCGAGTACCTGCTGGAGGGCAAGGCGGAAGGCTTCCGCGACGTCCAGCTCCCCGCTCGCGTGGGCAAGGGCGAGACGACCCTGGAGCTGGAGCTGGAGCGCGCCACGCTCATCACCGGACGGGTGATGGACGAGTATGGACGTCCCGCGCCCCGCGTGTCGGTGCTGGTGCAGCCCACGGGCGAGTCGGTGCTGGCGGATGGGGAAGGGCGCTTCGCGGCGCAGGTGCCCACGCCGGGCCTGTATGAACTGCACGCGCACCATTCGGAGTGGGGCGGTGGTCAGGTGAAGGTGACGGCGCCGGCTTCCGGTGTGGAGCTTCCGCTGGAGCCCCATGCCGCGCTGGAGGTGACGGTGTCATCCGGCGGTCGGCGCGTGGAAGGCGCGGACGTGGTGCTGTGGGTGGATCAGGAGGGCATCTTCCGGAGTGACCGTCCCTCCGGCCCCGATGGCGTCGTGCCCATGCGCGGGCTTCCGGAAGGGTCCTACTCGATGGTGGCCTCGCATCCGGACTACCAGCCCTCCGAGCGGCGGCAGGTGACGGTGGTGGAGGGTCAGACGCTCAAGCTGGAGGCGGAGCTGAAGCCCGGTGCGCCCCTGACGGGCGACGTGGTGGACACGCAAGGCACGCCCGTGGCGGGTGCCTCGCTGTCGGTGGTGCCGCGGGGCGCGGAGCCTGTCATCAGCGACGCGCGGGGCCACTTCGAGTTCCGCTCACTGCGCCCGGACCGGGGCTACCGCCTGGAGGTGAAGCACTCCGGTTATGACCAGACGGAGCGCGCGGAAGGCAAGGCGGGCGGGCCGCCGGTGAAGGTGGTGCTCAAGAAGCGCGATGTCTTCCGGGGGCGCGTCGTTGGCGATGACGGCGCTCCGGTGCGTCGCTTCCGGATGGACGAGCATCAGGTGGACAGCCCGGATGGCCGCTTCGAACTGGCGCTGCCCACCGCGGGCGACCGTGTCATCGTCGCGGTGGATGCCTCCGGTTACGAGCCGCTCATGGTGGACCGCCCGGTGTCACCCGAACTGGGCGACCTGGTGCTGGAGAAGCTGCCGAGCATCAGTGGCCTGGTGAGGGACGCGAGCGGAGGGCCGGTGGCGGACGCGGTGGTTTCCTGCGAGGTGTGCGACGAGTCGGTGCTCTCGGGACCGGACGGCCGCTTCACGCTGGCGAGCCCCCCTTATGTCGCGCGCTACACCGTCTCCGCGCGCAAGGGCCGGCTGAGCGGAACGCAGGCGGTGGAGCGCGGGAATCGCGCCGCGCTGGAGCTGACGCTGAAGCAGGCCACGCGCCTGAGTGGTCGCGTGTTCCGTCCGGGAGGACAGCCGGCGGCGGGCATCGAAGTCGAGGCGGTGAATGGCGACCGAGGCGAGCCGCTCACCATCGTCACCGGTCCTGACGGGGGCTACTCCGTGGACGTGGCGCCGGGCAGCTACCGGTTCATGCTGGGCTCGGGACTCGAGTACTCGGGGGAGCCCGCGCTGGTGGTCCAGGTGGGCGGCGCGGAGATGCACCTGGACCTGGGCCCCTCGCCCGGGAGCGCTTCGCTCACGGTGCAGCTCAAGCCCGAGCGGGGCAAGGCGCTCTGGGTGGTGGCCGGAGAAGTCCCGGTGTCGAGCAACCCGCCCGCACAGGAGTTGATGCGCTCGCGGTGGGCGCACCTCGTCTATCAGCCTCGCACCGAGCAGGTCATCGTGTCGGGCCTGCCTCCCGGCCGCTACACGGTGGTGTGGGGCGCGTTCCATGTGGAGACGCCCGGTGGCCCGGAGGTGCGCGTGGTGGATGTGCCCTCGCGGGGCGAATTGACGCTGGGGCGTTGACGCGTCGGTGGCTTGGGCACTGCTTCGGTTGCGAGCCGACGGGCGGGCGCATTAGGAAGCCGCATGGACGTATCGGCACTGAAGGGCCGTCGCATCGTGGTGGGCGTGGCCGGTGGCATCGCCGCGTACAAGGCTTGCGAGCTGGTGCGCGAGCTGGGTCGGGCGGGCGCCGAGGTGCGGGTGGCCATGACGGAGTCCGCTCGCCAGTTCGTCACCCCGCTCACCTTCCAGGCGCTCAGCGGGCATCCGGTGCTCACCGACTACTTCGACCCCTCGCAGGAGGGGAACTTCGGGCACCTGGACCTGGCGCGCTGGGCGGAGGCCTTCGTGGTGGCTCCCGCGACGGCGGACCTGCTGGCGCGAGTGCGCGCGGGCATGGCCAACGACGCGGTGACGACGTCGCTGCTGGCCTTCCGCGGGCCGGTGGTGCTGGCCCCGGCGATGAACGTGGCCATGTGGGACAACGCGATGACGCAGGAGAACGTGGCGGCGCTGCTGGCACATGCGCGCTTCTCCTTCGTCGGCCCTGGCGCGGGCCTGCTGGCCTGTGGCGACGTGGGTGAGGGGAGGCTGGCGGAGGTGCCGGCCATCGTCGCGGGAGTGGCCGCGCGCTTCGCCCCGGGGCCGCTCGCGGGCAAGCGGGTGTTGCTGACGGCGGGCCCCACGCGCGAGTTCCTGGACCCGGTGCGGTTCATCTCCAACCCCTCCACGGGGAAGATGGGACTGGCGCTGGCGCATGCGGCGCGTGCGCTGGGCGCCTCGGTGACGGTGGTTCTGGGGCCCGTGGGCGCGGTGGACCGCGCGGGGCTGGAAGTCGTCGACGTCGTGTCCGCCGAGGACATGGCGCGCGAGGTCCTGGGGAGGGTTGGAGAGGCGGACGTATTCATCGCCACGGCGGCGGTGAGTGACTGGCGCCCGGAGACTCGGGCCGCGCAGAAGGTGAAGAAGGGCGCCGCCTCCGGGCCGGAGACGTTGAAGCTGGTGCGCACGCCGGATGTGCTGGCGGAGGCCTCGCGGAAGGTGGCGGGGCAGGCGCGGCGTCCGGTGCTGGTGGGCTTCGCCGCGGAGACAGAGCGGGTGTTGGAGCACGCACGCGAGAAGCTGGAGCGCAAGGGCCTGGACGCGATTGTCGCCAACGACGTGACGGCGCCCGGCGCGGGCTTCGGCACCGACACCAACCGGGTGACGGTGTTGACGCGCGCCGGCTCGCCACGAGAGCTCCAGGGCACCAAGGACGCGGTGGCCCGGGGAATCCTCGAACTGCTGCTGGTGGAACAACGCCCGGCGAACGGCTGAGCGGCGGGGCCTGGAATCGACGGACAGGGCTGAATGCCGCTCCAGGACGTCCGAGCGACAGGTCTGTGACGCGATGTGTGGGCCCAGCGAGGACTTGACCCGGTGGGTGCCGGTGGGCCCGCCGTGGCGAGAGGCGTACGGTCGCGAAGGATGACCGCTTCCTTGCGCTCGGTCCCGTCGTCCGATACCGATCCACCACCGTGAACGACGACTCGCCCGATGCCTCGCAGGAACTGAGCGCCGTGCTCGAGGACGTGCGCCGTCACCTGCTCTGGCAGGAGGACGGTGCTGGCCGGTTGCTGATGATCGACGCGAAGGCGGCGGCCGAGCTTCAGCGCCTCGCCCCCTCCATGCGTTCGCGATTTGCTCGGCCCGGTGGTGCGGCCGAGCCCACGGCTGCCGCGCCCGAGCGCCGACCTGGCCCCGTGCAGGGCTCGCCCGGTGCGACGCCCCCCGTCGATTCCCCCATGGCCGAGCGCCGTCCCGGCCCCGCGCAGGTGCTGCCCGGTGCGACGCCTCCGAGCGCGCCCTCGATGGCCGAGCGTCGACCTGGCCCTCCCGCGAGTCCCCCGGATTCGAGCCGCGCGGCGCCCGTGTCGCGTCCGCTCGTCGATGCGCCCCCGCCTCCTCGTGCGGAGGCGCCCGTGGCGGCACGCGCGCCGATGTCTCGTCCCTCCGCTCCCGCGAGCGCCGGAATGCTGCTCGACGTTCCCCGGTCGTCTCCGGGCGGAACCACCGTGCTGCCGGGGAGTGTCGACGGTGAGCGGCCGACGTTGGACCAGGTGCGTCGCGAGCTGGGGGACTGCCAGCGCTGCAAGCTGTGCTCGGGCCGCAAGAACATCGTGTTCGGTACGGGCAATCCTCGCGCGGAGCTGGTGTTCGTCGGCGAGGGGCCGGGCGAGAACGAGGACCTGCAGGGCGTTCCCTTCGTGGGCGCCGCGGGAGATCTCCTGACGAAGATGATCGAGGCGATGGGCTTCCGTCGCGACGACATCTACATCTGCAACGTGGTGAAGTGCCGGCCTCCAGGCAACCGCAATCCGGAGCCGGACGAGATCGCCGCGTGTGAGCCGTTCCTCCGGGCGCAGCTCGCTGCCATCCAGCCCAAGGTCGTCGTGGCCCTGGGCAAGTTCGCGGCGCAGACGTTGCTGCGCGATTCGACGCCCATCACCCGAATGCGTGGTGCCTGGCGCGTTTATGAGGGCATTCAGCTCATGCCCACCTTCCACCCCGCGTACCTGCTCCGCAATCCAGCGGAGAAGCGCAAGGCGTGGGAGGACCTGCAAGCCGTGATGAAGATCTTCGGCAAGAACCCGGGCTCGCGCGCATAGCGGGGCCTCGGGGGGGAGACTCAGATGAGGGGATTGTTGGAAACGCGCGAGGTGCAGTCGCCCGCGTTGGAGTCCAATCCGTTGGGCGACCCGGCTCGGCGGCGGCTCACCGTGTACCTGCCGCCAGGGTATGGCGAGGGAGACCGACGCTATCCGGCCGTGTACTTCCTGCACGCGTTTGGCAGTGGCGGCGGCAGCTGGACGAATGCCTCGGGCTTCGCGCCCAGCGTGCCCGAGCGGCTGGACGCGCTCATCGAGTCTGGCGCGGTGCCGCCGGTGGTGGGCGTGTTCCCGGATGGCTGGACGTCCCTGGGCGGCAGCCAGTGGATCAACAGCGACGCCATCGGCCGTTACCGGGACTACCTGGCCAAGGACATCGTCGGCTTCGTGGACCGCACCTTCCGCACGTTGCCCAAGGCGGCGTCGCGAGCCGTGCTGGGACACAGCTCGGGCGGGTATGGCGCGCTGGTGATGGGGCGCTACCACCCCGAGATTTTCTCGCACCTGGGCGCGCACTCCGCGGACTCGTATTTCGAGTACTGCTACCTGCCGGACCTGCCGAAGGCGGCGGGCGTGCTCCTCAAGGCCGGAGGCATCGAGGCCTGGCAGGGCGAGTTCCGCCAGCGCGTGCGCGAGACGAAGATGCGCGGCGATGACTTTCCGGTGGTGAACACGCTGGCGATGGCGGCGGCGTACTCGCCGAAGAAGGGAGAGCCGCTCAACCTGGAGCTGCCCTTCGACGCGCAGACGGGCCGGTTGAAGATCGACGTGTGGAACCGGTGGCTGGTGCATGACCCGGTGCGCTTCGTGCCCAAGTTCCTGGACGCCTACCGGAAGATGAAGACCGTCTTCCTGGACTGCGGCACCCGAGACGAGTTCAACATGCGCTGGGGCACGCGGATGCTGGCGGACGACCTCAAGAACGCCGGCGTGGAGCTGGTGCACGAGGAGTTCGAGGACGGCCACTCCGGCGTGAGCTATCGCTTCGAGCGGTCGCTGTCGGTCCTCCTGCCGAAGCTCGCGCGGGAGTAGCGGACCGGGCGCGGCGTCGGTCCTGGACGGGCCTCATGGGACGTGGGGCCCCGGGACTGATTGCCGCGTGACGTCATCCCTCGGAAGCGTGACGTTGCGCTGGCCATTGCCCCAGGGGAGCGGGTAGAGGCAGAGCGCCCGCGCGCCACGGTGGCTCGGTGGCAGGTGCGGGAAGACCTTCAGGGAGATGGGAACATGAGCAACGACCTCTACGGGCTGTCTCGCGTCGTCGGTGAGAAGGGTGTGCTGCCGCAGCGTGCGCGGAAGCTGGACCCCTCGCTGCCGTGCCGCGACTCGGAGGTGCTCATCGACGTGGAGAGCCTCAACATCGACGCGGCCTCCTTCAAGCAGATCAAGGGCGAGGTGGGCGGCGACCCCGCGCGCATCGGCGAGCGCATCCAGGAGATCGTCCGGGAGCGGGGGAAGATGCAGAACCCCGTCACGGGCTCGGGCGGCATGTTGATTGGCCGCGTGAAGGAGATTGGCGCCAAGCACCCGGCGAAGGGGCAGCTCCAGATTGGAGACCGCATCGCGACGCTGGTGAGCCTGACGCTGACTCCGCTGGTGATTGAAGAGGTGAAGGCCGTCCAGGTGGACATCGACCGGCTGGACATTCGAGGGCACGCGGTGCTCTTTGCCAGCGGTATCTACGCGAAGCTCCCGTCGGACATCCCGGACACGCTGGCGCTGGCGGCGCTGGACGTGTGCGGCGCGCCCGCGCTGGTGGCGCGCTACGTGCGGCCGGGCATGACGGTGGCGGTGCTGGGCGCGGGCAAGAGCGGGGCGCTGTGTCTGGCGCAGGCGCGGCGCAACCTGGAGAGCCGGGGCAAGCTCATCGCGCTGGACGTGTCCCAGGCGGCGCTCGACATGCTGTCGTCCATCGGCCTGTGTGACGTGGCGCTGAAGGTGGATGCCACCCAGGGCGTGGACGTGATGGAGGCGGTGAGCCAGGCCACGGATGGGCAGCTCTGTGACCTGGTGGTGAACTGCGCCAGCGTGGGCAACACGGAGATGGCCACCATTCTCTCGGTGAAGGATGGCGGCACGGCCATCTTCTTCTCCATGGCCACCAGCTTCACGACGGCGGCGCTCGGCGCCGAGGGCGTGGGCAAGGACGTCACCATGCTGGTGGGCAACGGCTACGTGCCCGGTCATGCCTCGCTGACGTTGGCGCTGCTGCGCACGGAGCCGGCGCTGCTCCAGCTCTTCGCCACGCGCTACGTCTGAGCGAGCCAGCGGGGCGCAAGCCCGTCCAGAGCGGCTTGCTCCCCGCGCGTCAGGCCCCTGTCGCCGCATCCTCCGCGAGGCCATCGGTCGCGACGTGAGCGTCGTGTCGCACTACCTCGCGGCGGAGGACGCGCCATCGGTCTCGGGCGCCACGGGTGCCTGGGGCTCGGTCTGCGTCCGCGCCCAGTCGCCGACACTCCGGCCACTGGCATCGCGAGCCTCGGGAGAGGCGCCCTTCTCGCGGAGCTGGTCCACGACTTCCCGCCGCCCGAAGAGGGAGGCGAACATCAGCGCCGTCTGGCCCAGGCTGTTGGCCTGGTCCACGGCGCACGGCTGTTGGTTCAGCAGCGCGACGACGTCGCCGTAGCCCTTGAAGGCCGCGCCCATCAGCGCCGTGTTGCCGCGCTTGTCGCCCGCGCATGCATCCGCACCCGCCGAGAGCAGCGCGCGCACGGTGTCCAGATGGCCGTGGTACGCCGCGAGGATGAGCGGCGAGAAGCCCCGCGAGTCGCGAGCCTCCACGGGGGTTCCGGCCTTCAGCAACCCCGTGACAATCTCCGTGTCACCGACGCGCGCGGCGGCGAGCAGGTAGTTCTCCGCCTCGCTCGTGGCCAGCATCCGCCCCTGGGGCGCGGGCTCCGCGCGCAGGGACCACCAGGCGGCCGTCAGCACCGCGCACACCAGCACCAGGAGACCGAGGGCTCCGAGCAGCACCTTGCGAAACATGGTCGTCCTCCAGACGAAGTCGGATGAGAAGGCCGGGGCGGGGGAGGCCACCTCGCGGGGAGCGCGCCTTCCCTGGACACTCCCCGGCCGTCTCTCAAGGGGGCCCGGCGACACCCTGGCGCCGGGACCCGTGTGAATCACCGCGAGCTTCAGCGCGTGGCGAGCGGGGCCACGGCGGCGCGAGCGTCATCCACCTTCACGCCCACCGCGTTGGCCAGCTTGGTGCCGTACTCCGCGTTGGCGACGTAGAAGTGGCCGACCATGCGCGCCTTCACGCGGGCGTCACGCACCTGACCCAGGTCCGCGGCCAGGTTCTTCACCAGCCGGTCCTTCGTGGCCGCGTCGAGCGCCGTGTAGAAGGCGCCCGCCTGCGAGAAGTTGTCCGTCTTCTCGATGGGCTGCTGCTGCGTGGTGCCGGACAGCGCGGCGCGCGAGAAGAGGTCGGCGGGGGACTCCTGCGACTCACGGGCGATGCTCGGCTCGTAGTTCACGTCCGACTTCGTGTTGGCGATGTTCATGCTGCCCGCCTGGTTGTTGCTGTTCACCGCGGCGCGCGAGCGGTTGACGGCGAGGGACTGGTAGTTGGCACCCACGCGGTAGCGCTGCGTGTCCGCGTAGGAGAAGAGCCGGCCCTGGAGGAGGCGGTCCTCGGACGGCTCGATTCCGGAGGGCTGCACGCCGGGGGAGAACGCGGCCTGCTCGGTCTCCTCGAAGAAGTTGTCCGGCATCTTGTTGAGGACGAACTTGCCCAGCTTGACGGAAGGCACCTTGTCCTCCGGCCAGATCTTCGTCGGGTCCAGCGGGTTGAAGCTGAAGCTGTCCAGGTCCTTGGGGTCCAACACCTGCGCGGAGAGCTCCCACGCGGGGAACTTGCCCGCGCCAATGGACGCATACAGGTCCGTCGTCGCGTGCTGGTGGTCCTCGCCCGCGGTGCGCGCGGCCTCCTCGGAGGTCAGGCTCTTGACGCCCTGCTGCGAGGCCCAGTTGAACTTGACGTAGCGGTACTCACCCTTGGCGTTGACGAACTTGAACGCGTGGACGCCATGCCCGTTCATCTGGCGGTAGTTCGCCGGGATTCCGATGTCCGAGTACACCTGCGTCAGCATGTGCGTGGACTCGGGGATGTGGGAGAAGAAGTCGAAGAAGCGGTTCGGGTCCTGCTTGTTGTTGATGGGCGACGGCTTGAGCGAGTGCACCATGTCCGGGAACTTGATGGCGTCGCGGATGAAGAAGATGGGCAGGTTGTTGCCCACCAGGTCCCAGTTGCCCTCGTCCGTGTAGAACTTGAGCGCGAAGCCGCGTGGGTCTCGCAGCGTCTCCGGCGAGCCGGACGGATGAATGACGGTGGAGAAGCGCACGAACAGGGGCGTCTTCTTCCCCTTGCTGGAGAAGACGGACGCGCGCGTCAGGTTGGAGAAGTTGCCGTAGCTCTCGAAGACGCCATAGGCACCCGTGCCACGCGCGTGGACGACGCGCTCCGGGATGCGCTCACGGTCGAACCGGGCCAGCTTCTCGATGAGGTGGAAGTCCTCCAGCAAGATGCCGCCGCGCGGGCCGGCCGTCTTGGAGCTTTGATTGGTGCCCACGGCGGCACCGGTGTCCGTGGTGAGGGGCGGCGGATTGGCTGCGAAGGCAGGACCACTGAGCAACACGGCCGACAGCAACAGGGAGCGGGTTTTCATTCGAAGTCTCCTCTCGGGGGATGAGGCGGACCGCTCCAGAGCACGCGCCGTGCCGATTCCTGGATTCCAATAAATCCAAAGGCTTGTCACGAAGCCAACAACGCCACTCACCGGCATGTCGGTGGAAACACCGCCTGCTCGGTGCAGGGGATCATCGCTTTTTCGGTGCGTTGGCTCCAGAACCGATAATGCGGTGCGGCAGCGCGTTCGGGGTCTGCTTCGGCGCTTCCTGTAGGCGTTTGGGCGGGTAAGGTGCGCGGATGCCTGGCCCGTTCATTGACGACGCGCAGATTGCGCACGCGCGCACTCTGGCGGAAGAGATCGTCAACCCGATCTTCGACCTCATCCGCCGTAACACCACTGTATCCATCGAGCGCACCGTGTTGCGCTTCTTCGGTATTTCCGGGGCCGGCGCGCGGGGGGTTCCGCTCGCCAACCTGATGGTCGACAAGCTCAAGGCCGCCGGGGTGCTCAACCGGGGCGCAGCCTATTGGTATGGCCGGGCGCTCCAGTTGGGCGCCAAGAGCCCGCTGGAGGCCGTGGAGCGGCTGACGGCGCTGCCGACGGACAAGTTGGGTCCCCTGTCTCCGGAAGTCGAACAGAACCTCCGCGCCGAGGTGCGCGCGGAAGCCCGCTCCGCCCTGGAGGACATGAAGTCCCGCCTCGCCGCGCGCGACGCGCTCCGCCAGCAGTTCCCCATGTCGCCGGCGCCGCACAAGTATGTCATCGTCGCCACGGGCAACATCTACGACGACGTGGACCAGGCTCGGGCCGCGGCCCAGGCGGGTGCGGACGTCATCGCCGTCATCCGCTCCACCGCGCAGTCCCTGCTGGACTACGTGCCTCACGGCGCGACGACGGAGGGCTACGGCGGCACGTACGCCACCCAGGAGAACTTCCGCATCATGCGCGAGGCCCTGGATGAGGAGAGCCGCAAGCTCAAGCGCTACATCCAGCTCACCAACTACTCGTCCGGCCTGTGCATGTCGGAGATCGCCTTCTGCGCGGCCTACGAGAAGCTGGACATGCTGCTCAACGACGCGATGTACGGAATCCTCTTCCGCGACATCAACATGCGTCGCACCTTCATCGACCAGTACTTCAGCCGCCGCATCTGCGCGCTCGCCGGCATCATCATCAACACCGGCGAGGACAACTACATCACCACGGCGGACGCGTACGACGCGGCCCACACCGTCATCGCCAGCCAGTTCATCAACGAGTGCTTCGCCAAGCGCGCGGGCCTCAAGGACTGGCAGCTGGGCATCGGCCACTCGTACGAGATCGACCCGTACCGGGACGACACGCTCCTGTTGGAGCTGTCGCAGGCGATGCTGGTGCGCCGCTGCTTCCCGGACGCGCCGCTGAAGTACATGCCGCCCACCAAGCACAAGGAGACGGACATCTTCTTCAGCCACGCGTACGACGTGATGGCGGACCTGGTGGCCATCTGGACGAAGCAGGGCATCCAGCTGCTCGGCATGATGACGGAGGCCATGCACACGCCGCTGCTCGCGGACCGGTTCGTGGCGCTCAAGTCCGCCAACTACATCCACCGCGCCGCGCGGGGCATCGACGAGGAGTTCACCGTTCGCGAGGACGGGAAGATCGCCAACCGGGCCCGCGAGGTGTTCGGCCAGGCGATGAAGCTGCTCCAGGAGTGCCGCGACGAGGGCATGGTGGCGGCCATTGGCAAGGGTCACTTCGGCGACGTGAAGCGCGAGGAGACCGGCGGCAAGGGGTTGGATGGCGTGATGGAGAAGGCTCCCGATTACTTCAACCCGTTCCTGGAAATCCTGGAGGCAACATGATGCTCGGTACCATCCTGACCGTGGTGATGGCCGCGGGCGGCTCGGCGGACTCGCTGGCGCAGTTCCAGGTGAAGAACGTGGGCGTGCAGGTTCCCGCCGCGTGGAACCGCTCCGTCGAGGACGGGACGACCAAGTTCACCGCGCCCAGCGGCGACGCGTACTTCCTGGTGGACGTGGGCTCGGTGCAGACCGCGGGCATGAAAGCCCAGGTCTGCGTGGACAAGATTGTCGCCGGCATCGGCGGGGCCAACTGGGAGCGCCTCAAGGTGGGCGGGCAGCCGGCGGCCAAGCGGCTGGACTCGGACAATTCGACGAACGGCGGGGTGGTGGACACGGTGACGTACGTCGGGTGCGATGGGCGCACGACGTGGTCCGTCGTCTTCCACCTGGAGCAGCGCAAGAAGGAGCGCTTCGCCGCGCTGGCCGACAAGGTGGGCACCAGCGTGAAGATTCAGCGGGCCGGGGGGAAATGATCCGATGGTGAAGCCCAGCAAGCAGATCATCCGTCCCTACGGAGACCGTCGGGACGACGGCGTGGTGCAGCTGTCGTTCACCCTGCCGGTGCCCCTGTCGGAGAAGGCCAAGGAGGCCGCCGCCGTCTTCACGAAGAAGATGGGGTTCTCCGACGTCAAGGTCGCCGCCGCCGAGCGCGCCGCCGACAACTACACGTTCTTCATCGTGTACGCCCGCTCGGGCATGTACCTGGACTACGCCGAAATCGACGTGCCGGAAGTCGTCGTGAAGAAGATGTCCTTCGACGACCTCAACGCCTTCATCAAGGAGAAGGTCGGCCGTCGCATCGTCGTGTTCGGCGCGTGCACGGGAACGGACACTCACACGGTGGGAATCGACGCCATCCTGAACATGAAGGGCTACGCGGGCGACTACGGCCTGGAGCGCTACCCCGGGTTCGAGGCGTTCAACCTGGGCAGCCAGGTGCCCAACGAGGACCTCATCAAGAAGGCGGTGGCGAAGAAGGCCGACGCCATCCTGGTGAGCCAGGTCGTCACGCAGCGCGACGTGCACAAGGACAACTCGCGGCAGTTCATCGACGCGGCGAAGGCGGCGGGCATCCACGGCAAGGTGCAGTTGCTCCTGGGCGGCCCGCGCGTGGACCACAAGCTGGCGCTGGAGCTGGGCTTCGACGCCGGCTTCGGGCCGGGCACCAAGCCGTCCGACGTGGCCAACTACATCGTCCATGCGCTCCTGAAGAAGGAAGGCAAGGAGCCCAAGGACGCGCACTACCAGGGAGAGCCGACGTGAGCACTGGGACGAAGGCCATCATCCGCCTACGCATGAGCAGCCACGACGCGCACTACGGCGGCAACCTGGTGGACGGCGCGCGCATGCTGGGCCTGTTCGGCGACGTGGCCACGGAGCTGTGCATCCGGGCGGACGGCGACGAGGGCCTGTTCCGCGCATACGACTCGGTGGAGTTCCTGGCGCCGGTGTACGCGGGAGACTTCATCGAGGCGGAGGGCGAAATCATCAGTGCGGGCAACACGTCGCGGAAGATGCGCTTCGAGGCCCGCAAGGTCATCCGGCCTCGCACGGATGTGAATGATTCGGCGGCGGACCTGTTGCCGGAGCCTGTCGTGGTGTGCCGTGCTTCGGGCACCTGCGTGGTTCCCAAGGACAAGCAGCGAGGCCAGCGATGAGCACTCCCATGGTCATCACCGCGGCGATGGTGGGCGCGGAGACGACGCGCGAGCAGACGCCGCACCTGCCCATCACCGCCGAGGAGATCGCCGAGGACGCCTTGCGCTGTCGCGAGGCCGGCGCGGCGATGGTGCACCTGCACGTGCGCACCGCGGACGGCAAACCGTCCCAGGACGCGGAGCTGTTCCGGGCCGCCATCCGGGCCATCCGCAAGCGCACCGACGTGCTCATCCAGACGTCCACCGGAGGCGCGGTGGGCATGACGGTGGACCAGCGCTGTGGCCCGCTGACGCTCACGGGAGAGGACAGGCCGGACATGGCCACGCTCACCACGGGCACGGTGAACTTCGGCGAAGAGGTGTTCTGGAACCCGCGCCCGCTGGTGCGGGACATCGCCAAGAGAATCAAGGCGCTGGGCCTCCGGCCGGAGCTGGAGTGCTTCGACGTGGGCATGCTCGACGAGGCCCGCTATCTGGCGAAGGAGGGCCTGGTGGACCTGCCGGCGCACTTCGACTTCGTGCTCGGCGTGCCGGGCACGCTGCAGGCGCGGCCGGAGGTGCTGGACTTCATGATTGCCTCGCTGCCGGAGGGGAGCACCTGGACGGTGGCCGCGGTGGGCCGTCACCAGCTTCCCTTCGTGGACGAGGCGGCGAAGCGAGGCGGCAACGCGCGGGTGGGCCTGGAGGACAACATCTACGTGTCCAAGGGCGTGCTCGCGAAGGGCAACTGGGAGCTGGTGGCCGAGGCCGCCAAACGCGCCCGGGCCCATGGCCGCGAGCCCGCGACGCCAGAGCAGGCGCGCAAGCTTCTGCGCCTGAGCTGATGAACTCCCGCCGACGCGCCTTCCTCGCGTCGGCGGTTTTCTTTTCCATGTCAGCAACCGCGGGCCTTTTGCGTCGGCAGCAGCCGGACGCCACCCGTCTGTCCGGATTCCGGCGCGACAGGGCCCCATGTCTTCCGAGGAGCCATCTGAATGGACACGGAGCTGAGGGGCAAAGGCGTCCTGGTGACGGGCGGCGCGGGCGGTATTGGCATCGCGCTGGTCCGAGCGTTCTCCGACGAAGGCGCGAAGGTGGCGGTGCACTACCGCTCTCGCGAGGCGCAGGCGCGAAAGCTCGCCAGTGAGGTGGGCGGCGCGGCGGTGGGCGCGGACCTGACGGTGGAGGCGGAGGTGGATGCCCTCGTGCCCGCGTCGGTGGCCGCGCTGGGCCGGCTGGACGTGCTGGTGTGCAACGCGGGTGTGTGGCCCGCCCCGGATGAGCCCGTCTGGGAGATGTCGTTGGCGCGCTGGCGCCGCACGCTGGCGGAGAACCTGGACAGCGTCTTCCTGTGCTGCCGCGCGTTCCTCCGGCACGTGTCCACCACGGGCGTGGGCAACATCGTCATCGTCAGCTCCACGGCGGGTCTGTTCGGCGAGGCCGGGCACGCCGACTACGCGGCGGCGAAGGGCGCGCTCGCGAGCGGCTTCGTGCGCAGCCTGAAGAACGAGCTGGGTCGCATCGCCCCGCTGGGGCGCGTCAACGTGGTCTGCCCCGGCTGGACGGAGGTGGACCGCAACCGCGCCAAGCTGGAGGCCGAGGGTTTCGTGAAGCGGGTGACGCGCACCATGCCGTTGCGCAAGGTGGGCCAGCCCGAGGATGTTGCGCGCGTTGTGGTGACGCTCGCATCGGATCGCATCTCCGGCCATGTGACGGGTGAGGTCATCACCGTGGCGGGAGGCATGGAAGGAAGGGTGCTGCATGACGACTGAGTCCGTGGACGTGCGGAAGTACAATCGCGAGGCGTGGGACCGGCAGGTGGCCGCGGGAGACCGGTGGACGGTACCGGTGACGCCAGAGGTCATCGCCGCGGCGAAGCGAGGGGAGTGGAGCATCGTCCTCACCCCGACAAAGCCCGTGCCGCGCGAGTGGTTCGGTGATGTCACCGGCAAGCGGGTGCTGTGTCTGGCGGGCGCGGGCGGACAACAAGCGCCAGTGCTCGCGGCGGCGGGCGCGCGGGTGACGGTGTTGGACAACTCGCCCGCGCAGCTCGGTCAGGACCGCAAGGTGGCGGAGCGGGAGGGCCTGGAGCTGCGGCTGGTGGAGGGGGACATGAAGGACCTGTCCGCATTCGAGGACGGAAGCTTCGACCTCATCTTCCACCCGTGCTCCAACGCCTTCGTGGACGACGTGCGGCCCGTCTGGCGCGAGGCCTTCCGTGTGCTGCGTCCGGGCGGCGCGCTCCTGTCGGGCTTCAGCAACCCGGTCATCTTCCTGTTCGACCCGGACCTCCAGGAGCAGGGGGTGATGCAACTCAAGTACAAGATGCCGTACTCGGACTTCACCAGCCTCACGGATGCCGAGCGCAGCAGGTACACCGACAAGGGTGAGCCCCTCTGCGTGGGGCACTCGCTCCAGGACCAGATGGGCGGACAGCTCGACGCGGGCTTCCTCCTCGCTGGCTTCTTCGAGGACCGGCACGTCGCGGGCGACAAACTCTCCGAATACTTCGAGGGTTTCATCGCCACCCGCGCGGTGAAACCCGGCGCGCCCTGAGCACCCGAGCCTTCGCGACACAAAAGTGGGTTGCGCTGAGGGTCTGAAAAGACTCCCATGCGGGTTGTCCTGGAATCCCCAGGACTTCCCGCAAGGAGCGCAAATGCGTACACCCTGGCGTATCTCCTCGTTCTGTTTCGTGAGCCTCGCGCTGCTGGGCGCGGGTTGTGAGCCGGCGCCGTCGCCGGTGTCGTCCGAGTCAGGCGCGGTGTTGGAGCAGAAGAAGGACCGCGCGGTGGGTGACGTGAAGTTGTTCTGCGAAATCCCGCAGGACGGCAGCTACTTCGAGCTGAAGCAGACGGCGACGGGCTACGAGGGCGTGGTGGCGACGCAGGTCTATGACCCGTGGGACTGCCGCTGCATCTACCTGAAGCGCGAGGTGGTGGGGCAGTACACGTCCTGCCAGTTCGCCCCGTCGGACCCGCGCATCGTGAGCTGCTGGCGCCGCGAGCCCAATGGGACGATTGGGAAGATGGGCATGTTCTCCACGAAGGTGACGCGGCAGTCGCTCGTCATCGGTGGACCCACCCAGGAGGTGTCGGACCAGCTCCTGGATATCGGCGTCGTCAACCAGGACCCGGGCCAGACGTCGCGGCGCGACTTCTCCTACGCGCTCGACGACTGCACGGCGGGCTAGCGAGCACGAAGGGGGAGGGGAGGTGCTCCAGCCCGGTGCCGGAGCGTGGATTTAACCTTCTCCTCCGCGCGGGGTTCTTCCAGGCAACGAGGACGCGAGCGGGAGTGCCGCTCGCGTCCAGTTCAACCGACTGGAGAGCCTCACCATGCGTCAGAGTTTCCTGCTGCGTTCCCTTGTCACGGCTTCGCTCCTGTTCTCCGTTCCGGTGCTCGCGGAGGACACTGCGCCCGCGCCGCAATGCAAGGAGGGCCACCACGGGCGGCATGGCCACAAGGGCATGAAGGGAGAGCGGAAGCTCGCCCGGATGGAGCACCGCTTGGACCGCGCGGTGTCCGAAGGTCGCCTCACCCAGTCGCAGGCGGACCAGTTCAAGACGGAGGCCCGCCAGTTGCGAGAGGAGCTGAAGGCCCAGCGTGACGCGGCCGGCGGTCAGCTCTCCGAGGACCAGCGCCTCCAGGCGCGTGAGCGCGTCCGTGCCTTGCGCGAGAAGGTGAAGTCCGCCGTGCAGGCCACCGCGCCCACGAAGACCTGAGTCAGAAAGGCAGCGGGTTCCCATGGAGCGTGAGGCCTTCCCAAGACAGGCCAGACGCTGACCCCGGCGGGCCGTGCCGCACCCGCCTCCCGCCGTCATCACGGAACCCGCGGTTCCAAGATGGAGATCGTGGTGGAGGCCGCCTGAAGATTCTCGACGAGCGCAGAGGGGCCCTGGAAGCAAGCGGCCTCGCCGACGACGCGCACGCGCGGCGTGACGGACCTTGGGGAATCGCGCAGACTCGTGGCACGAGGTCTCGCATGCGACTGGTGGTGTCCCTGGTGGTGTTCGTGTCGCTCGTCGGATGCGGTGCGCACTCGTCGCGCGCGTTCCTCGGCGACGCCGCGGCTCCTGCTCCCTCTCGAACTCCCGTGGACGACGCGGAGTTGCTCCGGGTCCAGGCCCGCGCCCGCTACATCGTCGAGGCGGAGCGTGCCGCCATTCGCGCCACGGACGTGCTGATGGAGAGCAAGGACGTGGACCTGAGTCCCGCCCGGATGCAGATGCACGTCACCCTGCCTCACGAGGGCGCGTGGTACGGCCTCTTCGGCCGGGTGGACGACGCGGGGACCTTCATCCCGGCCTACGCGTTGAAGGCGCCGCACGAGGAGCCCGAATGGATGGAACTCATCCCCGTGGACACGCTTCCCGTCGACTTCAGTCCCGTGGCTCGGGCCGTGAAGACGGCGAAGCAGATCACCGTGGAGACCTTCGGGCGAACCAGCGTCAACCCGGTGGTCGTCCGGGAGGCGTCGGGCGACATCACCGTGTACACGCTGCAGGGCACGCGAGATCCGAAGCGCTTCTTCTACGGGGGTGACTTCCGGTTCCGCTTCGCTCCGGATGGCAGGACGCTGCGCGAGCAGGTGAAGCTGCACCCGAGCGTCATCGCGGTCGACGTCGCGCCCATCACCGAGGATGCCTCGCGGATGGATGCCCACCTGCACCAGCACTTCAAGGGGCCGCTGGAGACGGAGCTGGCCCTGCTGATGCTCTATCCGGAGCTGACCTCGCTGGCGGTGGGCCACGTGGACACGGCGGTGACCTACGTCCTGTTCCCGGATGGCAGCATCAGCGTCGTCACCGAGGACAATCCCGCGACGAGGCGAGACCTGCTGTCGGATGGCACCTTCGCGCCCGCGCCCGATGCGGCGAAGCCTCCGGAGCCGGAGGCCTCCCACGAGCAGGCGCCGTGAGCCTCAGTCGCGCAGCCGCTCGGCCCACGTGAAGTACACGGTCCGCGCCTCCACGAAGGGGTCCCTGAACAAGGCGCGGACTTCCGCCTTCGCCAGGCGCCCCTCGTCGAACGCGCGGTAGAGCCTGTCTCCGAGCAGGTAGCCCAGTGCGTGGCTGACGCCATGGAACAGGCGGTCCTTGCGCAGGGGCAGCAGCTTCACCGCCTCCTCGGGCGCCTCCAGCTCCGCGGCCTTGTGCGCCAGCACGAAGGCGGAGACCTGCCGCTCGACGCCTCGGCTCTCGCCGAAACGCTTCGCCCACTCGGCCAGCCCCAGACACGTGCGTCGCGGGTTCACCAGTCGGGAGCCGAAGAACCCCAGCGCCTCTTCCATGCACCGCGCGTAGAACGCGTCGGACGCCGTGCGAGGCGCCTCCATCGCGCTGCCCACCGCGCAGTGCCGCACGAAGTGCGCGGCTTCTTCCGCCGCGTGGTTCAAGGACAGCGAGGCAAGATAGGCCGTCCGCGCTCGGGGGATATAGCTGCTCTCCCGAGACAGGATGTGGCGGCGCAACTGGGACAGCTCCGCCTGCGTGAAGCGCCCGCGCCGCTGGATGCGCGCCAGCACGTCTCCGTCCGCCACCGTGGCGACTTCCACCGACTCCAGCGCGCGCACCACCGGCACACCCGCGAGCCGGCCGATGAGCGCCGCCATCTCCCGGAAGCGCTCCGAGGCGCCCCGGTCCATCAACGGTGAGTCTCCGGCCTCTGCTTCCAGGTAATCCAGGAAGCTTTGCTGGCAGACGACAGGGGAGGCGTTGAGCAGGCACACGGTGTCGTCCGCCAGCTCCACCGCCTCGGCCACGCCCATGCGCCCGTCGCGGGCCAGCCGCCACCAGACGCCTTCCGCGTTCTGGTAGACGACGAGGCCTCGTCGCGTGTCGTCACCGAGCGCGCGCTCCACCTGCGTGGGCAGGTGACACGGCGCCACGTGGTACTGGCCCACCAGGACGAGGACGAGCGGACGGTCCTCGGCTCGGGCGACCCGCGCGATGCGCTCCGCGGCGTAGGCATCCCTCAGCGCGAGCGAGCGTTCACCCTGGGCGCGCCGGTCGATGCCCACGACTTCCAGGCGGTGGCGCCGGGCGAAGGCGAGCAGCGTGCGCAGCGTGGTGCCCGGGCCGAAGCCCGCACCCTCCGTTTCACCGCCCAGCCGCGCCAGGAGGGAGCGCTCCGAGAGACGTCCCGTGCGCCAGGCATCGAGCGAGGCCTGGTGTCGGCCCTCGATGCACTCGAGGGCCAGGACGACGCGGCGACCCGAGGTGAGCGCGCGTTCGACGAGCTCCAGGTAGGTCTGCTGCGCCAACGGCAGCGTGTGGTAGTCGCCCACGTACACCACGTCCGAGGCGCGCACGCGCTGGTGCACCTCGGTCAGCGGCAGGACGCGCCGATAGCTGGCGGTACGCCGCCGGTAGCGGGCCTCGTAGGAGCGGAAGGCATCTGTCTGCCCGTCCACCACGCGGGCGATTTGTGCCCGCTGACGACGGAAGAGGGCAAGGTGCAGGGCGAGCGAGTCGCGCATGGAGTGCGGCGATCCCTCGCACGGCCCTGAAGGCCCGGCAAAAAATCAGCGGCGAGTGGCCCGGGGGCTCCCTTCCTTGACTCGGGGATCGGGGCAATGGACCATCCCCCTCAGCTTGAAGAACACACTCGCGCGCGCGACCCTCCTCAGCTTCGTGCTCTTCCTGGCGGTACCTGTCCGTGCCGAGGAGCCTTCTCTTCTTCACTCCGCACCGACCCGCGCCGAGCCCAAGCTGCCTCTGCGGCTGGACGGCACGCTCGTGGAAGGCGGTCGCATCCTGGAGATGTACGTCCGCTACCGCGGCCCGGGCGAGCCGTTCGCCCGCGTGCTGATGGAGCGCCAGTACGGCGACCTCTATCGCGGCGTCATCCCCGCCGAGCACATGGTGCCGCCGGGCGTCGAGTACTACGTCGAGGGCCTCACCGCCGACGGTGAGCGCATCCCCATCTTCCAGACGGCCGCGCGGCCCGCGCGCGTGTTCGTGGCGGGCGACGTGTCCGCGACCGCGAGCCGGCCCGCGACGCCGGAGCCGGCGCCTTCCAACTCCGCCGACGAGCGACCGTCCACCCGGACGCCACCTCCCGAGCGCACCCGGACGCCGCCGCCCACGAGCAGCACCTCCGACGACGATTCGATGGCGGCCCTCACCGCGGACCTGCCCTCCGATGTTCCGCCGCCGAAGGCGTCGTCGCGGGACACCCGCACCCCCTCGACGTCGCGCGAGCCTCCGCCTCCGACGCGAGGAAGCGCGACCACCTCACGCGAGCCCACTCGAGGGACGCGAGAAGCGCCCCCGCGTGAGTCGGGGACCTCCCGCGACGCGACCGCCCGCGAGGCTGGAACCTCACGTGACGCGCCCACGCGAGAGGCTGGCACTTCACGCGACGCACCCATTCGTGAGCCCGTGGCCTCGCGTGACTCCTCCCGGGAGTCCTCGACGCGCGACACGTCATCCTCGCGAGAGTCCTCCTCGCCGCGCGAGAGCGCGGTCGTCGTGCCGCCGCGCTCGGAGCTGGAAGAGGACATGGCCCTCTACAGCGCCGAGGACACCCTGGCCCTGGCCACGCGCCACGAGGAGAAGGTCCGCAAGGTGCCCGCCATCGCCGCCTCGTTCGGCCGCGAGCAGATCAGCGCGCTGGGTGCCCGCACCGTCGCCGACGTGCTGGACGTGGTGCCCGGGCTCACCATCAGCCGCGACGTGCAGGGTTTCCATCGCACGGCGGTGCGCGGCCTGCGCAATGACGCCGAGGTGCTGTTCCTGCTCAACGGCCATCGCCTCAACAACTTCTTCGACGGCAAGGCGCTGATGAACCTGCCGGTGGAGAACCTGGAGCGCATCGAGGTCATCCGCGGTCCGGGCTCCGCCCTCTACGGCGCGGGAGCCTTCCTGGGCGTGGTGAACATCGTCACCGACACCTCGGATGGTGTGCGCACGGCCGTCTCCGCCGGAGGCTTCCCGGAGAAGGACGACCGCCTGGCCATCACCGTCAACGGGCATGCGTCGGCGGGAGAGACCTTCGGCGACCTGCGCCTCTTCGCGGACGCGGACGTGTGGAACCAGACGGGTGACTCGAACGTCATCGAGCACGACGGCCTGGATGACGAGTCCACCTCCCAGGGCCTTCGCGCGGTGGAAGACCCCGCGGGCAAGACGCGGGATGACCGCTTCCTTCTCAACCTGGGCGGTGGCGCCACCTACGCCATGGGAGACGCGGGGCGCCTGGGTGCCTCGGTGCGCTTCCTCACCGAGAACCGCACCGCCCTGATGGGCCTCTTCGACACCGTGGGCGAGGACTCCGAGCTGAAGTGGAACGTCCTCATGGCGGACCTCCAATGGGAGCGCGCCATCGGGTCCTCGGTGCTGCTGCGCGCGCGGGCCGGGTTCGACCAGCAGTCCACCGACCGCCTCTTCCAGATCACCCCCCTGAACTTCCGCACGGGCCCGGACGCCAACCAGCTCTTCGACAAGGGCCTGCGGGAGCGCACGCGCATCTCCGTGCGTTCGATCACCGGCGGAGTGGACGCGGACATCTCCCTGTCGGCCAACAACCGGCTGTCGCTGGGCGCGGTGGTTGAGCAGCAGTCGCTGGGCGACTACGACTACGAGACCAACTACACGCTGGACGCGCGCGTGCGCCCGGAAGGCTTCACCGCGCCCGAGGGGCTCACGGACCTGCTGGGCCTCGCGGATGGCGCCGCGTCACGCCGGCTCATCGTGGGCTTCTTCGCGCAGGACCAGTGGACCGTCATCACCCCCCTGACGCTCACGTTCGGCGTGCGAGTGGATGCCACGCAACTGCCCACCGTGGACGGCTCGGGCACCATCACCGGCACCAGCTTCGTGCCCAGCATCAATCCCCGCGTGGGCCTGGTGTTCTCCGCCACGGACGCCCTGGTGCTCAAGGCCCTGTACGGCCGAGCGTTCCGCGCGCCCACGCTCCAGGAACTCGTGGAGCGCATCCCGGACACGACCTACAACCAGGGCCGCTTCGAGGGAAACCCGCGCCTGCAGCCCTCCACGGTGGACACCTTCGAACTGGGCGCCGACCTCATCCAGTCCGCCGGAGAGGCCCGCGTGCGGCTGCGCGCCAACGCGTACCTGGAGCTCTTCGACTCGCCCATCATCCCGGTGGACACGTCCGGCAACATCGTCCCGCTGCGCAACCGCGAGCTGGGCGTGCGCGTGTACGGCATCGAGGGTGAGGCCCGCCTGGAGGCCTCCAAGCGCGCCAACGCCTGGTTCAACGCGAGCATCTCCCGCGCGCAGGACATGGAGCTGCCCTCACAGTCCCGCCTGCTCACGGATACGCCGCAGGCCCGCTTCAACGCGGGCGTGTCCATGCCCATTGGCGCGTGGGTGAACTTCGACGTGGTGGTGCGCACGGGCGCGGAGCGACGCAACAACAGCCGCTCCGTGCTGGAGCTGGTCCGCCGCTACAAGATTCCCGCCTACAGCCTCATCACCGCGCAGATTCGCAGCGAGCCCATCGCCGACATCTGGGAGGTGTCGCTGGTGGCGCACAACGTCTTCGACCATGACCTTCGCGACGATGTTCCCCGCCCGGACCGCGTCACCGGGAGCCTCCCGCGCGAGGGCATGTCCGGCTACCTCACCGTGAGGGCCCACTTCTGATGCCGCTCCCCAAGTCCATCATCGCCGCGCTCGCGTGCGCCCTGGCGTCGCCTCTCGCCGGGTGCATCTCCTACAACGACTCGTGCCAGCCGCTCGTCGCGGACCCGGATGCCGTCGTCGGCTACCTGGGCCAGGACGTCCAGCTCGACAAGCCCTTCACCCGACATGACAACAACGCGCTGGCGCAGTTGGTCGCCGACGCGTTCCTTCATGCCGAGGACGGCTCGGTGCGGCCCGCCGTGCTGGGCGTCGTCAACGGCGGCTCGCTGCGCGCGGAGGGCCTCTGCTACACGCGCATGGCGCTGCGCAAGGGACCGCTCACCGACGGCGTACTCCACGAGGTCATCCTCTTCGAGAACCTCATCGTCACCGTGGACCTCACCGAGCGCGAGGTCGTGGGGATGATGGAGAACAGCGTGGGCGCCCTGTACGTGGAGGGACAGCTCATCGCCTCGCCCTCCGGCGCCTTCCTCCACGTGTCCGCGGGGACGTCGGTGCGCGTGGACTGCTCACGCCCCAAGGGCGAGCGGGTGCGGGCGCTGACAGTGGGGGGGCAGCAGATTCCGCTGCCGCCTCGCGACGACGCGAGCATCCGCTATCGCGTGGCCATGCCCAGCTTCCTGCTCGAGGGGGGCGACGGCTACGGCACGGTGTTCGGCAATGCCGGTCAGGACCCTGACCGGAACCCGGTGCAGGCGCGAAAGCTGGGCGGCACCGACGCGAACATCGCCTCGGCGTACATGCGGGAGAAGTACCCCACGCCCGTCCAGGCGCTCTCCGAGGAGCCTCGCGTCGTCTTCGAGAACTGCGCGCTGCCCGCGAGGCCCGCCGGCGGGTGAGTGCCGGTGGGCCGCTCGCGGGGCCCTTCAGGACTTGGGCTCGTCCGGGTTCGGAGCGGCCGCCACCATGCTCGGTGGGGTCGCGGGCGCCGCCGCCGCCGGGCTCGCCACGACAGGGGCGGGACGCGGTGGAGGAGGCGAGCTGAGCACGTCGTTGACCGACGGCATTCTCCGAATCTCCGCACGCGCGACCTTCCACGCCTGCTGGACAATCCAGGAGAGCGAGCGGTCCTGCCTCGTCGCCTCGCGCTGGATTTCCTCCAGCATGTCCTCCGGGAAGTAGAGGCTTTGTTTGCGGTGGTCGGTGGTGGCCATGCCTGCGCTACTCCTCGCGCGGGTCCTGGCGCTCGTCGCCAGTCACGTCGTTGACGGCGGGGAACGACTTGATGCGCTCGCGGGCGATCTTCCACGCCTGCTGGACAACCCAGGAGAGGGAGCGGTCCTGTCGATTCGCTTCCTCCTGAATCTCCTTCAGCATCTCCTCGGGGAAGTACAGCGACTGCTTGCGCTTGTCGGTGCCTGCCATACTTGAGTCTCCGGGGCGGATTCGAGGTGACGACCTGAACACACCGGGGCCGTTATCCGACAGACGCCCAAGAGGGTCAACGGTTTCGGAGGACTCATTCCGCGCTCGCTGGGTCCTCGCCCGGGCACGTTCAGTCAAGCCTGACGTATCCAACTGTGCGCGAAAAAGGAAACGCCCCGGCCCTCGCGACAGGAGGACCGGGGCGTCTCGGAAAGAGGGACCGCCGGGAGTGGATCTCCCAGCGGACCCGTGGGCCCAGAGGGGGAGGGGGGGGACCCCTAGGCCCAACACCTTGAAAATTCGACCGTCCCCTCAACAACTCCGGGGGCCGCGCATATTTCCTCTTCCGAGTCCGCGCCCATCCGGTGTGACGATCATAAGAACCAGCCCCCCTGCCTTCAACCGCACGCGCCTCTGTAACCCTGTTACCCGACACTCCATTCCCCCTGTCAGATGTCACGCACTGGACCCACGACACGTTTGCTGACGACGACGCTGCTCGATGCGTACGCGCGCCTCGGGTTGGAGGGCCGCTCCGTGCTGTGCGCCGTCTCTGGAGGCGCGGATTCGGTGGCCCTGCTCGTCGGCACGGCGAGCGTGCGAGAGCGCCTGGGGCTGCGCGTGGAAGTCGCCACGGTGGACCATGGCCTGCGCCCCGAGTCCCGAGCGGAGACGCGGGCCGTGGCGTCGCTCGCCGCGAGGCTGGGGCTGGAGTGTCATGTCCGCGAACTGGCGCTGAAGTCTGGAGCGGGAGTGGAGGCGCGCGCGAGGCATGCGCGGTACGCGGCGCTGGAGGAGGTGCGGCTCGCGCGAGGGTTGTCGGTGGTGGCGACAGCCCACTCGGCCACCGACCAGGCGGAGACGCTGCTGATGCGGCTGGCCCGGGGGACGTCCTCGCGAGGCGCGGTGGGCATCCACGAAGCGCGTCCCGGGCTCGTCCGGCCGCTCTTGGAGCGCACGCGCGAGGAGCTGGTGAACTTTCTGGCCGAGCAGGGCGTCGAGTATTGGACAGATGCGATGAACGCCGACCCGGCCTTCTTCCGGGTGCGGGTCCGAACGGACGCCTTGCCCGCGCTCAGCCGGGCGGCCGGCTTCCGGGTGGACGCGCGGCTGGCCTCATTCGCGCGGCTGGCCGCGGAGGACGAAGCGCTGCTGAGCGAGTTGGCGGACGCGGCCTGGCACCGCGTGCGGCTGTCGGAGGGAGGATTGGATGCGGTGGCGGTGCGCGCGCTGGAACCTCCGCTGCGGCGCAGGGTGCTCGCCCGACTGCTGGCCGAGCATGACGTGGTGACGGATGCGGGGACGGTGGAGCGCGTGCTGCGCGCGGTGGAGCAGGGCGGCTCCGCGACGGTGGGGCGCGGCTCGAGGGTGCGAGCGACGGGAGGGCGGGTGCGCTGCGTGCCCCAGGTCGCCGGCGCGCGAGCCTCGCCGACGCTGTGTCTGGAGGGGGCGGGGGCCACGGGCGTGCTGGAGGGGACGGGGTGGGCGTTCCGCGTGGCGGACCACGCACCTCCCGAGGGAGTGCATGGGCTGGCGCTGGCGGGGGATGTGAACTGGCCGCTCACCGTGCGGACACGCAAGCCGGGGGACAAGGTCCGGATGAGCGCGGGACAACGCCGGCTTCAAGATGTGTTGGTGGATCTTCGAGTGCCCGCGGAGTCGAGAGATTCGCGGCCGGTGGTGCTGGACGCCTCGGGCACGGTGGTGTGGCTTCCGGGACTCTGGATGCCTCCGCCCGGCAGGGCGGATGTTTCCGGACACTACCTGTGGGCGACACCCCCGGGTCCGAGCATTCAGCGGACCCCTTCGTTATAGAGTGGAATGAGAGTTGTCGGGGGTTGGTCGCGGCCCCTAAATAGTTGAGGGCGTTTTGCTGTTGCTGATACGGTCCGACGACAGGGGAGCTCGCCTGGTGTCGGGCAAACGACTGAAAAGGCTGGGTTTCTCCCGGCGCGGCCCTCATCCCGCCGAGTACCGAAAGGGCAGCTGACACGTGCGTTCGACTTACAAGACCATCGGGCTCTGGGTCATCCTGATCGTCCTCTTCGTCGCCTTCTACAACTTCTTCTCCCAGGGCAACGACCAGGTCCAGGAGCCCTCCTTCACCCAGCTTCTGACGAAGGTGGAGGAGAAGAAGGTCAAGGAAGTGGCGGTCAAGGGCAACACCTACTCCGGCAAGTTCGTCGACACGAGCGAGAAGTTCCGCACGACGGGCCCCGCGCCGGACGCGGCCATGCTGAACCAGCTCCGCAACAACGGAGTGGACGTCAAGTATGAGCGGGAGGAGCAGAACAGCCTCTGGCTGACCATCCTTGGTCAGTGGATGCCTGTCGTCTTCCTGTTCCTCTTCTTCATCTTCTTCATGCGCCAGCTCCAGGGGGGCAGCGGCAAGGCGATGACCTTCGGGAAGTCGAAGGCCAAGCTCCTGAGCGAGAGCCACAACAAGGTCACCTTCGCGGATGTGGCCGGTGTGGACGAGTGCAAGGAAGAGCTGGAGGAGATCGTCGCCTTCCTGAAGGACCCCAAGAAGTTCACCAAGCTGGGCGGTCGCATCCCGAAGGGCGTGCTGATGATGGGCCCCCCGGGAACGGGCAAGACGCTGCTCGCGCGGGCCGTGGCCGGCGAGGCGGGCGTGCCGTTCTTCTCCATCTCCGGCTCGGACTTCGTGGAGATGTTCGTGGGCGTCGGCGCCAGCCGAGTCCGCGACTTGTTCGAGCAGGGCAAGAAGAACGCCCCCTGCATCATCTTCATCGACGAAATCGATGCCGTGGGTCGTCACCGTGGCGCCGGCCTGGGCGGTGGGCACGACGAGCGTGAGCAGACGCTCAACCAGCTCCTCGTGGAGATGGACGGCTTCGAGTCCAACGACGGCGTCATCCTGATTGCCGCGACGAACCGTCCGGACGTTTTGGATCCCGCGCTGCAGCGTCCGGGTCGCTTCGACCGCCGCATCGTGGTTCCGCGTCCCGACCTGAAGGGCCGCCTGGGCGTGCTGAAGGTGCACACCCGCCGCGTGCCGCTGGCTCCGGAAGTGGACCTGGAGGTCATCGCTCGCGGTACGCCGGGCATGACGGGCGCGGACCTGGAGAACCTGGTGAACGAGTCGGCGCTGATGGCCGCGCGGCAGAACAAGGAGCGCGTGGACCTGAGCGACTTCGAGGCCGCCAAGGACAAGGTCTTCATGGGCCCGGAGCGCCGGTCGATGATCATGACCGAGAAGGAGAAGAAGAACACCGCGGTGCATGAGGCGGGGCACGCGCTGCTCGCCAAGCTGCTGCCGGGATGCGACCCGCTCCACAAGGTCACCATCATCCCGCGCGGTCAGGCCCTCGGCGTCACCTGGAGCCTTCCCACCGAGGACAAGGTCAACGGGTACAAGAAGCAGATGCTGGACCAGATCGCCATGGCCATGGGTGGCCGCATCGCCGAGGAACTGCTCTTCAACGAGATGAGCAGCGGCGCGGCGAACGACATCGAGCGGGCGACCGAGACGGCGCGCGCCATGGTGTGCCGCTGGGGCATGAGCGAGAAGCTGGGGCCCCTGGCGTTCGGCAAGAGCGACGGCGAGGTGTTCCTGGGCCGCGACTTCAACTCGTCCAAGGACTACTCCGAGGACACCGCGCGGGAGATCGACTCCGAGGTTCGCGCCATCGTGGTGGGCTGCTACGAGCGCGGCAAGGGCCTGCTGACGGCGAACCTGGACGCGCTCCACCGCGTCTCCGACGCCCTGGTGGAGTACGAGACGCTGGACGCCGAGGACGTGAACATCCTCCTGCAGGGTGGTCAGCTCACCCGTGAGCGCCCGCCCCCGCGCGTGAATGCGCCCCCGAAGGCGACGGAGAAGAAGGACAAGCGGAAGATCCTCGACGCCCTGGATGGGCTGCCGAAGATGGAGCCGAACAAGGCGTAGTCTCGCCGCTGTCCGAAGTGACGAAGGCCCTTCCCGCTGTCGGGGAGGGCCTTCTGCTTTGCGGGCCGCGCGCTCTCGGGTTTGCTTCCAGCGGCCAGGCGCGTGGCTCACGGGGTAGGGTGGCGCGGTGCCCTGGAGTCACTTCCCATGATTCGTGCCCGCCCCATCAGCGCCGACCGTCCAGAGGACCTGACGCTGGCCTTCCGGCGCATGGGCCTGCCCACGCCCGCGCGCGAGTACCTGCTGGAGAAGCTGCCGCACGCTCAGCTCCTGCTCACCGGCCTGACGAAGGACGTGGGCGCCTTCCTCCACTCACTCCCCGAGCGGGCCCTCGTGCCTGGACGCGAGGAGCATCCTTCGTGGGTCTCCGGTGACGTGCGCTCACGCCCCGGCGTGGGGCTGCTGTCGGGCCGTCGCGAGCAGTTCGAGCGGCTCATGGCCCTGGCGCGCGGCGAGGGCGGCGTGCTCGAGGAGTTGGCGAGCGCGCTGGCGCGCGGCCTGGATGCTGGGAAGTCGCCCGGGTCGATGGTGCTGGGGGCGCGCACGTTCGAGTGGGGCTCGCGCACCTACGTCATGGGCGTGGTCAACGTGACGCCGGACAGCTTCTCGGACGGGGGCCGCTACCTGAGCGCGGAGGCGGCCATCGCGCATGGACTCGCCCTGGCGGAGGCGGGTGCGGACCTGCTGGACGTGGGCGGTGAGTCCACGCGCCCCGGCTCCCAGGCCGTCACCGCCGAGCAGGAGGTGGCCCGCGTGCTGCCGGTCATCGAGGGCCTTCGCGCTCGCACCTTCGTGCCCCTCTCGGTGGACACCACGAAGGCCGCGGTGGCGCGCGCGGCGCTGAAGGCAGGCGTGCATCTGGTCAACGACATCACCGGCTTTCGCTCGGACCCGGAGCTGGCCCGCGCCGTGGCCGAGTCCAACGCCGCCTGTTGCCTGATGCACATCCAGGGGACACCCGACACCATGCAGCAGGCTCCGCGCTACGAGGACCTGATGGACGAGGTGCTCGACTTCCTCGACGACTCGGTGCGGCTGGCGACCTCGGCGGGCGTCGCTCGCGAGCGCATCCTGCTGGACCCTGGCATTGGCTTCGGCAAGACGTTCGACCACAACCTCTACCTGCTGCGGCGGCTGGGGGAGCTGCGCGTGTCGGGCCTGCCCCTGCTGGTGGGCACCAGTCGCAAGGGCTTCCTGGGGGCGCTGACGGGCGGCAAGCCGGCGGGCGAGCGGCTCGCGGCGACACTGGGCTCCGTGGCGGCGATGGCAGTGTTGGGTGGCGCGGATGTCGTCCGCGTCCACGACGTGGCCGAGGCGCGTGATGCGCTCGTGGTCGCCGATGCCATCCGGTCCGCCCGTGACGGAGGCACCCTGCTCGGACGGTGAGCGTGCGTGGACGAGGGGCCACGCGGCGTGGCCCTCGTGGTGTGGGCCCCGCGAGTGGGTCCTGGTATCGTTTTCGCACCGTTGTTCAGGGGTGATAGAGCCTGCAAGGCCGGGCCGTTGCCAGGGAGGCGTTGGGGCCCTACCTTCGAGCCCCGGCGGTGGGCGGGGTATAAGCCCCGACGTCGAGCGACCGGCACAGGCCCGGCGTGGGAAAGGTGGAGCGGCACCATGGCGTACAGGATGAACATGCCTCCGAAGGAGGAGCGCACGACACAGAAGCTGTTCGGTACGGACGGGGTTCGCGGAAAGGCGAACGTCTACCCGATGACAGCGGAAGTGGCGATGCAGCTCGGGCGGGCACTCGCGTTCCTCATCCGCAACGGGCCGCACCGGCACCGCGTCATCGTGGGCAAGGACACGCGGTTGTCCGGTTACATGTTGGAGCAGGCGCTCGCCGCGGGCCTGACGTCCATGGGCGTCGACGTGGAGCTCGTCGGTCCGCTGCCGACGCCGGGCATCTCCAACCTCACCACGTCCATGCGCGCCGACGCCGGCGCCGTCATCTCCGCGTCCCACAATCCGTACGAGGACAACGGCATCAAGTTCTTCTGGCGCGACGGCTTCAAGCTGCCGGACGAGACGGAGGGCAAGATTGAAGAGCTGCTCTCCACGGGCGCCATCGACTCCATCCGCCCCACCGCGACGAAGATTGGCCGGGCGTTCCGCATGGAGGACGCGCGGGGCCGCTACATCGTGTTCCTCAAGGCGACCTTCCCCCGCGAGCTGACGCTGGAGGGGCTGACCATCGTCGTCGACTGCGCCAACGGCGCGGCCTACAAGACGGCGCCCGCGGTGCTGGAGGAGCTGGGCGCCAAGGTCATCACCCTGGGCGTGTCGCCGGACGGCAAGAACATCAACCACAAGTGTGGCGCGCTGTTCCCGGAGAACCTGGCGCGCTCGGTCATCAAGCACGGCGCCCACCTGGGCATCGCGCTGGACGGCGACGCCGACCGGCTCATCGTCGTGGATGAGAAGGGCAAGGTCGTGGATGGCGACGCCATCATGGCCATCTGCACCGGCGAGCTGATGGCTCGCAAGCAGCTCAAGAAGAAGGTCCTGGTCTCCACGGTGATGAGCAACATCGGCCTGGAGCGCGCGGTGGCGCGCTGGGGCGTGAAGGTGGCTCGCACGCGCGTGGGTGACCGCTACGTCGTCGAGGAGATGCGCCGCAACGGCTACAACCTGGGCGGCGAGCAGAGCGGCCACCTCATCTTCCTGGACCACACGACGACGGGTGACGGCACGCTGGCGGCGCTCCAGCTCCTCGCGGTGATGTGCCGCGCGGGCAAGCCCCTGAGCGAGCTGGCTTCCATCTTCGAGCCGGTGCCGCAGACACTGGTCAACGTGGTGGTGAAGCAGAAGAAGGAGCTGGGCGAGATGCCGGAGGTGATGAAAATCATCAAGTCCGTGGAGCAGAAGCTCGGCAACTCCGGCCGCGTGCTCGTCCGCTTCTCCGGCACCGAGCCCAAGGTCCGGGTCCTCATTGAAGGCGAGGACGCCACGCGCAACGAGGCCTACGCGAAGGACATCGCCGAGGCCCTGTCCAAGGCGTGCAATCGCTAGTCGTCGTTCACGACGGTTGACTTCCGGACGCTGGCCGCGATTAGAGGGGCCAGCGCGTGCCGGGGCCCCCGACAATCCCGGGACCGCGCATCAAGCGAGGTGCGGTCGATGGGACAGCGACTGGGTGTCAACGTGGACCATGTGGCGACGCTGCGGCAGGCGCGGCGCACCACCTATCCGGACCCCGTGACGGCCGCGGCCATGGCGGAGCTGGCCGGCGCGCAGCAAATCACCATCCATCTGCGTGAGGACCGGCGCCACATCCAGGACCGCGACTTGCGCATCCTGCGTGAGACGACGCAGACCCTGCTGAACCTCGAGATGGCGGCCACCACGGAGATGGTGAAGATCGCCTACGAGCACAAGCCGGACGTGGTGACGCTGGTGCCGGAGCGCCGCGAGGAGCTGACGACGGAGGGCGGCCTGGAGGTCGCCGGTCAGCGCGAGCACGTCGCGAAGATCATCAAGAACCTCAAGGACGGCGAAATCACTGTCTCGCTGTTCATCGACCCGGACCTGGACCAGGTGCGCGCGTCGCACAAGGTGAACGCGGACCGCATCGAGCTGCACACGGGACGCTACTGCGAGGCGCGCAACGAGAAGGAGCGCGCGCGGGAGCTGGCGCGCATCGTCGATGCGGCCAAGGCGGGCACGAAGCTGGGGATGGGCGTGGCCGCGGGCCACGGGCTCAACTACGACAACGTGCAGCCCATCGCCCGCATCACCGAAATCGACGAGCTGAACATCGGCCATGCCATCGTCGCGCGCGCCGTGCTGGTGGGCTTCGACCGCGCGGTGCGGGAGATGCTCGACCTGATGCGCAACCCGGGATAGCGCGCCATGGGAATCCGGGGCCTGGGCCTGGACATCTGCTCCATCTCTCGCATCCAGCGCATCATGGACGGGCCTCGCGCGGAGCCGTTCCTGAACCGCGTCTACACCGAGGCGGAGCGCGCCCTGTGTGGCCAGCGCCATGATGCCGCCAGTGCCTATGCCGCGCGCTTCGCGGCGAAGGAGGCGCTGGTGAAGGCGCTGGGCGCGCCTCCGGGCATCCGCTGGAAGGACATGGAAGTGCGCCGCGACGGAGGGGCGCCGTATTTCGCCCTCTCTGGCGTGGCGCTCGAAGTGATGGAGGCGCGGGGGTTGGAGGCGTTCCTCGCGCTCACCCACGATGCCGACGTGGCCGCCGCCACGGTGGTCCTCCAGTCGAAAGGGGATTGAACCCATGTTGCGCGTCCTCACCGCCGCCCAGATGCGTCAGGCCGAAGAGGCCGCCGAGCAGCGCCACGGCATGCCCTCCGCGCTGCTGATGGAGAACGCGGGGCGGGGGCTCGCGGAGGTGGCTCGCGAGCTGGCCGGGCCTGGTGGCCGCTTCGTGGTGGTGTGCGGGCCGGGCAACAACGGTGGGGATGGCCTGGTGGCGGCGCGCTTCCTGATGGAAGGGGGCGCGAAGGTGTCGGTGTCGCTGGTGGGAGACGCCGCGAAGCTGACGCCCGAGGCGAAGCGCAACCTGGAGGCGCTGCGAGGTTTCGGCGGTGTGTCGCGCGCCCTGGAGTCGCTGGAGCCGCCGGGCGCGGGGGACGTGGTGGTGGACGCGCTCTTCGGCACGGGACTGAGTCGGGCACCCGCGGGGGCGTTCGCGGAGGCCATCTCCGCCATCCAGCGCTGGCGGCGCGCGGGTGCCAGGGTCGTCGCGGCGGATGTGCCGTCCGGCCTCCAGAGCGACACGGGCGAGTCCTTCTCGCCCTGCGTGGAGGCGGACGCCACGGTGGCCTTCGGCTTCCTCAAGCCAGGGCAGGTGCTGGAGCCCGGCGCGACGCTGTGCGGACGCGTGCGGCGGGTGGACATCGGCATGGGCGGCGCGTCCGCTCGCGAGGTATCCGGCGCCGAGCTTTTCGTGGTCGAGGAGTCCGACGCGCGCGACACCCTGCCGGTGCGCAAGGCGGACACGCACAAGGGCACGTACGGCCATGTCCTGGTCGTCGCGGGCAGTCGGGGCAAGACGGGCGCCGCGGCCCTGGTGTCGAAGGCGGCGCTGCGCAGCGGCGCGGGACTCGTCACCGTGGCCACGCGGAGCGATGCGCTGGAGGCCGTGCAGTCGCACTCGGCTGAAATCATGGGCATCCCGCTGGAGGCCGCGGGGCCTCTGGGCATGGGGGACCTGGACGCGCTGCTCGCCGCCGCCGAGGGCAAGGACGCGCTCGTGATGGGGCCGGGCATTCCACGCGGGCCGGGGACGGGCGCGCTGATTGGCGAGCTCCTGTCGCGCCTGGAGATTCCGGCGGTCCTGGATGCGGACGCCTTGAACGCCGTGGCGGATGACCTGTCCGTGCTGCGCCGCGCGAAGGGGCCGGTGGTCCTCACGCCGCATCCGGGGGAGATGGCCCGGCTGACGGGCAAGTCGACCCGGGAGGTCCAGTCGCAGCGACTGGAGGTCGTGAGTCGACTCGCTTCGGGGCTCGGCGTGACGGTGGTGCTCAAGGGTGACCGGACGTTGACGGCGCACTCGGACGGACGCGTCTTCATCAACACCACGGGCAACCCGGGCATGGCCACGGGCGGCTCCGGTGACGTGCTGTCCGGTGTGTGTGGAGCCCTGCTGGCTCAGGCGATTGCTCTGCCCAACGCCATCTGGACGGCGGTGTACGCGCATGGGCTGGCGGGAGACCTGGCCGCGGCTCGACGTGGACAGCTAGGCCTGGTGGCCGGGGACCTCATCGAGCAGGGCCTCTGCGAGCTGTGGGTGAGGTGGGGTCGATGAGTGACGGAGAGTTGGTGACGCGAACCCTGACGCTGGCTTCACCCGAGGAGACGCATCGGCTCGGCGTGCGGCTCGGCGGGCTTCTGGAGCCGGGCGACTTCGTGGGGCTGATTGGTGACCTGGGCGCGGGCAAGACGCATCTGGTGCGCGGAGTCGCCGAGGGTGCGCATGTGCCTCGCTCCGAGGTGGCCAGCCCCACGTTCGCGATTGTGTATCCGTACTCGGGAAGGATTCCGCTCTACCACGCGGACCTGTACCGCCTGACGGGCTACGACGACCTCTACGCCACGGGCTTCATGGACCTGGTCGGAGGGGAGGGCGCGGTGCTGGTGGAGTGGTTGGATCGCGTGCCGGAGGCGGCGCCCACCGAGCACCTGCGTGTCACCCTGGCCCACGCGGGCGGGGACGCGCGCTCGCTCAAGGCGGAGGCTTACGGTGTCCGCTCGGTGGCGCTGCTGACGGCGTGGTTGCCCTGAGCCCTCGCCGGGCGACGCATCGACTTCAGGCTGGTGAGGGCCTCATGTTGGAGGAGTGAGAGCATGGCGCGCAGCTACTCGGCGATACGTGAACTCAATCGCGGCCGGGCCATCGCGCCCGGAGACAGGGTGCGAGTGTGGGACGTGCCCGAGGAGTGCTGGTTCTACGACAGCGAGAACCGGCTCCAGGTGTGGACTCGGGAGACCCTGCTCGAGTTCAACGCGATGCCCGCTCCGTCCGTGGCGCGCCAGCGGCACTTCCTCGTGTTGCGGCTCGAGGGACTCTTCGTGGAGGTCGCGCTCTACGAGGACGGAGCCATCTGTACGCGCGGAATGCTGGGCGGACGCGTGACTCAATCGCGCGTGCGCTTGTCCGACGTCGACGCCCTGGTGCTCCACTATGGCCGTCTCGGCTTCCACTCCGGCCTGGGATGGAACGTGTCCTCCATCAGGCTGGTGCGGCGCGAACTGCGCGTCACGCAGCCAGGACTGCTTCGCTCCGAGACGGTGAGCGTCGACGGGGTGGTGCTCCACACGGTCTCCGTGCGCGTCGCGGGGCTGGAGAAGACCTCTCAAGAGGAGCGCACTCCGTTCGCGACGCGCGAAGAGGCGCTCGTCGCGGCGGAGCAGCGGCTCTTCAACCTGGAGCAGGAGGGCCTGTCCGCCTTCACGTGCTCGACGCCCCCCGCGCGGGAAGAGAACCCCGCGCCCCCATCTCAATCGCCGTGGGTGGAGCTGTCGTCCGTGGCCCGTCCCACGACGGCGCACGAGGCCGTGGACGCCGCAGTGGCCCTCCTCACCGAACTGCACCACAAACTGCCGGTGGGCCACTTCGTCGTCGAGCTCATCGACCCAACCCAGGACCGGGCTCGGCTCGAGCGCATGGGGTACGGCAGCGAGTTCTTCCGCTCCATGCAGGAGAAGCGCTTCGGGCGATGGACGAAGCCCGAGGCCGTCGAAGCAGCGGGTTCCTCCTTCGACTACTTCACGCGCCGCTACGGCACCGCGACGTGGGTGGCGATGGCACCGAGCAACGTGACGACGCACCTGAGCGGCAACGTCAGCGGTGGTGGGTCGTGCGTGCTCGAAATCAACGCCAACGAGTACAACGTGAAGGAGCTGGCGGAGAACCTGGACGAGCCGGTGCCAGGCCTCGCGCAGTCCCTCGTCTTCCACGGAGGCTGGCACGACGGCGCGAGCTTCCTCTTCGACCGGCGCTCCCAGACGCCTGAAGGGGAGTACGGCATCCACCGCTTCAACGAGAACGAGCCCGAGCTACCCGAGGAGCCCACGGCGCCCGAGCAGATCCAGCCCTTCGGCTTCTGGCTGTTCGAGCGCGTCGTGGCCATCCGCGAGAAGCTGGTGCCCGCGCTGCGCGAGCTTCAGCCTCCCGTGGTGCCCTGACGTTCAGGCCGCGTGGCGCGTGGGGCCCGGCGTGGGGGGCTGAAAATCCCCCGCCAGCTCCGGCACGCTCCATCGATGGAAGACGAGGCCGGCGTCCACGCCGATGACGTCCTCCTCGCCCACGGGCGTCCAGTACGGCCCGCCGCACAGCGACTCGCTCGAGACGATGAGCTGCTCCAGCCGCGTGCCCACCTCGGGCAGGGCACCCGTGGTGCAGCGAGCCCCACCGGTGGACACGAAGAGCGTCCGGTTGCGCCGCGAAGCCACCATCACCTCGCCGTCGGTGACGAGGAAGTTCATCGCCGAGCGAGGCTGCACCTGCGGCTCGTCGGTGATGGCGGACACCAGGCTCATCGTCTCCGCGAGCGCCCGGGCGACGCCCTCCACGGGGACCGGATGGGCGATGGGATGCCGGGCGGCCAGTCGGGTCAGGAAGACGTAGAAGCAGCGCTCGCTGTCCGTGGTGCCCTGGATGCCCGCGCGCAACGTGGGACAGATGAGGGCTTCGATTTCGGCGCTGTGCTTCGCGAACTCCCGCACCGTGCCGTTGTGGACGAAGGTCCACCGGCCATGCTGGAAGGGGTGGGAGTTGCGCAGCTCCACCGCGCCCACCGACGCGAGCCGGATGTGTGCCACCACCGTGTGTGAGGACACACGGCTGCTCACCCGCTCGAAGTCAGGGTCACTGTGCGCGGGCCCCACACCGTGGGCCACAAGCGGTAGCGCCTCCGCACCGTACGCGGCGATTCCCCACCCATCCTTGTGCTCGCGCGACTGGATGAGCAGCGAGTTCTTCTCCGTCACCAACGAAGGGTGGACGGCGGAAGGCACTGAAGAACGAAATCCAAAAAGTCGGCACATGGCTGCAGTTGGTACTTATAACGGCCGGCCCCGACGGGAAGCTCTCTTGCCCTCCCGTGCGACGCACGTGTCACCAGACGACGTCGCTTCACCCGCAGGAATTCAGCTCCTGCCTCACCACGACGCGCCCGGCCTTCACGACCGTGCGCGCGTGCCCTACGCCTAAATGGTAGGGCAGATGGCGGAAAGACGCACAACTGAACAGCACCAGGTCGCCTGCATCACCCACGGCCAGCCGACCATGTCGTTGCAGTCCCAATGAGAGCGCCGCGCCGCGCGTGGCGGCCCAGTAGGCCTCCGCCGCGCTCAGCCCATTCTCCAGACACGCCAGTCCCAGCGCCAAGGCCGTGTTTTCACTCATGGCCGAGCCCGGATTCACGTTGGTGCCCAAAGCGATGTTGAGGCCCGCGTCGCGGAGTCGGCGTCCAGGCGCGTAGGGGCGCATGCGCAGGAAGAGGGTGGAGGTGGGCACGAGCACGGCGGTGACGTTGGCGTCGGCGAGGGCGCGCATGCCGGCGTCGGTGACCTGCTCCAGGTGGTCGGCGGTGGCGGCGCCCAGCTCCGCGGCGAGCTCGGAGGCGCCTCGGGCGGTGAGCTGGTCGGCGTGAAGACGCGGCACGAGTCCCAGCGCGCGGCCGGTGGTGAGGATGCGGCGGGCCTCGTCCACGGTGAAGGCGCTGTCCTCGACGAAGACGTCGCAGAAGCGCGCCAGGCCCTCGCGGGCGACGGCCGGGAGAATCTCCTCGATGCAGAGGCGGACGTAGTCCTCGCGGCGCTCGCGGTATTCCTGGGGAATGGCGTGCGCGCACAGCAGCGTGGGCACCAGCTCCACGGGCGTCAGCGCGCCGAGCCTGCGCACCGCGCGCAGCATCTTCAGCTCGTTCTCCACGTCGAGCCCGTAGCCGCTCTTCACCTCGGCCACCGTCACGCCCTGCTCCAGGAGTCGCTGGACGCGGGGCAGGGCCAGGCGAACCAGCTCGTCCTCGCTGGCGGCGCGTGTGGCGCGCACGGTGCTCACGATGCCGCCGCCGGCCTTGGCGATTTCCAGGTACGTGGCGCCCTGGTTGCGCAGGTCGAACTCGGCGGAGCGCTCTCCGGCGAAGACGAGGTGCGTGTGCGGGTCCACGAAGCCGGGGCCCACGAAGCCTCCCTCGGCATCCAGCACCACCGTGCTCGAGCTCACGGCCCCCGAGGGCAGCTCCGACTCCGGGCCCACGAAGGCGATGCGGCCTTCGCGCACGCCCACGCAGGCGCCGGGCTTCGGCGTGAGCGCTGCCTCCGCGCGCTCGCGGTGCGTGCCTTCCAGGGTGAGGACCTCGGACGTGTTGCGGACCAGCAGCTCCAGCGCATCCATTGCGTCAACGACCTCCGCGTACGCCCACGATGGGGACGTTCCAGCTCGCGCTGTTGCCAACCTTCGCCCGGCCGAAACCGCCGGACAGCTCCAGCGTGTCCAACCACCTCCAGGTGAAGCGGGCGGCGACCACTCCGCCGTAATACAAGGAGCCCTGGCTCGTGCCATGCGAAGCGAGCGTGTGCACCGCGACGAAGGGCACCAGTCCCACGGACACGCCCGGCTCCGGCGAGAAGCTGAAGGCACACGTCGCCTCCGCGCCGGCCATGCTGCCTGGCCCGCCCTTGCTGGAGGTGATGCCGAAGTCGGACGCCCCTCGCAGCGCGAACGAGGGCGCCACGCCCAGTTGCTCCGAGCCGAGGTAATACGACGCGCCCGCGTACACTCCGTAGCCCGGCACGGGCAGGGGCAGGAACATCTCGCCCTGGATGCCGGTGTGCAGGTGCAGCCGCTCCGTGAGGGGCCACGTCATCGCGGCATCGAACGCGAGTCCCCACTGCTGCGTGGAGAAGCTCGCGTCGTCTCCCCGGAAGCGCTCGTCGACGCTGACGACCCCTTGCGTGCCGGCGATGGGCGCGCTGAGCCGGGGGCCGCTGCGGATGCCTGCCTGGAGGATGCGCTGCTCCGCGGCCCCCGGACCCAGGCGCATGACCATGGGTCCGATGGCCGTCGGGGCACACCCCGCGAGCACTCCGAGAGCAAGGGCCAGGGGAAGGACGACGCTCAGGCGCGCGGGGTGGGGCATGGCGACTCCGGAGGCTACACGGTGATGCCCGGAATCTTCACGCCGCGCTCCTTGGCCACCTCGATGGCCTCCGGGTAGCCAGCGTCCGCGTGGCGCAGCACGCCCATGCCGGGGTCGCTGGTGAGCACGCGCTCGATGCGGCGCGCGGCCTCCGCCGTCCCGTCCGCGACGATGACCTGTCCGGCGTGCATCGAGTACCCCATGCCCACGCCGCCGCCGTGATGGAAGGACACCCACGACGCGCCATTCACCGCGTTCACCAGCGCGTTGAGGATGGGCCAGTCCGCCACCGCGTCCGTGCCGTCCTTCATCGCCTCCGTCTCGCGATTGGGCGACGCCACCGAGCCGCAGTCCAGGTGGTCTCTCCCGATGACGATGGGCCCCTTCACCTCGCCCTTGCGCACCAGTTCGTTGAACGCGAGGCCCGCCTTCGCGCGCTCTCCGTAGCCCAGCCAGCAGATGCGCGCCGGCAGGCCCTGGAACGCCACGCGCTCTTCCGCCATGGTCAGCCAGCGCTGGAGCGACGCCTTCTGTGGGAACAGCTCGCGCACCGCGCGGTCCGTGCGGCGGATGTCCTCCGGGTCTCCGGACAGCGCCACCCAGCGGAACGGGCCCATGCCCTCGCAGAACAGCGGGCGGATGTACGCGGGCACGAAGCCGGGGAACTCGAAGGCGTTCTCCATGCCGCCGAGCTGCGCCTGTCCGCGCAGGTTGTTGCCGTAGTCGAACACGTGGCTGCCGGCGCGCTGGAAGTCGTTCATCGCCTCCACGTGCTGAATCATCGACTCGCGCGCGCGGCGCACGTAGCCCTCGGGGTCCCGGGTGCGCAGCTCGGCGGCGGCCTCCAGGGACAGGTCCGTGGGGATGTAGCCGTGGAGCGGGTCGTGCGCGCTCGTCTGGTCCGTGACGAGGTCCGGCTTGATGCCCCGGCGATACAGCTCGCGGAACACCGAGGCCGCGTTGCCGATGATGCCGATGGAGCGGCCCACGCGCTTCTGCTGCGCGTCCTTCGCGAGGGCCAGCGCCTCGTCGATGTCCCTGGCCACCACGTCCAGGTAGCGCGTCTCCACGCGACGCTGGGCGCGCCACGGGTCGATCTCCACGCCGAGGAACACGGCGTTGTTCATGGTGGCGGCCAGCGGCTGCGCGCCGCCCATGCCTCCCAGTCCTCCGGAGAGGATGAGCCGGCCGGCCAGATCCTCGGTGCCGTAGTGGAAGCGGCCTGCTGCGGCGAACGTCTCGTAGGTGCCCTGGAGGATTCCCTGGGTGCCGATGTAGATCCACGAGCCGGCCGTCATCTGGCCGTACATCATCAGGCCCTTCTTCTCCAGCTCGTGGAAGTGCTCCCAGTTGGCCCAGCGGCCCACGAGATTGGAGTTGGCGATGAGCACGCGCGGCGCATCCGGGTGCGTGCGGAAGATGCCCACGGGCTTGCCGGACTGGACGAGCAGCGTCTCCTCATCGGAGAGGCTCTGCAGGCTGGAGACGATGCGGTCGAAGGACGGCCAGTCGCGGGCGGCCTTGCCGGTGCCGCCGTAGACGACGAGGTCCTCGGGGCGCTCGGCGACATCCGGGTCGAGGTTGTTCATCAACATCCGGAGCGCGGCCTCCTGGACCCAACCCTTGCACGAGAGGGTGGAACCACGGGGGGCGCGGATGACGCGGGACATGAACAGGCTCCTGAGGTGTGGCTGGCGGAAAGGCCCGGCACACTAGCCGAACCCGCGCGGCGCGGGGACAGCACCGTGAGGCCCGACGCCACAGTGTCCGATGGAGGCCTGGAAAATCCCGTCCCGGGTGGGACGGGGCCGGATTCATGACGCGCGGGGCCGAGACTCGACTCAGGAGTGCAACGAGCCGTCCTCCTCCGGGTCCTGCGCTGGTGCGTCGAGCGGCGCCCGTGACGCGGGTGGGTGCGACGCCCCCTCGCTTCGGTGGAGGCGCAGGTGGTTGAGGACCTCCTTCACGCCGAGTACCGCTTCGGCGACGTCCTCGATGGCGCGTTTCTCGTCGCGACCTCGCACGCGGCCAAGCAGGGTCACCACGCCGGCTTCCACCTGGACGTCCACGTCGGCGGAGTCCATCCATGCGCGCATCAGGTGGTCGCAGATGTCCGCGCGGATGCGGTCGTCGCCGCGCTGGTAGCCGCGCGGGCCGCGCCCCGTGGGGCGTGACGGGGCACGAGGTCGGTAGCCACCGCCGAGGAAGCCGCCGTGGCCCATGTCGTGGTCGTCTCCGCGCGACATGCTGGTGGAGAAGCCCTGCTGGGGCGGGGCCATGTTCTCGATGCCCGGCCCATGGCCCGAAGGCTGGGTGCCGCCCTGCCGCACGTCTGCTTCCGCCGGCCGGTCGCGAGGCCCCAGCTCCCGCAGTTCATCCATCCAGGCCTCGGGCTCGTCCCATGAATCGGAGCCGCGCAGGCCGTAGCGCGAATGTCCATGCCCAACGGCGCCCTGACGATGTGCTCCAGCGGGCGCGCCGCGCGGACCCTGTCGGCCCCCTTCCTCGGAGGGGCCCCTTCGTCGGAGGCGCTCGTCGCCCCGCCCGATGCGAGGGTCACCTTCACCAAGGTCGCGGAAGACGCCGCTGGGGCTGTACCCCGGCCGCCGGGCGATCCGCTCGGGGTCGAGAAGTCGGGCACGACGGTCCAGCTCGTGCTCGCGGTCATAATCCCGGCCGTACTCCCGGGCCTTGTCCAGCTCCCGCGCGGCGTCACCGAAGTCCCGGTCGATTTCGTAGTCGAGCGTGTCGCGGTCGCCCCGCATCGTGCGGTAGCTGCTGTCGCGAGCGAAGTCCCTCGACGGGTGCTCGTAGTCTCGGCGCGCATCCCAGTCCGAGCGGTGGGAGTCCCGGCCGGGTCTCGGGTGGTGCTCGTGGTGTTCGTGGCGGGGTGGGCCTCGTGGGTCGGCCCCTTCCGTGTGCCTCCCGTGCTCGTCCGGCCCCCTGCCCGAATGGCGCCTCCCCTCATGGTCCTCGTGGGAGGCCCCCCGACCGTGTCGCTCTCCGCCTCGCCTGCCGGAGTCCTCATGGCGCCTGCTCATGTCGTGCGTCTCCTTGCGTATCGGCTCGCCCGTGGGCCCTGTCTCCAGAGGGTTTTGACCGTGTGCATCGCTGGCAACGCAGCCTCGCCCTGTCGGCCGTCCAGGCACGGGCCGGGCGGGAATGAGGACAACGAGAGGGGACGCTTCGAGCAGACATACCCGCGAGGCCCGGGAGGGGTAGACTCGCGCGCGCCACGGTCGGGCAATCGTCCGCATGGCATCTGGAGGGCGGGGCATGGCCGAAGCACAGCGGGACGACGAGGAGACGCAGGGCGCACCCGCCTCGGCGCTGACGCCGCTGCTTCCTCCCGTTCAGCCGCCCGAGGAGCCGCGGGCTCCCCTGGTGGGCCCCTTGTCCGGGGTCGCGGGCGGTATTCCCGCCGTCATCTCCACGATGAAGCATGCGTGGGGCGAGATGGGGGTCGTGCGTGGCACGCGCCTGCTGCTCAAGGTCAATCAGAAGGACGGCTTCGACTGTCCGGGATGCGCGTGGCCGGACCCGGGACATCGCTCCGTGGCGGAGTTCTGTGAGAACGGCGCCAAGGCGGTGGCGGAAGAGGGCACGACGGAGCGCGTGACGCCCGACTTCTTCCGTCAGTGGAGCGTGGCGGAGCTGTGTGCCCAATCCGATTTCTGGCTGGGCAAGCAGGGACGACTCACGCACCCGATGGTGCTGCGCGAGGGGGCCACGCACTACACGCCCATCTCGTGGGAGGACGCCTTCGCGCTCGTCGCCGAGGAACTCCACGCGCTGGAGACGCCGGACGCCGCGTGTTTCTACACGTCGGGACGCACCAGCAACGAGGCCGCGTTCCTGTACCAGTTGTTCGTGAGGCAGTTCGGCACGAACAACCTGCCGGACTGCTCGAACATGTGTCACGAGTCCAGTGGCACGGCGCTCAGCGAGACGCTCGGCATTGGCAAGGGCACCGTCACGCTGGAGGACTTCGACCAGGCGCAGGCCATCTTCGTCATCGGGCAGAACCCGGGCACCAACCACCCGCGCATGCTCACCACGCTCCAGGCCGCCGCGCGCCGGGGCTGTGAAATCGTCAGCATCAACCCGCTGCCGGAGACGGGGCTCAATCGCTTCAAGCACCCGCAGGAGGTGTTCCAGCTCCTCGGTCCGGGTACGGCGCTCAACACCCAGTTCCTCCAGGTCCGCATCAACGGGGATGTGGCGCTGCTTCAGGGACTGGGCAAGGCGCTGTTGGATTTGGAGGCGCTGAAGCCCGGCACCGTGGTGGCGCGCTCGTTCATCGAGGACAAGACGCTCGGGTTCGAGGCGTACGCGGCCCACCTCGCTGAAGTGAGCTGGGACGACGTGGTGGAGCGCAGCGGTGTTCCGCGCGCGCGGATTCTCGAGGCGGCGGAGCTGCTCGCCCGCTCCGAGCGCATCATCTTCTGCTGGGCCATGGGGCTCACCCAGCACCGCAACGCGGTCGCCAACATCCAGGAGATCGTCAACCTCACGTTGCTGCGGGGCAGCATTGGCAAGCCCGGCGCGGGTGTCTGCCCGGTGCGCGGCCACAGCAACGTGCAGGGGGACCGCACCATGGGCATCTGGGAGCGGCCGAAGGCCGAGTTCCTGGACGCGCTGGCCCGGGAACTCGACTTCGAGCCTCCGCGCCACCATGGCCTGGACGTGGTGGACACCATCCACGGCATGCACGAGGGCCGGGTCCGGGTGTTCTTCGCGATGGGCGGCAACTTCCTGTCGGCCACGCCGGACACGGAGCTCACGGCGCGGGCCTTGCGGCGCACCCGGCTCACCGTGCATGTCTCCACCAAGCTCAACCGCGCGCATCTGGTGCATGGGCGCAGGGCGCTCATCCTCCCGTGCCTGGGGCGTACCGAGTGGGACGTGCAGGCGGGTGGGGCGCAGTTCGTCACGGTGGAGAACTCGATGGGCGTGGTGCATGCCACGCGCGGCGCGGTGGCTCCGGCGTCAGAGCACCTGCTCAGTGAGCCGGACATCGTCGCGCGGCTGGCCGAGGCGGTGCTGGGCTCGCGCTCGAAGGTGCCGTGGCGGTCGATGGTGGAGGACTATGACCGCGTCCGGGACATGATCGCTCGAGTCATCCCAGGCTTCGGTGACTTCAATCGTCGCGTGCGCGAGCCCGGAGGGTTCTTCCTGCCGAATGGGCCTCGCGAGGGGCGCTTCACCACCGCGAGCGGCAAGGCGCACTTCACGGTGCACTCCATGCCTCGCGAGGAGCTGGAGCCCGGGCAGTTGCTGATGATGACGCTGCGGACGCATGACCAGTTCAACACCACGGTGTATGGATTGGATGACCGGTACCGTGGCATTCGGGGAGGTCGGCGCGTGGTGCTGATGAACCCGAAGGATATCCAGGAGCGAAGCCTCTCCGAGGGACAGGTGGTGGACTTGACGAGCCACTTCCAGGGAGAGACTCGCGTGGCCCGGAGGTTCGTGGTGGTGCCGTACAACATCCCGCGTCGGTGCGCGGCGACGTACTTCCCCGAGACGAACGTGTTGGTGCCGGTGGACAGCTTCGCTGAGAAGAGTCGCACGCCTGCTTCGAAGTCCGTGGTCATCACCGTGGCGCCGTCCGTGGACGCGCCGGCCCTGGTCGAGGGTTCGACTTCATGAGGTCCGTGAGCGCGCATGCAGCCGTCCGGTGAGGCCGCGTGGCCGGAGTCGCTCCGGCCGCTTTATGAGGGAGTCTCGCGCACGCCTGATGCCGAGGCGGTGTCGGCGTCCGCGCAATGGACGGAGTCCTTCGCGCAGTGGGTGCGTGGAGCTTCGCTGGACGAGCGCAACCAGGCGCAGCTCGCCGCGTGGGAGCGCGTGGCCGCGGGCGCGCGGGGGCTCGCGGAGTTGTTGTTCCTGGTGGGCTCGTGCAGCGAACTGCTGTGGCCGTATGCGGCGCCGCCGCCGGGATTGCTGGAGCGCCTGCTGTCGCGACAGGCACAGATGCTGGAGGTGCTTGGAGCGGCGGGAGACGCGGAGGTCACCGGGCGGGTGCGACGGGAGACCGAAGCCTCCGTGTCGACGGTGCTGACGCGCTACCTCAAGCGGCACCCGGACTCGTTGGCGACCCTCGTGGGGGACGTCTCGTGCTCGTTCGATGGGCGGGCGTTGCGGTTCCAGGACAGCGTGGAGGTGGACCTCAAGCGGGTGATGGCCACGGGAGCGAAGGCCATCGGGATGTTGGAGCAGCTTCGCGCGCTCCTGCCGGCGACCGCCGAGGCGGGACGGGACAGGCTCGCGGACTTCATCCGGACTCGGGCCTCTCGCATTCCCTGGCAGGAGGCGTCGGAGGTCCTGGCGGAGCGGCTGTTCGCCCTGGCGACTTCGCCTGACGGCCGCGGTGCGATGCGCGGCTTCCTGGCGTGTTATCCGAATGGCCGCAAGGAGCCGGAGTGGTGTGCTCGCGCGGGCTTGTTGCTGGCGCGGACCTTGGAAGTCGGCGGCCCGACGTCCGTGGTGGAGAACCTGTGCGAGCTGCTCGCGCGCTTCGATGCGCCGCCGGTGGATGGGCTGCGCGGGGCGATGGGCGCGCTGGTGGGGAGCGACTTCGAGGTGGCCGCGAGCCTGGAGCCCGTGCGGTTCGTGCTGGACCACTGTCAGGCCACGCTGCGCAAGGGTGAGCCCGGGCTCGTGCTGGCCCTGGTGTGGTTGGAGGAACGGCTGTTCCGTGCGTCGGTCCGCAAGGGCCTGACGGATGCGTTCGAGCGGCGCAAGCGGACGCGGGCGAAGCTGGAACCGCTGGCTCCTGGCTTCGTGCAGTTGTGTTGGTTGGCGGAGGAGTGCGCGGACCTGTGGCCTCGCCTGGTGGCGGTGGACGCGCGACCGGGGATGGACGAACTGGCGGCGTGGCGCGAGGACGTGGCGGAGCGGGTGGGGCGCAAGCCCATGCTGCGCAAGGCGGCCATCGAGTTCTTCCTGTGGTGCGCGCCGGATGCGGCGTCGTCCGAGGCGGAGCTGACGGTGTTGTCGCTCCTGCGCACGGAGACGGACCGACGGCAGGTGCGAAAGCTGAAGGACCACCCGTCGTCGCGAGTGCGGTTGCGGGTGCGCACGTTGCAGCGGTGGCTTCAGGGCACGGGCAAGGAAGGGCCCGGCGTGAAGCCCACGGGCGCGGTCGCTCCGGCTTCGCTGACGGAGGCACTGCGGCACTTGCATGTGACTCGCGCGGTGCCGCTGGCTGGGCGGACGTGGCTGAGAGATCGCGACCTGGAGGAGTTGCTGCTGGGCGCGGTGACTCGGGTGGAGACGGACTTTGCCACGCGTTACCCGGAGCGGTTCCGTGAGGACACGGAGGAACTGGTTGCCTCGCTGCTGGAGGGCCTGAGTGGGGAGATGGGCCGTGTGAAGGCGGACCTGTTGACCTTGCTGGCGCAAGGGCAGCCGCCGCCGCTGGACTTCGAGCTGACGGTTCGCCGCGTGGCGGACATCATGCCCGAGGAACCGCTTCCTTCGACGGAGGGACAGGTTGGCGGTGAGGCCAGCGCGCTGACGAGTGCGGACGCGCAGGCCCCCACTGCCGAGGTTGAGGGAACCGTCACAGAGGTGGCGGTCGATGTCGCGAGCGACGAGGACGCTCATCGCGGGGACCTGGCAGGGACAGAGACCGTGCGACCGTTCGCGGATGGCGCTCTCGCCGGCGAAGGGCCGGAGGATTCGAGCGCGCTAGATGCGCCTCCGGATGTTGTTGTTCCCGACGAAGAGACGCTGGGCGCGAGCCCGGAGAGCAATGACCGCGCCGAACTTCTGACCGATGCGCCCGCGGATGTTTCTGAGGCTGATGGCAGACCGGGTGATGTGAGCGCCTTGGTTCTCCAGGCCGAAGTACCGCTGTCAGAGACGCTGGCTGACGTTGGTGGTTCTGACGAAGCCGGGCCAATCGAGCTCACGCCGACGGCTGAGGTCGAATCTCCTTTGGCGGACACGCAGGGCGACGGGGTTGCTTCCGACGAAGCCACTTCAGCTGGGCGTGCGTTGAGTGTCTTGGCTGAAGCGCCTTCGGCGGATACGCGTGACGATGTGGCTGCTTCGGACGAAGGGGCTCTGGGGGCTCGTTCTGTCGCAGGCCAGAACGCAGCGCTCGTGTCCGACGAGAGGCCGCACGGTGAGCACGAAGTCGATGGAATGGACGCAGCGCAGTGGGGAGAACAGCCCGCAGAGGCCACTGCTTCCGAGGCGGTGACTCCTGGCGAGCACTCCGGCGAACTTACGGAGGTCTCAGGAACCGACGATGCACAGGGACTCGTCTCGCCCGGACACGACGTTCCTCCGGAGTCCTCCGCACCCGCCGAGAATCCACCCGACGGCACGGAACCACTGCCCCCGTTGCTCGCTCCGGTGACGACCTCCGCCGCCGAGTCACGGTGGGTCGAGGAGGCAACGCCGACGGAGGCTCCCTCTCGTCCACGAGCGCCGAAGAGGAAGCGAGCCGCGAAGGGCGCCACCTCTCGGCCCACCTCCGGACCCGAGGTCGCCTTCGTCCTCGATGCGGACGTCGACGGCTTCGTGCGCACCGAACGCGCGGTGCTCGTGCAGGTGGTGAAGCTGGAGCAACGTGGTGAAGGGCAGTGGCTGCCTCACTTCAAGCTCGGACGTGAGCAACTCGATGGAATGCTCTCGCGGACCGACGCCGCCTTTTGTCTCTTCCTCGTTCCGCCCATCCCTCGCGCCGAGTGCTGGCTGCTGCCCGCTCGTCTCGTGCGCGAGCTGATGGAAGACCAGCGCTCGCTGTCCGAAGTGTCACGGGAGACGGTGGCTCGCGCCGCGCGCTCCCTGGCCCACTGGTGGATGGGCGACTTCGTGAGCCTCTGGACCGGTGACGCTCGGCCCGCTTTGCTGGCGCACGTATCCGGTCACGCCAAGGACGGACCGGCCTTCATCGTCCGCTGGTCGGTGCGGACAGGCGCCCGCACCGAGAAGTCCTAGCCGACGGCTCAGACCGCCAACTCCAGCTCCACCTTCTCCATGTACCCAGGCACGTAGGCGTTCCAGCTCTTGGCCTGCACACGCCGCCGGAGTGCCTCCAGTGCCTCCGGCTCACCGTGGACCAGCAGCGTCTGGCGCGGCGGAGAATCGAAGCCCTCCATCCAGCGCATCGTCTCCGTCCAGTCGGCATGCGCCGAGAAGCCGCTCACCGTGTGGATCTCCGCGGCCACCGGCACACGCTGCCCGTGGATGAGGGTCTCCTTCTCGCCATCGAGCAGCCGCCGACCTCGCGAACCCACGGACTGATAGCCCACGAAGAGCACCGTGTTGCGCGGGTCCGGCAGCCGGTGCTTCAGGTGGTGCAGCACCCGTCCACCCGTGGCCATGCCGGACGCGGAGATGATGACCGCGGGCCCCTGGTGCTGGTTCAGTTGCTTGCTCTCCTTCGCGGACGTGACGAACCGAGTCCTCCGAGTCGCCAGCGGAGACGCCCCGCGCTCCACTATCGACTTCATCACCAGGTCATGTTCCTCGGGATGCATCAGGTACAGCGGCGTCGCGTCACACGCCATGGGCGAGTCGACGAACACATCCACTTCTGGAATGCGCTTCGCCTCTTCCAGATTGCGCAGGTGGAAGAGTATCTCCTGCGTGCGTCCCACCGCGAACGCGGGAATCACCACCACTCCACCCCGCTCAAAGGCGCCCGTCACCGCTTCGCACAGCGCATCCACGGGCTTCGTGTCGCGGTGTTGCCTGTCTCCATAGGTGCTCTCGACCACCAGCGTCGTGGCCGAGTCCACGCTCTGCGGGTCTCTGAGAATGGGCGCGTTGTAGCGCCCCAGGTCCCCACTGAAGACCACGCGCTGACGCGTGCTCTTCAAATCGAACACGCACACCGCCGAGCCCAGGATGTGGCCCGCCCGGTAGAAGGTGAGGGTGATACCGGGGAGGATTTCCTTCGGCCGCTCGTAGCCGAAGGTCTCCATCATCTCCACCGCGCGCTCGGCGTCGGGCACCGTGTAGAGGGGCAGGGCGGGGCGGTGCTTGGAGTAGCCCTCCTTGTTCGCATAGCGGGCCTCCTCCTCGTGCAGGTGCGCGGAGTCCGGCAGCAACAGGGCCGTCAAATCGCGCGTGCCCGGCGTGGTGTAGATGGGGCCGTCGTAGCCCTCTCGAACCACCCGGGGGATCCCACCGGTGTGGTCGATGTGGGCATGCGTGAGGACAATGGCGTCGATCTCCCGCGCGGGCAGGGGCAGTGGCTCCCAGTTGCGTTGACGCAGTTCCTTCTGGCCTTGGAAGAGCCCGCAGTCGACGAGGACCTGCTTGCCATCATGCTCGAGGAGGAACTTCGAGCCCGTCACGGTTCCGGCGGCGCCGAGAAAATGGAGGGAGGCCATGGGCGCATCCTACCGTGCTAGCGTGGGGCGCCCATGAGCATCTCCGAGCGGCCCCCCGGGGCGGACCGCACCCCCTCGAAGGGCGAGGACGCCCAGCAGACTCGGCCCACCGGCTCCGGTCGCCCTGGTTTCACCGGTGCCGTCCGTCGCTTCCGCTTCACCGTCCTGGAGGGCCCGCAGCCCGGGCAGTCCAAGGACTCCAACGCCGACACCTTCTCCATCGGCTCGCACGCCCTCAATGACTTCGTCATCGAGGAGCCCACCGTCTCGCGCTTCCACTGCGAGGTGCGGGTCGACCGCGATGGCGCGCGCGTGAGGGACCTGGACAGTCTCAACGGCACGGTGCTCGACGGCGTCCACGTGCGCGAGGCGTACCTGCGCGGTGGCAGCGTACTTCGCCTGGGCCGCGTCAGCGTGCGCTTCGACTTCAGCCCGGAGAGCAATCGCCTCCAGATTTCCGAGCGCAGCTTCTTCGGCGAACTGGTGGGCACCTCCGTCGTCTCCCGCGCGAGCTTCGCGCTCATGGAGCGCGCCTCCGCCAGTGATGCGACGGTGCTGCTCGAAGGAGAGACAGGGACGGGGAAGAGCCGCGCGGCCCTGGCCATCCATCGCGCGGGAGCCCGTGCGTCCGGCCCGTTCCTCACCGTCGACTGCGGCGCCATCCCTGGCAACCTGCTGGAGAGCGAGCTGTTTGGCCACGAGAAGGGCTCCTTCACGGGCGCGCTCCAGCGGCGCATCGGCGCCTTCGAGGAGGCCGATGGCGGCACCATCTTCCTCGACGAAGTGGGCGAGCTGCCGCCCGAGCTTCAGCCGAAGCTGCTGCGCGTGCTGGAGCAGCGCGAGATTCGTCGGCTGGGCTCGAACACGTATCAGCCCGTCAACGTGCGGGTCATCGCGGCGACCCATCGAGACTTGCGCGCGGAGGTGAACGCGGGTCGCTTTCGTCCGGACCTGTTCTTCCGGCTCGCGGTGGTGCGCATCCTCATCCCTTCGCTGCGGGAACGTCCCGAGGACATCCCCCTCATCGCCGAGCGCATCCTGGCCGCGTTCGGCGCGGAGCCCGAGCATGTCGCGGCCCTGAGCACGCCCGAGTTCATCGACCAGCTCCAGCACGCCGCATGGCCCGGCAACGTGCGCGAGCTGCGAAACCACCTGGAGCGTTGCCTCGTGTTCCAGGACGCCATGCCTCCGACGACGGAGCAGATTGGTGCGCAGGGTGTCCTCGGAAGCATGGTGGACCCCAAGCAGCCCTATGCGGAGGCCCGTCGCCGGGCGCTCGAAATCTTCGAGCGTGAGTACCTGGATGCGCTGATGCAGCTCCACGGCGGCAAGGTGTCGCAGGCCGCCACCGCCGCGGACATGGACCGCGTGTACCTGTACCGCCTGCTTCGTCGACGCGGCCTGCGGACCTGAGCCGAATCAGTCGGCGTCTCGCTCCGTCACCTCGCCGGGTGCGCCCCCGGTGGCCCACCCCTCCAACCGGGACAGGGGGCCGCTCACGAGTCGCCCGCCCTGCGAGTTCGTTGAAAGCTCGCCAGGCGCGGCGTGGAGATAGAGCCGTGTCTCGAGCGCGTCGCCAGCGAGGGCCATCGCTCGCGTGAGGATCTGCTGTGCCAGCCTCCGACACGCGGTGCGCTCGACGGTCCGCGCCGGTGCCTCCGCGGGAAGCTCGCGCCAGGCGAGGAGGGCATTGCCTCCTTCCACGGCCAGCGTCCAACCCGCGGACTCCAGCAGCTCGCGGCTCGATTCCAAGGCCGTGTCCCTCGCGTCCAGCGCATCGTCCGTGGGGTCTTCGTGTGACGCCGGGAAACGAAGGTCCAGGTAGAGCCCGGCGGCCCAGGTCGCTTCGTCCACGGGGGCGAGCGCCGCGCGCAGCGCCGAGAGGAACGTCGTGACATCCGGCCAACGCTCGTCGGGGCGCTTCGCGAGACAGCGCCGGACCAGAGCCTCCAGGGCCGGAGGAACCCGCACGCTCTCACTCAGCCGAGGTGGAGGCGCGTGCAGGTGCTGCTCCTCGATTTCGACCGCGCTCTCTCCGGTGAAGGGGAGCTTCCCCGTGAGCAGTTGATAGAGCAGCACACCGAGCGCATACAGGTCCGCGCGCACGTCCACGGGCTGGCCGAGGATCTGCTCCGGAGCCATGGCCACCGGGGTTCCCAGCACCGCGCCCGCGCTCGTCAGGCCCGCGCTGCCTTCGGCGGGTGCCACCTTGGCGATGCCGAAGTCGACGAGCTTCACGGTGAAGCCCTCCGCGCGCGGCAGGAGCATGACGTTCTGGGCCTTCAGGTCGCGGTGCAGCACGTCCTGCCCGTGGGCATGTGCCAGCGCGCTCCCCAGTTCCTCCATCACCGTGTGGGCTTCCGCGAGCGAGAAGGGTCCACGGAGCGCGAGCCATCGGTCCAGGCTCTCGCCTTCCAGCCACTCCATGGCGAGCCAGGGGCGTCCGTCGCGCAGTTCCCCGTATTCGAGCACGCGCACGATGTGTGGATGCTGAAGTGTCTGGAGCGTGTCGGCTTCTTGCTTGAAGCGCTTGAGGACTTCGCTCACGTGGTTGAAATGGGCCCGCACGACCTTCACGGCGGCGGGAGCGCGAGTGTCCACATGGGTGGCGCGATAGAGCGACGCGGTGACACCCGAGTGGGCCCGGGACTCCACCACCCACGGACCGACGAGGGCTCCCGGCTCCAACTCGTCACCATACAGGGAGACCTGCGCGTGGCTCCCCGCGCCGTCTCGCTCGTTCATCTCGGCCATCCACGCTCCCCGATTCCTGCTAGCACGGGCCGGGCTGCTCCCGCCTCCTGTCCCTGCTTGTCACGAGCGACCGGCCGAGAGCCATCCGGCCAGTGGCCCGTGCCACCGCTGCGAGCGTGGGCCCATTCCGCGTGTCTCTGGACGTCATTTGTCACGCGCCAGGCTTCTCCCGGCCGCCGAGCCCATCCGTCACGAGTCCCCGGACGCGCTCCGTCCAGAGCGGCGCCTCGTGCGCGATGTCCTCGACCTCCGTGACTCGCGCGCGCAGTGCCTCATCATCGCCTGCCGCCCGCGCCGCGCGTGCCGCCCAGATGAGGACTTCCATCCGTTCGTCCGGTGTCATCCGCGTCCTGGCGGAGTCCACCCGCTCCTCCCAGAAGGCGCGGGTATAGGGCCGTTCACCCGACGACTCATCCACTACACGTCGCACCACGGAGCTCATGAGCTGGTCCGCCGGTGACATGCTCGCGAGCGAAGTCGACTCCTCCAGCCACGTCAGCTGTCGAGCCGCCTCCGCCAGGTCACTCAGCTCGCAGCACAGGCGCGCCACGAGCAGCGCATCCTGGGCCATGGAGCGCGGAAAGAACCGCTGACTGAGCACGCCCGCGCGTCGCGCCAGTGGCAGTGCTTCCGCCGCGCGCCCCTGGTACGCCAGGAGCAACGCGAGGTTGAACGCGGAGGTCCGCTCAATCTGCACGTTGCCCAGCTCGCGCCCCAGGCTCACCGCGCGCTCCAGGTCTCCTCGCGCGCCCGCCACGTCGCGCCGCTGGACGTGCAGCACCATCCGATTGTTGAGCGCGACGCCCAGGTGCAGCGTGTCGCCCGTGGACTCGCACAGGGCGATGGCCTCGTCGAAGCGTCGCGCGGAGTCCTCGAGCTGGCCGGTCCACCCCAGCATCGCGCCGAGCATCGCCAGCGCGATGGCCTCCGTCTCCTCGTCGCGCGTGGAACGGGCCAGGGCCACCGCTTCCTCCAACGGAGTGATGGCTCCCGCGATGTCCTCACGCCTCACGAAGACCCGCGCGCGAGCCAGGGCGTGACGTGCCGCCAGGTCCGAGGGCACGGGCTCGCCCAGCAACCGCAAGGCCTGCTCCTGCAATGCGATGGCGTCCTCCGTCTCGTCCCGCCAGTCCAGCGCGGTGGCTTCCTCCAAGAGCAGGTCCGCCTCTCGCACCACGGACCCACGGGCGACGGCCACACGTCGCGCCTCGCGCAGGTCTTCCAGCGCGTCGTCGATGCGCTGGAGTCGATAGCGCACGCGGCCTCGGCCCGAGAGCAGCTCCAGCCTGAGCACGTCGTACTCGCGAGGCAGCAGCGCCAGCGCGGCTGAGTAGTGACGCTCGGCTTCCAGCAGCCGGTAGCCTCGGCGACTGGACTCCGCCATCGCATGGTGGAGCTCCAACGCCAGGAGCGTCTCCCCGGCGGCCTCCGCCCAGCGGGCCCTGCGTGGCATGGGAGCTTCGGGAAGGGCGCTCAACGCGGAACCGCAGATGCGGCGCCGCAACGCTCCCGGGAGTTGCGCGGCGAAGGCCTCGCGCAGCGTGGTGTGCTCGAAGCGCCAACGCCGGGGCCCTCGTGACTCCAGCATCCCCATGCGCGCCAGCCGCTCCAGGCCCACGCCCGGGTCCAGCGAGAGGTCCAGCGCCGCGTCGTGCTCCAGCCGCGCGAGCGTGGCGGACAGTTCATCCCAGCGCACGTCGTCGCCCAGCACCGCCGCCACTTGAAGCAGCGAGCGCAGTCCCGACGGAAGCGCCGCGAGACCGCGCACAGCCATCCGTTCATCCGGACTCGGACTGTCCAGGGCTCGCGCGTCCAGGGCCTCCGCCGCCAGATAGCCGCCACCCCCGACGCGTGCCCGGATGGCACCCGCGGCCCTCAGCGTTCGAACCAGCTCCACCAGCCGCAGCGGCGAGCCGCCACACCGCTCCGCCAGCTCCCGCAACGTCGCCTCCGCGGGCACATCCACCAGATGAAGCAGCTCGCGCAGCACCTCCAGCGCCGCATCGTCCTCCAGCGGCTCCAGCTCCCTGCTCGCGGTGTCGGCGGAGCGCTCGCCCAGGTAGGGCCGCATCTCCAGCAGGCGATGGCGCCCCGCGAGGACGATGCACAGTGGCGCCTGGACTCCCGCGAGTGTGGCCAGCTCCAGCGCATCGAGCGCGGTGGGGTCCAACGTCTCCGCGTCGTCCACGAGCAGCACGAGGGGTTGTGCCTCGGAGAGCCGCCGCAGTCGCGACGCGAGGGCTCGGGCGATGTGCTGCCGCCGCGCCGCCGGGTGCAGGGTGGCGAATTCCAACGTGAGGCCCGCGCCTTGGAGCAGGAGCTTCACGGCCTCTTCGGAGGGCGTGTTGGGGGGAAGTCCCAGGATGGTGGTGAGCAGGTTGCCCAGGCCACTCTCGGTGGCGCTGGCCTCGTCACGGTGCGCTTCCACCAGCACGCTGGAAACCGCGCCGGTGCCCAGCAGCTCCCGATGGAACTCCGCCAGCAGTCGCGTCTTGCCGAGTCCCTCTTCTCCCAGCAGCGTCAAGAGCAGGGGCGCGCGGTGCTCGCGGACTCGCGCCACGCCTTCTCGCAGCCAGCCCAGGTCACCTTCTCGACCCCGCAGGGTGACGGCACGCGGAGGGGGCAGCTCGGGTGGTGGCGTGCGTCCGGACTCGGGCTCCCGGAGCCATTCCCTCGCCTCCGGAGTCAGCAGCAGGGCGTCGGATGGCGCGGCCGACGGCGGCCACCACCGCTCCACGTGTTCGAGCGCCGCGCCTCCCAGCACCCACCGCCCACCACGCTCCCGCACGCGCAGGGACGCCCGATGCACCACGCGCGTCGAGCCGGCGGGCAGCACACTCGCGAGCGCCTCCGCGGCCTTGTGCGCGGTGCGCAAGCCCACGTCCACGCCACTGGCATGGGGAAACGCGAAGAGCGCGAGCCCGACCTCCACGCGAGCCAGCTCCGCCCCGACGCCGGAGAGCTGCGCGCGCAGAGAGGGAACATCCAATGACGTCCTGACGCCCAGCAACGCGATGTCCCGTGGGCCCGGACTTGCCACGGACCGTGGCGCGGACGTCGTGCTGTCCTCGGGACTTCCAGCATGGAGAGGAGGCACCGCGCTGGAAGGGGAGGGCCGTGCTCCCCTCGGAAGACGTTCGAGTGCCTCGACGACCTCCGAGGCCGTGGACCACCGCTCCTCGGGAGCCTTCGCCAACAGGCGCGACACGAGCGCTTCCACCGCGTCCGGCACGGGCGACGGCGAAAGCCGTGCGAGCGATGGGGGACGGCGAGAGACATGGGCTTGAAGCACGGAGGCCGTCTCTCCAACGAAGGGCGGCCGGCCGCACAGCATTTCGAAGTACACGACACCCAGGCTGTAGAGGTCGGCGCGCGCGTCGATGATGCGAGCGTCGTGACACTGCTCGGGCGACATGTATTCGTGGGTGCCCAGCCGCTGGCCCGTCCTCGTCACGCTGGGCGCGGGCGCCTCATCCCGGGTGGCGCCGACGCGGGCGAGTCCGAAGTCGACGAGCACCAGCCGTTCGCCGGCGAGCATCACGTTCTCGGGCTTCAGGTCCCGGTGCACCACCGACGCGGCATGCACGCCCGAGAGGGCCCGGGCCAGCGCCACCATCACCCCTCGCGCTTCGTCCCACGGCAGGGCGCCTTGGCCGGGAAGCTCCGCGAGGCGGCGGGCCAGGGTGACGCCTTCGATGAGCTCCATCGCGACGACGTGCTCACCAGCGGAGGTGCGCGTTTCCCCCAGCAGCTCCGGTGTGACGGGCGGGCCGATGCGGCGCAGGGCCTCCAACTCGCGAGTCAGTCGCTCGGATGCGAGCGGCTCCAGCACCTTGAGGGCCACCTGCCTGCCGTCCGCGTCGCGGCGCGCGGCGTGGACCCGGCCAAAGCCTCCCCGGCCCAGGGCGGCGCCCAACTGGTAGCCGGGCACGTCGGGCGCAGGGGCGGGAGGCGCTCGGGGCGCAAGCGCGGAGGAGGGGTGGAGGGGACAACAATCCACCACACGGCGATGGCAGGTGGGACAGCGCATCGATGGCGGCGGCGAGGGGAGTTCAGTCCGAGGTGCGTGCGGGCCCCTCGAAGCATCGCCTCTCGGCGGCGCGGACGGAAGCCTCCCCCAGAGGGACGGCCACCGCTTCCGGGGACGTCGGTGGGGCCATCAGGCCTCCTCCCGGCGCGCTCCCGGAGCGAGGCTCAGTCGCTCATCTCGGGGAGGTCCGGCAGGGTGTCCGGGTCCAGCTTCAAGATGACGCACAACCGGGTCAGGGTGGAGATGGTCGGTACCATGACTCCACGCTCCACCCTGGCGAGGACCTCCACGGGCATTTCCAGGCGCTCGGCGACTTCTTCCATGCCGAGCCCCGCCTGCTGGCGGGCGGCCTTCAGTGCCGCCCCGAGCACCTCGGCCCTTTCCGCGCGACTCGTCTTCATGGACGCGAGCATGACGCCATCCGGCCCGCTCGTCACCCAATTCACCACATGCTCCAGGTCCGAAGCATGGCCTCCAACATTGGATGGGGCCCCGAGGGATGGGACCTGGCGCCGACCGCCAACGCAGGGGCTCCCCGGGGTGGGGGTGGGCGCCTGCCTGGGCCATGCGCACGCTGGCGGAGGGGGGCCAGTGGCATTGGCGACGGGCGGGGGCCTGTGTTAGGCCGCCCCTCCCCGTTGGCCTGCCCAGGAGACAGGAGAAGCGAATGGCCCGTCGCCACGTCCGAGTCGTCGGCGCGATGCTCGAGAACGAGGAGGGACGCTACCTCATCACCCAGCGTCCCCCCACCGCATCGCTGCCCCTGCTGTGGGAGTTCCCCGGCGGCCGCGTGGAGGAGGGCGAAAGCGACTCCTCGGCCCTCGCGCGGGAAATCCAGGAGGAGATGGGCGTGGCCGTGGAGGTGCTCGACCAGGTCATGCACACCCGCCACGAGTATCCCACCTATGACATCGACTTCCGGGTGTTCCGCTGCCAGTTGGCGGAGTCGGAGCACCACATCCGCCACCTGCGCGTGCATGACCACCGCTGGGTGACGTTGGAGGAGATGTCGCACTACCGCTTCCCCGACGCGGACGCGAAGACACTGGCGAAGCTGCTGGACCTGGACACCTGACGTGGCGCCCCGCTGGACCTGGGCCCTGCTGTTGAGCGTGGGGTGGGTCGCCTGCTCGCGTCCCAAGCCCGTTCCTTCCGAGGTGGCGGTCCAGGAGGACGCCGGCACCCAGGCACCCGCGGTCGGTGTTCCCGGTTGCGTGGCCTACGGTGTCCCCCAGCAGGCGGGCGTGGTTCCGGACGAGTTGCCAGAGCTGTCCGGACTGGCCGCCAGCGTCCGCCACCCTGGCGTGTTCTGGGCCCACAACGACTCCGGCAACGACTTCGAGGTGTTCGCCATCGACGAGGCGGGCCGGGTGCGGGCCCGGTTGAAGCTCACCGGCGCCGAGCCTCGGGATGTGGAGGACGTGGCGGTGGGGCCGTGCGCGCCAGGCGAGCCCCGCACGTGCGTGTTCCTGGCGGACATCGGCGACAACTTCGAGCTGCGGGAGCAGGTGCGACTGTTCCGGGTGCCAGAGCCGGAGACGCTCGGCGACGCCACCGTGCCGGTGGAGGTGCTGCCCTTCACCTATCCGGACGGCTCGCATGACGCGGAGGCGCTGGTGATGGACGCGCGCTCGGGGCGCCTGGTCGTCCTGACCAAAACGCGCCGCTCGCTGGGCGACGTCTTCGCGTTGGACGGCCTGTCACCCGGCACCGTCATCCAGGCGACGAAGCTGGGCACGCTGGAGGTCCCCGGGGGCGTGGATCGGCTCTCGACGGCCGCGTCGTTGCATCCCTCCGGCCAGCGCCTGTTGGTGCGCACCTACTCGCGGGTGTGGGAGCTGCGACAGTCGGGGGCGACGGATGTCGAGTCGCTGTTGAAGGGCGCTCTCGTCGAGGTGCCGGCCGGGAGCCAGGCCCAGGCGGAGGCGGTGGCCTATCTGCCGGACGGTCAGGGGTATTTCCTGGGCACGGAGTTCACAGGTCAACCCTTGTGGCGGGTGGGGTGTCGCTGATCTCGCGACTCCTGAGTCGGTACGTGGCGTGAAGCCGAGCCAGCGGGTTGACGGTCAGCCGGCGGTGAACATCTTTGCCCGGCTGAGTGTGACGCCATCCGGGCACGGGGCCCGAATGCGCGGGGAGGGGGAGGGCGAGCGTGCCGACGATGAAGCCACAGGAGCTCCCGCCGGGTATGGGCCCGCGGGGAAAGAAGTCCGAGAAGCCAGGGTCGCCGGGCAAGGGGTTCAAGTTCGGCTCACCGCTGGGCTACATCCTGCTGCTCGTCCTGGGCTTCCTACTCTTCCGGAACGTCTTCCAGGACGCGGGCGTCCGGCGGGTGAGCTACAGCCAGTTCCGCGACGCGGTGGAGTCCGGCAACTTCAGCCGGGTCCAGATTTCCAACGAGTGGGTGAAGGGCTTCCTCAAGGACACCGCGCAGCCACCGCCGCCCGCGCAGGGTGAGCGCCCGCTGCGAGGCGAGCCCAGCGCGCTGCCGTGGATGGCGTATCGGGTCCAGGGTGACGAGACGCTCGTCCCCCTGTTGGAGCAGAAGGGTGTCCAGTTCGAGGCCGTGCCTCAGTCGGGGCTGGGCGAAGCGCTGTGGATCTGGCTCCTGCCCCTGGGCCTGTTCTTCCTCTTCTGGAGCTTCATGATGCGGCGGGTGGCCGGAGGCATCGGTCAGGGCCCGCAGAGCGTCATGAGCTTCGGGAAGACCCGCGCCAAGGTGCAAGCCGAGGCGGACACCGGCGTGGGCTTCAAGGACGTGGCCGGCGTGGACGAAGCGGTGGAGGAGCTGAAGGAGATTGTCGAGTTCCTCAAGACGCCGGAGAAGTTCCGCCGCCTGGGTGGGCGCATCCCCAAGGGCGTGTTGCTGGTGGGACCTCCGGGCACGGGCAAGACGCTGCTGGCGCGAGCGGTCGCGGGTGAAGCGGGCGTGCCCTTCTTCAGCCTCTCCGGCTCGGAGTTCGTGGAGATGTTCGTGGGCGTGGGCGCGGCCCGCGTGCGGGACTTGTTCGCCCAGGCCACCGCCAAGGCGCCCTGCATCATCTTCATCGACGAGCTGGATGCCATCGGCAAGAGCCGCAACTCGGGCGTCGCGGGTGGTCATGACGAACGCGAGCAGACGCTCAACCAGTTGCTCGCGGAGATGGACGGGTTCGACAGCCGCGCGGGCCTCATCATCCTGGCGGCGACCAACCGTCCGGAGATCCTGGACAGCGCGCTGATGCGGCCGGGCCGGTTCGACCGGCAGGTGCTGGTGGACCGTCCGGACAAGCGCGGCCGGGAGATGGTGCTGGAGATCCACGCCCGCGGCGTGAAGCTGGGCCCGGACGTGGACCTGAGGACCATCGCCTCGCGCACGCCAGGCTTCGCCGGCGCGGATTTGGCCAACGTGGTGAATGAGGCGGCGCTGCTCGCGGCCCGACGCAACCGCGACGCGGTGATGCGAGCGGACTTCGAGGAAGCGATTGAGCGCGTCGTCGCGGGCCTGGAGAAGAAGAACCGCCGGATGAACGAGCGCGAGAAGGAGATTGTCGCGCACCACGAGGCGGGCCACGCGGTGGTGGGTTGGATGCTGCCGCATGCCGAGCGGGTGACGAAGGTCTCCATCATTCCACGCGGGCTCGCGGCGCTCGGCTACACGATGTCGCTGCCTTTGGAGGACCGCTACCTCATGTCGCTGGACGAACTGCGCGACAAGATGGCGGGGATGATGGGCGGGCGCGCCTCGGAGGAGATCTTCATCGGAGAGATTTCCACGGGCGCCTCCAATGACATCCGTCAGGCCACGGAGGTCGCCCGGCTGATGGTGCGGGACTACGGCATGAGCACCCTGGGCCCCGTGGCCCTGAGCGCCGACCATGGCCCCAACTTCCTGCGCTCCGCGGGCATCCCCGAATCGCGCACGTACTCCGAGCAGACGGCGCGGATGATCGACGAGGAGGTCCGCAAGCTGGTGAGCGAGGCCCTGGACCGGGCCCGGGAGGTGCTCACCCATCACCGGGACAAGGTGGAGGCCCTGGCCGCGCGGCTGCTCGCCGTGGAGGTGGTGGAGGAGGACACGATGACGGGCATCCTCGGCCCCAAGGTGCTGGCCCAGCGAGGGCTCTTGCACCCCGAGGCCCGCCAGGTCATCTCCGCGCATCCGGTGAACACCAACGAGGAGGCTCCGCCCACGCAGCACGCGGAGAAGCCCCTGGACTCGTAACGGACGTCCGGGCGCCTGCCCTCCGGCCTGGCCCACGCCCCCCGCCACCGCACATTCCTGCGGTGTCCGGGGGGCGAAATTATCTTGAGACCTAAAGGAGGCGACGCCGTGGAGAACAGGATCGGCAAGAGCTATCTGGCCCGGAAGGCTCTCTTCGCGAAGGGGCTCAAGGAAGGGCGGCTCACGGTTCAGGAAATCGAGGAGGCACTGCCAGCCGGGACGTTGACGGCGGCGGAGCGCTGGCTCCTCTACTACTCGCTGCGGGCCGCTCAGGTGGAGATCATCGACGAGGTGACGGGGCAGATCGACCATGGGTTCATGGCCGAGACGCCCGCGCCCCAGGAGCACTAGCTCCCCCTCGCGTTGACACGCCCTCGCGCGCGGTTAGGTTGCGGCCAGGAAAGCCTACCCGCGCACGAGCGCCTTCACACCTCGACTTCAGGTTCGACATGTCCGGCAATTCCCACACCGACGCATCCCAGGAAGCCCAGCACGCCAACGGCGGAGGTCCGCCGGGCCCAGACGCCGGGGAGGCCGCTGCCCGCTCCGAGGAAGCCGAGGCTCGGGCCCCCGCCGATGACGTCGTGTCCGAGGCCGCCGACGCGGAGAAGGAGCGTCTGCGAGCGGACCTGGAAGCCTCCCGCCGTCGAGTGGACGAACTGGCGCGCGCCTACCAGGCGGTGAACAAGGACCGCGAGGAGTTCAAGCAGCGTCTCACCCGCGAGCGTGAGCGGATGATGGACGTGGAGCGCGGCAACGTGGCCGTGTCGCTGCTGGAGGCCATCGACGAACTGGACCGCGCCCTCTCGATGAGCGCGCAGGACTCCTCCGCGTTGGCCCAGGGGGTGCGGATGATCCGCGACTCGCTCCTGGCCAAGGCCCAGGGGATGGGCATCGAGCGCGTCACTGTCGTGGGGCAGCCGTATGACCCCAACGTGGCGGAAGCCACGGACATGGAAATCACCACCTCCCCGGACGAGGACCAGAAGGTGGTGGCGGAGTTCCGAGCGGCCTACCGGCTGAAGGACAGGGTCATCCGCCCCGCCCGGGTGAAGGTGGCCAAGTACGTGGCCCCCGCCCAGGCGTGACGGGCGGTTGCTCGAAAAACGCGGAAGACGGCGGCGGCGTGGGTTGTTCCCGCCGCTCGCCATGCGTCGCCGTATAAGCTGCCACTCCGTGTCTTCTCGACTGCTGTCCGTTCTGCTCGTCCTGGCGGTGACTCCTCTGACGGCGGGTGCCGAAGAGGAGGGTCCGGTGGGGCCCTGGCTCCAGGCGCGTGTGCGTGAGCACGCCGCCTGGTTCACCTATCAAGGCAATGGCGAGGGCCGCGCGGGCGCCATGGGGCTGTGGCGCGAGCGCCCGGCCGGTGAGCCGGGCCTTCCCAACTTCGTGCCACCCACGTCGCTGGCGCCGCTGATTCGCGCGGTGGAGGCGGGCGTCGTCAACATCACCACGGTGAGCCCCCGGGAGAGCGGGCTCGCGGGGATGAAGCGCGCCACGGGCTCGGGCTTCGTGCTGACGGCGGACGGGCTGGTCGTCACCAACAGCCACGTGGTGTCCGGGGCGAACAAGATCGCCGTGCGCCTGTCGGACGGCCGCGAGTTCTCCGCGGAGGTCGTCGGCCGGGATGCGTCCACGGACGTGGCCCTTCTGCGGCTGAGCGGCTCCGACATGGGGGATTTGCCGGCGCTGTTCCTCGGAGACTCGGACCGGCTGGAGGTGGGGGACTGGGTGGTGGCCATCGGCAACCCCTTTGGCCTGGACCACTCGGTGGCGCACGGCATGATTTCCGCCAAGGAGCGCGTGCTGGGCGTGGGCCAGTTCGACGACTTCATCCAGACGGACGCGCTCATCAACCCGGGCAACTCCGGCGGGCCGCTCTTCAACATGAAGGGCGAGGTGGTGGGGGTGAACACGGCCATCATCAGCCAGGGGCAGGGCATTGGCTTCGCGGTGCCCATCAACCTGGTGAAGGATTTGCTGCCCAACCTGCGGGAGAACGGGAAGCTGGAGCGCGGCTGGCTGGGCGTGGTCGTCAACGATGACCGGGAGAGCGGCGAGCGGCGCGCGCCCCTGGTGAAGGACGTCTTCCGGGGCAGTCCCGCTCACGCCGCGGGCATCCGCTCCGGCGACAGGTTGGTCGCGGTGAACGGGCGGACCATCGGCTCCTATCTCCAACTGCTTCGCAAGGTGGCGCTGCTGGCGCCGGGTTCGGAGGCGCGGCTGACGCTGTTGCGCCCGGGGGCGAAGCAGGAGGAGGTGACCGTGCGGCTGGTGGAGCGCCCCGCCCAGGAGGCCACGGAGGGGCTGGTCCAACGCACGTCCAGCGACGAGGACCTGGGGCTGGCGCTGCGGGATTTGACGCCGGACGTGGCCGCGCCGCTGGGGCAGGAGGCCTGGGCGGGGGCGCTCGTGTCGGCGGTGACGCCGCGCAGCCCCGCGGACGAGGCGGGCCTTCGCGTGGGCGACGTGGTGACGGAGGTCAACCGCAAGCGGGTGAAGGACGCGGCCGGGGTGCGCGCGGCGCTGTCCAGGGGCAGCTCCGGGGCGAGCATCCTGCTCCGGGTGAAGCGGGGTGACTCCCTCCAGTACGTGGCCATCGCCCGCTAGAGGGAGTCAGTCCGTGACGCGGGCCTAGCGGCTCGCGTTGGCGTCCTTGCCGTTGAGCCACAGGCCGAGCTGCGTGCCGGTGCGGCCCTCGGTGACGATGAGCCCCTCGATGCGGGCCGTCACGCCGTAGTTCTTCCCGCCGCCCTTCTTCGGCAGCGACCACACACCCTGCGGCGTGAAGACGACCTGGGCGCGCACCCCTCGCATGGAGAACATGCGGGAGAAGATCTGTCCGTTCCACCCGTCCGGCAGCGTGCCGGTGACGGTGAGGTAGGGCAGCACGGGGTTGCCGTTGCCGTCCGACTTCTTCGGGGCGCCGTGAGTCATCGCGTAGCGGCCACCGGGGAAGAACGGGGTGATGTTGATGGTGTACTCGCCCGTCACCGGAGAGTACGGGCCCGGCGACAGCATGCTGGCGTCGTCCTCCACCACAATCATGTACAGCTGCTTGCCCTGGTACTTCTTGCGGAACGCCTCCGCCTGGGACTTGCACTGCGGGTCCACCAGCGCCCCTTCACACGCGCCAATGTACTTCTCCAGGAAGGCCCCCAGGCCGCCCAGGGGCTCGGACTCGTCGCGCAGCTTGGCGAAGCGCGCGTCCACGTCGGCCAGGGCCAGGGTGGGCAGGAGGAGGGCGGCGACGGCGACCAGAAGGCGGCTCAAGACGGAGAACTCCAGGGCTTTGGGGGGAGGGGAATGGTGCCATGTCCCGCGAAATCCCGGGGATGCCTTCTCGTAGGTGGGCAGGGGTGGATGTAGGTAAATAAATTGCCTACATATGGCTACCATGTAGGGTGTGCCTGTCACCACCTGTTGCCGGGAGGCACCCCCAGTGTTCGAGCGTCCGCAAGAGCGTCGTACTCACCTGCGCTTCGACAAGGTCTTCACCGTCTACCTCACCACCCAGGACGGGATGATGAGGGGCGTCGGTCGCAACATCAGCGCTCGCGGCATGTTCGTGGAAGTCCGGGACCAGGTGGGGCTTGGAGAGAAGCTCAAGGTCACCTTCGCCGGCGAGGACGGCACGGAGATGACGTGCCTGTGCGAGGTCCGCTACCAGGTGGCGCTGGCGTTTGGCCGCAAGGACGGGCGCGAGGGCAGCAGCCGCGGCGTGGGCCTGCGAATCGTGGCGTACGAGACGCACGACGACGCGCCCCTGCTCCTGGTGGACCGCGAGCGGGTGATGCACTGAGGTGACGTGTGGGGGCCCGGAAGGGCCCGGGTGGCCCGACGCTCCCGTGACAGGGGGCCACGACGGGGCGACTTCCGAGGCACCCACCACGCATGACAAGGGCACGGTCCTCGAGGAGAGGAGCCGTGCCCTTGGTGTTTCAGGGGGGCGGAAAGCGCGCCCGGATTACTGCGAGAAACCCTCGAGGAGGTAGTGGGCCTCGATGCGCTTGAGCGCGAGGATCATCGCGGCGCAGCGGGTGTCCACGGCCTCGCCGGCGCAGTAGCCGCGGCTGTCGTGCATGTCCGTCTTGCGCGGCTGGTTGCGGGAGATGTCGCGGATGATGCGGTAGTTGCGCTTCATCGCGCGCTCCAGGCGCTGGTCGACCTCGGCCTCGCTCCAGCGCTCCATGCGCTTGTTCTGGATCCACTCGTAGTAGCTCACCGTCACGCCGCCGGCGTTGGCGATGATGTCCGGGATCATCTCGATGCCGCGCTTCTGGAGGACGCGGTCGGCTTCCGGGGTGGTGGGGCCGTTGGCGCCCTCGGCGATGAGCTTGACCTTGAGGCGCTCGGCGATTTCGGCGGTGATTTCACCACCCAGCGCGGCGGGCAGGAGGATGTCCGCCTGCACTTCCCAGAGGTCCTTCTTTTCAATCTTCTGGGCGCCGGGGAAGCCCAGCACGCTGCGCTTGAGGTTCTTCGGGTCCTGGACGTAGGCGGTGAGCGCCTGCACGTCGATGCCGTCCCCGTTGTAGATGGTGCCGTCGGAGTCATTGACGGCCAGGAGGCGCGCGCCCATGCCGCCCAGGATGATGGCGGCGTGGCTGCCCACGTTGCCGAAGCCCTGGAGGACGAAGGTCTTGCCCTTCACGCTCTCGCCACGGTCGGCGTAGTAGTCCTCGATGCAGAACGCGACGCCCTGGCCGGTGGCCTTGCCGCGGCCCTCGGAGCCGCCGATGCGGACGTCCTTGCCGGTGACGATGCCGCGCAGGTTGTGGCGCTCGCGCTCACCGTCGGAGAACTGGCGGTACAGCAGGGCCATGATCTCCGGGTTGGTGCCCACGTCCGGGGCGGGGATGTCGATGTTCGGCCCGATGAGGCTCTTGAGCCGGTACATGAAGCGCAGGGTGATGGCCTCCAGCTCCTCGCGGCCGTACTCGCGCGGGTCAATCTGGATGCCGCCCTTGCCGCCGCCGAAGGGCACTTCCGCGATGGCGGTCTTCCAGGTCATCTCCGCGGCCAGGGCCTTGAAGAGGTCCAGGGACACCTCGCGGTGGTAGCGCAGGCCGCCCTTGTAGGGGCCACGGGCCTGGTTGTGCTGGACGCGGTAGGCCTTGAAGCGCTGGGACTCACCGGGGACCAGCTGGTAGACCTTGCCGTCCGGCAGGCGCAGGTGGCCCTGGCGGATGGCGACGTCGGAGCCCAGGAGGGCGCGGCCGTTGAGGATGATGCTGCCGTTGGCGAGCAGCTCCAGGCCTTCCTTGTTGCGCACCTGCGTCTCGGGCAGGTCGGCGAACGTCTTGGCCCGCTCGGGGATGAGGGGGACGAGGCGGTCCTTCAGCTTCGCCGTGACGTAGAAGATGTGCTCGTAGTCGGGCTCTTCCAGCTCCAGGCGGACGCGCTTGTCCAGCTTGATGAGGTCCGCCGCCCGATGGAAGATCTCCATCGCCTCGGTGTAGACGGTGCGCTTCGGCGTGGGCGCGGGAGCGCGCATGAAGTTCTCTTCGCTGGCCATGATGAAAGTGGCTCCTTGTGGTCCCAGCCACATGGGGCCGGGGACGCGGGGATAGCGGGGCCCTTATGCGCATATGCGACACAGGGGGTCAACCGCCGTGGCGCCCACCTCCCGTCCCGAAAAACGGAGCGATGACGGGTACTTATGGCAACGCGCTGTGTCACCCACGGCGGATGCACTGTGTCATCGTTGTCGCGGTGCCAGCGCCGTTCGTTGGTGTTCGAAGCAGGGTGTTCAAAATCAAAAAGAAGGGGCACATCATTTCTCCTTGCCCCACTTCGAACGCGATGGTACTCAGCGCGCCGCCTTCCGCCGACATAGCTCAGTGGTAGAGCAACTGATTCGTAATCAGTAGGTCCCCAGTTCAAGCCTGGGTGTCGGCTCCAAACAGTGAAAAGGGTCGGTTGCCGCGAGGCAGCCGGCCCTTTTTGCTTTCGGGGTCATCCTCCCTTCCAGGGTGCCATCACCTCGCTATTTTCAGAGAAGATGAGGCCGTCCTTCTGGATGGCGCCGATGCACAGGAAGTCGCCGGAATCGAAGCCGACGTTGAGGACTCGCTGGGTGGCGTCCCCGAGGAGCGTCGGACCCATGCGCTGTGCGAGATGCCGGACAGCGAGCGCGGCATAGGCCAGTGCCAGGGGATATTCGGCGTCGTTGCCGAGCCCGGCTTCGTGCCCATAGGCGACTTGGTAGATGGAATCGAGGACGGTGGAGCCCGAGTCGGGCGTGCCCTTGCCCCACCGCTCCCGGAACAGCCAGTCGGGGTCGGTCGCGTCATACGGGGCCCCGATGAGATGGATGTCCGCTGTCACGCGCCCCCGCACCGTCGGATTGAAGAGGCCGAGCCAGAGGCCGGTGATGGGCGCTGGCGATGGAGTTCGCGTCTGTGCCCCAGGTCCCAGCGCCTTGTAGGAAGGCAAGCCCAGACAGACGCCAGTGTGATAGGAATTGAAGGCGTGCTGGATGAGTTCAGAGCGACAGGACTCCAGGGCTCTCATTGGATTTGTCAGACCCCAAAGTCAGGATATGGCGCCCTGATGCTCAAGGGTTCCTTTGGGGGATTCCATGAGGTTGATTGCAGTGGTTGGTCTGCTGCTGCTCGCGTCGGGGTGTGCGACCCCTCGTGTCGTCCAGATTGATGCTGGGAATGGTCAGCGAGTCATTCACAAATCGGTGGACGTTGACCCAGTCGAGGTGAACGAGGAGGAGTTCAAGTCTGCCCTCACGCAGCTCATCCTCGACTTGAGGATGGACGTTGCGTTCCGAGAGGCTGAAGCGGCAGATGAGCGAGGATGGGTGCGGTCCAGGACGCTGCTTGCCTCCTCAAACGGTCTCGCGGATTCCGGCTCGGGGAGTTCACCCGAGTCGTTGTACGCGCGCATCTGTCCCGACTCGGATGGTTGCTTGTCCCTGGTCGGAGGGACGGGGCTTACGTTCTCGAGGAAGGACCGAACGCTCATGGCCCTGTCCTTCGCGCTCGATGCTGTATGGGAGGCTGTGGAGGGAGAACTCGGCAAGATGCTCAACCCCGCGGCGCTCAAGGCCATGGTGACCTCGGCGGCGCTGAGCGTTCTTCTCACGATGACCTTGCCCGAGCCCGTCACCAAGGTCATCGCGGTGGCCCTGACGGCGGCGATGGTGGCCTATCTCGGAGTGGTGCCGGTCTGGGAGATCGGGCGAGGTTTCGTCCAGTTGTGGGATGATGCGGGCAGGGCAATGAGCGTCATCGAGCTACAGGACATCGGCCACCGCTTCGGACGGGTGTTGGGGACGAATGGCACGCGCGTCCTCGTGCTGCTCGTCACGGCGGCCCTCGGTGGAAAGAGCGCAATGGCGTCCCAGGGGCCAAGGCTTCCCGGCTTCGCCCGGGCTGCGCTTCGAGGACAGGCCGAGGCGGGATTCCAGCTCGGGGCGGCGCTGAACGGCGGCGTGTCGTCAATCGCGATGCCCGCCGCTGGTGTTCTGAACGTCGCTCTGGCGCCCGGAGCTGCTGCCGCCCTGGCGATGTACTCGGATGGGCGGATTCCCGGTGACGAGGTCGGGCCCGTTCATCACATCTGCACGAACAAGAACCCCATCGCAGACACTACCGGGGGGCCTTGGACGCCGAGGTGCGAGGAGGTCTTCAAGAAGGCCGGGATGACTCTTGAGGACGCTGCAAACAAGGTCCGGCTCAATGGGCACGAGGGGCCTCACCCCGAATTTTATCACAATGAGGTGCTTCAGCGCCTCACTCGTTCTGTTGCGCGCTGCCGAACGGCGGAGAGCTGCCGGGCCAGTTTGATGAAGGAACTCGCGAAGATTGCAGATGAGTTGCTTACACAGGGCTCAGAATTGCGCAGTTTCATCGTGAAGTAGGAGGGTAGGGTGGAACGGAACTTCTATTGGGTGAGACTTGGCGATGTGCCCCAGTGGCTTCTAAAGACGCCGATACGGGATTCTGGTGAGGCATTTGACGAGCCTTGGATGTTCGCGGATGGTCGTGTCCTTCCACACCCTGGACCCATCAAGGCGCAAGTTTCACATCCCGGGACGAAGCGCACGTTCGTGTTCGCAGGGGTAGAGGGAACTCCCATCGTCAGCGAAGCACTCGCGAATGTCTTCAGAACACTGGCTCCTGATGACGTCCAACTGTTTCCGGTGACGGTGGACGGAGCGCCCGAATTGTATTTCGTCGTCAATGCAACCAAGGTCCTTGATGCCATAGACGAGGCACGGTGCCGGGAGGTTCATCACTATGACAAGGACGACTCAGTCCCTGAATATGAAGGAGAGTACAACTGGATCTACGGACTGCGAATAGACCCCTCGAAGACTGAAGGCGCCCATGTCTTTCGGTTGAAGAAGTTCAAGATTGCGTTCGTTGTTTCAGAGGACATCAAGAACGCACTCGAAGGGGTAGGAAACCTCGGGGTGTCGTTCGAGCGCGTAGCCGGAACGCCCGAGTCGTTCTGATGGTTGATGACAAGCTCCGAGGAGAGGGGCCCCTCGGAGCGCGGCGGAACTGACCGACCCGTACTGCTATTTCACAGGGGCGCGATTCCCTCATCGGTTGCCGCGAGGCAGTCGGCCCTCTTGGATTTCGAGGTTTCGCTCGTGGCTTGGCTGCGCGCGGGTGTGTCCTCGCCGAGCGTCGGCTGATAGGAACGCCCCATGAACCACGGTCCTCCCCGCCGGGTCGCCATCGTCGCGGCCCTCCGTACTCCCTTCGCCCGCAGCAACACCGCGTACGCACGCCTCTCCAACAAGGACATGCTGACGGACGTCCTGCGGGGTCTCGTCGAGCGCACGGGCCTGGGCGGCGTCCGGCTGGGGGAGGTGGTCGGCGGCGCGGTGATGAAGCACTCGCGCGACTGGAACCTGGTGCGGGAGTGCACGCTGTCCAGCGGGCTGGACGCCGCCACGCCCGCCTATGACGTACAGCAGGCGTGCGGCACCGGCCTGGAGGCCTGCATCCTCGTGGCGAACAAGATCGCCCTCGGGCAGATCGACGCGGGCATCGCCTGCGGCACCGACACCACGTCGGACGCTCCGGTCGCGGTGAGCCGACGGATGCAGCGCGCGCTGATGGCCATCAACGGCGCGAAGACGCAGGGGGCGAAGATCGCGGCGGCCCTGAAGTTGCTCGACCCGCGCGCGTTCGTGCCGGAGATTCCCGTCAACGCCGAGCCTCGCACGGGCATGTCCATGGGCCAGCATGCCCAGCGCACGGCCGACCGGTATGGCATTACCCGCGAGGCCCAGGACGCCCTCTCGCTGGCGAGCCACCAGCACCTCTCGCGTGCCTACGACGCGGGCTTTTTCTCCGACCTGGTGATGCAGTACCAGGGCCTCGCGCGCGACAACAACCTGCGGCCGGACACCACCCTGGAGAAGATGGCGAAGCTGCCGGGCGCCTTCGACCGCGAGAAGGGCACCATCACCGCGGCCAACTCCTCCCCGTTGACCGATGGCGCCTCGGCCGTGTTGCTCGCCAGTGAGGAGTGGGCGCGTGCGCGCGGACTGCCCGTGCTCGCGTATCTGTCGGCGGGCGAGGTGGCCGCGGTCGACTTCGTCGACGAGCGCGAGGGGCTTTTGATGGGCGGCGCTTACGCCGTCCCCCGCATGCTCCAGAAGCGCGGGCTCGCGCTGGGGGACTTCGACTTCTACGAGATTCACGAGGCCTTCGCCTCCGTGGTGCTGTGCACGCTGGCTGCCTGGGAGTCGGACGCCTTCTGTCGCGAGCGGCTCGGGCTTCCGGGGGCCTTGGGGGCCATCGAGCGTGACCGGCTCAACGTGAAGGGCAGCTCCATCGCTGCCGGACATCCCTTCGCCGCCACGGGCGGTCGCATCGTGGGTACGCTGGCCAAGGCATTGTCCGAGGCGGGCTCCGGCAAGAAGGGCCTCATCTCCATCTGCGCGGCGGGCGGTCAGGCCGTCACCGCCATCCTCGAAACCTAGAGAACGACGACCTCATGGCCGACAAGCTGATGACGCTGGCGAACAACCCCGTGACGGGAGGGCTCGTGAGGGCGCTGGGGCTGCCGACCCCGCCTCCGCTGGCACGGGCCAAGGAAGGCTGGGTCGCGCAGCCCTTCGTGGACCGTGTGGTGTTGCTGGGCACGGCGCCCGGTGGCTTCGCGACGGAGGCTGCCCGGAGCGCGCTCGCGGGCGGGGGCGCGCGCGTGCTGGACGTGTTGCCGGAGCAGGAGGGCCGAGGTGTGGATGTGGCGCTCTTCGACGCCACGGGGCTCTCCACCCCGGCTGACTTGCGCTCCCTCTACGACTTCTTCCACGCGACGGTGCCGCGACTGGCGCGCAACTCGCGTGTGCTGGTCCTCGTGGGGCTTCCCGAGGAGGCACCGGGGCCCGCGGCGGCCGCCGTGGCGCGTGGTGCCGAGGGCTTTGTGCGCAGCCTGGGCAAGGAAGTGGGACGGCGCGGTGCCACGGCCAACCTCGCTTACGTCGCGCGGGGTGCCGAAGACCGGCTCGCTGGGCCCGTGCGCTTCTTCTGCGGCGTGCAGGCCACCTATGTCTCCGGACAGGCGGCCCGAGTGACGTCCTCCGTGCGCCCCGTGGTTTCGGCGCCCATGGTGGCCGCGCTGAAAGGGAAGGTGGCGTTGGTCACCGGGGCCGCGCGAGGCATCGGCGCGGCCACGGCCGAGCGCCTCGCGCAGGAGGGGGCTCGTGTGGTTCTCCTGGACGTGCCCGCGCTCCAGGATGCCCTGGAGGCCACAGCCGCCCGTGTGGGCGGAGAGGCCCTGGCGCTCGACATCACGGCCCCCGATGCGCCCGCACGCCTCGTGGCGGAATTGCAAGGGCGCCACGGGGGCGTGGACGTGGTGGTGCACAACGCGGGAATCACCCGTGACCGCACGATCGCCAAGATGACGCCCGAGGCGTGGGACCAGGTGCTGTCCGTCAACCTCGCCGCCATCATCGCCGCCGACGAAGCGCTGCTTGCCTCCGGTGCGCTGCGGGACGAAGGGCGCCTCGTGTACCTCTCCTCCATCAGTGGCGTGTCGGGCAACTTCGGGCAGACGAACTACGCGGCGACGAAGGCGGCTCTCATCGGCTACGTGGCGGCGCTCGCGCCGACGCTCGCGCCACGTGGCATCTGCGCCAACGCGGTGGCTCCGGGCTTCATCGAGACGGCCATGGTGGCGAAGATGCCTCTCATGACGCGCGAGGTGGGCCGCCGGCTCAACTCCCTGTCACAGGGCGGCCAGCCGCGCGACGTGGCGGAACTCATCACCTTCTTCGCCAGTCCCGGGGCATACGGGGTGACGGGCAATACCTTGCGTGTTTGTGGACAGGGCCTCGTCGGCGCCTGAGTGACTCGGGCGCGCTTCTCGCCGGGCGCGCTTCTCGCCGGGCGCGGTTGCATGGAGGGCGAACACCTGGGGCGACACGTCGCTCCAGATGCCGCCCTGCTCTGATGAGCGCCCGCCGACGCAAGTCACTTCGCCATCAGCCTGTCTCGCTCTAGTTGCCTTGCTCTGATGCAATACGGACACGGAAGGGCGCCACCCGTCGCGCGGTCGTGACTCCGGGTTGGCTCCGTTCATTCCCGATGTGACGAGCCCAGTCCGTGGGCCACCTTCCGGAACGCATCGCGCGCTTCCGGCGTGAAGGTCGCGCCCACGAACACATGGAATGCGCCGGGGTACTCGTACAGCCGGATGCTTCCGCCCACGGCCTCCACTTTCCCGCGGAGCTCGCGGGCGTCCAGGATGAACAAGTCATCGGTGCCCTGGAACACGTCGATGGGCGGCAATCCGCGCAGGTCGCCGTGAATCGGGCTGAGGGTGGGAAGCGAGAGGTCATCGCCCCCCGCCCACCACTGCCCCGCCTCCAGCAGGCGCGCGGTGCTCAGCATGACGTCGCGTGGCTCGATGGCGGGGATGCCCGGGTTCGTCATGGCGAGATCCAACCAGGGCGAGAACAGGATGAGTCGTCCCGGGAGTGGCAGGCCGAGGTCTCGGAAATGAAACGTCTGCCCGAGTGCCAGTCCACCGCCCGCGGAGTCCCCGCACAGTGCCACCTGTGTCGCGGGGGTCGTGGCGAGGACCTGCCGGTACACCTCGGTGAGAAAGGGATAGGCGTCGCGATGCGTGAATTCGGGCGCCAGCGGATAGATGGGGACGGTGACACTCGCACCGGTGTGCCGGATGAGTGACTCGATGATGCGCCAGTGAGGGAGGATGAACTCGTTCACGTACGCGCCGCCGTGCGCGTAGATGAGGTGCCATCCGCTGGCACGCTGGCGTGGCGTCAATTTGAACACCGCGCGTCCGGCGACCTTTCGTTCCTCCACGTTCGTGAGCGCGTGCAGTGCGCGCGGTAGCGCAGGAACGGTGGGATACGTGCGCGTCTTCGCGGTCCGCCGGAAGGCCTCGGGGTCCGAGCGGTACTTCTTTCGGAGGCCCAACCAGAACTTCGCGGCGCTCATCCTGAGACTGCTCATGCGACTCCTGAAGCCCAGGATGGAATCGCCAGGCTTCGCGTCGTCACGTTCCATCCTCGGATGCGGAGAGTCTACGCCAAGATCGACGGACTCCGCGCAACTGACATGAGGCCCAACTCATCCCCTGCCATCAGTGTGCAGGTGTCGAAGAGGGCGAGGACGCCGTGAGTCCGCACGCCCGGTTGGCGGGAACGGCCACGTCGAGCTTCTTCGGCTTGGGCAGGTCGAGGTGCTCCATGATGCGGATGAACTCCTCCCGACTCTTCCCCGCCACGCGGGGGTTGTGCCGCTTCTCCTCGGCGATGCTCGTGACGGTGCGGCCCTTGTAGTCGTGCGCGGGGTAGACGAGCGTCGTGTCCGGGAGCCCGAAGAGGACCCGCGTGACGCTGTCGTAGAGTTGGCTCGCGTCCCCGTTCTGGAAGTCGGTGCGCCCGTTGCCGCGCACCAGCAGGGCATCCCCGGTGAAGACACGGTCCCCCAGGAGGTAGCTGACGCTGTCGTCCGTGTGGCCCGGTGTCGCGAGCACCTGGAAGTCGAGCTGGCCAATCCGCAGGTGATCCCCGTGGTGGACCTGGACGTCGGCGCATGCGGCACCTCTCACGCCCCCCACCACCGTGCACCGAGTCCTCGCCCTCAAGGCACCAGATGCTGTGACGTGGTCGGCATGTACGTGGGTGTCGAAGACATGCGTCAGCGTGAGGTCCAGCTCGCGCACCAGCTGAAGATCTCGGTCGACCTGCTCCAGCACGGCGTCGATGAGGACCGCCTGACCCGTCGACTCATCTCCGAGGAGATAGGTGTAGGTCGAGGACTCGGAATCGAAGAGCTGGCGGAAGATCATGTCGAAGCCTCGTGTCCCTGTGACTCGAGGGGGAAAGGTCTCGGGCCCCTCATCCTCAGAGTGCGACCCGCGGGGGCAGGAGTGGACAGTCGAGTGACGAGGGGCCCGCTCCCCGCGCATGAGGGCTTGCCGCCAGTGTCCCCGCGTGCAAGCTCACCCTGTCTTCCATCGAAGGTGCGCTGGCGCACCTGCCTGCCTCCGGAGCCTCACCATGAAGTCCTCTCTCGTCGTCGCGACCGTGCTCGCGAGTCTCCTCCTCGGTGCTTGTGCCAGCCGGCAACGGCCGGTCCGCGACGAGGCCCACCGCTGGGTCGACGCGGGCGCCACCCTGGTGGATGTCCGCACCCCGGAGGAGTTCGCCGCCGGTCACCTGCCCGGTGCGGTGAACATCCCCGTGGACGACCTGTCCCAGCGACTCCAGGAGCTCGGCTCGCCGGAGAAGCCCCTGGTCATCTACTGCCGCAGCGGTGGACGCAGCGCTCGCGCCGAGAAGCTGCTGAAGGAGCAGGGCTTCCAGCAGATCCTCAACCTCGGCCCCATGTCGACGTGGGAGTGACCTCGGGCCGCGCGCCAGGCGCCCTCGTCTGTGTCACGGCAAATCAGGCCGAGATGCACGCCCCGAAAGCCAGTGGGTCATACAGCCAGGTCGGGCTGGAGCATTGATCACGCGGGTTGCTCTCCACGTCCTTGAGCAGCAGCGCTCAGGCCGCAGGCGTCAGACGGGAAGGCTGGCCGGGGTGCCCACGAGCCTCCAAGGCCTGGACACCCTCCTCGCGCTGCCCTTCAGCAGACAGCAGGAGCCCTGCGGCACGCCCTGCCGCCCGCCGCGGTGCAGCAGCCCTGTCAGCAGGCGCCGCTGTCCCTGAGGCAGACCGTCACTTCGAGCGCTGCTCAAGCTTCCGCAATTCTCTCTCCACATACTTGCGTTGAGCCGCAGTGCTCTTTCGCAACAGGAAGGACCGATAGGCATTGATGGCCTCAGGTCCCTTCCCCATGTCCCGAAACAGGTCTCCCCGATTCAAATAGAGCACGTCGCGCTCGTGGCCCGTCGCGGTGAGCAGCGCCAGGCAGTCGTCGAGGACGGCCTGGGCCTGGAACCACTCCTTGTGGGACCACAGCGCGAAGCCGAGGTTGTTGAGGATCTCGGCCCAGAGGTCGATGATCGCCTCCCTCTGTTGGTCCACCTGTGGCCTCAGGATGTCGCTCACCACCCGGAATCCATTGCGCAGGTCCAGGGGCGCCCCGGCGATGAGCCGGCCTTCCGCGAGCCATGTCCGGTAGATTGTGGTCCACTCACTGAGCGCCGCCTCTTGCTGCCCCGTGCTCCACTGAGTGAGCGCACTTTCGCTCACGGCAAGCAGGTCTTGGCGGATGCGATGGAGGCCCTCCAACTCCTTCAGGTCTCTGTCGGCGCTACTCTCTGTCGTCCATCCGCTCTCTTGCATCTCCTCGACCTGCGGAAGGGAGTATGTGCGCCCCATGTATGCCTCGCACGTGACGTCTGCCTCGCCCTTCTGCGCGAACGTGCAATCACAGGTAGGAAGCGCGGTGCCCCCGCCCGACCAGCTCAAGCTGTCCGCGACGCGGGACAAGGAGATGGACTCGTCGGCGTCGGGGAGGATCTCCTCGACACACGCGCAGATCTTCCGTGTCATGGCCTCGCTGGCCATGGCATCCACCTTCGAGCTGACGCTGTCGATGACCCACAGGGAGCACCCATCCCGAGGCGCGGCGAGCAGCCAGCGGGAGTTGGGCAGGTAGGCCCACGTGAGGTCGCGGGCCCCTCCGTCCCTGGGACCCAGTGCCTTCTCCAGGGCGACCGCTGCCTCCGGAAAGGCCTCCTCGGGGGAGCGTCCTTCATCCGGGAAGAGGGAGACGCCCCATACCTTCTGCTTGCGCTGGAGCCGGACCAGACATCGCTGAGGACCATTGCCGAAGCGGATGGCGGCGGAGGTCGCACTCTCGGGCTCGGGGACGAGCCGCGCCACCTCGCCCATTGTCGGACAGCCATTGAGCGGCAGGCTCGTTCGCACCAGAGCCGGGGCAACGGGCTGCCCCGTGCGTGGGTCCACCACGAAGAAAGCGTCATGGAAGAGGGGCGGTTCCACGCGGTCGCGGGTCCATGGACTGGGGACGACGAAGTAGCCCACGCGAAGTCCGACCTCTGGGAGTTCGACCCATTGCTCCTCGACGAGGAATCGTCCGCGACGCCAGTCCTGGAAGGCGGAAGTCTTCTTGAGATTCGCCGACGAAATCTCTGGGGAGGGCATGGTCCCAGCGGCGACAAGGAGTGACAAGAGGAGGGGAAGCATGGACGATCCGTGAATCTACTCCAGACGCGGCCTCGACGTGAGCTCAGGGCCCCAGGTGAGGTGCCCCCGTGTGTGCATGGTAGGGGACGGCGGCCTCACTCGCGGTTGTCGAAGCATGGCTCACGCGGGTTGCTCTCCGCGTCCTTGAGGACAGCTCAGTCGTCATCGTCGTCGCCGTCACCCGCGCCGCCGAAGATGCCTTCCGCCTCCGCCGGGGTCGGCGCGTCGAACGTGCAGGTCAGCTCGTCGCCATTCTCATAGCGGTAGATGAAGTGACCCGCGGCGCGCTTGTCGTCCACCACATCGAACGTCACGGAGCCTCCCCTCGGCAGTCCGGACGCCTCGTGGTAGCCCCTCCCGGAGCCCGACGATTTTCTCAGGGTGCCATACCAGCCGTGCACCAGCAGATTCACCTCCGGGGCGAACTCGGTCTCCTTGTTGATGAGCAGCACCGTCCGCGAGCCACTGCCCTCATCGATGCGCCTGTCCTTATCCAGGAGGATGTCCACGCCAAAGCCCGTCAGTCCCGCCTGACCGCGCGGGAGATAGGTCAAGTTCACCCAGTTGGAATCGTAGGCCTCGTCCATCAACCGGGACGCCACGCCATCGATGGGCCAGACCACGGCCTCTCCCAGATAGGTGCCTCGACATTCTCCCGTTGCGTCCCGGCCACCGCCACAAGCGGTGAGGAACAGGGCGGTGGCCATCCATGGAAGCGCCGCGCGAAGACTCAGACAGTTCATGGCTGCCATTCTAGGGGCATCCCATGTCTGATTTCCTCAACGGGCCAAAAGAACAGTCTCCCTGGAATTGCCTGACGCGGTGCATTGCCTGGCGGAATCCCTGACATGCGTCACTTCAGGCCAAGGTCGACGCCGTCGAGAGCAGCACGGGAAGAACCTGCTCCGCGGGCCCCAGGACCTCGACGTCGAAGTCCGGATGGCGGGGCTCCATGGGGGTGAGATTGACGAGGAGCGTCCACGCCCCCGCGTACTTCGCGCCCCGGACGAAGTTGGCTGCGGGTGCCACCGTCCCGGACGTTCCGATGGCGATGAAGAGGTCACAGTCGCGCAGGGCCTTCTTGGCCGCCCACTCCGCGTCCACGGGGAGGGGCTCACCGAACAAGACAAGGTGATGTCGGGGCGGAGGAAGTGACCGCACGCGGGGCACGCGGGGGCCGCATCGGGCTGTGAAGTGTCCTCGAAGGGGCTCTGCGTACACGCTGGATTGGAGCAGCAGGTGCGCAGCAGGGAGCCGTGCAGCTCGACGACCTCCGGGCTGCCCGCGCGGGTGTGGAGCCCATCCACGTTCTGTGTCAGGAGGGTGAAGGTCGAGCCCTTCCCGAGCCGCCCCGCCCATTCCGCGAGCGCGAGGTGCGCCGCGTTCGGCTGGGCGTCCCCCACGAGTTCTCGCAGCGAGCCGAAGAGCTTCCAGACGCGAGAGGGGTCTCGTGCGAGGAGCTCCACGTCTGGGACCTCTTCCATTCCAGGACGCGTCCACAGTCCACCGGGACCGCGATAGGTGGGCAGGCCCGAGGCCACGGAGATGCCCGCGCCCGTGAGCACCACGATGTGGCGCCAGGTGCTCGACTGGAGTCGATGGCGGAGCTGCCGCAGCACGTTCTCTTCGGTGAGCAGGGCGGTCATGGTGTCGCGCCAGTCTAGCGACTCTGGCTGAAGAGGTGCTTCGCCATGAAGTCCACGAAGACGCGCAGCTTGGGAGACAGGTAGCGGCTGGACGGCCACAGCATCCGGAACGTGCCTTCGTGCTGCGTGTGGTGTTCGAGCACCGTCGCCAGGGTGCCGTCCGCGAGCTGGCGGCGGATGGCGAAGTCCGGCAGGCAGGTGATGCCGAGGCCCTGCTCGGCCATGAAGATGAGCGGTTCGATGGTGCTCACGACCGCCGTCGTCGGCAGCTCCAGCTCCTTGCGCCCGCGTCGCAGGGGCCAGCGCTCCAGCTTGCCGTTGGTCGCGAAGCGGTGATGCAGGCACGCATGGGACTTGAGGTCATCGGGTTTCCGGGGCGTCCCTCTTCGCGAGAGATAGTCGGGCGAGGCGACGAGCGTGAGTCGGAAGGTGCCCAGCACCCGCGTCATCAACCGGGAGTCGCTCACCTCGCCCGCGCGCACCACCCCGTCGAAGCCTTCATCAATCACGTCGACGAGCCGGTCTGAGAAGTCGAGGTCGAGCTCGATTTCGGGATACGCGCGCATGAAGGCGCTCAGCGTCGGCATCATCAACATGCCGGCCAGGGGCATGCTGACGCGCAGCTTGCCGCGCGGCGCACCCTGCGTCTGCGCGAGCTCCAGCTCCGCGGCTTCAACCTCGCAGAAGATGCGGCGGCAGCGCTCGAGGAAGAGCGCACCCTCTGGCGTCAGGGTGATGGTGCGGGTGGAGCGGTGGAAGAGCCGCACGCCGAGCCGTTCCTCCAGTCGAGCCACGGCCTTGCCGATGGCCGATGACGACACCCCCAACTGCCGTCCGGCGAGCGTGAAGCTGCGCGCATCCGCGGCCTGCACGAAGGCATTGAGTGAGCCGAGACTGTCCATGCGCCAAACCTCGATTGCGGACATTTCTGTCCGATGTGCTCGGAACTGTAGCGCGGTGGTCGTGACCGCACCTCGAATCTATTGTTTCAGCCATCGACGTCGACGGAGGTCGCCTCGCCCCGTGGGTGGTGGCTTCGCCGTCGGCCGACGTCCTCCCTCTCCTCTGACTGGCGACACCATGACTTCGACGACCACGCCCCGCGCCCAGGCCGCGCCTGCTCCCGGACTCCGACACGCTGACGGCACGGCCGAGCGGGAGGAGCGGCTTCCCATCGCCGGGCTGCTTGCCCTGGCCATGGCCGCGTTCATCACCGTGCTGACCGAGGCGCTGCCCGCGGGGCTGCTGCCTCGGATGAGCGCGGACCTTGGTGTCTCCGAGGCACTGGTCGGCCAACTGGTCACGCTCTACGCCATCGGCACGCTGGTGACGGCGATTCCCCTGACGGCCGCGACGCAGGGCTGGCGACGTCGCCCGTTGTTGATCCTCGCCCTCCTGGGCTTCGTTGTCGTCAACACGGTGACGGCGGTGTCGACGAACTTCGTGCTGACGCTCGGCGCGCGGTTCTTCGCCGGGGTGTTCGCGGGATTGTTGTGGGCGCTTGTCGCCGGCTACGCGGCGCGCATGGTGCCGGAGCACCAGCAGGGCAGGGCGATGGCCATCGCCATGGTGGGCATCCCGCTCGCGCTCTCGCTCGGAATCCCTGCCGGGACCTTCCTGGGTGCCGCCGTCGGCTGGCGCGTCACCTTTGGCATCATGAGCATCCTCACCGTCATCCTGGTCGGCTGGGTGTTCGTCAGGCTCCCAGACTTCCCGGGCCAGACGGGGGACCGTCGCATGTCCATCCGGAAGGTGTTCATGCTGCCGGGGATCCGGTCCGTGTTGTTCGTCACGCTCGCCTTCGTGCTCTCGCACAACGTTCTCTATACGTACATCGCGCCCTTCCTCGCTCCGGCGGGCATGGCGAAGAACATCGACATCGTCCTGCTTGTCTTTGGTGTCTTCGCGCTCGTCTCCATCTGGGTCATCGGCGTCTTGATTGATCGCTGGCTGCGAGAGCTGGTGCTCGTCAGCACGGCGCTCCTCGTGTTGGTGTCGTTCGCGCTCGGTCTGTGGGGGAGTGTTCCCGCTGTCGTCTACGCGGGCGTCGCGGTCTGGGGGCTGGCCTATGGCGGAGCCGCCACGCTCTTCCAGACGGCATCCGCGAAGGCGGCGGGAGAGGCGGCGGACGTCGCCCAGTCGATGATTGTCACGGCCTGGAACATCGCCATCGCGGGGGGCGGCATCGCGGGCGGCGTGCTCCTCGAGACGCTGGGAGTCGTTTCCTTCCCGTGGATGCTCGTCATCCTGCTGGTGCCGACGCTGCTCGTCGCCTGGGGGGCGAAGCGCCACGGTTTTCCGCCCGCTGCAGGGCGGCGCTGACGGCGGGCGGACGGACGGCTTCGAGCCGTCGACCGGTACGAACGGCTAGGCACCGCCTCCCGAACCGCGCGCCCGCTCCGTCCCCTTCAGCGCGGCATCGCACAGGCGCGCGATGACCATGCCCCCATTCGCGGCGGCGACGTCGCTGTCGGGCGCGAACTCGGTGATTGTCAGGCCGACGACATCGTTGGTGGCGGCCAGCCGTTCGACCAGCGACACCGCATCGGCCACTGAAGGCCCGCCGGGCTCGCGGTAGGCGAGGTGGGGGAATTCGTCTGGATCCAGGACGTCCAGGTCGAAATGGATGTGGAGTTTCCGGCCGGACACGCGTGCTTCGTCGAGCAGCGCGAGTCCATGCTGCCTCTGGAATTCCAGGTCGCCCTCGTCCCCCACTCGCACGCCGTAATAGAAGAATCGGTCCGCGGAGATCGGGGCCGTCAGCAGCTCCCGCATCGGGCCGGGCGCGTAGCCCATGATGGCGCTGACCGGCATGCCGTGCAGGTTCCTGCTCGGCGACGTCTCGGGCGTGTTGGCGTCGTAATGCGCGTCGATCCAGACGACGGTGAGCCCGGGGTGCCGCTGTGCCAGATAGCCGATCACCGCGATGTCCACCGCGCAATCGCCGCCTGCTGTGAGCACGCGCTCGGGAGCGTGCCGCCGCAGGAGTTCGTGCGCCGCGCGGAACTGCTCGAACAAGGCGGGCCAGGCGATCACATCGAAGTCATCGCCCGTCGCGTCGCTGAGCGGAACGTCCACGCGCGGCGCGTAGCGCGCGCAGATCTCCGCCGCCGCCGCCGCGCCGCGCGGCAGATTCCGGTGGCGACCCGAACCCTGCCATTGTCCGTACGCAAGCATCAGGTCGAAACGAGTTGCCCTGCCCGCGCGACCTTCGGTCGAATGCATGAGCCCTCCGGTGGCACGTGGCCTGGGGTGCGCCACGGAGGTTACGACCGAACCCGCCCGGGAGCGAGGACTCAGCGCGGCCACTTCACCCGCATCAGCGTGTCCAGCTCCGCGCGGTCCTCCTCACCGGAGACCGCGAAGACGCACGGGGTGAGCGAGCCGACGGTCTATGTGTGGCGCCAAGCGCTTCGGGGGCATGGACGCCAACGACACGAAGCGGCTGAAGCAACTGGAGGCGGAGACTGCCCGGCGCTCGACATCGCAGTGCAACTGACGATGGCTCTGTGGACACAGCGCGAGCGGCTATGCTCCCCTCATCGCGCGGGCCCGCTCCTGGGCATGCGCTGAAAGGCCGAGGGGCGGACCATGTCGCAGCGGAGTGCCACGTCGTGGCGGTGGCTTGCGGGCGTCGCGGTGCTCGCGCTGCCAGGGCTCGCGCCAGCGCAACATCCCCTCTACACGATTCCCTGGGAGGACAAGTCGCAGGTCCTGGAGTACCGCTCGTGTGGCTGCGCGGACTCCTGCTGGGTCGCGGAGCTGCGCGCGAAGAAGGGGCGCAAGCTGCTCGCCAGGCTGCGGTGTGACTGCGAGAAGCTCTGGGTCATCCCGAGTTGGAACTCGAAGGAGGCCGAGTACCGCGCGACCTGCGACGGCTTCGACACGGAGCGGAAGCTCGACCTCATCGCGGAGGAACTCAAGAGGGTGCTGAAGGCCCACAAGCCGGCGCCCTAGGCTCACGTCAGGGGCAGGGTCTCCAGGCTCATGGGCGCATGTCCCGCCACGCGCTCGACGTCGGTCGTGACGTCCGCCAGCTCACCTGCGGCGATGGCCGTGTATGTGCTCACCCACGCATCCACCTGCCACTGCTCGGCCCCGTAGCGGGCCCGCGAGCGATACGCCTCTTCGATGCTCTCCGCCTGGTAGCGGATGGGACGCCCCAGCTTCCGACTGAGCACGGCGGCGACCTCGTCGAGCGTCAGCGACTCCGGTCCGGTCAGCGAGTACGTGCGGCCCCGATGCTCGCGGGGATTCAGCAGCACGGAGGTGGCGACATCGGCGATGTCGTCCTGTGCAACGGCCGCGACCCGTCCATGCCCCGCGGGGCCTCGGAGCACGCCGTCCTCTCCCGCCATCATGGGGAGGAAGTCCAGGTAGAGGTTGTCTCGCAACATCACCGAGGAGAAGCGCTGCTCCCGCAAGCGCTGCTCGGTGGCCCAGTGGTCCCTCGCGAAGGTGAAGGTGGCATTCGGGGCCGCGCCGTAGAACGACGTGTAGACGAGCGTCTCCACGCCCACGGCCGCCGCTGTTTCGATGAACGCGAAGTGCTCCTCCAGTCGGGTCGGCGCCTCCTTCGCGGACACGAAGAGCGCGGTCCGCACGCCCTCGAGTGCGCGGGCGAGCGCGTCGCGATTTCGATAGGTCGCGACGTGGACCTCTGCACCCGGCAGCGAAGGAGCCCGCTTCGCGTCGCGAACGATGAGTCGCTGAGCGACTCCCTGGGCCGCGAGCCGACGCGCGATGCGTCCCCCGAGTCGACCCGTGCAGCCGGTGACGGCAATCGGTGTATCCGCCATGTCGTCTCCTCCGTGGCTGGGGCGCGAGGCCCTCAGGTGGGCCGCGTCATCCGGATGATGGGCTTGAGCGTGTCACCCTTCTCCGAGTCCTTGGCCGCCTGGTTGATCTGCTCCATGGGGTAGAACCTCACCAGCTTGTCGAACGGGAATCTACCCTGGGCGTACAGGTCGATGAGCTGGGGGATGAAGACGTCCGGGACGCTGTCGCCCTCGACGATGCCGCGCACGCTCCTGCCGGGAATCATGAGGTCATTCACGTCGAAGCTCGCCTCGGTGCCGACGGGAGGCGCGCCGACGACACCGCACGTCCCCAGGATGTCGAGCGAGTCGATGGCCTGCCGCAGCACCTTCGGGTTCCCCGTGGACTCAAGGGTGTAGTCCACGCCCCGGCCTCCGGTGACGCGCTTGATGAACTCCACCGCGTCCTCGGTCTGCCCATTCACCGCATGCGTCGCGCCCAACTCCTGCGCCAGTTGCAGGCGGTTGGGTTTGGTGTCCACGGCGATGATGGTGGTGGCCCCCGCGAGCCGCGCGGCCATGATGGCGCTGAGTCCCACCGCGCCGGAGCCGAAGGCCGCGAAGCTACGCCCGGCCTTGACTCCCAGGGAGTTGAGGACCGCTCCCGCTCCCGTGGAGATGCCGCAGCCCAGCGGCCCGAGCAGCTCCAGCGGCACGTCCTTGCGCACCTTGACGATGTTGCGCTCCGTCGCGATGGCGAAGGTGCTGAACGAGGACTGGCCGAAGAAGTGGTCATGGAGGGGCTTGCCCTCCTTTTGAATCGCGGTGGACCCGTCCATCCGCCCACCGCCCATGTTCCGCGCGTAGAACTCCCGGCAGTACGCAGGATGCCCTGACTGGCACAGGTCGCACTTTCCGCAGAAGGTGAAGGCCATCACGACGTGGTCGCCCGGGGCCACCTTCGTCACCCGGTCGCCCACGCGCTCGACGACACCCGCGCCCTCGTGCCCCAGGACGATGGGCAGCGGCAACGGGTAGAACTGGTCGCGGACAATCATGTCGGTGTGACACATGCCCGTGGCGACCATCCGGACGAGCACCTCGTCCGCCCGAGGGGCTTCGACGGTGACGTCCTCGAGCTGGAAGGGGCCGCCCTTCTTCCACACGACGGCCGCCCTGGCCTGGGCTTGCTCACTCATTGGCTCTCTCTCCTTCGTGCCGGTCCTGGCTAGGGTACGGACGCCCTGCCGGGGAGAGGAGTCTTGCCCGCTGCATTCAGCGGGGACGCAGGGAGGCTCGGCTCCACGCCAGTCGCCTGGCGCCGGCCGAGCCTCCTGCCCACGTGCGCGTGGCTACCCGCCGCGCACGCTGATGCGGTACGCGGTGCCGCTGGTGCACTTGCCGACCTGCTGGACCACCGTGAGGATGTCCGTCGCCACCAGGTCGCGGCTCAAGAGGATGACGTTGCCGCTGCCGTCGCCAATCTCCTTGTTGGTGCTGTCATAGACGCGGATGCGTGCGCCGGGGACAGCCTGCGACACGATGACGAAGTTGGTGCCCGCGAGCGGCTGGAGGATGCGCGGCGCCGGCAGTTCCTTGCAGCTCCCCGCCGGCGGCGTCTGGTTCGTTGGGCCCGCATCACACAGCTTCTGCTGGGCGACCAGGACCTCTCCGGAGTTCAGGGCGCGGCCCAGGGGCGTGGCGAAGTCGTAGTCCGGGAACCAAGAGATGGGCGTGGAGAAGCCACCCGCGGAGCCCACACCCAACACGTCGATGCTCGTCCGGGCGCCGTTCGTCAGCGAGCCCAGGCTGACCAGCTGCTGACCCGCGAAGGTCTGCGGCGGGTCGAACGAGGGAGCGGGGATGTTCGCGGGCGCCTTCACGGCCTTCTGGGGCGCGGACTCCGGGCTCTTGTCGCCGCACAGGCTGATGACCGCCTTGTACTCGTCGCCCACGACGAAGGGCGTCTTGCCCGGGCGGATGGCCGTCCAGTCCGTGCTGGTCGATGACGAGACGGCCGAGCCTCCGTTCACCGTGACGGTGAGCTTCGCGCCCGGGACGTGGCGCACGGAGATGACCTCCGCGCACTCGTAGATGAGCGTCGGGTCGATGGCGGGCGCGGGCAGTCCCGTGGGGAAGTCGACCTTGTGGTCGCGGACCTTGATCTCCGGTGAAGGGCCGGACACCGCCGCACCACTCTCCTGCCGGGCGGAGACCTTGTCACCGGCGACCAGCGCCGGCACGTTGAACACCTCGTGGTTGGGACTGCGGGCGATGAGCGAGCCCACGTCGGTGCCGTTGATGGTCAGCGTCACCTTCGCGTCGAGCACCGCGCCGCGCACCGCGACCTGCGTCGCGCAGCCATACAGCGGGTCGATGACCACGGGCGGCGAGAGATAGCCCGTGTCATCCGGGATGTTGCCGGGCACCGTGGTCCCCGTCGGCTTCGGCGCCTTGCAGGCCTTGCGCAGGGCGTCGACGTGCGCGGTGAACTGTGAGCGGTCCGCGCCGTAGGGCGGCATCGTTCCAGGCAGCGGAGGGCTGACGGCGGTCTCCAGGACGATGGTGCAGTAGCCGGGCAGCTCCTTGGAGAGCGCGGGGAATCGGCGACCGGAGCCGCCCGCGCGGTGGCAGCTGTCGCAGCGACCCTCGGAGGACACGGCCTCCAGCAGATACGAGGGGCCCGGGTTCTGCGGCCAGTCCTGATGGACGATGGGCTCGTACCAGCCCGTCCCGAACAGGTCCAAGCCGATGAAGGGGGGCTTCTCCGGGTGGACGACGAAGGGGTTCTCGCCCGCGTGGCAGTCCGAGCAGGTGCCCTGGTCGTTGGCTTCAAGGGCATAGCCACCCACGAAGTCCTTGATGTCCACCTGCACGCCTCGGATGAAGGTCTTGCTCGCGGGGTTGTCCCAGAAGCACGCCTTGTTGCTGAGCGTGCCGAGGCAGATGATGCCGAGCAGGTCGATGGACTTGTCGTCGCGCAGGTAGCGGGGCAGGGCGAGGCAGACACCCGGCGGCTTGTCGCTAGTGTAGTGCATCAACTCCGCCTTCTCGGTGGTGCTGATGAACTCGTCTTCGATGACGCCTCGGTTGACCCAGCCCGCGGAGAACATGGGCGGAGGAATGGGCACCCCGGCGGCGGCGCACTCGCGGATGTAGGCTTCGCCACTGTTCTCCGTGATGGAGAAGGTCTTGATGCCCTGGGCCTCCAGCTTCCTCGCGACGTCGGCGCCCACGCCCTTCGTCTCGTGCTGCTCGTCTCGTCCCACCTTCGACGTGCTCAGGCGCTTGAGGTAGTGCATGCGCAGAGCGCCGTTGAGGGAGCGGATGCGAGTGAAGTCCTCGGGGCGCAGCGTGTCGTTCAACCAGTCGATGTACAGCGCGTTGGCGAGCACCTCGTCCTCCACCTGACTGGTGATGACCTTGCGCGGGCCGTCGATGTCGAGGCCGCCTTTCTCCAGGGCCTGACGCCGCAGGGTCTCCAGGAAGTCCTTCTGCGTGCGCTGCACCATTCCAAGGTCAGCGGTGATGACCTTGCCGCCCTCCCCGAGGAAGGCGCCGTGGCCATAGGTGATGACGCGCTCGTCCACCGGGGGCTCGGCGCTCTGGCAGCCAATGAGACTCATCGCTGTCACGACGGCGAGAAGAAGGGTCAACCGTGGAGTTTCAAGCATGGGTCGTCCAGGGGTAGGAGTTGCGACGCGGCGGTGACTGCGATTCCAAGGCCCGCGCTGGCTGAACGGCACTCCCCCCATTTCTTCCCTCAAATGCCGCGAGCGGCCTGTCGTGCGGGCGCCCGGGTTGGAGGTGTTCGGACCGGACGAGGCGTGAGGCGCTGCGCGAGCAGTACGGTATTGAACACCGCCCGGGCTACGAGGACTTCGAGCAGGGTGAGCTTGAGCTTCAGCGCAGTGCCGTGGCTCACCCCGCGGCGAGACGGCGGGGCGCGAGGCCCTCCAGGGCGGTCGCCAGGCGGTGCGCGGCCTCACTGGCCTCGCGTCTCCAGGCGATGCGCCAGGAGCGCTGCAGCGGCCCCGAGGCGAGCCGCTTCGCGACCAGGTCTCCCTTTCCGAGATGCGGTCCGGCGATCCACTCCGAGATGACGGCGACGCCCAGGCCGGCGCGCGCGAGGTCGAACATCGCCTCCGTCAGGGGGAGTCGCTCGAAGCGGAGGCGGGGGCGCTCCCGGCCGAAGACCTGGGTGAGGAACCAGTGGGACTCCGCCGGAGGTGTCTGGGACGTGAGCAGGGTGTGCTCACGCAGGTCATCCCGCGTGAGTGTCTTTCGTCCCGCGAGCGGGTGCGATGAGGACACGACGAAGACAATCTCATCGGAGAAGAGCTTGCGGGCCCCGAGCGTGGCGCGAGGGATGGTTGCCTGGGTGAGGAGCGCGACGTCGATGTCTCCCGCTTCGAGGGCCGGGATGGGGTCGCGCGTGTGTTCCACGGCGAGGGTGACCTCCAGCCCCGGCATGCTCCTGCGCAGGTCCACGAGCAGGGAGGGGAGCCAGTGGTAGGCGGTGTAGCACTCGCACACGAGGCGCAGGCGGAGGGGTGGGGCGGCGGGTGTGAGGACACAGCGCTCCAGGTCACCCAGCTCGACGAGCAGTCGCGAGGCGCCGGCGACGAGCTGTCTCCCTGCTTCGGTGGGGACGAGGCCGCGGTGGGTGCGGTCGAAGAGGCGGGTGCCGAGCTTGTCCTCCGCGAGCAGCAGGGCGCGGCTGACCGCGGGCTGCGTGAGGTGGAGCACGGAGGCGGCCTGCGCCGTCGTACCCGCCGAGGCGAGGGCCACGACGACGCGCAGGTCCTTGATGTCGAGGCGGGTGTTGGGGGGGCTGGCGATGTCACTCATGCATCGAGCCTATGCGAAGGATGCGTTGGACGCATAGGTCGGCGGGGGCCAGAGTCGTCGGCGTTCCCAGAGGGGAACGTGTTCGACGTCCTGGAGGAATGACCATGCAGCTCTACTTCTCTCCGCTGGCCTGCTCGCTGGCGACCCGTATCGCACTCTACGAGACTGGCGCGAAGGCCACGTTCGTGGAGGTGGACCCGAAGACGAAGCGCACGCAGGACGGCCAGGATTATCGGGAGATCAACCCGCTGGGCTTCGTGCCGACCATCCGGACGGATGACGGAGACATCCTCTCGGAGAACGCGGCCATCCTCCAGCACGTGGCGGAGCGTTGGCCGGAGGCGAGGCTCGCGCCGACGGAGCGCAAGGAGCGTGAGCGGCTCCAGCAATGGCTGTGTTTCATCGGCACGGAGTTGCACAAGGCGGTCTTCACGCCGCTGCTGGACCCCGCGGCGCCCGAGGGGGCGAAGGCCTATGCCCTGGGGAAGGCGACCTCACGGCTGGACCTGCTGGAGAAGCACCTGAGCGGTCGCGAGTTCTTGTTGCAGGAATTCAGCGTCGCCGACGCCTACCTGTTCGCGGTGCTGGGGTGGTGCGTGGCGACCCCCGTGGACCTGAAGAAGTGGCCCGCGTTGGTCTCCTACGTCTCGAGTCTCCGGGAGCGGCCGAGCATCGCGCAAGCGTTTCGCGAGGAGCGGACGCTCTACTCGGAGTACCAGGCCCGAAACCCGACGAAGGCGTGAGCGACTCGGAACGGCGTGACACGCTTGGTGGAGTTCGTACCTGGCGCGCATCGGTAGGGAGTCCGGTGCGTGCAGCTCGCTCCGGACTCCCTGGCCGTCCTCACCCGCGCATGCAGTCGAGCAAGACCTGCGTGCGGTAGGGCTGGTTCCGCCGAGGTGGCTCCGGCATCAAGACGGTGCGAGCGCACGGCACGACGTAGCGATGGTGCAGCAAGGCGTCCGCCGTCTCCGTGGCCCGCTCGTAGTCAGGCCACTCCAGGGTCATGACACAGGTGCGCGTCCTGCAATCGACGCCCAGCACGGAGAACGGCCGACGCGTGCGCAACGTGTCCAGGTCGGCGCGGAGTCCCGTCTCGGTGGGCACGGCCCAGCCGGGTTGAATGGGCTCCTGGTCGTGGCGGTGAAGCTCGCCCGCGTAGTCGGCGAGGACCCGCCGCTGCTCCTCGGCGGGGTCTACCGGGGCCGGCGGGGAAGGTCGCACGGTGGCTTCCTCGGGGACCACGGGCGGTGCCGCGTCGGAGAGGCTCACCGCGGAAGGGGCGCGGAGGGTGAGCGTGGCTCCCGCCGCGCCGACGGCACATGCCGCCAGCGCGAGGAGCACGCGTCCGGAAAGGAAGGGGACGGTGCGATTCTTCATGGCCGGTCCCTCACATCACGGCTTGTAGAGGGTGTAGCCCACCGCCGAGCTGAACCCGGCGTCGCCACGGCCCGGGAGCTGGATGAGGACATAGGGGTAGTCCCAATGCGCCGTCCTCCAGTAGTAAAGCGAGTCCACACCCGTGTGGTACATCGGCACGTCATAGGTGCCCGTGTTCGCGCTGCGCACCGCGCCGCCGCACCGGCCGCCCGTGGCCCAGCGCCAGGCGACGCAAGCCATCGCATAGATGTCGTGACCGCTGTGGCCGTCGTATCCATGGACGTTGACCTGGGAGATGCTGCTCAGCGGAAACGCCGTGTCCACCACGACGGGGCAGCGCAGGTCGATCCACTGCCAGTTGATGCCCTCCGAGCGGTTGCGCACGCCGTGCGTCGTCGCGTCGAAGTCGGCCTCGGGCCGGTCCTCGGTGCTCTGGAAGCAGGCGAAGGCGGAGGTCAGGCGCTCGGCGGCGACGGCCGGGGCCACGGGGGCCAGCAGGAGCGCGGGCAGCAGCGCGGAGAACAACGCGCGAAGCGAGGTCTTCTTCATGTTCAGCGGGTCCTTTTCTTCACAAGAAGCACCGTCTTGGTGCCCAGGACCGCATGTGCAACGCGAATGCCGTGCGTTTCGCCCAGGTCGCTCAAAGCCAAACATCCGAAAGGACTGAGTCACCCGGGGCCGTCGGCATCTGGCACAGGTGTGCCAGGTGTGCCATCGGATGTGCCCGCCAGCGCGGACGAACGAAGGGGTGGCCGTGAGCCCGGTCGCTCCGCGTCACATCGCGACGGAGCGGACTCCTGCCTCGTGGAACCGAACCTCGGGAGGGCCGACATGAGCGCGATTCAAATCATCCTCATAGGAATGCTGGGCAGCGCGTTGCAGGAGCTGCTGCACTGGTACGGGCTGCGAGAGCATCTAGGGACGGGGCGCTACAAGGCGCTCATGCGGTCCATTCCCTACTGGGTCATCACGGGCCTGATGATTGTCGGCTCCGGCGTGGCGGTGTGGGCGTGGTTCGCGGGGGACGGCAGTATTCCCGCGCGCCAGTACCTGGTCCTCGGCGCCGCGCTCCCGCTCATCTTCAAGAAGGCCGTGGAGGTCGTCACGGGAGCCAAGCCCGGCGTGGCGGCGAGCAGTCCCACCGCGGCCGCGAACAGCGGCAAGCTCGCCGACTACTTCCAGGGGGCGGGAGGCTCCCGGGTGGCCTGAGTGGGACCAGGAGGCGACGCAATGACAGTCGCGACGCGGTGGGCGCGGGAATCTTCTCGTGCCGCTGCTTGCGATGGTTTCGTGGGGAATGCTTCTCAGCGCGCATCGCCGACAGGCTTTGACACCGCCTGGGAGGAGGGCTAGGGAAGGGCCTCACGCGCATCTGGGGGGCCGGGACGCGCGGGAGAATGCCCATGACTTCGCGTCTTGTGTCCCTGCGCATCGTCTCTCTCTCATCCCTGTCTGTCGGACTGGCGCTGGCCTGTGTGCTCGGAGCGTGTTCCTCCAAGGAGGATCCACCCGGGCCCTCGTCACGAGCCCCCGGAGTGGCTCGCATCCAGATAGAGGACGCACTGGTGGAGCCCGGTGTGCCCGTGCGCTTCCGCTGCACGGCCGCGGACCCGGACGGAGACTCGCTGACCTATGTCTTCGATTGGGGCGCGGGCGGAACGCTTCCCCAGTCTCCGGAGGTCGATAGCGGGACGATGTCCGGCGTGGACATCCCCTTCACGCAAGAAGGCACCTTCCAGGCGCGGTGCCGCGCGGTGGACTCGGCTGGCAACGAGGGGGCGTGGTCGCCTCAGCTCACCTTCATCATCCGGGGCGTGCAGCCCGATGGGGCATGGGGGCTCCAGGTGGAGGTCGTGGGGCAGGGACGGGTGACGAGCACTCCCTCGGGCATCGACTGCCCCGGCACCTGTGGTGTGCGGCACCCCGCCGGCACTCGGGTCACCCTGGACGTGGTGCCCGCGTCGGGCTGGCAGTTGGTGGGGACCTCCGCGTGTGAGGGCACGCTCGGGCGCTGTGAGCTGCTGTTCGACGCCGACAAGGTCTTCACGGTGCGCTTCGCGCCGGTCCTCGACACGGCGCTCTCCTGGCAGCGCACGGGCGCGCGCCTGCCGACGTCACCGGAGTGGAGCCCGGATGGCACGTTGCTCGCCGCGGTGGATGGGAGCGTCTCGGCGGATGGCCTGCTGCGCATCTGGGATGCGACGAGCGGGCGCGTGACGCGGCTGATGGCGCCGGTGCCTCCCGCTCGCTTCACCACGGTGGCCTGGAAGCCCGGCGGTGGCGCGGTCGTGGCCGTCGGCATGTCGACGGGCCGCGTGTCGGTCCTGGATGTGGCGGCGGGCCGGATGCTGAATCAGTGGCCCGTGCAGGCCGGCAGCGTGCGGACACTGGCGTGGAGCCCGGATGGCACGCGGCTGGCCAGCGCGACGGACGCCAGCAAGGAGGTCCACTTCTGGAACCCCACCACCGGAGAGCGCGCGGGCGCGATGCTGGTGGCCGTGGACAAGGTGCGTCGACTGTCATGGAGCCCCGACGGTTCGCGCCTCGCGATGCTGGCGGGACAGGGCGGAGGCTTCTCACGGTGGGTCGAGTTCCACGTCGTGGGCACCCAGGGCCCCGAGGAGCTGCTGACGGGTGTGGCGGGCTTCGCATGGAGCCCGGACGGCACGCGCTTCCTGGTGGGCTTGCAGGGCGAGGTGAAGGTGTACGCCACCGACGGCTATCGCGTGGAGGCCACGTATGAGCGCGCGTGGGACCTGGCGTCCGAGGTGGATTGGAGCGCGGATGGACGCTGGCTCGGTGTCGCGGGGGCCGCGCGCGCGTTGTTCGTCCTCGACGCAGGGACGGGCGAGGTCGTGGTGGAGGCCAGCCAGCCGCCTCTGCCAGGGACGTTGATGGGCTACGACGCGTTTCGCTTCCATCCGACGAAGCCCCAGTTCCTCGTGGTGGATGACCTGCCGCCGGTCCTCGATGTCTTCACCGTGGACTCCGGCGCGGGGACCTGGTCCCGGCGCGAGGTCCTGTCGCACCACTACACCGTCGAGGCGGCGGCCTGGAGCCCGACCGGCGAGGTGCTGGCTTCCAGTGGCGACGAGGGAGAGGTGCGCCTCTGGGACCGCGTGGGCGACCCGCTGCGGACCTTGTCCGGCCATGGTGGGCTGGGAGTGCGAGCGCTGGCGTGGAACACCGACGGGACGCGGCTGTTCACGGGCGGAGACGATGGTGTCATCAATGTCTGGCGCGCGGACGACGGGACGCTCGCGCAGCTCCCCATCCGGCGGGAGCCGACATCATCCCTGGGGTTGGAAATGGTCGCGCCGAGCCCCGATGGGACGCGGGTGGCGAGCGTCCTGGGGGGCACCGTGGTCGCCTCCGAGCGCGGTGTCATCCGGATCCACCAGGTGAGCAACGGCGCGGAGCTGTTCCGCTTCCCGGATGGCTCGCGGCAGGTGTTGTCGCTCGCATGGACTCCGGAGGGCACGCTCGTGGTCGCCTACTCCGGCATGAGCTGGGATTTCTGGGACCCGAGGACCCAGGCCATCACGTCGGTGACGCCCGGCGTGGATATCGCGCCGCTGGCCGCGGCCCTGAGCCCGGATGGAACGAAGCTCGCCTTCGGTGGAAGGCCGGGCCTGTCCGTGCGCGAGGTCGCGACGGGGAAGCTGCTCGCGGAGACGCCGTTCGCATTCTCTCCGGAGGCGCTCGCCTGGAGCGCGGATGGCCGCCGTGTCGCGGGAGGTGGGCTCGGCGGTCAGGTCTTCGTGTGGGACGCGAGCGCGCCCACGCTGCCAGCCACTGTCATCGGCTTCCATGACAACAACGTCTCGGCCGTGTCCTGGAGGCCCGATGGGAGTCTGGTCACCACGGGCGGACGGGATGCCTCGTTGCGAGTCTGGCGCTTCACGCCCTGAGGGGGAGACCTCTCGGTGTCGTGGCTCAGGTGTCCTCGGGCACAGCGAGGGGCGTGAAGCGGGCCACGCCTTCTCGTGTGTCCACGCGGATGACGTCGCGGAGGTCGAAGGTCTCCGCCAGCGACTCCGACGGCGTGCAGAGCACCACCTGGGACAGGCGCGCGGCGGAGTGCGCGACCTGGGCCTGCTCCCAGATGGCGTTCGGAGGCGGGTCGCGTGAGGGCTCCACGAAGAAGCGAAGCGTCAGCGCTTCGAGAGGCGCGGCGTCGTCGAGCTGGATGCCGCGCAGGAAGCATCGCAGCCACCACAGCCAGCTCTCCAGCACGTTGCCCACGTACCAGCTTTCCTTTTCGTCCTGAGTGGCCCCTTTGGGAGTCGACCATGAGGGCTCCCGGGGCGCGAGCTCGGGCAGCGAGGCCTCCGCGCAGGGCGCATCGAGGGCAGGGTCGACGAGGAGGGCTGACAGCCCCACGTTGAGGTCCACCGACTCCCTCGTCACGTGCCACTCGCCACCAGGTTGGGGCTGGAGCTCCACGCCATAGTGGTCGTCAAAGAAGCTCAGCTCCAGCCTGACAGGCTGCGTCGCCTCGGGCCCCGCGAGCACGCCGGAGTCGCGCAGGTACGCTTGCAGTCGTCCTTCCGAAAGCGCCCGGAGCAGCGCGAGCAGCGCGGCGAAATCCCGGGTGGCTGTCTCCTCGGAGTCCACCAGCACGCACAAGGCCCGGGGACGCAGGTCCAGGGCTCGAAGCGAGCGGAAGCCGGTGACACGGAGCCGGGTGAGTTTCATCGGCCCGCAGCCTATGCCAGTCCAGCGGGCCCACGGCAGCAACTCCAACGCGCGCTCTAGACTTCCTCGAATTTTGCTCCCGTGACCTTCGCGCCCTCCAGGGCCACTTTGATGTCCTCCGAGACGATGAGCGCGACCGACCATCCCCAGGTGCGGAACACCTTGGCGGCTCCCACCTTCGCATGGTCAATCCGCATGTCGATTACGCCCCTGAAGTGGCCAACCTTCTCGGGTCGCTCATCTTCGGGCATCCAATACTGCACTTCTTTTGATGCCTTGTCGTCAATGCAGCGAACGAGCTTCGTGGCCACGAGCATGACGTACTGCTCTGGGTAGCCTTTGATGTCGACTGGGATTAGTTGCACATCATCGGGGGCCAGTTCCGCGAACATTGAAGCCACCCTGACGTGAACAATGGGCGTCACGCCGGCGCCTGCCGTGTTGAAGTCCAGCCGTCTTCCAGGCTCGATAATGGGGAGCGTCAGGCGGCCCTCCGTCTGAACGGGCCGTCCCTCAGTGAACTCCCAAATGTCTTCCAACTCCTGGCCCTGCCCGTCGAAGGGGTCTCCCAGGTACCAATTCCCGGCTTGAACACTCTCACTGAGTCGGAAGTAGCGAACGCGATGTTGCATGGTGAGGTTCCTCAATACATCACTTCCCCAGAGTCACAAGCCTGTGGAGTTCCGTTCCCTTCGTTTGTACCTCTTTGGCCAGCTTCTGGAGTTCAAGTGTCAAGGCCTTTCGGCAATCCGCAACCTTTCGGCACCCGCCTAGCGCATCCCTGAGCCGATCACGGATTATCACGTGATATCGCTCCGGATGCGGCCCCTTGTGTCCGACGATTTCAACGATGTTCTCGGTGTCCTTCAGCTCCATCCCAGCCCTCTTGAACAGTTCCTCAAACCTCGGTGTCCAAGGCCCGCCGCGCGCCGGGGAGACGTCGTTTTTGTTCGTGGCGATGTGGTGGCGCTTTCCTTTGTTGCGCATCCCCTGACTCGCCATGGCCAGGGCGTTGGGGGCGAGCGCGATGGTGAAGCCTTCAGCCGCCACCGCGACCGACTGCACACTCCCCACCGCGGCGTACTGGAAGCCTGCCTGAGACTCCACGGCAACCGCAGCCTGCGCGGAACCCGGCAGTGTCGCGGCCTTCGCGGCCAACCCGGCGGTGCTGCCGATAGCGGCCGTGGCGAGCATCACGAAGACGCGCGCCGCATTCTCTCCGAGGACTTCGCCGTATGCCTCACCCGACGCACTGAGCTTCGCGAAAGTCGTGGCCCGGTCCACTTCGCGGACCAGGGTCACCCACCCGTCGAGCAGGCGCCACACCGTGTCCACACCCAGGTATGCAATGGCGATGGCGGTCAGGGTGGCGGCCGCTCCCTTGCTCACTGGCTCGGGGAGCGCCCAGAGCAGCAGGTACATCGTCGCAGCGGCCGTGATTGTGGCCATGACCGCGCCGGGGTCCGCTATGTCCTCAAGGGCCTCCGCCGTCTCTTCCCACACTGAATCCATCGCGATGGCCAAGGCCAACGTGTACTTGCCGTCGCTGGCGAGCAGGGGGCCCTCCTCCAGCAGCCGCAAGCAGTCCCCAGGTTGGTCCTTCCGCTTGCACCACTGGCCGTAGCTGCGCGTCAGCTCGTCATCCGCGTAGGACTCCAGCAGGTGGGGGCCGTCCGCGTCCTCTCGACGCTGGGGGGTGAGGCGCGGGGGGCGGCTCTCGTATCGGTAAACCCCGCTGCGCGACGGCACGCCGAAGAAGTCTCGGGCTTCTTGTAGGGGGCTGGGGAACGGGCGCACGTCCCGAGCCAGTTCCGCGATGGCCTCCTCGAATTCGTCGTCTTCGAGTTCGGCCGCCCCCACTTCCGCGCTTGGTTCCTCGCGAGGAGTGACGACGAAGGAGTCGTGTCCGGTATCCAGCCGCACGACTCGACTCGTCGTGCAACCGGTGATGGCCGCGAGCAAGAACAGCGGCGCCGCCCAGCGAAGCAACATGGAGTGTCCCCCCAGCGAGCGGCCCGCAACAGTTCGGGCTCAGTCACGCAATACCAGAAAATACTGACATTCCGCCAAGCAAGAATGACCCGCACCGCCCGGGGGGCCGGGCCTACCTCACGCTGCTGCGACCGCGCTCAGCGTCTCCTCGAGGGGCGTCTCGGGCTCGGCCCAGTGCAGTTGGTAGAGGTCAATCCAGTCCGTGCGTAGGCTTCGCAGGGAGCGCTCGATGGCGCGACGGATGTAGCGGCGCGAGCCGCGCGCGCCCCAATTCGCACCATTCAGGTCGCTGCCGAACTTGGTGGCCAGGATGATGTCCCGGCGGCGGGTGCCCAGGGCTTCTCCGAGCAGTTCCTCCGAGGCGCCATACGAGTCGGAGGTGTCGAACAGGGTGATGCCTGCGTCGAGCGAGGCATCGACGGGCCGCCCCAAGGTGTCCTCGGGGCGGCCTTCAGGGGCCGACGGTCAGGCCGCGCCGCCCTCGACATACAGGCGCTTGTGGTCGCGAATCGCCGCGAGGCGGAACGCACCGTGCGCCGGGGCCTTGGCCTCGGGAGCGTCAGAGGGCAGCTTCATCAGCCGCTCGTACTCCTCGATGGAGACGCGCTCGCGCCGGGCCAGCACGCCGTCCAGGTCCGCGCGCGCCATCCGCTCCGCCGCCTTCTCCCCGATGACGCCGGAGAAGAACTCAGCCATGCAGCCACTGCCGTAGGACAGCAGGCCGATTCGCTGCGACGCGAGCTGCGCGCCCTCGCGATGAAGCAGGCCCGCCAGCGCCAGGTACAGCGACGCCGTGTACACGTTGCCGATGCGCGAGTTGAGCCCGAGCGACGAGGCCACCTGTGCGTCGTAGCTGGCCGCCGACTTCGCCACCTCCTCGCGAGCCTCCGGCGTGCCGGGCCCCGGACCCACCGCGTCCTCCAGGTCACAGAGGCGAAGCTGGGTGTGCGCCTTGCGCGCCATCTTGCAGAAGGGGACGTGGTAGGCGATGCGCGCGAGCTGCTCGCCGGGAAGCGTGCCCGACCAGCGCACCAGCCCGTGCTCCAGCGCCTTCTCGCGCCAGCCGCGATAGGCGCCCGACAGCGCCTCCAGGTAGCAGTTGATGGAGTAGTGCCCGTCCACCAGCGCCTCCCGTCGGCCGATGGGCCGCCAGAAGTCGTACACGTCCATGGTGCACGTGCCGTTGAGGCCTACGTCCAGCGCGAGCAGGTCCGGCTGCTCCGAGACGAGCAGCGCCACCGCGCCGCCGCCCTGGGTCGGCTCTCCCGCCGTGTTCAGGCCGTAGCGCGCGATGTCCGAGCACACGACGATGGCCACCTTGCCCGCGCCCGCGCCGGAGGCAATCCACTCCGTCGCGGCCATGAGGCCCGCGGTCCCGCCGTAACACGCGTGCTGCGTGTCATAGGTGCGCATGGTGCGCGGCAGCTTCAGCAGGCCCTGGACGTGCGACGCCACCGGCTTCGAGTGGTCGATGCCCGTCTCCGTGCCCACCACCAGCATGCCGATGCGGGACGGGTCCACACCCTGCTGATGGATGAGCCGCGCCGCCGCCGTGGCGGCCAGGGACACCGTGTCCTCGCCCGGGTCCGTGACCGCCATCTCCTTGGCGCCCAGGCCCGCGGTGAACTTCGCCGGGTCCACCCCACGCGCGCGCGCCAGGTCCTCGATGTCCACGTATCGGGACGGCACAGCCACCGCCAGCGCTTCGATTCCAACCCGTTTCTTCATGGGACTCCTCGCTTCCAATTCGTGCCTCAAACCTCGGTTCGCTGACTCGTCCGCTCAAGCCTCGGGCGGCACCAACACCAGCCGGCCCGCGACCTCGCGGTTCTCCAGCCGGAAGTGCGCCCGCGCCGCCTCCGCGAGCGGCACCGTGTCCGTGACGAACTGCCGCACGCCTCCGGTGGCCGTCAGTCGCAGCGCCTCGTCCAGCTCCGCCTGGTTCGTGGCGTAGGCGCCGATGATCTCCAGCTCCTTCACGATGACGAGCCCCGGGTTGAGCTGGACCATGCCCGACTCCAGGTTGCCCACGACGACGACCCGGCCACCCGGCGCCATCGCCTTCATCGTCTGGTCGAACGTGGCGCTGCCGACGATCTCCACCGCCAGGTCCACGCCCGCGCCCTTCGTGCGCTTTCTCACCTCCGACGCGAAGTCCAGCCCGCGCGAGAGGATGACCTCGTCCGCGCCCGCCTCGCGCAGCGGCTGCACCTTCGCCTCGCCGGAAGTGACGGCGATGACGCGCGCGCCGTCCAGCTTCGCGAGCTGCACGGCGGACATGCCCACGCCCCCGCTGGCGCCGGTGATGAGCACCGTCTCGCCCGCGCGCACCTTGCCTCGCGTGCGCAGCGTATGGACGGCCGTGCCCGTGGTGCAGCAGACCGTGGCCGCTTCCGTCCAGGGCAGCGACGAGGGGACCCGGCCCAGGCCCGCGACGGGGGCGACCATGAACTGCGAGTAGCCGCCGGGCAGCTCCTCACCGAAGAAGCGGTTGTCCGTCTTGCACAGGCTGTTGCGCCCGCTGCGGCACAGCGCGCACTCGCCACACGACAGCCGCTGGAGCGTCGCCGCGCGGTCGCCCGTCTTCCACCCCGGCGTATCGGGGCCCACCGCGACGACCTCGCCCGCGGCCTCGTGGCCGAGAATCGCGGGGACGCTGGTGCGGGGCAGGTTGCCTCGGCGGTTGATGACGTCGTGGTAGCAGACGCCACAGGCGTGCACCTTCAGCAGCACCTCGCCCCGGCCCGGGGTGGGCACCGGGACGTTCTCCATCTTGAGATTGCCCGCTTCACCGAAACTGCGCAGAACGACGGCCTTCATCTCCATACCTCCGAGAGCATTTCCAGAAACGAGTGATGTCGAGGGTCAGCGACCGACCAGCTGCTCGCGGAAGCCGCGAGGGTCCAGCGCGCGGATGGCGGCGACGGTCCGCGCATCCGGCAGCGAGGTGACGGGGAGGGCCTCATCCACCGTGAACTCGAAGCCCGTGCGCTCGGCGATGTCCTCCGCCGTCGCCCACGGGTGACGCGCCGTCAGTCTCGCGCCCGAAGCGCCCAGCTCGAAGACACCCAGGTCCGAGATGAGGCGCACCGTGCGGCGCGGGTCCTGCGTCGTCGCCACCTGGACTTCCGGCACCAGGTTGCGGCGCGACTGCCGGGGCACCAGCAACACGGGCCGATGCACCCACTGCCGCAGCGTCGCCGCGCCCGCCACGCCGGGGAACTTCGTCCGGGGTCGCTCCAGGCTCCCGCTGGCCGTCATGTTGGTGCGGCCAATGGCATCCACCTCGGCCGCGCCGAAGAAGACGGTGTCCACCCGCCCGCGCCGCGCATGGTCGAACAGGTCGGGGATGGTGATCTCCGCCGAGCGTCCCTCCAGGTAGCCCAGGTCCTCGGAGGAGGGCAGCAGCGTGGAGATGTCCGGGTCCAACGAGCCGACGCAGGCCAGATACGTCAGGTCCGGCGCATGCGTGGCGCGAGCCACCGCGATGGCGAGGATGGCCAGTGGCGAGGCGACACCGGTGGCCACCACGGCGCCGTTCTCGATTTGCAGCGCGAGCAGGGAGACCACCGTCTCCGCCGGCGTGGGGTCGACCGTGGCGCTCATGCCGCCCTCCGCGTCTTCACCGAGGCGAGGAACTCCGCCTCACGGCCCGTCTCCGCCAGCGCGAGGTAGCGCGCCAGCATGTCGTCATCGTGCGGGTACAGTCCGGCGCAGCCGGTGGGCAGCGCGCCTCCTTGCGCGAGGACGATGCGGTCCACCTGGAAGCCGGGGATGGTGGCGCGAGGCAGGCGCTTCACGCGCTCCTCCACCGTGGCAATCACCCGGCGCGCGGCGCCCGCGACGAGCAGGTCCGTGGTGGGGTCCTCGATGAAGAGGTTGCCGCGCTCGTCGGCGGCCCGCGCGTGGATGAGGGCGACGTCCGGGAAGTACGCCGGCTCCACCGGGACACTCTGGCCGGTGAACGGGTCCACCACCGTGCGCGGCGGCTCCGCCTGCGCCAGGCCAGAGACATCCGAGTCCGGCGCGGGGATGAAGGGCAGCCCCATGGAGGCCGCGCGCAGCCGCTGGACGACGCGATAGCCGTCGTGCTCGCGCCAGGAGAGGGTGTTCTGTTCAATCGCCCGCTTGATACAGGGCATGGGCCGCACGCGGCCCTCGAGGCTCAGCGCACCGAACGCGATGTCCAGGTGGGCCAGACAGCCGCCCGCGACGAGGAACTCGGCGGGCAGCGGGTTGGGCAGCGAGATGAGGCTCAGCCCGCGACGCTCCTGGGCGATGAGCTCCATCACCAGCGCCATGGGCGCGCGGCCGAGCATGAAGCCACCCATGGCCAGTGATGCGCCGTCGGGAATCGACGCGACGGCTTCTTCCAGCGAACACCAGCGAGCGGTCTTCACGGCTCCTCCGTTCCGGAGCCGGAGCCCGCGGCCGAGGCGGCGCGAGGCACCACGCGCAGCGAGGAGACCCCGGGCTGGCCGTCGACCGCGGCGGCGACGATGGGCGGGAAGAGGAGGTCCACCATGCCGTCGGCGATCTGCTCGTCCGTCAGCCGCCCGTCGGGCTTGAACCACTTGTAGACCCACAGCACCATGCCCAGGAACGAGAACGCTCCGATGGTCGGGTCGACGGGACGGATGCGCCCCTGCTGCGCGGCCTGCGAGAAGGCTTCCTCCAGGAAGTCGACGTAACGCTTCTTGCGGTTGTCGATGAACGCGCGCGCCTCACCGGTGAGCGTGGCGTGCTCGTGGAGGATGATGATGACCTCCTTGCTCCACCCGCGCGTCACCAGCAGGATGTTGTGGCGCATGCACGCGCGCAGCCGATCCACCGGGTCGACGATGTCCTGAACGCGCGAGAGGACCTGCTCCTCGAACAGGTCCATCCCGTAGTTCATGATGGCGAAGAGCAGCTGCTCCTTGTTCTGGATGTGGTGGTAGAGCCCCGCCTTCGTCATCCGGCACGCGGCGGCGATCTCCTGCATCGAGGTGCCTTCGTAACCGCGATCACAGATGAGCCGCGCCGCCGTCTCCAGGATGGCCTTGTAGCGCTCGCCCTCATCCGGCTTCCGTCCGCTCGTCGTCACATGTCCCTCGTCTCGATGGACTGTAAGTTTTTCAGATCTACGACCTACCGACCGGTAGGTAGCATGTGGCAACGCAGGGTGTCAATGCGCTCCGCGCCGCGCGCTGGCGCGGATCGGGCACGGAAGTGTCAGGAGTTTCAGGGGGTTGAGGGAGCGCTGGAGCTTCCGGGAAGCAGCGACGCGCTGGGTGCGGCGGGTGAGTCTGTTCCTCCGGATGAGGGGCGAGGCGGGCCCCCTGCACCAGGGGGCGCCGCTGTTCTCGCGCTCGAACGGCCTCAGGACCGGGGCGGATGCCGCTGTTCCAGGCCGCCCAAGAGCGTCCGCTGAATCCTGATGCGGAGCTCCGCCTCCTCGAACGCCCAGCTCGGGTAGGTGCCGTTGGTTTCGATCAGGTGGTTCGCCAGGGCCCACGTTCGCTCGTCGTGTTCCTCGTCGCTCGTGGCCCTGGCGGCGTGGTCTTCAAGCACCTCGGCCTTCCAGTCGAAGTCCAGCGTCAGGTCGATGTTCATCGTGTTCATGTTGCTCTCCTCATGCGTGGCGCCGCGGGATGCGATGCCCCACACCCAAGATTGCCGCTGAGGTTTTGGCTCCTTCGCCTCCTCGACGGAGCGCGGTGTTTCGGCCGGGCGGCATTCCGATCAAAAGGCGGCGCGGCGGTGGCACGGGTGGTCGCCCGCCGTACGGGGCCGAGGTTCCCGGGCATGCCTAGCTTGATGTCGTTCCGTGTTCGGTGTGTTCCGGGTCTGGGCGGGGCATCGGACGCGGGGGTGGGGGAGGGGGACGACAGCCATGGCTCCACGTCGACAGGCCGACATTCTCGTGGTCGGTGGAATCAACACGGACTTCCTGGTCCAGGGGCCTCGGCTCCCGCGCGCGGGCGAGAACGTGGAGGGGCATCTCTTCCTGGAGAGCCTGGGTGGAAAGGGCGCCAATGCCGCCGTGGCCGCGGCCCGACTGGGTGCTCGCTCGACGCTGGTGGGCCGCGTGGGCATGGACGCCCGGGGGCTCGCCCTGCTGGAGCAACTCGAAGGTGAAGGAGTGGAGACCCGGGGCGTGTCACGCGACCCGGGCTTCAGCACGGGCGTCGTGCTGGAGATGGTGGATGAGAGCGGCCGCAGGCAGAGCCTCTCCGCCGAGGGGGCGAACCGGCGGCTCGCTGTCGCGGACGTGATTGCCGCCGAGGCCCGCATCACCAGCTCGGATGTCTTGCTCGTCCAACTGGAGGTTCCCTTGGACGCGGTCATCGCGGCGGTCCACATCGCTCGCGCCGCCGGCATGCATGTCGTCCTGGATCCAGCACCGCCCATCACCCTCCCGGAAGAGTTGCTGGAGGCGGTTCACATCATCCGCCTCAACGACGCGGAGGCGGAGGTGCTGACGGGGCTCGAGGTGGTGGACCGAGACTCCGCGCGCCGCGCCGCGGAGAACCTGTTGCGCCGGGGCGTGGGGACGGCCGTGGTGGCCGCCCCCGAGGGAAACCTGCTCCTGGGCACCGAGGGCGAACTCTGGCTGCCGAACCTGCCCGTGGACTGGGTGGACACCACGGGCGCGGGGGATGCGTTCTCAGCCGCCCTCTGTGTTGCCCTGGGAGAGCGACGCTCGCTCGCGGACGCGGCGCGCTTCGCTCACGCGACGGCGGCGCTGGCCACGATGCGGCTGGGGGCGTTGTCGGGGCTCCCCATCCGCGAGCAGGTGGATTCCTTCATGGCCCGCGTGGACTCGCTGGCGCTGTCCCCGGAGCCTGTCACCTGGTGACACGCGGACGCTTCGCTACGGACGGGCCCGGGTGCGCCGCATTCCGAGCACGATGATGGCGAACATGCCGCCATGCTCCACCAGCAGGAACAAGCGCTCCCCGAGCGAGAACCCTGGCATGAACGGCAGTGTCAGCACGAAGACCGCGATGCTGATACCCGTCCAGATGCGCAACCCTCGTGAGAACAGTCGCTCCAGCAGGGTGAGCAGGCCCCAGGCGCTGAAGCCCGCGATGAGCGATGCGAAGAAGACAGGGCCCAGCAACAAGGGCTCTCGTTCCACGGCGCCGGGACCCGTGGGCACGGTGATTTGCACGCCGAGCAGCCCGACGACGATGAGCCACTGGACGACCACGAAGCTGGTGGCGACCATCAGCACGCGCAGCCGCGCGAGGACAGACGACGACGTTCCCGCCCGTGAGGGCAGGCTCTGTGTGGGTTGAATCATGGGGGACCCTTGACGGCGTGGGTTCAGCGAAAGGACTCGGCGTGGTCCGCCAGGAACGCATCGAGCGTCCTCGGCTCCGTCCCGGTCAGGTCCTTGACGCCCGTGGCGAGCTGCGACGCCGCGCCCTTCGCGAAGGCCTCGAACATGCCTTTGAACGAGCCGAGCATGGCCTCCGGAAACCCTTGCGCGCGCATGTTCTCGATGACCTCGGAGACCGGACGGTCGACGTAGGCGACGGGCTTGCCGAGCCGCGCCGAGAGCTTCGCGGCGAACTCGTCGAACGTGAGCGCCTCCGGCCCCGTCAGCGAGTGCGCTCCGCTGCGAGGGGACGCGTGCGTGAGCTGCGCCACGGCGCTCCTCGCGATGTCGCCACTGTCGATGAACGCGATGCGACCCGTCCCGAACGCGCCGAAGAACCGCCCGCCGTTTCGGATGCTCTCCGCATTCCGGAGCAGGTTCTGCATGAAGTACGTGGGACGCAGCGCCGTCCAGCCCAGCCCGCTGGCTTCCAGGTACGCATCCGCCTCCCCATGCCATCGTCCGACAAGGAAGTCCGTCGTCGCGCTCGCGCCTCGCGTCGAGATGCGCACGACGTGCGAGACACCCGCCTGCTTCGCCGCGTCAATCACCGCGCGGTGCTGTCGCACCAGTCCTTCGCTCGGCGTGCCGTTCAGCAGGACCCGGTCCACGCCCTGGAGCGCGGCCCGGAGTGACTCGGGTGAATCGAAGTCGCCCACCACGAAGTCACCTCCCAACGACTCCCCCTTGCTCCTGTCCCGCACGAACGCCCGAAACGACGCGTCGCGCGCACGCAACTGCTGAATGACCTGACTGCCAATGGAGCCCGTGGCTCCCGTGACGAGGATTTTCATGCGGACCTTCTCTGGTTGGAGTGTGATGAATATCTAGTGACGGAAAAGTTTCTGTCAATGTAAGTTGTGCCCAGGTTCGTTGCAGGGCCCCGGGCCCGGCGGTAGGGTCCCCGGCGGATGTCGAGTGAACTGGGGTTGCGAGAGCGCAAGAAGCTGGAGACGCGGCGGCTGCTCGCGGAGGTGGCCACGCGGCTGTTCGCGGAGCGCGGCTTCGACGCGGTGACGGTGGCGGACATCGCGGCGGCGGCCAACGTGTCGGACAAGACGGTGTTCAACTACTTCCCGACGAAGGAAGACCTGGTCCTCAACGGCCGTGAGGAGCACGAGTCCGAGCTGCTCCGCGCGGTGCGCGAGCGCTCCGTCGAGGAACCCGTGCTCGCGGTGGTCCGTCGGCACACGCTGGCCATCGCGGAGCGGCTGAACGCGCTTCCCGCCGAGCGGCGCGCCGCGTTCCGCAAGGTCATCCAGAGCACCCCGAGCGTGCACACCCGCATCCGCCAGATGTCGCTCCAGTCCGAGGAGCAGCTCGCGCAGATTCTCGCGGAGCAGACGGGTGCGTCGGCGGGAGACCCGACTCCGCGCGTGGTGGCGAGCATCATCGGGGTGCTGACGCGACTGGCCTACGGCGTCGTAAGCGGGCCCCCCGGCAAGCGCAAGAGCCACGCGGAGACAACCGAGAGCATCGTCAACGCCTTCGAACTCTGTGCGCAGGGGCTGGCGGCGTACGGAGTCCGCACCCGGCCCTGAGCCTGTCTCCTGGTGAGGGGTCGAGTCGTTCTTCCTCGACCCCTCCAGGCGCCAGGTCGCCTCTGGTTGCCTACGTCCTGCTACTGGCCCGCGATTTCATACGGTCTCAGAGACACCACCGCGTTGCCGCGTGCTCCACCATGGTTGGTGTAGAAGTGGTTCTTCTCCACGGTGTAGTACGAATCAACGTAGTCGTCGTCGTTGCTGAACCATTCACTGGGCATGCGATCCACCAGTCCGCTGCCCAGGGCCACGAGGGCGGAGATCTCCGGATGGCCCAGGGCCGTCAGGATTTGACTCGCGATGGTGAACAGGTGGCTCACCAGCTCTTGATAGTTGGTGTTGTCGTCGTGCTCCATGAGGACGACGTTCGCCGCCGCCCAGCGGTAGCGGTCCCAGAAGATCAGGACCTGGTTGGGCGAGTAGGTCCGACCGTCTTTGTCCAGATAGGGCATGTCGACGATATCCAATTGCGGCTCGTCGCGGCTGGGGTCGACTCCATTGACGATGGCGTAGACCTCCGCGTCACCGGAGATCCAGGGCTCCTCGTCGTCGTTCAGGTAGATGCGATCGAGCATCGTCACCGGCGTGCTGGTCGCCGCCGCGCTGACGGGCTGGAGCGGCATGGGACGCTGGCCGAGAGCCACGAGGCGCTCGCGCATCAGCTTGATGCCGGCGGCCAGGTCTCTCCGCGAGTCGATGTCCACCACCAACACCGGCTGTTCGGGCATGCGGTGCACGTCAAGGTGGTGCACGCCGCCAAGGCGGTCGAAGGCCTCGATGAATCGCCACTGGGAGTCATTCCCATCCGGCTCGTATGCATAGAGGGGTTCAACGCCACGCTTCAGCGCCGGCAGCATGGAAGCACTCGCGAGGCGAAGCTGCAGCAGGCTGTCGAGCTCGCGCTCCAGGCCCTTGCGCTGGCGGATGGTCAGGTCCGCTCGCCCCGCCACGGCCGTGACAGAGGAGGGGGCCGACACCGTGCTCAGCCATTGCTTCAAATCTACCGCCAGGTGCTCGCCACTCAAACGCGAGGCGAGGTCCCTTCGCAGCACCGAGTCCTGCTTCGCCAGCGTCAGCGCCAGCTCGCGTTTATCGGCGGCCAGCGACACGCTGATGCGTTCGCGCGACGCCGCTGAATTCAAGGCAGCGGCTTGAGCTTGGGAAGCTTCGCTCAGGCAGACGAGCAGCGCGACGACCATCCCTATCCGTTTCATTGGATTTTTCCGGTGGTTGAGTGGAGTGATGGGCCAGCGGCCGTATGCGCACGGCAAGTCTGTCCCAGACACAATTGAGCACGGCCCGCACTCCGAAGTCGAACGTCCTCTGGGCTTCGCCCGGTTCCGTTCTCTCCCGCACTTCGTCTGGACTTGTAGGTATAGACAGTGGTCAGCACACGACGACGCAGCAGGTCAAAGCTGGCATGGCCATACATTTCCATTCCGGCTCATCCGCGTGCGGCGGCGTCGCGCAGGCGCTCGGCTTCGAGTGAGTCGTAGACCTCGCGGACCCATCGTTCGGCCATCGTGCGGGAGGTGTTGGAGACAGTCCGGGCCTTGTCCTCGGTGTCATCCGCGAACGGCAGCACGGGGTTCTTCGCGTCGCGCGCGGCGGCGGAGGCCAGCAGCCCTGCCTCGGTGGGCGTCGGCTCCAGCCCGAAGAGGTCCACGAGCTGGGACACCGCGCTGTCCTGGAGCTGGCGGTAGTTCAACAGCCGCGCGGGCCCCTGCCGTTCTCGATAGGCCCGCAGCCCCGCATCACAGAGCCGCGCGAGCACCCGGGCCCCGTATTCCTCCAGCGACAACTCCGCGAGCTGCCCCGACTCCAGGCCGACTCGCGCGGGCTCCAGGACTCCCGGCAGCATGTGCGCGCCCCGGTGCTTCTGGTGCGAGGCCATGACCTCCACCGGGTCCCGATAGAGGAACAGCCACGGCACGCCGGGAAACGCACGCTGGAGCAACGGCAACTCCAGCACGTGCCACGCGTCCAGCTTGAGGAAGACACCGTCCTCCTCGGGATGCCGCCGCTGACCGAGCGCGGCGACCACGGCGCGCAGCCACTCGATGCGTTGCTCGTCGGTGACGTGTCGAAGACGCAGATGCAGGCGCAGGACGACATCCACGGGACTCGCCTCGGACAGCACGATGTGACGAGGCAGTGAGGCCAGGAGCTGCGCGAGCAACGTCGAGCCGCAGCGGGACATGTGGAAGACGAGCCCCTTGACGGGCAACCCCGGCCGCGCGGCTTGTCGCGCCACCAGCGTCTCCAGTGAAGTCTGATGCCGGAAGAGCAGGGCGAACGGATGGCGAAGCCCGCGCTCCAGTGTCTCGTCGAAGAACGGGTCTGTGAAGCGCCTGTCGCCCAGGTGGCACCAGTCGACACGAGGCACCTCCCCATCCACATGGAGGCGCGCGGGAATCCACCCGTCCAGTCGTGCGTCGTCCGGCGCGAGGCTCATACCCAGTCTCCGAGCCAGCTCCGACGCGCGTCCCTCATCAGGTCGCGAAGCTCCTCCGCGGTGAAGTGACAGCCATGCTCCGCGCCCAGTCGTGTCGCCAGGGCGAGGAAGGCCGGCACATCCATCCGCGCTCGCAGTGCCTCCTGGAGTGAGACGTCCTCCAGGACGCGCTGGCGGAAGCGCTCGAAGTCCTCAAGCGACACGGACGCCGCCCTCGCCACCAGGTGCCATGGCCCGAGCGAAGACCTCGCGGAGCCAGTCATCCACCACGCAGTCGAGCACCAGGTGCACGCGGTCCGTGTCCCCGAAGTTGTCCACGCGGTGGGGGAGGTTGAAGTTCAGGTACCAGCACTCGCCGGGCCGCAGGTCCACGCGCTGGCCCGCGAGCACGAAGGCCACGTCGGGATGCGTGACGATGGGGATGTGCAGCCGCACCTCGCCATCCTCGAAGCCCAGGTTGTAGTCCGTGTGCTCGCGGATGTGCGCCCGTGCGGCGAGCTTCAACAGTCGCGCGGAGCCGATGGGACACTGAAACGCCGCGAGCGCCTCGCGAAAGGCCGGGCAGCGCGCGAGCAGCGGCGTGTCCTCGTAACTCTGTCGCGCGGTGGGGTCGGGGTACAGCCGTCCCTCCATTCCGCCCACGGAACGCAGGGGCACGCCGCTCCAGTCGCCCTCGTAGTACCGGGTATTGAAGTGCGGCACCCAGGTCTCCGCTGGCAAACGTGCCAGCTCCTCCTGGAGCCGCACCGCATCGAAGGCGAGGGGCAGTCGGAGTCGGTCGGGCACAGGTGAAGGAGCCATGAGACCCGGTTCTACACCGTTCCCCTGTCCGTCAGCCCGTGCGGGTCCGGGCGCGGTGGTCGGCCTTGGCGCGGGAAAGGGCCGCATGCGCTCGGGCGAGCGTCTCCCGGGGGTCTTCTTCACCCTCGACGGCCACGGCCGCGCCATGGAACTCGAAGGACTCCAGCTCCTCGTGGAGCTGTGCGCGCAGGGCTTCCGTGGCCCGGGCATCCTGACCCGGCAGCGCCACCAGCAGCGTGCCGCCCTCCCATCGCACCGCGAAACCGGACGGCACGCCCACGTCTTCCAGGCGTCGAGCCACGTCGCGCAGCGCGTTGTCTCCCGCGTCGAAGCCGTGCCGGAGATTGAGCCGCCCCAGACCCACCAGGTCCACCAGGAGCACCCCACAGGGCACGCCGTCCCGTCGGCAGCGACCAATCTCCCGCAGCAGGCGCTCTTCGCCCACGCGCCGGGTGGCCAGCCCCGTCAGCGGGTCCACGCGCAACATCCGCTCCCGCTCGTCCTTGGGCGAGACTCCACCCAGCTCGGAGAGCGTCAGGAGCTGCGCGGTGCCGCCCGGAATGGGGAACGGGCGCGCCACCCAGCGAATCCGGCGTGGACGTGGGTGCTCCAGGGCCAGCGTCAGGTGCAGCCCTCGGGATGACTCGGACGCCAGGTCGAGCAGCAGCGAGCGGCCCGACGGGTCCGCCGTCAGCTTCGCCACGTGCTGGCGGAAGTCGTCGAACGTCAGCTTCGGAATGCCCTCCAGCGGCAGGCCGAGCATCTCCGACAGCGCGGCGTTGCCCGCGAAGGGCTGACGCCCCGGCGCCACCAGCAACGTCGCCACATCGAGCGCCTGGATGGCGTCTCGGATTTGCGCCAGCGCGGCGACCTCCGAACGCGAGGGCTCCTGTCGCGAGCGACCCAAATCCCTCGCCTCCATCCGCGCGCGGGACCGCAGCTCCAGGTCGCCCGCCACGCGCCGGGCCAGCTCCCGCAGCGCCGCCAGGTCCTCGGTGCCGAGCACCAGGGGCCGCGTGTCGATGACACACAGCGTGCCCAACACCTCGCCACCCGGCGTCACCAGCGGCGCGCCCGCGTAGCTGCCGACGATGCCGTCGCGCACCAGCGGGTTGTCCCGAAACACAGGGTGGCGCGTGGCGTCCGGAACGACCAGGGACTCGCGGCCCATCACCACGTGGTGACAGAAGGCCCAATCCCTCGGCGTTCCCCTGTCCCGCGCGAGCGCGTGCGGCAGCCCCACATGCGCCTTGAACCACTGGCGATCACCCAGCACCAGCGTCAGCAGCGCCACGGGCACGGCGAAGGCCTGGGCCACCTCGGTGACCAGCTCCTGAAGCTCCGCTTCGGGCGGGCCTTCATCCACCAGTCGCATCGCCTCGATGCGCGCCAGCCGCTGGTGCTCCTCGTCCGGGGTGTTCTCCGTGGGCGTGGAGGGCAGGGGGCGTTGTCCCGCGAGCACGCGTCGCACGGTGTCTCGCACCGTCTCCGCGGGCGCGCGGCGGCTCAGCAGCGAATGGATGCCCAGGGCGTCCTTGAGCTGCCACGCTCGCACGCGCAGCTCGTCGAAGGCGGTGACCACGACGACCTGCGTGCCCTCCGCGTCCTGGCGCTCACGCAGCCAGGTCAGCAGCGTGAACCCGTCCACTCGCGGCAGCGCCAGGTCCGTGAGGAGCAGGGCGGGCGCGCTGCGCTGGCGCACCACCTCCTGCGCCTCCGCGCCATCCCGGGCCAGCACGCCTTCGAGCCCCTCGCCAGCGACGAGGGCGAGCAGGCCAGCGGCTCGGTGGGGGTCGGGCTCGGCGATGAGGGCGTAGCGGGCCATGTCCCGTGGATGCTGCCACGGATGCACGCGGGCGGGTTACAGGGCTGAACCTGGCGGGTTGCTCGGGTGACGCTCGAGGGCAGGGCCCTACCGGGGGTCGCCCGGCGTGACGGAGGTGCCCGGGGAGGATTGGGGGTAGCGGACGAAGAGCCGGCGCAGCGCTCCCCGCTGACGCCCCAACTCCTCCGTGCGCGCCGCCGAGTCCACCAGCAACATCAGCCCCAGTCCCACGCACGCCGGTATCAGCGGCAACACCCAGCCGAAGTCCGCCGCGAGCCAGCCCACCAGCGCGACGTGCACCCCGGCGAGCCCCAGCGCCGTGCGAGCCACGGCCCCCAGCGTGCGCGCGCGTCGGCAGCGCCAGCCGAAGACCAGCAGCAACACGGCCGTCTCCAGCAGGCCCGTGAGGGCCACGATTCCCGAGGAGCGCATCAGGCGGTCCGCGCGCAGGTTGTCCAGCGCGAACGCGTGAATCTCCACGCCCGGCACCGCCACCTGACCCGGGAGCGTGCTCTGTCCGTGGAGTCCCGTCGCCGTGACTCCCACGAAGAGCGTCTTTCCGCGCAGCGCCAGGTCCAGTCCCACCGAGCGCGGATCCGCGTGGAGCACATCCGCCAGACTCACCCGGGGAAGCCAGTCCGGCGCGGGCAGGCGCATCAGCGGCGCGCCGTGGTCGAGGGTCGCCCGGCGCTGCAGGGACTCGCCCTGCTCGGGCATCAGGCGCAGCGCGGTCGCCAGGGCCAGGGAGGGCCAGACGTGCTCGCCCACGCCGACGGCGTAGGGATAGCGGCGGATGACACCATCCGCGTCCACCAGCATGTTCAACATGCCGCTGCCCTGTGCCGCCATCCGCAGCGGGGCGATGCTGCCGGCGACCTCTCGGGCCTGGAGCCGCAGCGAGCCCACGGGCAGCGGCAACGGCGAGCCGAGCGCTCCATCCGCGAGTGGCGGCATCAGCGACACGTCCTCGGTGAGTGCGGCGGCGCCCAGGATGACGCCGCCGTTCTCCGCGAGCGCCTCCGCCAGCCGGGCATCTCCGTCCTGCGCATGAAGCCGGGCTTCCAGGTCCGTCACCAGGGCCGCGCCCGCGGGCTGGTCCGCGAGGCCCGACTCTCGCAGCGCCGCCAACATGTCCTCCCCCAGCTCCAGCGCATCGCGCGAGCCGGGCTGGTCGAACACCACGTCCACCGCTACCGCCGAGGGACGCTGGGCCGCCAGCGCGCGGAAGGCTCGAGCCCACGTCACGCGCGACAGCGGCCAGCGCTCGCCCAGCGCGGACAGGGCCCGGTCATCCACCTCCACCAACACCAGGTCCGCGCTTCGAGGGACTCCCGGCAGGAGCCGGCTCACGGCCTGGTCATACAGCGCGCGTTCGAACAGCCCCGGCGCGCCACCCGTCACCGCCGTTACTCCGGCCAGCGCCAGTCCCACCACGGCCGCCAGTCCGCGCAGCAGCGGCGGGGAAGGGCGAGGCAGGCGCGGGCCTCGCGCGGGCGTCTCGGGGCTCGGGCTCATTCGAAAGTCTCAGGGCCGGAGGTCGAAGGCGAAAATCTTCGACGGGAAGCCGATGAAGCCATCCGCGTCCACCGGCAGCACGCGCCAGAACCACTTGCCCGCGAGGCCCGCCGGCACGGCGAACTCCTGGGCCGGGGACTCGAACGTGCGCACGCCCGCGGCGAAGTCCGCCGTCCGTCCCAGCTCCACGCGGTACGTCTTCGCGCCCGGCACGGTGAACCACTCCAGCTTCGGCGCCGTGGTGAAGCTCCCACCGCGCGGTCCGTTCAGCAGGGGCGCGGCGAGCAGCGGTCGGGGCGGCTCCGGCGCGGCTCCGGGCAGCACGCGAGAGCCCTGGCCTCCGGCCACCTCGACTTCGCCCTTCTCCGCGCCCAGCGCCACCTTGCCTTCGAGCGTCTCCAGGCGACTGCCGCCGTCCTCCTGCGCCGACACCCGGAACTGCGTGCCTCTCACGCCGGCCACCGCGCCTCGCGTGCGCACCTCGAACACGGAGCCGTCGCCCCCGGGCGCGGCGAGGGTCTCCACGGAGCCGCGCATCAGCTCCAGGCGCACCACCCGCTTCGCGTTGGCCCCCAGCTCGATGGCCCCCAGGCGCAGCATGCTGTCGGACAGCACGCGCACCCGGCTCGCATCGGCCAGTTCCAGCTCCGCGCTCGCGTCCTTGCTCGTGTGGAACAGCTCACCGGTGTAGAGCGAGTCACCGACGCCACGGGGGCGAAGCTCGTCGGGAGCGGCGCCCGCGGAGACCTCACCGCTGGCCGCGCGCACCCGGGCCACCCGAGGCTGCGTGGGACGCTCGACGTACGCGAGCTGGAGCTGACCCGGCTCGCCCGGTACCGCGGGAGGCGCCACCGCGGAGACGCGCGTGCGTGACACGCCCGCCGACACCAGGATGTCCGCCGCGGCCTTCGCCACCGCGAGCCCCTGACCGTCCAGCCGCTCCGAGTCGGGCAGCCGCGCGGCCACCGTCACCGCGCGAATGGCGGGACGTGCCGCGAGCGCCTCCGCGACGTGCTTCAAGCAGGCTTCCGTCGAGGGCCCCTTCGGCTCCAGCTTGCGCCCCATCTCCACGCGGCCGTTGACGAAGCGCAGGCCGCCGCAAGGAGCTTCCGCCGTGTCCTGGGCCCGGGCCTGGAAGGCCGCGAGCGCGAACACCATCAGGCAGGGAAGGGTCCGGGTCATGGCGTGGCCTCTTGTGCCGAGGGCTCGGCGGTCTTCACGATGTTGAACTCGACGCGGCGGTTGTTCTCACGACCGCGCGTCGTCGCATTGCTGTCCACTGGCTTCGTCTCGCCGTAGCCCATTGCCTCCAGGCGCTCCGGCGCGATGCCGGCCTTCAGCAGGAACTCCCGCACGTTGTTCGCGCGGCGCTGGGACAGGTCCAGGTTGCTCGTGTCCGAGCCCTGGTCGTCCGTGTGTCCCTCCACGCGCAACCGCTCCAACTGCGGGTTCGCCTTGAGCACCGAGGACACCTGCGCCAGCAGGCTGAAGGACTTGGGCAGGATGACGTCCTTGCCGGTGGCGAAGTAGACCTTCTCCAGGATGACGATGCGCGAGCCTTCCAGCCGCACGCTCGCCTTGCCCTTGTCGGGGCACCCATCCTCGTCCTTCACTCCGTTGATGGCCTCTGCCTCCAGCGGACAGGCATCCACCGCGTCCGGTACGCCGTCGCGGTCATTGTCCGCATCCGGGCAGCCGTCCGTGTCCTCGAAGCCGTCCATGTCCTCGGGCTCCGAGGGGCAGCGGTCCTCCGTGTCGATGAGGCCGTCTCCATCCGAGTCCACCGGCGCGGGCGCCAGCGTCAACGGAGCGCCAGGCGTCGCGGCGGAGGGCTCGGTCGTCGAGGGTGTGTTCGGGTCCTGCTCATCCGGGCACCCGTCCTCGTCCTGATAGCCGTTGAAGGTCTCCGGCTCACCGGGGCACACGTCCGGTCCATCGAGGATGCCGTCGCTGTCGTCGTCTGGATCCAGGCAGTCGTCGTCGTCCTGGAAGCCATCGAAGTCCTCGGGCCCCAGCGCGCACTGTCGCGAGGGCGTGGCCGCCGGTGGCGAGGCCGTCCAGGCCAGTCCTCCGAGCACGCGGAAGCCCGGCGTGCCGTAGCCCCGCGTGAGTCCCGGGCCCGCGCCCAGGTGCGCCGCCAGCTCCTCGGTGAAGCGGTACTTCACCGCGCCGAGCGCCTCCAACGGACGCTCCTCGGCGTTCGTCTCCTTCAGCCCCAGCGCGCCGGACAGGGTGGCCGCCACCGACAGCGCCTGGGTGAGCGGCACCTCCGCGCCCACGCCATACGAGAACTCGTTGCCCACGCGCAGGTTGCGCAGCTGCTGCTCGCCGCGCAGATTCACTCCCACGTTGGCCAGCAGGCGCAGCGAGTCTCCGGCCCACTCGGCCACGAGCCTCGGCTGGAAGGTCAGCCCCTTGGTGCCCAGGAAGTCGGAGCCGCCCCCCGTGGGCAGCGTCACCGGCGCGACGAGGGCCAGGTGCAGGCCGCCTTCCGTCGACAACAGCCGGACCTTCGGCACCAGTCGCAGGTCACCCACGCCCGTACCGGCGGCACCATCCGCCAGCGTGGGCGAGATGGCCGTGGCCGGCTGTGACGTCGTCGTGGAGACGGGGAGCGTCACACCCAGCTCCAGCCGGTCGAACAGCGCCACCGCGCCCATCAGGTCCAGCGTGAGCTGGCTGTCGACGATTCGGTAGACGAACTCGTCGCGGCGAGGATCCAACAGGTTGAGTGGGTTCTCCCCGTAGTTGACCGACAGCCCCACGTTCCATTCGAGGTGCTTGCCCACGCGCGCGCCATGCAGCCCCAGCACGTCGTAGGCGCCAGGGCCCGGCTTGTACTGCTGCACGTCGATGGCCTGCGAGGCCTGCGCCTGCGCCCGGGCCGTGCTCGCTGTCAGCAGCAGGGCGCCCAACAGCGCGAGGACGGTGGGCCCTCGGAGATACGCCGCGTGGCGCGCCAGGGTCCTCGAACTCCGTCCACACGACGCGGGACGAGGTGGGTGGGATTGCACTCGCATGTCCCGACGGTGCCAGAAGGGAACGGCCCACATCAACGGGCCGCCAACAATTCAGAGACGTGCCGAGCCAGCGAGGGCAGGGGCTGAGGCTTGGGCAGCACCAGGTCGACTCCCAGCTCCCGGGCCCGCGCCGTCAGCTCTGGCGACGCGAAGGCCGTGAGCAACACCACCCGGGTGTCCGGTGTGTAACGGCGCACGAAGTCCGCCAGCACCAGGCCTTCCTCGGACTGCGTTCCGCTCAGCCGCAGGTCGCTGATGACCAGGTCATAGCGGCCCGTCGTCATCAGCCCCAGCGCCTCGTCCAGCGCCTGCGCCGAGTCCACCCGGTACCCCGCGCTCGCGAAGAACTGTCCCAACACCCAGCACAGCGCGGATTCGTCGTCGACGATGAGGAGGTTCTGGGACACGCGCCGGCCGTGAGCAAGTCAGGGGCCAGGGGTCCTTCTCACCCGGGCCCCATGACTTTCCCGGCACTTGCGAGCACGGCCGCCCCGCCCTGGTGCCGGGTTTTCCAGATCATGGATCCGACTTCTGGAATCCAGATCTGTTGATTCCCAAACGTTTCAGCCGCTCATAGAGGGAGGAACGGGGGATTCCGAGCCGGAGGGCGGCGCGCTCGACGTGGCCGTTCTCCCGTCGCAGCACGCGCTCGATGTGGCGGCGCTCCAGCTCTTCCAGCGTCAGGTCGTCCTCGACGCGGGCCTCATCGGCGGAGGACTCGAAGCGCAGGTCTCCGCGTGACAGGGGGCCGCCGCCGGACAGCAGCACGGCGCGCTCCAGCACGTTGCGCAGCTCGCGGATGTTGCCGGGCCAGGGGTAGCGCGTCAGCGCGGCCTCCGCATCGGGCTGGAGGCCCACGCCGCCGCGTCCGCGTGCGCCGCCCATCTCCGCGAGGAAGTGGCGGGCGAGCACGGGGATGTCCTCGGTCCGCTCCCGCAGCGCGGGCACGTGGAGGATGAGGGTGCTGACGCGGAAGTAGAGGTCGCTGCGGAAGCGCTTCTCGCGGGTGGCGACGCCCAGGTCCTGGTGCGTGGCCGCGATGAGGCGCACGTCGACGCGCCTGTCTCGCACATCCCCGAGCCGGCGGAAGCGCTTCTCCTCCAGCACCTTGAGGAGCTTGGGCTGGACGGCCATGTCCATGTCGCCAATCTCGTCGAGGAAGAGGGTGCCCCGGTCCGCCACTTCCAGGAGGCCCTGCTTCGCGGCCACCGCGCCCGTGAAGGCGCCCTTCTCGTGACCGAACAGCTCCGAGTCCAGCAGGTCCTTCGACAGCGCGGCGCAGTTGAGGTCCACGAAGGGCGCGTCCGCGCGCGGGCCGCCCTCGTGGAGCCAGCGCGCGAGCACGCTCTTTCCGCTGCCCGTCTCGCCGGTGACGAGCACGGGGCTGTCGCTGTGCTGCATGCGCCCGGCTTCGGCGCGCAGGCCCTGGATGGCGGCGCTGGTGCCCAGGAACGGGTCCACCGTGGCGCGCGCGGTGCGGGACAGGTCGGCGCGAAGGCGCTGTCGCTCGCGGCGCTGGGCCACCAGCCGCTCCAGCACGACCTTGAGGACGGCCAGCTCCACGGGCTTGGTGAGGAACTGCTCGGCGCCTTCCTTGACGGCCTGGACGGCGAGCTCGATGGAGCCGTGCCCGGTGAGGACGACGAGCGGCACGGCGGCGTCGATCTCCTTGAGGCGGGGCAGCAGCTCCAGCGCGGTGCCGTCCGGCATCCGGTAGTCCACCACCGCGACGTCGGGGCGGTGCGTACGGAAGACTTCCTGGGCCTCGGCGAGGCTCTGGGCTTCGTCCACGTCGAAGCCGTGGGCGGTGAGGTAGCCCCTCATGCCCAGCCGGACACCGGGCTCGTCGTCCACCAGGAGGATGCGGGTACGTGTCATGAGGCGAGCGAGTCCAGGTGCAGGCTGACGGAAGGCGAGGACACCGCTGGTAGCAGCAGCGTGACTTCGGCGCCACCCTCCGGGTGATTGCGCAGGCGAATGACGCCCTGATGCTCCTCCAGGATGCGCTGGACGATGGACAGGCCCAGGCCGGTGCCGCCCCTGCGCTTGCTGAAGAAGGGCTCGAAGACGTGAGGCAGGTCCTCCTCGCGGAAGCCCGGCCCTCCGTCCGTCACGGTGCAGCGCACCCAGGCGCGGCCTTCCTCCTCCAGGGGCGAGGTGGCCACCTTCACGGTGGTGCCCGCGGGCGAGTGCTGCACGGCGTTCTCCAGCACGTTGCGGAAGACATGGAACAGTCGACGTGAGTCCATGCGCACCGCCGGCAGGGCCTCCGCGAGCGTCTGCGTCACCGTCACGCGGGACTGCTCCCCGGTGAGCGCGCACGCGGCCAGCGCTTCCTCCACCACCGGTCGCACGGGGCCTTCCACCCATTCGCCCCGGGTGGGGCGGCCGTACTCGAACAGCTCCTGCGTCAGGTGGTTGAGGCGACGCACCTCGCCGCGCAGCACGTCCAGGTACGGGGCCAGCTCCGCGCGAGCGCCGACGGTGGCCTCCACGGCGTCCACCACGGCGGAGATGGAGAAGAGGGGGTTGCGGACCTCGTGGGCCACGCCCGCGACGATGGCGCCCATCGCGGCCATCGTCTCGCTGCGGCGCAGGCTGGCTTGCAGCTCCAGCAGCCGCGTCACCTCGGTGGCGACGACGATGATGCGCGAGTCCTCTCCGCCGACCTCGTCCACCCACGCGGCGGCCAGCTCCCACGTGCGGCGTGAGCGCGGGTCCTTCACCTCTCGGATGAGGCTGCCATGCGTGCGGCGAAGCTCGTCCACCAGCGGCAATGTGCTGGACCAGGGAGGCTCGCTCGCGACGGTGGACAGGGGCTGGCCGGAGGGGTCCAGCCCGCCGAACAGGATGCACGCGGCGGCGTTGAGGCTCTGGATGGTGCCGTCCGCGCCGAGCACGACGAGCGGCGAGGTGACGGCGTCGAACGTGCGGCGCCACTCCTGGGCGGAGCGACGGAAGCTCTCATGGAGGCGCTGGCGCAGCTCGTCCGCGAGGTACCGGTCGGTGATGTCGGTGACGACGCAGCCCACGTGCAGCTCGCCCTGGTTGTCCTTCGCGGAGGCCGCCGCGCGGCTGCGGACCCAGCGCACGCGGCCGTCGGCGCAGATGAGGCGGTGCTCCAGCTCCACCTCGGAGCCGGGCGCGAGCGACTCGATGCGGGCGCGGTAGCGGGCGCGGTCCTCGGGGTGGATCATCTCCGCCCAGAGAGGCGGCGGGCCGCCACCGGGGCCGGGCTCGGCGAACGCGGACGCGGGATAGCCGGTGGTGCGCTCGATGACGGGCGTGCAGTAGAAGTCGCGCAGCGCGCCGTCGCGCAGCTTGCCGCCCCACAGGTAGTCGGGCAGCGAGCGCGTGAGCACGTCGAGGAGGCCCTCGTGTTCCTGGAGGCTCTCCTCGGCGCGCATCCGCTCGGTGAGCTCCGAGAGCGAGGCGATGACGCCCAGGACATCGCCGCCCGTGCCGCGCACGCGCGAGTAGCTGCCGAACCAGAAGCGCGGTTCGCCCGGCGCGGCGGGGGTCTCCACTTCGAGGCAGGTGTCCTGGACGGGCGCATCTGTCTCCAGCGCGCTCTTGAGTCGCGGCGCGAGGAGCCGACCCAGCTCTGGCATCACCTCCGACACGTGACGGCCGAGGTGTCCTCCCGCGGGCAGCCCGTTCATCGCCGCGAGCGCCGCGTTGACGTGGATGTAGCGCAGGTTCCGGTCGAAGAAGGCGAAGCCCACCGGGGTGACGTCCATGATGGCGTCGCGCAAGGCGCTGGAGTCACCGGCGCTGCGCAAAGCGGCGTCGCGCTCGCGGCGGGTTCGCTCCCGGGCGTGCGCGAGCAGCAACGCGGGAGTGCCGGCACAGGTCAGCACCAGGGCCGCGGTGGTGAGGACACGGGGCAGGGGGCTCGCGGCATCGGGGCTGGCCCAGGCCCACTCGATGAGAGCGGCGAGCGCGGTGGCCATGAGGACGGCCAGCAGCATCTGACGGCGGGTGGGGAACTCGTGCATGGGGGTGTGGGGAGCGCGAGCCTAACCGGAATCGAGCCCGCCACCGCGCCACCGGAGCTTGGGACAGGTGCTCCCGTTGTTCGGTGAGCAAGGGGGCGGGTCCTCGATGCTCCTGCCACATGCGGGTCTGCGAGGACCGCGAGGGCGCGCACTCACCCAGGGGAAGGGTGCGCCTCTGCCACGGACGACTCACGCGCGGCGCGCTCCAGGAGGTCCCTGACCTCCGCGTCGGAGGTCTGCTCGAACTGGCGATACCAGAGGCCCACGGCGAAGAACGGCTCCGGGGTCCGGACGCACACCGTCTCGTCCGCCAGCGTCGCGAGGTCCTCGCAGGTCTCCAGAGGTGCGACGGGCACGGCGACGACGATGCGAGCGGGCCCTTGCTTCCGGAGCGCGGCCACGGCGGCGCGCATGGAGGAGCCGGTGGCGAGCCCGTCATCGACGAGGATGACGTTGCGTCCGCGCACGTCCAGGGCGGGTCTTCCCTGTCGGTAGCTTGCCTCGCGGCGTTCGAGCTCCCGGCCTTCGCGCGCGGCGACCGCGTCGATCTGCTCCGAAGGGATGCCCACCTCCTCGATGACCTCGGGGTTGAGCACGCGCACGCCGCCGGTGGCGATGGCGCCCATGGCCAGCTCCTCGTGTCCGGGCGTCCCCAGCTTGCGAACGACGAACACGTCCAGCGGAGCACCCAGCGCGCGCGCCACCTCGTAGCCCACGGGCACTCCACCGCGCGGCAGGGCCAGCACCCGGGTTTCAGGGCGGTGGCCATGATGCGCGAGACGCTCCGCGAGGGCTCGACCCGCCGTGGAGCGGTCCTGGAACGCAGGTCCCTGCATGCGAAGCTCCTTGTCCGTGTGCCTCCTGGCGCACTTCTCCCCCTTGAAATTGGGCACGAGCGAACGAAGAGGAACGCCTCGCCACTTGTCGCCAGCCCGGAGAGAGGGCGAGGTCGTCGCGGTGTCCGCTCGCCCGTGGCCCTGGCACATCGAGTGGCCACCCAGACAGGCGGCCCCTGGCTCAAGTGTCCTGGGAGCCCGGTTCGCCCGCGATGATGGTGGGCATGCCCGGCTGCCCTGGGGGCGGCGGGTCATGGATGCCAGGCGGGGTGATGTCGGGCGGCAACGGCGGCTCGATTTCCGGCGGCTGACGCATGGGTGGGTCCTGCTCGGGAGGATTCCGCGTCGGCGGCTCGCGCTGGGGATGCTGGGGGTCGGGTTCCTTCACGGGATTGTTGGGCGTCGGCTCGCGCGTGGGAGGCAATGGCGACGGCGGTCCGGGAATCGGCGGTTGCTGCTGGGGCATGCGTGTGGAGCTCCTGAAGAGGTCTGCGACTGTCCGTCCGCTCAAGGTGTGCATGCCCGGGCAGGCGGGCACCGTCCCGCCCATCTCCCGAGCGGGGCCTCGTGCCCTCCCGGGCTCCAGGGGTGACGAGCGTCCCCTCGGGGCCTGGAGCCGTCGGCCCGTGGCTGCTGCACCGCGGCAAGAGCGCCTTCACGTTCCCCGGATGGGGCTCATCAAAAACCGAACAGGAGGCACGACATGAAGGCAGCCTTTTGGGGTCTGGGAGGTCTGGGGCTGGGTGTGGGGTTGATGTACTGGTCCGACCCGCGCAGTGGTCGCTGGCGCAGGTCCCACCTGCAGGGCAGGGCGGTGCATGCCGCCCACGAGGCCGGAAGCGCGGCGGGGGTCGTGAAGCGCGATTTGACCCAGCGCTCGCGGGGCTTGTTCCTGGAGTCCATCGGACGGTTCCGCTCGGAGACGGTGGATGACGTGACGCTCGCCGAGCGCGTCCGGTCGGCGCTGGGCCGCGTGTGCTCTCATCCCGGATCCGTGAAGGTGGCCGCGCGTGATGGCGTGGTGACGCTGGAGGGCTCCCTCCTGCTCGAGGAGTTCAAGCGCGTCATTCCGTTCATCGGTCGCGTGCGCGGCGTGCGCGGCGTGGAGAACCGGCTGTTGCCCTTCGCGGAGTCGGGCCGTCAGTCCGAGCTGCAGGGCGGCGTGGCACGGCGGGGACCCACCCGGACGTTCGGTTCGGCGCACTGGTCGCCCTCCGCGCGCTTCTTCGGCGCGCTGGGTGCCGTGTCCCTGGCTTCAGGGGCCATCCAACGCGGAGGCGTGCTGGGCGCGTTGCTCGGCGCGGGAGGCCTGGTGCTGGGGCTGCGCGCGCTCAGCAACCTGGAGCTGCGTCGGCTCACCGGCATCGGCGTGGGGGCTCGTGCCATCAACCTGCACAAGGACATCACGGTGAATGCGCCGGTGGAGGAGGTCTTCGCCTTCTGGGATGCGATGCAGAACTTCCCGCGCTTCATGACCCACGTGGACGAGATTCGCGTCGACACCGACGGGCGCTCGCACTGGAAGGTGAAGGGCCCCGCGGGCCTGCACTTCGAATGGCAGGCCGTGGTCACCCAGCGCGTGCCCAACAAGCTGCTCGCGTGGAAGAGCGTGCAGGGCACGTCGGTGGAGAACGCGGGCGTCATCCACTTCGAGCCCACGCCAAAGGGGGGCACGCGGGTGGACATCCGCCTCGCGTACAACCCGCCCGCGGGCGCCATTGGCCACGCCTTCGCGCGACTGCTGGGCGTGGACCCCAAGCGGCAGATGGACGATGACCTGCTGCGCCTGAAGTCCCTGTTGGAGCGCGGCAAGGCCACGGGGCGCGAGACGGTGACGCGCGAGTCGCTGTCGCTCGGGCGCGGGGGGCGGGAGTCGCTGATGCACTGACGCAGGTGGAGCGGCGAGCGAGCCGCCTCGGCGCCCACACGTACAACTTCGCGCAGGATTTGCGCACCCTCGGCCCCGAGTCGATGGGTGCGCATTTCTTGCGCGCTCCCGGGTCGTCCATGCCCTCGTGTGGCTGGCTCGGTGCTTGCTTCGGAGTTCCTCCTCCGATGCGGGGCGAGCGGTTAATCTGGGCCCCGACACCATGGCGGAAACCTTGTTCGAGGAGCTGAAGCGGTACGTGGGCTTTGGAGCGCGGGACGAGCAGTCACTCGTCGGCCTCCATGCCATCGCGCATCCGCATTTCCCCCGCATCGCTCGCGTCTTCTACGACCGCATCCTGGAGCACGAGGGCGCGCGTCGGGCGCTGGAGGGCGGCGAGAGCCAGGTGGGCCACCTGCGCGGTACGTTGCAGGTGTGGATGGACCAGCTCCTGCGGGGGCCGTGGGACGAGGCCTACTTCGCGCTGCGCTGCCGCATCGGCCGCATGCACGTGCGAATCTCCCTGCCGCAGCACTACATGTTCGGGGCGATGAACGTGTTGCGCCAGGAACTCAACGCCATCATCGACTCGGCGTACCTGAATCAGCCGGAGACGTTGCACGGCGCCCGCGCGGCGCTGGGGCGCATCCTGGACCTGGAGCTGGCCATCATGCTCCACACGTACCGCGAGGACCTGCTGGCGCAGCAGGCGCGCAACGAGCGACTGGCGACGTTCGGTCAGCTGGTGGGCTCCATTGGCCACGAGCTGCGCAACCCGCTGGGCGTCATCGAGACCTCGCTCTACATCCTGCGCAGCCGCGCGGGTCCGGTGGTGGATGAGCGCACGACGAAGCACCTGGACCGCATTGGCGAGCAGGTGGGCATCGCCAACCACATCGTGTCCGACCTGCTGGACATGATTCGCGACCGACCGCTGCAACGCCAGGAGGTCTGGCTGGACGAGGTCTGGCAGGAGGCCCTCAAGGCCGTGGCCTGTCCGGAGGGTGTCATCGTCAAGACGGAGGGACTCGTCTCGCTGCCACCGGTGCACGGGGACGCGGGGCAACTGCGTCAGGTGTTCGTCAACCTGTTGGAGAACGCCGTGCAGGCCTTGGAGGAATCGGGGGGCGGCGTGTCGCTGGTCGGTGCCGTGCGCGAGCCCGGCCAGGTGGAGCTGGTGCTGGAGGACACGGGCCCTGGGGTCAGCGAGGTCATCCGGGGACGGCTCTTCGAGCCGCTGATGACGACGAAGGCCCGGGGCATCGGCCTGGGCCTTCCGCTGGTCCGGCGCATCCTGGAGCGCCACGGTGGCACCATCACCTATGCGCCGCGCCCGGGAGCGGGTGCGCGCTTCGTGATGCAGCTCCCCAGCTCGCCCGAGGAGGGCCCCCATGCGACGCTACCTCCTGCTGGATGACAACCGGGCGCTGGCGGAGAACCTGGCCGAGATTCTCCGGGACGAGGGCCACCAGGCCACCGTCGTCAGCTCGGGTGACGAGGCCCTGCGCGAGGTGGGCGCCACGCGCTTCGATGCGCTGGTGACGGACATGCGCATGCCCGGCATGAGCGGCGCGGACGCGGTGCGACGCATCCGCCGCGTGGACCCGGGGCTCGCCGCCGTCGTGATGACGGCCTATCCGCGCGAGGACGATCTGGCGACAGCTCGGCGCGAGGGACTGCTCGCGGTGCTGCCCAAGCCCGTGCCCATCTCCACGCTGATGGGCCTGCTGGCCAATGCGCGGCGCGACGGACTGGTGGTGGTGGCGGAGGACGACCCGGCGCTGAGCGACAACCTCTCCGAGGTGCTGCGCGCGCGCGGCTTCTCCTGCGTGACGGTGTCGTCGGTGCTGGACGCGGACCTGCTCTCATGCGCGACGCCATTCGCGGCGCTGGTGGACCTGCGCATGCCGGGCGGGCCGGATGGAGAGACGCTCCGGCGGTTGCGGGCGCGCTACCCGAGCCTGCCCACCTTCGTCATGACGGCGTGGCCGGACCTGGCGCCGCTGGACGTGGGCGTGGATGTATTCTCCAAGCCCTTCGACACGGGGGCGCTCATCGGCGCGCTGGAGACGAGGTACGCCGCGCGCCCCGGGGCCACGCCATGAGCGAGCCCCTTCCCCAGCCTCCCGCGCGAGTGCTCGTCGTGGACGACAACGCGGCGTTCCTCGACAACCTCGACGAGCTGTTGGGAGACGCGGGCTATGCGGTGCGCGCGGCGTCGACGTGCCGCGACGCACGGGAGAAGGCGCGCGAGGGCTTCGATGTGGCGCTGGTGGACCTGCGCCTGCCGGATGGTGACGGGACGGCGCTGGCGGCGGAGCTGAAGGCGGGAGCCCCGGACTCGGAGGTCGTGCTGCTCACGGGCTTCGCCACGCTGGAGACGGCCGTGGCGGCGGTGCGCGCGGGCGCGTGTGCCTACCTGATGAAGCCGTGCGCGCCGCGAGAGCTGCTCCTCACGCTGGAGCAGGCGATGCGGCAGGTGCGGCTGCACGCGGAGAAGCGCGAGCTGGCCCGGCGCGCGCAGGTGACGGAGAAGCTGGCCGCCGTGGGGACGATGACGGCGGGGCTTTCCCACGAGATTCGCAACCCGCTCAACGCCGCTGCCTTGCAGTTGTCCGTGTTGGAGCGGCGCGTGCGCAGGCTGCCGGATGGACAGCAGGGCACGCTGCTGGAGCCCCTGCTGCTGGTGCGTGACGAGATTCGCCGGTTGGACCACATCCTGGAGGACTTCCTCCAGTTCGCCCGTCCTCGGGAGTTCCGCCCGGGCTCGGTGGACGTGAAGGTGCTGGTGCGCCGCGTGGTGGACCTGCTGAGCAGTCAGGCCGAGACGCGGAAGGTGACGCTGACGCACGGTGTGCCGGAGGCGCCGTTGCCCGCGCTGTCTGGAGAAGAGGAGCGGGTGCGGCAGGTGCTCATCAACCTGTGCCTCAACGCGCTGGAGTCCACGCCCGCGGGAGGCCGGGTGACGCTGACCGTCGGCGCGGACGAAGCGCGGGTGTGGATCACCGTGGACGACTCGGGCCCGGGCGTCCCGGAGGCCATGAGGGATCGCATCTTCGAGCCCTTCTTCACCACCAAGGCCCAGGGCTCGGGACTGGGGCTGCCCATCGTCCACGCCATCGTCACGCAGCACGGCGGGACGCTGGAGGTGGGCGCGGCGCCCGGAGGTGGGGCTCGTTTCCTGCTGCGCTTGCCGGTGGCGCGGTAGCGGACCCGCGCGCACCGGGAGCAAGCCCGTCGACGCTCAGAAGCCGACGGGCGGAGTCACAAGGGTGGTGGAGGCGGCGCTCGCGCAGAGGATGCAGGCGCTCTGGTTGGAGCCGTCCGCGCGCTGTCCCGGCTTGTCCGCGCTGGCGACCTGACGACGCTCGTCCATGCCTCCGCCGGGCTCGTTGGTGAACCAGACGTCGAACTCGTAGTGCACGGGCACGGGCTTGCCATCCAGCATCGCGGGCTCGTAGCGCCACGTGGTCAGCGTGCGGATGATGCCGTCTTCCAGGCCGGAGAGGCTCTGGAGGGACTTGCAGTCGGTGACGGTGCCCTCGGCGGTGATGGTGCAGCGGGTGACCACCGCGCCCTTGGGGACGGCGTTCACGCGCGAGCGTATGTTCTGGGTGAGGTCCGCGAAGTGCAGCCTGCGCCCCGTCAGGAAGCGGGGAGGGGTGATGCCAGGGCCGAGCGTGAAGACGCCATCCTCCTCGGGCATGGGCCTGGTGGAGGGCGGCGGAGGCGTCGGGGTGGGCTTCGCGATTTCCGGCGCCGCTTCCGCCACCTGGACGGGGGCGACAGGCACGCTGTCGATGGCGACGGCGGGGTCGGCCGGCTCCGCGTCGAGCGGATACGGCGTGCGGGACAGCTCCGTGCGGACAATCCCCTCCGTGTCCGGGATGAGCAGCGGACGCGGGCTGGGCTCGCGGGCCTTCTTCGTCGGGGCCTTGGCCGCCGCGCGGACCGGACGACTCACGGTGGAGGTGAGGTTGGCCGGGATGACTCGCGGCGTGGGCGCGACGAGGGGCCGGTGGACCCGGGGCTCCTCGATCTCGAAGGCGCGCTCGTGATTCGAGACGGGCGAGGCCTCGGTGGAGGCGGTGTTGGAGGTGGGCGGCACGGCCATCGCAGGCAGGGGGACCTGGGAGGTGCCCAGGGCAACGGCGAGCGCGGCGCCCCCCAGTCCGCTGACCAGCCGCCAGGACCTGCGCGGGGCACGGGGCTCCGGCACGGCCAGGAGCCGGCGGATGCGCGCGAGCAGCGAACCCCCATCCGCGCCGAGCGCGAGCAGGGCGGACGGCGGCGCGCGGAGCTGTTCGATGAGCGCGAGGGCGCGCGCATAGAGGAACGCGTCTCCGCAGGACTGCACGGCGAGGTCATCCGCGCAGTGCTCGCGCTCCTCGCGAATGCGGTGGGACAGCCACCAGACGGCGGGGTGGTAGAACAGGAAGGTCTCCACCAGGGCCTGGAGCAGGTTGACCAGGTAGTCGTGGCGCTGGATGTGCGCGAGCTCATGCGCGAGCACCGCTTCCAACTGCGCGGGTGTCAGGCCAACGATTGCGCCCGCGGGGACGAGGATGAGGGGGCGCCACAGGCCGATGACCTGGGGCACGTCGACGCGGGCGGACGCCAGCAGTCGGACGGGGCGCGTCAGGCTCAGCCGCGTGAGCGCCTGTGCCAGCGCGTCACGCCAGGCAGCGGCGGGCTCCTGGGTGTGCAGTCGGGACAGCCGCTGGGCCGCGTACCAGGAGATGACCATCCGCGCCGACAGCAGCAGCACGCCGCAGCACCAGGCCGGGAGCAGCCACGGGCGCACAAGCTCCAACCAGGAGGTGCTGGCCGCCACCGTCGCCGGAGACGCCACGTCCACCAGCGAGGTGCCCGGAGGCAGCGTCGCCGACAGGAGCATCTCCGCGGACAGGCCGCCCGACGTCGGAGTCACGGGGACCGACGTCCCCCACAGCGCGCCCAGGAACGTGCCGAGCGGAAGCAGCGCCATGGTCAGCAGGCCCAGACAGGCGACGACATAGCGGCCCCGCGCCGAGCGGCGCGACATCAGGGCCAGCAACCCCGCGACCACCAGCGCCACCGCCGCGCCCTGCCAGGCGAAGGCGAGCAGGGCTTGTTCCAGCGAGTCCAGCACGTCCATCACTTCCCCCGCCTCTCGTGCTCGTCGAGCAGCTTCCGGATCTCCGCCAGCTCCTCCGCGGAGGCCCGCTTCATCGAAAGCGCCTGGGCCACCACGCTGGACGCGGAGCCGCCGAAGGCCCGGTCCATCAAGTCCCGCAGCAAGTCGCGCTGCGTGCGCTTCTGGCTCAGGGCCGCTTCGTAGACATGGGTGCGCTCGCTCTCATCGCGCTGGACGAGCCCCTTCTCCGTCATGTTCTGCAGGAGCTTGAGGACCGTGGTGTAGCCGGTGTCCTTGTCCTGCGTGTCCCGGAGCGACTCATGCACCCGACGTACGGTGCTGGGCCCCAATTGCCAGAGGACACGGAGGATGGCCAGCTCGGCGCGCGTCGGCTGCGGTGGAACGGGCATCATTCGCGAAAGTATTACGACGTACGTCGTAACTGTCAACGACGGACGTCGTAGATGCCCGTCATGGAACACCGCGTCGCCCGCGCGTCGGTGTCCGGCTTCGCGTCAGGACTCGGCGGCGAGGTCTCCGGGGAGCTCGTCGGCGTCGGGCTTCGGGGGCGCGCCGTCGGCCTGGGCGCCGTACTCCTTGAGGCGGTACTGAATCTTCCGCACGCTGATGCCGAGCACCTCCGCGGCGCGCGACGTGGAGCCCTGCACCATCTCCAGGGTGCGGAGGATGGCCTCGCGTTCGATGGCCGCGAGCGTGGCGCCGGGGATGAGCGCGCCCTGGCTCGTGCCGGTGGGACGGGGGCCGCGCAGCACGGGCGGCAGGTCGTCCGTCGCCAGCTCCTGGCCCTGGGTGAGGACCACGGAGCGTTCGATGGCGTTCTCCAGCTCTCGGATGTTGCCCGGCCAGTCGTGCGCGAGCAGCGCCTGGAGCGTGCCTGGCGCCAGGCCGCGCACGTGCTTGCCGTAGGCCTCGCCGTACTTCTCCAGGAAGTGGTTCACCAGCGCGGGGATGTCGCTCTTGCGCTCCCTGAGCGGCGGCAGCGTCACGCTCACCACGTTGAGCCGGTAGTAGAGGTCCTCGCGGAAGCGGCCCGCCTTCACCTCCGCGGCGAGGTCCCGGTGCGTCGCGGCGACGATGCGCACGTCCACCTTGAGCGTCTGGGTGCCGCCCACGCGCTCCAGCTCGCGCTGCTGGAGCACGCGCAGCAGCTTCACCTGCACCGTGGGGGAGATCTCCCCGATTTCGTCCAGGAAGAGGGTGCCGCCGTCGGCCAGCTCGAAGCGGCCTTCCTTGCGCGCGAGGGCGCCGGTGAAGGAGCCCTTCTCGTGGCCGAACAGCTCGCTCTCCAGCAGGTTCTCCGACAGCGCCGCGCAGTGGACGCGGATGAAGGGCTTGTCGCGGCGGGGCGACTCCTGGTGCAGCGCCTGGGCGATGAGCTCCTTGCCGGTGCCGGACTCGCCGAGGATGAGCACCGTGGCGCGGGTGCTCGCCGCGCGGCGCACGACGTCGTAGATGCCCTGGAGCTGCGGTGACTCGCCGATGATGTCGTGGAAGCGCCGCACGCGCGTGCGGACCTGGTCTCGCAGGGCCTCCGCCTCGCGGCGCAAGCTGCGCTTCTCCAGGGCCTTGGACAGGATGACGAGCACCTGGTCGGCGTCCAGCGGCTTGAGCAGGAAGTTGTCCGCGCCGGACTTCATCGCCTCCACGGCCATCTCCACGCTGGCGAAGGCCGTCATCATGACGAACGTCGCGTCGCTGCCCTGCTCGCGCGCGGCGCGCAGCAGGGTGAGGCCGTCCATCCGGGGCATGCGCACGTCGGTGAGCACCACGGCGGGGGAGAAGTCCGACACGCGCGCCAGGGCCTCCGCGCCGTCGGCGGCCTCGGCCACGTCGTAGCCCTCCTCGTTCAGGATGGTGGCGATGGCTCTGCGGGCATTGTCCTCATCGTCGACGACCAGGATGCGCTGTGCGGACATGGAAGGGGGGCTCGAGGTGTCAGGGAAGGGTGAGGACCGGGATGGGCTTCAAGTGGGAGGCGTCGGGTTTCGCACGGGGGCTGGCGGCGCGGGCGTGCCACGTCTCCACCACCGCTTCGATGCGCGGCGCGATCTGGATGACCGAGCTGGGGAAGCAGTGGGCGGGCAGCTCGGAGAAGATGAGGCGCACCACCTCCGCGTCCAGGTCGGTGGCCACGGCCACGTGGGGACGGACGATGAGGTCGGTGAGGTGGGGTGGCTGGCCGGGACCGCTCACCACGCGGGCCACCGCGCAGCTCTGGTAGAAGAGGACAGTCACGTCCGCCTCGCGTGCGCGCTCCAGGAAGGCCAGCAGCGTGCGCCCCTCCACCGCGCCCACCAGCAAGGTCTCCGGTGCCCAGCGTCCATCGTCCGCTGGGCCCTGCTCGACGAGCGGCAAGCCGATGGGGACGGGCGGCGCACGGTCGCTCGTCAGGACGGCACCTCGCTCGCCCTGCCAATACAGACGCGTTTCGTACTCAGTGACGGTCACGGACGTCATGGGCGCTCCTTCCGCCGGGCCCTGTTCCGGCATTGCCCTTACAACCCGTGTGCCGCGAAGGTGCTTCATGGTGGACCGGGGATTCGCCCTGAAGTCCCGGACGGGCGGACGAGGGTAACTCATGGCAGGCCAAAGAGACGTAGCACCAGGGGGCCCGTCCAGCTGACCAGCAGACAACCGGCCACCATGAGGGGAAGCCCCAGTTTCAACAGCTCGGAGGTGTCGAGCCCCTCGCCCGCGGCCATCGCGTTGGGCGGGGTGCTGATGGCGAAGGGGATGCCGAACGAGCACCCCATGGCGACGAGGATGGGCGTGGACGCGGAGGGTTCCACGCTCAGGGCCAGGGGCATCAGCAGCGCGGCGGTGCCGGTGTTGCTCATCAGCGCGGACAGGCCGGCGGCGACGATGACCAGCGCCCCCAGTCTCGCCTCGCGCGGCCACGCCTCCAGCCGGGCGCCATCGAGCGCGTGGGCCACCAGGCCCGACTGCTCCAGGAGTTTTCCCAGCGCCAGCCCTCCGGCGATGAGCAGCAGGGTGGACCAGTCCAGGCGTCCCAGGTCCTCGCGTTTGAGAAGCCCGGTGCCGAACAGCAGCGCGGTGGCGCCCAGGGCGACGACCGGTGCGGGCACGCCGTGGAGCGGCTCCGACAGCCAGGCTGCCACGCAGGCGGCGCTCACCGCGAGCACGCGTCGGCCGGAGGCATCGAGCGTGCGGGCGGGCTGTGCGGGCAAGGTCAGCGCACCTCCCATGCGGAAGCGCAGGAGCACCAGGCCGAAGCCGAGCAGCAGCATCAACACCGTGAGGGGCAGGGCGAACGCCATCCAGCCCGCGAAGGTGACGTGCGCATGAGCGCTCGCGGCGGACACCGCGAGGGCATTGGGGCCGCTGCCCACGGGCGTCGCCATGCCGCCCAGGTTTGCGCCCAACGCGACTCCCGCGAGCAGGGCGGGCCGCAGCGGCGTGCCCGGAGGTGAGGCGAGCAGCACGGGCCTGAGCGCGGCGAGCATCATCGCCGCTGCGGCCACGTTGGACATCCACATGGAGAGGAAGGCCACGCCGCCCATGACGAGGAGCAGCAGGAGGCGGGGCCGGCCTCGCGACAGGCGCACGACGTGCCGCGCCACCGCCGAGTCGAGGCCGTGGCGCATGGCCGCGACTTCCAGCGTGAAGCCACCCAGGAACAGGATGAGCACCGGGTCCACGCCCCAGGTGAGCACGGAGGACAGCCGGTACTCCGGCCCCAGCGGACCGAGCACCACCGGCGTGGCGCCCAGCAGGAGCAGGGTGGGCACGAAGGGCGGCACCAGCTCCGTGAGCCACAGCACCAGGCACACGCCCGCCACCAGCACCGTGCGCGATGCCACCTCGCCGTCCACGCCGAAGCCCGCGAGCCCGGCCACCGCGACCAGGCCCACCAGCGCGAGCACGGGCCGGGTCCAGCGACGCCGTGACGACGGCGCGACGGTGGCCTCGGGAAGGCTGGTCGACAGGGCCTCGGCGTCTGCGTGTGTCGAGGCGAGTGGGGAGGTCATTGCAAGGGACGCGGGGAGGAGGGACCTACGCGTTGAATTCCCTCGCCAGCTCGCGGCGGTCCTTGTCCTCGATGAGGTGCTGCGCGTAGCGCACCAGGTCCGCCTCGGTGACGATGCCGAGCAGCGCGCCGTCCTGCCCGACGACGGGAAGGCAGCCGAACTTGTTGCGCAACATCAGCACCACGGCATCGCGCAGCGACGCCTCGGGCGTCACCGTCGTCACGTCCCGGGTCATGATGTCGGCGGCCCACAGCGGCTGCGCGGCGGGGTCCGTCGCGTGCGTGGCCGCGGCCCTCAGCAGGTCTCGGTGGGTGATGAGGCCCACGAGCTTTCCCTGTCGGACGACGGGGAGGTGCCGGATGCGGTGCAGGCGCAGCAGCTCCTCCGCCTTGCCCAGGTTCTGGGTCTCCTTGAGCGCGACCACCTCGCGCGTCATCAGCTCTCCGACGATCTGCATGTGGCGCTCTCCGGTAGATAGGTGGAACTCCCGGGGGCCGTTGCATGGAAGGGGCCAGCCCGGATTCCCTCGGGCTACGGCGATTTCGGTGCCCTGTACACGCAAGGTTTGCGCCTTCGTGTGGTGCCCCGCATTCCTTGCGCGAGCGGTGTTGACTGGAGTGCTTCCAGCCCTGGCCACCGGGCAGGTTGAAGCCGGTCCCGGCGTGCGCTAGATGCTCACCCAGTCGCTAGGGGTGCCCCTCGTAAGGGGCTGAGACGGCCGCGTGGCGCGGCCAACCCTTGGAACCTGAACCGGGTCATACCGGCGGAGGGAAGCGGCCCGGAACCCCCTGGGGGCTTCCGTCTGCCTTCCCGCCCGTCCTCGAGGAGAGAGAGATGAGCGGAGCGTCCAGAAGCCTCAAGGTCGATGGCAAGGTGCTCGAAGGCATCAGCCAGGGCCCCCTGCCAGCCTCGCGCAAGGTGTTCGTGAGTGGGGAGCTGCACCCCGACTTGCGAGTCCCCGTGCGGGAAATCAGTCAAACCCCCACGCGGCACGGACCGGGCGCGGATGCCCGGGTGACGTCGAATCCCCCCGTGCTCGTCTATGACTCCAGCGGTCCGTACACGGACCCGGAGGCGCGAATCGACCTGCGCCAGGGCCTGCCCGCCACGCGCGAGGCCTGGGTGCTGCGTCGCGATGACACGGAGGAGCTGGCGGGAATCACCTCCGACTACGGCAAGGAGCGCGAGGCGGACCCGAGGCTCGCGGGGCTGCGCTTCGGCCATCGCCGCAAGCCCCGCGTGGCACGCCAGGGCGTCAACGTCACCCAGTTGCACTACGCCCGGCGCGGCATCATCACCCCGGAGATGGAGTACGTGGCGCTGCGAGAGAACCTGCGCATGGACGCGTCGCTGTCCGCGCAGCACCCGGGCCACTCGTGGGGCGCGTCCATCCCCCGCGTCATCACCCCGGAGTTCGTGCGCGACGAGATTGCCCGGGGCCGCGCCATCATCCCCGCGAACATCAATCACCCGGAGCTGGAGCCGATGATCATCGGCCGCAACTTCCTGGTGAAGATCAACGCCAACATCGGCAACTCCGCCGTCTCGTCCTCCATCGAGGAGGAGGTGGAGAAGATGGTCTGGTCCATCCGCTGGGGCGCGGACACGGTGATGGACCTGTCCACGGGCCGGAACATCCACGAGACGCGCGAGTGGATCCTCCGCAACGCGCCGGTGCCCATCGGCACGGTGCCCATCTATCAGGCGCTGGAGAAGGTGGGTGGCAAGGCGGAGGACCTCACGTGGGAGATCTACCGCGACACGCTCATCGAGCAGGCCGAGCAGGGCGTGGACTACTTCACCATCCACGCCGGCGTGCTGCTGCGCTACGTGCCGCTCACCGCGAAGCGACTGACGGGCATCGTCAGCCGGGGCGGCTCCATCCTCGCGAAGTGGTGCCTGGCCCACCACCAGGAGAACTTCCTCTACACGCACTTCGAGGAGATCTGCGAGATCATGAAGGCGTACGACGTCAGCTTCAGTCTGGGTGACGGGCTGCGGCCGGGCTCCATCGCCGACGCGAACGACGCGGCGCAGTTCGGCGAGCTGGAGACGCTGGGCGAGCTGACGAAGATCGCCTGGAAGCACGACGTGCAGACGATGATCGAAGGCCCGGGCCACGTGCCCATGCACCTCATCCAGGAGAACATGACGAAGCAGCTGGCGGTGTGCGGCGAGGCGCCGTTCTACACGCTGGGGCCCCTCACCACGGATATCGCGCCGGGGTATGACCACTTCACCAGCGGCATTGGCGCGGCGATGATTGGTTGGTTCGGCACCGCGATGCTCTGCTACGTGACGCCGAAGGAGCACCTGGGGCTGCCGGACCGCGACGACGTGAAGGAAGGCGTCATCACGTACAAGATCGCCGCGCACGCCGCCGACCTGGCCAAGGGGCATCCGGGCGCTCAGGCTCGCGACAACGCGCTCTCCAAGGCCCGCTTCGAGTTCCGCTGGGAGGACCAGTTCAACCTCTCCCTGGACCCCGAGCGCGCCCGCGCCTTCCACGACGAGACGCTGCCCGCCGACGGCGCCAAGGTCGCCCACTTCTGCTCCATGTGCGGGCCCCAGTTCTGCTCCATGAAAATCACCCAGGATGTTCGCGACTACGCGGAGAAGCTGGGCGTCACCGACGCCACCGCGCTCGACTCGGGGATGGAACAGAAGAGTGAGGAATTCCGGAAGGCAGGCAGCGAGTTGTATCGCTGAGCCACGAAGCCAGGAATCGAGGGCGTCAAACGACCTGCTACATCACCTGTCCGAGACGTGACAATGAGAGTGGGTGCATGTCATGTTAGGCAGGCATGGGCGCGGTGCACGCGCCCTCGATTATCTGGAGGGGATACTTCATGGAGACTCCGCCGCGGGAGCAAGTGGGTTCGTACATCACCGGCACGCCGATGCCGACCCAGGATGAGAAGACGATGGGGCTCATCGCCCACATGGGAACCATCCTGGCCAACTTCGTGGGCCTGGGCTTCGCGGTTCCGCTGGTGCTGATGCTGACCAAGGGCAAGGAGTCGTCCTTTGTTCGCGAGCACTCGGTGGAGTCGCTGAACTTCCAGATCACCCTCTTCATCGCCGGCCTCGTCGGCGTCGCCACGTCGTGTATCGGCATCGGCCTGGTGTTGCTGCCCATCGTCGGCATCCTGGCGCTGGTGTTCGGCATCATCGGCGGGCTGAAGGCGAACGAGGGGCAGCTGTACCGGTACCCGTTCGCCATCCGGCTGGTGAAGTAGTCGGCACGGCGGCGGCTCCCTTCGGGGAGCCCGCGGCCACTCGGGCGGGCCAGGCGCGAGCGCGTGGGCCCGCCCGTCGTCTTTTCAGGGGACGCGCGAGCGCCAGCACTCGGGTGCATCCTCGCGACGCGGCAGCGCGGCCTCGGCCCCGCTTGGGTGGCAGCGTGGCGCCGGTGCGGGCCTTCAGCCGCCGATGCCCATCATGGACAGCCGCGTGGCGCCGGTGGGGCGGGCCTTCAGTCGCCGATGCCCATCATGGACAGCAGCATGGCGCCCGTGCGGGCCTTCAGCCGCCAATGCCCATCATGGACAGCAGCGTGGCGCCGTTGCCGGGCTCGGTGAAGCGGTGGCCCTCGGGCTTGTCGCCCAGGGCAGCGCGGATGGCCCGTGCCAGCTCCACGTCCGTGGCCCCACCCCGGATGAGCTGATGCAGCGGCGCCTGTGCGCGGCCGCCCAGGCAGCTGCGCAAGTCGCCATTCGAGGCCACGCGCACGCGGTTGCACCCGCCGCAGAAGTTCTGGGTCAGCGGCGAGATGAAGCCCACGCGGCCACCTGGCGCCTTCCAGTAGCGCGCGGGACCGGAGGTGACGGAGTCGGCGGCGGCGCCTGTCTCCTCGGGCTCGGCGGAGAGGTCCAGGCCCTCGCCGCGCAGCCGGTCCATCAGCTCGGCGGTGGGGACCGGAACGCCCTGGCCAAAGGGCATCAGCTCGATGAAGCGCGGGGTGATGCCGCGCGCGTGCGCATACTCCACCAGCGCGCGGGCCTCGCCGTCGTTCACGCCCCGCATCACCACGACGTTGAGCTTGAGCGAGGCGTAGCGGGAGGCCGCCGCCGCGTCGATGCCCCGGAGGATGGCGTCGAAGTCCCCCTGCTTGGAGATGCGGCGGAACGTCTCCGGGGACAGCGTGTCCAGGCTGAGGTTGAGCTGGTCGACACCGGCCTCGCGCAACGGGGCCGCGAGGGCCTCCAGGTGGCTGGCGTTGGTGGTGATGGCCAGGTGCCGCACGCCTGGGATGCTGGCGATGCGCCGGGCGATTTCCAGGATGTCCGGACGGATGAGCGGCTCACCGCCGGTGAGGCGCACGCGGCGGATGCCCAGCGCGGCGAAGATGCCGGCGATGCGTCCCAGCTCCTCCGCGTTCAGCAGGTCCTTCTTACCGCCCCAGGACGCGGGAGAGCAGTACGTGCAGCGGAAGTTGCAGCGGTCCGTGATGCTCAGCCGCAGGTACGTCATGCGGCGCCCCTGCGCATCCAGCAGGGGAGGGGCGAGCGGATCCGTCTGGAGTGCGGGCGTCGTCACGGGCGGCCTGACCTCATAACAGCCGCCAGGGGGACGTTCATCTCAATCCCCCCAGCGTGAGGGCTCAGCCCTCGCTGCCCGTGGCCGACCGGATGATCGGCACCTTCACTTCGACGGGCTCGCTCGGGGCGGCACGCGGGGCGACCGGCGCGGGCTCCAGGTCATCGTCCAGGTCCGTCAGACGCGCCAGCTCCGCCTCGGCCTCGTTCGCCTCCTGCTCGGCCACGGGAAGATTGAGCTTCCGCAGCGCCATCTCCTCCTTGATGCGGATGAGGCCCTCTTCACCGATGTCCAGGAACGCCCGGACGACTTCCGGGTCGAACTGGGTGTTGGCGCAGCGGCGGATCTCCTGGATGGCGTTCGCGAACGAGGTGCCCTTGCGGTACGGCCGGTCGCTCGTCATCGCGTCCAGCGTGTCCGCCACGGCGAAGATGCGCGCGCCGATGTGGATCTCCTGCCGCTGGAGGCCGCGCGGGTAGCCCGCGCCGTCCCAGCGCTCCTGGTGCGACAGGACGATGGCGGAGGGCGTGGAGAGGAACGGGATGGCCTGGATCATCTGGAAGCCAATCTCCGGATGCTTGCGCATCTCCAGCCACTCGTCCGGCGTGAGCTTGCCCGGCTTGAGCAGCACCGCGTCCGGCACGCCAATCTTGCCGATGTCGTGCAGGAGCGCACCGCGGCCAATCTCCTCCAGGTCCTTGCCGGAGATGCTCATCCGGCCGGCGATGGCGGACGTGTAGCTGACCACGCGCTGCGAGTGGTCGCTCGTCTCGTGCTCGCGCGCGTCCAGCGCGGCCACCAGCGCCAGGAGCGTGTTCTGGTAGGTGTTGGCGATGTTGTGCAGCGCGCTGCGCAACTCCGCGGTGCGATCTCTCACCTTGCGCTCCAGCTTCTTCTGGTAGCGCTTGCGGGCCATCTCGATGCGGCGCTTGGCGAGCGCGCGCTCGATGGCTCGGATGAGGTCGGTGAGCTTCGGTGGCTTGAGCAGGTAGTCCACCGCGCCCCGGCGCAGGCAGTCCACCGCGGACTCCGTGTCGCCATAGCCGGTGAGCATGATGACGGACGTGTCCGGCAGTCGCTCTCGCAGGTTCTCCAACAGCCAGAGGCCGTCCTTGCCCGGCATCTTCATGTCGCTGATGACGAGCGGGGTGTCCTCCTCGCCAGCCACGTCCAGCGCCATCTCGGCGCCGCTCGCGACGACGCAGTTGTAGCCCTCTTCACGCAGGAGGACGGAGATGACGTCTCGGACAGAGTCGTCATCGTCGACGATGAGGATTCGGGGTGGGGCAGGGGGGATGGCTTCCACGGCGGGAGATTCTAAAGGTTTCCGGGTTTCAATGGCGAATGAGTCAGGGAAATTACCACCTTCCTCCACTTGCAGGTTGACAGTCCAGTGCGCTGGTCCGGAAGACGACCCTGGGAGGGAGGGCGGCCGGGCAGGCGTGGACGGGTCCTGGGAGGAAGTCGAGCCTTCAGGCCTGGGCCCTCGTACTCGCGCGGTCATGGCGGAAAGGCGCGAGGTCCAGGGTGGTCCGCTCTCCGAGGACGGCCTCGGCCACGAGCTTCGCGGTGATGGGGGCCAGGAGGATGCCGTTGCGGAAGTGTCCGGTGGCGAGGAAGAGGCCCGGGGTGGGGCCCTCTCCGAGGTAGGGCCGCTTGTCCTCCGTCCAGGGGCGGAAGCCGGCCCACGTCTCGGTGATGGGGGCGGACCCGAGCTCCGGGCACAGCTCCAGGGCCATGTCGAGGATGCGGGCCAGGCCCGCCGCAGTCACCTGCTTGTCGAAGCCCACCAGCTCCATGGTGCTGCCGGCGATGACGCGGCCGTCCGCGCGGGGGACGACGTAGCCCTTCTCCGACGTGAGGATGCGCTGGAGCAGGGGAAGGCGCGTCTGGAGCTGAATCATCTGCCCACGCGCGGGGCGCACCGCCTTCGCCTCCACGCCCGCGCCCTGGACGAGCGAGGACCAGGAGCCCGCGGCGAGCACCACCGCGTCCGCGCGCAGCACCTCGCCATCCAGGTCCACGCCCACCGCGCGGCCCGCTTCGTGGACGATGCCGCGCACGTAGCCGCTTCGGAACTCGGCGCCCACGCGCGCGGCGGCCATCGTCAACGCGCGGACGAGGAGCCGGTTGTCCACCTGGTGGTCATCCGGGAAGTGGGCGGCGGCGACGGCTTTCGAGGAGAGGCGCGGCTCCAATGCGCGGGCCTGGGCACCGTCGAGCACGTCCGCGCGCAGGCCCATGCCGCGCTGCCACAGCACGGTGGCTTCCACGTGCTGCACCGCCGCTTCGCTGAAGGCGACCTTGAGGACGCCGCTGGGGCGGTAGGCGATGTCCACGCCGGACAGCTCGCGCAGCTCGTCGGCGAAGGCGGGATAGAGGGCGCGGCTCTTCAGGCACAGCTCGAGGAAGGGGCCGGGTCCGTCGGACTCCATCTGTGGAGCGAGCATGCCGGCGGCGGCGCTGCTGGCCTCCGCGCCGGGGATGGAGCGCTCCAGCACGGTGACGCGCGCGCCGGCTTGCCGCAGCCGCAGCGCGATGCCGCAGCCCATGATTCCCCCACCCACGATGATGACGTCCGAAACTCGCATGGACTTCTTTCCTGCTCGCCCCGTCGAGGGTTTGCAAGCGACTTGGACAGGGAGCCCAGAGGTCGGGTTGACGGCGGGGGCCTTTGCCATTACTGATGGGGCCGTGCGTTTCTCTTCCGTGCATCCCCATCATGCGCATCATCGGCTCGGCCCCGACGGGACCGTTCGCCACGCGCATGCCTGGGTGAGCCACTAGACGCACCACCCTCCCGGCACCTGCCGCAGCGAATGAAGGCCCGTCCTCCCCCGGACGGGCCTTTTTTCGTTTCCGCGCGGCCTTCGTTTCCCCCGCAGCCCCCAGCAGGTCTACCCATGTTGCTGAAGATCGCTCTTCCCAACAAAGGCCGCCTTTCCGAAGAGGTTCGTGAACTTTTCAACGATGCGGGCCTGGAGGTGCGCGGCAGAGGAGAGCGCGCACTCACCGCGTCGCTCGGCGGCGAGTTCGAGGCCATCTTCGTGCGCGCCCAGGACATCCCGGAGTTCGTCGCGGACGGCGCGGCGCATGCGGGTGTCACGGGATGGGATCTCGTGAGCGAGGCGGGGCGGGAGCTCGAGCACCTGATGGACCTGGAGTTCGGCAAGTGCCGGCTCGTCGTGGCGGCGCGCGAGGAGAGCGGCATCACCCACTCCAACGACGTGCGAGACGGCATGCGGGTGGCGTCGTGTTTCCCCCGGCTGACGCAGGACTACTTCGCGCGGCGAGGGCAGAGCATCACCGTGGTTCCCGTCTCGGGCGCGGCGGAGATTGCTCCTCACCTGGGCATCGCGGACATCGTGGTGGACCTGACGTCCACGGGCTCCACGCTGAAGATGAACGGCCTGCGCGAGGTGGCCACGGTGCTGGAGTCCAGCGCGCGACTGGTGTCGAGCAAGACGAACGTCCCGGAGGCGCGCAAGCGGTTGGATGAGCTGAAGCTGGCGCTGGGCTCGGTGCTGGCGGCGCGGGGCAAGCGCTACCTCATGGCCAATGTCCCCAGGGACTCGCTCGCGGGGGTTCGCGAGGTGCTGCCCGGACTCAATGGCCCCACGGTGGTGGATGTGCTGGACGGAGGGACGTTCGTCGCGGTGCACGCGGTGGTGGCGGCGAAGACCATCTACCGCACCGTCAACGCCCTGAAGGCCCTGGGCTGCGAGGGCATCCTCGTCACGCGCATCGAAAGGCTGGTGGCGTGATGACGCCGCTTCCTTCGTTCCTCCGCTATCGCGGACCGCTGGCCAGCCTGTCCCGCGAGGACCGGCTCCGATTGTTGCAGCGAGGCGGGGATGTGGACGCGCGCATCTCCGCCCGGGTGCGGGAGCTCATCGCCCGGGTCCGGCTGGATGGGGACTGGGCGCTCTTCGAGATGGCGCGCCAGTTCGACCGCGCGGAGTTGTCCGCACTGGAGGTCCCCCGCGCGCGTTGTGAGCAGGCGCTCGAATCATTGGACCCGTCGGTGGCGCGGGCCCTGGGACGCGCGGCGCGCAACATCGCGCGGGCGCACGAGGCGCAGCGGCCTCGCGCGGTGGAAGTGGAGACGGAGCCTGGTGTGCTGGTGGGCCGGAGGCCGGACCCCCTGGGCCGCGTCGGAGTGTACGCACCGGGAGGCCGGGCGGTGTATCCGAGCAGCGTGTTGATGGGGGTGGTGCCGGCGAAGGTCGCGGGGGTGGGCGAGGTCATCGTCTGCTCGCCTCCGGGGCCGGACGGTCTGCCACACGCGAGCGTGTTGGCGGCGGCGGTGCTGGCGGGCGCGGACCGGGTCTTCGCGCTGGGCGGAGCGGGCGCGGTGGCGGCGATGGCGTACGGCACGGAGAGTGTTCCCCGGGTGGACCGCATCGTCGGGCCGGGCAATGCCTACGTGGCGGAGGCGAAGCTCCAGGTGGTGGGGGCGGTGGCCATCGAAGCACCGGCGGGGCCGAGTGAAATCCTCGTCATCGCGGACGAGACGGCGAGTCCGGACGCGGTGGCGCGGGAGATGCTGGCGCAGGCGGAGCACGACCCGGATGCGGCCTGCGTGACGGTGGCGCGAGGCGAGGGGGTGGCGGAGGCCATCGCGGAGCAGGTGCGGCGCCTGTCACTGGGTACGAAGCGCGAGGAGATTGTCGCCGCCGCACTGCGCTCACGGGGCGCGGTGTTGAGTGTGGCGTCGCTGGAGGAGGCGTGGCCCTTCGTCGCGGACTTCGCGCCGGAGCACCTGCTGCTCGCCACCGCCGCGCCTTCGGCGGACCTGGCGCGAGTGCGCAACGCGGGCACCGTCTTCCTCGGGGAGCGCTCCTCGGTGGCCTACGGCGACTACATGACGGGCTCCAACCACGTGCTGCCCACGGCGGGGCTGGCGAGGGCCTACTCAGGACTCAACCTGCTCGACTTCTACCGATGGACCACCTACCAGCGCGTGGAGCGCGCGGCGTCCCAGGCATTGGCGGACGACGTGGGACTGCTTGCGGACAGTGAGGGCCTCTTCGCGCACGCGGACGCCGCGCGGGCCTGGAGGGCCGAATGATTCCCACGCGTGCATCCTATCGGGACATCCCGTTGTATTCGCCCGCGAAGCGACCCTGTCGCGTGGACCTGAGCGACAACACCAACCTCTTCGGGGTGCCTCCCGCCGCGGAGCGAGTGCTGCGCGAGTCCTCCCTGGAGTCGCTCTCGCGCTATCCCCGAAGCTATGCGCCCGACCTGCGCGGCGTGTTGGCCGAGCAGCTTGGCGTGACAGCCGAGTGCGTGACGACGGGCTGCGGCTCCGATGACGTCCTCGACAGCGCGCTGCGAGCGTTCTTGGAGCCGGGTGAGTTGCTCGTGTTTCAAGACCCGACGTTCGTGATGATGCCGCTGTTCGCGCAGGTGAACGGACTGCGGACGGCGGCGGTGCCCTTGCGCGCCGACTTCGACGTGGAGCCCGAGTGGCTGGTGTCCACGGGGGCGAAGGTCATCTACCTGTGCTCACCGAACAACCCCACGGGCACGGTGCTGTCGCGCGCGGCGGTGGAGCGGGTGGTGGAGCGCGCGCCGGGGCTGGTCATCATCGACGAGGCATATGCCGACTTCGCGCGCGGGCCCGGCTTCCTGGACCTGGCGCGCACGTGCTCGAACGTGCTGGTGACGCGCACGTTCTCGAAGGCCTTCGGGCTCGCGGGAATGCGCGTGGGGTGGGCGGTGGGCCACCCAAAGCTCGTGGCGGAGGTCGAGAAGGCACGGGGGCCGTACAAGCTGACGACGCTCGCGGAAGCGATGGCCGTGGCAGTGCTGCGCGAGGACGCGGGTTGGGTGCGTGCTCGGGTGGAGGAGGCGGTGGAGAACAGGGAGCGCCTGCGGGGCGCGCTGGTGGCGCTGGGGCTGAAGCCGCTGCCGTCCGAGGGCAACTTCCTGATGGTGCCGCTGCCAGGAGCGCCTGGGGTTGCGGAGCGGATGCGGGAGCGTGACGTGAACGTGAGGGCGTTCCAGGGGCTGACCGGGGTCGGAGATGCGCTCCGAATCGGCAGTGGACCGTGGCCCTTGCTGGAGGCGGCGCTCGTGGCGCTGCGGGAGTCCTTGCGATGAGAGTCACCTTGTTCGACTACGGCGCTGGCAACCTGCACTCGCTGACCAAGGCCCTTGCCACGGAGGAGGGCGTCGACGTTCGCGTGGAGGAGAGCCCGGCGCGTGCGGTCGATACGGATGTGCTCGTGCTGCCCGGTGTTGGCGCCTTTGGCTCGGCGGCGGCGCGACTGGCGCCCGGGCGGGATGCGATGCGCTCGGCATTGGAGAAGGGCCTGCCCTGCCTGGGCATCTGCCTGGGCATGCAGTTGCTGTTCGATTCGAGCGACGAGGGAGAGGGCGCGGGCCTGGGCTATTTCGCCGGACGGGTGACGCGGCTGACGTCGCGACGCGTGCCGCAGATTGGCTGGAACCAGGTGGAGGGCGACCGCACGTTGTCGGGGGCGAAGCTGGACACCGCGTACTACGCGCACAGCTTCGTCTGCCGCGTGGAGGACACGTCGGTGGTGACGGGGTGGACGACTCACGAGGAGGACCGCTTCCCCGCGGTGGTTCGACGCGGCCGGGTGGTGGGCGTGCAGTTCCATCCCGAGAAGTCTTCGTCTTCGGGTGTCGCCTTCGTGCGGGCCTTCTTGCGGGAGGTGGCGTCATGAGGGCGATTCCCGCCATCGATCTGCGCGAAGGCGCGTGCGTGCAGCTTGTCGGAGGTTCGTATGAAGACGAGCGGGTTCGGGTGAAGGACCCGCTGGAGGCGCTACTTCGTTGGCGCGCCTTCGGCTTCAGGACCTTCCACGTGGTCGACCTGGATGCGGCGCTGGGCCGGGGTTCCAATGCCGAGGCCGTGGCGCGACTTACCGCGCACGAGCCGGGGCTCACATTCACCGTGGGCGGGGGTGTGCGAGAGCTGGAGCGGGTGGAGGCGCTGCTGGAAGGGGGCGCTTCGGCCGTGGTGGTGGGGACTCGGGCCATCGAGGACGCGGCGTGGTTGGCCGACGTCGCGAGCCGCCATCCAGGCCGCGTGGTGGTTGCGGCGGACGTGCGAGGTCGCGAGGTGGTGACGCGAGGCTGGACGGCGGGCAGTGGCATGACGGTGGGCGATGTGCTCGCGGCGCTGGAGCCGTTGCCGCTCGGTGGCCTGCTGGTGACCGCGGTCCACAAGGAGGGGCAACTCGAGGGCGTCGACCTGTCGCTGATGCGCGAGGTGGTGGTTCGCAGCCGTCACCGGCTCTACGCGTCGGGCGGCGTGACGACGCTGGAAGACTTGAGGGCGCTGGCCTCGGTGGGCGCGTACGGGGCGGTCATTGGGATGGCGCTGTACACGGGGCGGCTGGATGCGCGCGACGTCGCGCTGGAGTTCGCGAAATGACCACTGTCACTCGAGAGACGAAGGAGACGCGGATCCGCGTGGAGCTGTCGGTGGGCCGGGGGAGCACGCAGGTGGACACGGGGCTCAAGTTCTTCGACCACATGCTCTCCACCTTCGCGCGCTACGCGGGGCTCGACTTGAAGTTGCACGCTCGTGGCGACCTCACGCACCACCTGATGGAGGACGTGGCGATTACGTTGGGGACGGCGGTGCAGCGGGTGATTCCGGCGACAGCGGCCCGCTTCGCGGAGCGCACGGTGCCCATGGATGACGCGCTGGTGCAGGCGTGCCTCGACGCGGGCGGACGGTTCTTCTACCAGGGGCCGCTGAAGAATCGGCTCTACGAGCACTGGATGCGCTCGTTCTGCGAGCACGCGAAGGTGACGCTTCACCTGCGGGTGCTGCGAGGGAAGGACAGTCACCACGTCACCGAGGCGGCGTTCAAGGCACTGGGGCTCGCGCTGCGGGATGCGATGGTGGACTCCGGCACCGTGTTCAGCATGAAGGGCTCCGTGGCCCTGGAGGTGCTCTGATGCTGACGCGACGACTCATCGTCTGTCTGGACGTGAAGGGCGGCCGGGTGGTGAAGGGTGTTCGCTTCGAGGGTCTCCGTGACGTGGGAGACCCGGTGGAGTTGGCCCTGCGCTATGAGCAGGAGGGCGCGGACGAGGTGACGTTCCTCGACATCTCCGCGAGCGCCGAGGAGCGTGACACGCTCTGGGATTTGGTGCGGCGCACGGCGGAGCGACTGTTCATCCCGTTGACGGTCGGGGGAGGCGTCCGCACGGTGGAGGACGTGGGCCGTGCGCTTCGGTCTGGCGCGGACAAGGTGAGCATCAACTCGGCGGCGGTGGCCCGGCCGGAGGTGCTCACGGAGTGCGCGGAGCGATTCGGAGCGCAGTGCGTGGTGGCGAGCATCGACGCTCGGAAAGAGGGTTCGCGCTGGCGTGTCCACACGCATGGTGGGCGCAAGCCCACGGAGCTGGAGGCGGTGGCCTGGGCGCGTGAGTGTGTGGCGCGAGGTGCGGGTGAAGTGCTCCTCACCAGCATCGACCAGGACGGTGCCCGCTCGGGCTACGACCTGGAGCTGACGCGCGCGGTGGCGGACGCGGTGGACGTGCCCGTCATCGCATCCGGAGGGGCGGGTAACGCGGAGCACGTGCGGGACGGACTCACGCGTGGCGGCGCGGACGCGGCGCTCGTTGCGGGCATCCTTCACGATGGGCTCACCACGGTAGGGGCCATCAAATCGCTGCTCCGAGCGAGCGGCCTTCCCATCCGGAGCACGACATGACGAGCGCACAGGGCTTGATGCAGGCCGCGGAAGTCGCACGCAATTCGGGAGACGTGGCGCCGAGCGCCTTCAGCGGCCTTCCCATCCGGAGCACGACATGACGAGTGCACAGGGCTTGATGCAGGCGGCGGCCGAAGTCGCGCGCAAGGCCGGGGACGTGGCGCTGGGCTACTTCCGCGGTGGTATCGCAGTGGATACCAAGAGCGACGGGACGCCCGTCACGGTGGCGGACCGCACGGCGGAGCAGACCGCACGCGAATGGCTGGACGCACGTTTTCCGGACGACGGCATCCTCGGGGAAGAGTTCGGAGAGACACGGCCGGGCGCGCGGCGCCGATGGATCCTGGACCCCATCGATGGAACAAAGACCTTCATCCGGGGCGTACCTCTATGGGGGACCCTGGTGGCACTGGCGGAAGGGGAGCGCATCCTCGTGGGCGCCGCGTACTTCCCCGCCGTGAGTGAGCTGCTGGTGGCTGCGCCAGGGGAAGGTTGCTTCTGGAACGACAAACGCGCGCGAGTGTCCGAGCAGGCGGACCTGTCTCGCGCGGTGGTGCTCTCCACGGACGAGCGCTTCCGTCAGCATCCCGAGCGCGGAGAAGCCTGGCGCCGCTTCACCCTCGACGCGGCCATCTCCCGCACCTGGGGCGATTGCTACGGCTACCTGCTGGTGGCCACGGGCCGAGCGGAGGTCATGGTGGACGAGCTGCTCTCGCCCTGGGATGCCGCCGCGCTCCAACCCATCATCGAAGAAGCCGGAGGCGTCTTCACCGACTGGACCGGGCGGCGGACCTCCTTCGGTGGCAACGGCATCGCCACCAACGCGGCCCTGGCCACACTCACCCGTGAGCGCCTGGGCGCGACGGAGGCCACGTGATTCTGGACCTGGACCGACTCGACTTCACCAAGGGCGGTGGCCTGGTGACGGTGGTGACTCAAGACGCGCGCACCGGTGATGTGTTGATGGTGGCGCACGCGGACCGCGAGGCACTGGAGCGCACCCTCGCCACGGGGCAGATGCACTACCGTTCGCGCTCGCGTGGCCTCTGGCACAAGGGCGCCACCAGCGGGAACACGCAGCAGGTGGTGTCCCTGCGCGCGGACTGCGACGGTGACGCGGTCCTGGCCCGCGTCGAGAAAGCCGGGCCGGCTTGTCACACCGGCGAGACCACGTGCTTCGGTCCCGGAGGGGGAGACGCGCTGGCCGCGCTGGATGCCACCCTCGCCGAGCGCGCGACCCGACCCGATGCCCCGGGCGAAAAAACCAGCTATACGCGCCGCCTGCTCGCGGACCGAAACCTGCGTCTCAAGAAACTGGGCGAGGAGGCCGCGGAGCTGGTGACGGCCTGCGCGGATGCGGACGCCGGACGCGCCGCCGAGGAGGCAGCCGACCTCCTCTACCACCTCCTCGTCGCGGTGAGGCCGCTCGGGCTCTCCCTGGAAGACGTGAAGGCCGTGCTCGCACGTCGTGCCGCGAAGCCAAAACTTCCCGGCAATGCTGGATGAGCGAGGCTCACCTCGCGTGAGAAGGACACAGGGCTATCAGGGCATTCCACGTATCAAACCCCATTTTCAGGCCGTGTCAGCGTCGACCCGGATGGATTTGTCCGTCACGGCTGCATACGGACAGCAGGATTGCGACGGTGGAGTGATCGCGTGCAGCAGTGACTCTCTTCAACGAAAGGAGTGTTCCTGCTACACATCCAGACGCGCGGCGCTGTGGAGAACGCCGGCCGGGCGCTTCTTGGCATCGAAACCGTCCGCCTCACCGGAGGCATCGTGAACGGCCCCACCACGTACAAGGCAGAGCTCATCGACCGAGTCATCTTCTCCCGCTGGCAGAATCCTCCGACCAAGGAGGACGTCGCGGCGATGCTGGCTCAGATGGAGGAGGCCTCGACGCGGCTCAACTCGCGTCTCATCTACATTGGTTCCGTGAGCCCGAAGTCCAAGGTTCCCGACGCGAACGAGCGCACCATCCTCAACAACTTCCTCGTGGATGCGAGGAAGACGTGTGTCGAGCAGGCGTGGCTCATCTACGAGGGCACGGACCTGCAACACAACCTCCAGCGCGTCATCATCTCCGGCGTGCTCATCCTCACCCGGACCTTCGACAACTTCCTCTCGGTCGCGAAGTCGGGCGAGTCCATCGTCAAGGACGTCAGCGCCGTCCTGAAGAAGGACGCGGCGCCCATCTTCCAGCTCGCAAAGGACCGTGGCCTGGTCGCCTGACGCCGTCGGCGCTCAGCGCGCGCCGAGGATCTCCAGCTCCAGGAGCTTGCCGTCCGCGCTCTCGGGGAACACGCTGACCGCGTCCACCTCGACCAGGGGCGCGGCGGGGTTGCAGGTCTCCCACTCGCCCGTGCCACGAAACTGGCACACGGTGGGATTGACGAACGAGAAGCCTCCCTCTGGATCATTCAAGCCCACGCCCTTCGGCGTGCGGACGATGGCTCGCAGGGAGCCCGGGCCTTGCGCCCGGACACGGAACCCCACCAGGTGCTTGAGCGTGGGCGCGTAGCCCGCGCGCAGCGCTCCGTCCGCCGACCAGCGCGTGCCCCGCCTCGCGTTGCTCACCGGGACTCCCGTGAGGAGGTCTCCATCGAACGCCTGGAACGCGGGCTGGGCCCCCAGGAGCTGATCCGGCTTCACCGGCGCGGTCTCCACCGGCTTCGCGCTGGCCGCCGTGAGCAGCGCCGGGGCCCGGGCGCCTTGCTGGGCGGCGGCCGCGCGCAGCACGGACAGCGGCAGCAGGTCCGCGCTCGCGCAGCGGGACACCAGTCCATCCAGGAGCGTGCGCACGGTGGGGGGCAGGTCGACGGAGGCCTGGGCGGCGGGGGCGAGCCCCAGTCGGACGATGGAATCACAGGCCGCCGGGGTGCCTGGGCCCGCGTGCTCCAGGCTCCACTGGAGCTCGGGGATGTTCGGCGGTTGACCGACGGCGGTGTCCAGCAGCGCACGGGCCACGGTCTGCGCGCAGGCGTTGACCCTGGAGGGACAGCGCTCGCAGAGGGCGGCGAGCAGCCCCCGCATGGGGGTGTCCGCCCCCTGGGTGAAGGGGGCTCGGGCGGAAAGCGCTCCGCCCAGCTCACAGGCGCGCGGGGGCGGCTTGTCACAGGCGTCCAGCCGCTTGCGGGCCTCGGCCACGACGGTGGGCTCGTCGGGGGCGCGCAGGGTGGCGTCCAGGGCCCGTTCCACCGCGCGGCACTCAGGAGAGGGGGGAAGCGGCGAGGGGGAGGCGGGGGACGTGGCGGTGGCGTCCCGGGTGGGGGAGCTCGCGGGCGAGGCCCCGGCCGTCTCATCCTGGTGCGTCACGCACCACAGGCGGGTGAAGGCGAGCAGCGCCACGAGCATCAGGAGGAGGGTTCTGAGCGGGAAACGGCGCACGAGCAATCTCCTTGATTCCGACCGGGAGCGGGGGTTATCAGCCCCACCGGGTTCCATCCGCAAATAATGACGGAGGCGTGCGTGGCTGAGACGTTCGACGTGGTGATCATCGGTTCGGGCCCTGGCGGCTACGTGGGTGCCATCCGCGCGGGGCAACTCGGGCTGAAGACGGCCATCATCGAGAAGGACAAGCGTCTGGGCGGTACCTGCCTCCACCGCGGGTGCATCCCCACCAAGTCCCTGCTGTGGACGGCGGAGTTGTTCCACCACGTCAAGGAGGCAGGGGACTTCGGCATCGACCTGTCGAGCCCGACGGTCAACTGGCCGAACGCGATGAAGCACAAGGACAAGGTCGTCACCAAGGGTGCCAACGGCATCGACTTCTTGATGAAGAAGAACAAGGTGACGGTCATCAAGGGCCACGGCCGCATCGCCGGCAAGGGCAAGGTGGAAGTCACCGCCGAGGACGGCTCCAAGCAGGTCCTGGACGCGAAGAACATCATCATCGCGACGGGCTCGGTGCCCAAGTCCCTGCCGAACGTGCCGGTGGACCACAAGCGCGTGCTCAACAGCGACTCCATCCTGCAGCTCGAGCGCATCCCCAAGAGCATCATCGTCCTGGGCGCTGGCGCGGTCGGCTGTGAGTTCGCCTCCATCTTCAACCACGTGGGCAGCAAGACCTCCATCGTGGAGTTCCTTCCCGCGCTGCTCCCCATCGAGGATGCGGACATCTCCAAGGAGCTGGAGAAGCTCTTCCGCCGTCGCGGCATCGACGTGCACACCGGCTCCGCGGTGGAGAAGGTGGAGCACACGGCGGACGGCGTGCGCGTCACCATGAAGGTTGGCAGCGAGACGAAGACGCTGGAGGCGGAGCTGCTGCTGTCCGCCGTCGGCCGCTCGCCCGTCACCGAGGACGTGGGCCTGGACAAGACGTCCATCAAGACGGAGCGCGGCTACATCAAGGTCGACGCGATGCTGCGCACCAGCGAGCCCAACGTCTACGCCGTGGGCGACGTCATCCCCACGCCGATGCTGGCCCACATGGCGAGCTCCGAGTGCGTGCTCGCGGTGGAGCACATCGCCGGGAAGAACCCGCAGCCCATCAACTACGACCTCACCCCGTCGGCCACGTACTGCTACCCCGAGGTCGCCTCGGTGGGCCTGACGGAGAAGAAGGCCAAGGAGCGCGGCTACGACGTCAAGATTGGCAACGCCCCGTTCGGCGCGGTGACGAAGTCGTCCATCACCAATGAGGCCACCGGCCTCATCAAGATCGTCTCCGACAAGAAGTACGACGAGGTGCTGGGCATCCACATCATCGGGCCCCACGCCACGGAGCTGCTGGCCGAGGCGTGCGTCGCGCTGAAGCTGGAGATCACCACCGAGGAACTGGCGGGCACCATCCACGCCCACCCGACGCTCTCGGAAATCGTCCACGAGGGCGCCGAGGCCACGCTGGGTCACCCCCGCCACTTCTAGGCCCAGGCTCGTCGAAGGTCAGGCCGTCCCGGAGCGTGGTTCCGAGGACGGCCTTTCCATGTCCGGCGTCCGCTGGGGCAGGTGGCCAGGATGCCTGCACACCAGGAGGGCCAGCGATGGACTGGCACGCCGTCGGGGCAGCGGCGCCCAAGTCGGGACATCCAGGCCCTCCGGTGCCCAGGTCCGGGGCTGCCCGGCCGGAGCGGGATCATTAGTAGGAAAGCGACGCGCGCGAAGGGCCTGCCAGAGCTGACGCCTCGCGTTAGAGGCTTCAGGCTTGAACGTCTTCCGCCCAAACCATAGAAGGCCCGCGACCCATGGCGACTCCTGATCGGTTCCCGCTGCCCCAGGTGACTGAGACCACCCGCAAGCCGGACTGGCTGAAGGTCCGGCTGCCGCACGGCGAAGGGTACGAGCGGGTCAAGGCCATCGTGAAGCGCACGAAGCTGGCCACCGTCTGCGAAGAGGCCCGCTGCCCGAACATCGCCGAGTGCTGGGGCGGTGGCACGGCCACGGTGATGTTGATGGGTGAGGTGTGCACGCGCGCGTGCCGCTTCTGCCACGTTAAGGTGGGGGCGCCCCCGCCGTTGGATCCGATGGAGCCCATCCATCTGGCCCAGGCCGTCAAGGAGATGGACCTGGAGTACATCGTCGTCACGTCGGTGAACCGGGATGACCGGCCGGACGGCGGCGCCAGCCACTTCGCCTCCGCCATCCGCGAGCTGCGCCGGGAGAGCCCGCGCACCATCGTCGAGGTGCTCATCCCCGACTTCAAGGGCGTGGAGAAGGACCTGACCACGGTGGCCGAGGCCAAGCCGCACGTCGTCGCCCACAACGTGGAGACGGTGGAGCGCCTCACGCCGACGGTGAGAGACCGCCGCGCGAAGTACGCCCAGTCGCTCAAGGTGCTCGAGTACCTGAAGAACCGTCCCGAGGGCCTCTACACCAAGACGTCCGTCATGGTGGGCCTGGGCGAGACGGACGCGGAGCTGGAGCAGACCTTCAAGGACCTGCGTGAAGTGGGCGTGGACGTGCTCACGCTGGGCCAGTACCTGCAGCCCTCGCAGTACCACCTGCGGGTGGAGCGCTTCGTCACCCCGGCGCAGTTCGAGTCGTACAAGAAGCTGGCCGAGTCCTACGGCTTCCTCTACGTGGCCTCGGGTCCGCTGGTGCGCTCCAGCTACCGCGCCGCCGAGTTCTTCATGAAGGGCCTGATGGAGCGCGAGCGCCTCAAGCGGCTCGGCTGACCGGGCCTTCATTCGTGGCTTGACGCAACCCCCGTTCCTCTCGGAAAGACACCCCCCATGGCAACCTTCGAATTCAAGCTCCCCGACCTCGGTGAAGGCGTGATGGAGGGCGAGCTGGTCAAGTGGCACGTCAAGGCCGGCGACGTCGTCAAGGAAGACCAGGTGCTCGCCGAGGTGATGACGGACAAGGCCACCGTCACCGTCCCCAGCCCGAAGGCCGGGCGCGTCGTGTCGACGCACGGCAAGGAAGGGGACATCGCGAAGGTGCACCACCCCCTCGTCACGCTGGAGATCGACGGCGCGGCTCCGGCGCAGGCGGCGGGCCATGGCGCGGCGGCTCCAGCGCAGGCGGCCGCGGCGGCTCCGGCGCAGGCGACGGCTCCCGCGGCGGGTGCTTCGGCGCAGGCGTCGAAGGTGCTGGCCACGCCGGTGACCCGGCGCATGGCGCGCGAGCATGGGTTGGACCTGGCGACCATTCCGGGCAGTGGACCGCAGGGGCGGGTGACGAAGGCGGACGTGGTGGCGGCGCTGGAGGGTGGCGGGGAGCAGAAGAACGTGGTGGCGGCTCCCTCGCAGGCGCGTCCCGCGGTGCCGGCCGTGTCGTCGGGTCGGGCGGACGAGCGCGTTCCTCTGCGGGGGCTGCGCAAGAAGATCGCCGAGAAGATGGTGCGCTCGAAGTTCACGATGCCGCACTTCGCCTTCGTGGAAGAAGTGGACGCGACGGACCTGGTGGCACTGCGCACCCGGCTCAACGCGCAGCTCGCGGCGTCGGGTGACAACACCAAGCTCAACTACCTGCCGTTCATCATCAAGGCGACCATCGCCGCGCTGAAGAAGTTCCCGCACCTGAACGCCAACTTCGATGAGGCGGCGCAGGAGCTGGTGGTGCGCGGCGAGTACAACATCGGCATGGCGGTGGCGACGCCGGATGGCCTCACCGTGGCGGTGGTGAAGGACGCGGACCGGCTGACGCTGGCGGAGATTGCTCGCGAGACGGCGCGTCTGGGAGCTGCCGCGAAGGAGCGGAAGCTGAAGCTGGAGGAGCTGACGGGCGGCACCTTCACCATCACCTCGCTGGGGCAGAGCGGTGGCCTGTTCGCCACGCCCATCATCAACCACCCCGAGGTGGGCATCATGGGCGTGCACAAGCTCAAGAAGCGCCCGGCCGTGGTGAAGGATCAGATCGTCATCCGCGACATGATGAACCTGTCGCTGTCGTGCGATCACCGCGTCATCGACGGCTCTGTGGCCGCGGACTTCGTCTACGAAGTCATCAAGTACCTGGAGAAGCCGGACCTGCTGTTCCTGGCCATGGCGTGATGTCTCGCCCAGAGGCCCGGGTGGCGTGGTCGCCCGGGTTTCGAGGCTGGGATGTCCCCTGGGCCGCCGGGGAGGGGGCTGACCGCTCGCCGGCGATTGCGTCTCGTGGAATGCGTCGAGGCCGGGCGGTGGTCCACCAAGACGGTTAGGCTCTGTCCGTATGGCCGAGAACCCTCGCGAGCTGATCCGCGCCGCGCAGTCCGCCGAGCTGCGGGGTGACGTGACTCGCGCCGTGGAGTGCCTCCAGCAAGCGGCGGCGTTCTATCGGAACGCGGGCAATGCCCCCCGAGCGCTCCAGTTGCTGCGCCATGCGCGCAGGCTGGATACGAGCCGCCTGGACATCCTCGAGGAGGTGAACCGCCTCGAAGGGATGACGGAGACGCTTCTGCCGACTCAAGGGGGCGAGGAGGAAGATGACGGCCAACTGGTGCTGTCCGTGGAGGATCTCCCGCTTCCTGAGCTTGTTCGTCGGCAACGCCTCATCCAGGACGCGCTGCGCGACGTGGAGTCGCAGCCGACAGGGAAGTCCCCCGAGCTCGCGGCCTGGGTGCTGGACACGGAAGTGAGCGAGGACCTCCAGCGACTCGAAGCCCAGCTCGCTCGGGTCGCGGCCTCCGTGGACCCAGGGGCGTCCGAGGTGCAGAAGCTTCATCCGGTGCGGAGCGCGGACTCGGTGGAGTCAAGGGCTTCAGAGGGGAAGAAGCTTCATCCGGCGCGGAGCGTGGCCTCGATGGAGTCAGGGGCTTCGGAGGGGCAGAAGCTTCATCCGGCGCGGAGCGTGGCCTCGATGGAGTCAGGGGCTTCGGAGGGGCAGAAGCTTCATCCGGCGCGGAGCGCGGCCTCGGTGGAGTCAGGGGCTTCGGAGCAGCAGAACTTTCATCCGATTCGGAGCTCGGTCTCGGCGGAGTCAGGGGCGTCCGCGGGGCAAGGCTTTCATCCGGTTCGGAGCGCGGCCTCCGCGGACCCAGGGGACTCGAAGGGGTTGGAGTTCCTGTCCGCGCAGCGCGAGGCCTCGGTGGAGTCAGGGGGCTCGAAGGGGTTGGAGTTTCTGGTCGGCCGGAGCGCAGCCTCGGCGGGGTCCACTCCGCGTGGGATGGTTCCGTCGGTGGCTCGGGATGCGTTGCCTTCTCGCGGTTCGGAGTTCGTGCGTGCGGAGCGTTCACCTGGCGCCGTGGACGAGCAGCTCTTCGAGTCACGATGGAGACCCGGCTCGCCGGAAGGTGAGGAACCGTTCGGAGATGGGCTGATCGCGCCGACGGGGCAGGCCGATGCGCGAGACTCGGATGTGGAGGCCTTCGCCGCGCACGCGTCGGAGGACGACACCACGCCGAGGCGCAGGCGCGGACCGCGAATCATCGAGCGCGGCCCCGCTCGCGCGGACGCGGCGCTGGATGCGTGGTGCTCGTTCTGCTGCCGCCCTCGCGCGGAGGTCGGAGACTTGGTCGCGGGACCGGCCGGTGCCTTCATCTGCAAGGCGTGTCTGACGGAGTCCGCATCGCTGCTCGGAGACGTGAGTCCTGTGCCGCTCCCGGCGCGTCCTCGCTCGCCGGTGCGTGCCTCGGCCGCGATGGACTTCGTGGGTCAGCCCGATGTCCGCTCGTCGATGGTGCGAGCGCTCCAGTCGGGTGCTCGCTGCATCCTGCTGGTGGGGGCCGAGGGCTGGGGCAAGAGCGTCCTGCTCCAGATGCTCCAGCGACAGGGCAGGGGGACCCTCACCCCGGTGGCTTCGCTCGCGGAGGACCTGTCGGCCTCGCCCCTGTTCGTCGAGGACGTGGATCGCCTGAGCACGGAGCACCAGACCGCGCTCTCCGTCTTCCTCGCTCGTGAGTCGCGGCCCTCCGTGGTGCTCAGCGCGCGAGGGCTCGCACCCGAGCCGGGGAAACTCATCCTGCGCGGAGGCGAGGAGCGCCTCTTGGTGCCCACGACGGAGGCCTTGTCGCGCGCGGTACGTGGCGTCATCCCCGTGAGCATCCTGGAGCACGTCCAGGTGCTGCTCAGCCTGCACCCGCCCACGCGCGAGGACTACGTGGAGATGGCCCGCGTGCGACTGGCGCTGCGTGAGCCGGCGACCTCGCTGTCCGACAGCGTCCTCTCCGCCTTCGCCGCCGAGGCCGAGCGCTCCCCCCGCGCCGGCCACGAACTCCAGGCACTCCTCCAGCGGGTTCCCCCAGGTACCTGGGAACTCGAGAACGTGACGAAGCCGACGCCCCTTCGAAAGGGCCGGCGGAAGGGAACGTCGTGAACACCATCACCGTCTACCGGCTCGGCCGGGTGGAGTACGAGGACGGCCTCAACCTGATGCGCCTCTTCGGCGACTCACGTCGGGAGGGCCTGAGCGGTGACGTGCTGCTGTTGCTGGAGCACCCGCCCGTGCTCACGCTGGGCCGGGGCGCGAAGCGGGAGAACATCACCGCCTCCGACGCGAGCCTCTCCGCGGAGGACGTGAATGTCTTCGAGACGAACCGGGGCGGCGACGTCACCTACCACGGGCCCGGCCAGATTGTCGGCTACCCCATCTTCCTGCTCCCGGAGTCGCGCCGCGACGTCCGCCGCTACGTGCGTGACGTGGAGCGCTCCATCATGCAGGTCCTGTCCGAGTGGGGCATCACCGCGGGCCCCATCGTCAAGTGGCCCGGCGTGTGGATTGGCGAGGAGGGTGCGCCCGACGCGCGGAAGATCGCCGCCATCGGTGTCCACCTGTCCAGGTGGCTCACCACGCACGGCTTCGCGCTCAACGTGAACACGAAGATGGAGCACTTCCGCTTCATCGTGCCCTGCGGAATCCGCGAGGCCGGTGTCACCTCCATGCAGCGGGAGCGCGGGCACGCAGTCCCTGTCCCGGATGTGGAAGAGGCGCTCGCCCGGAGCTTCTGCGCCGTGTTCGACAGCGAGCGCGTGGATGCCCCTGCGCCCATGCGCACCGTCAGCATCGCCGTCGTGCGAGGTCGAGGCCCGGAGGCGCGCGTGTTGCTCGTGCGACGTCGTCCCGAGCGCGGCGGCTTCTGGCAGATCCTCACCGGCCGCGTGGAGGATGGTGAGTCACCCACCCAGGCCGCGATCCGAGAGCTGGAGGAGGAGACGGGCCTTCGACTTCCCGTGGAGGACCTGGCCTACCGTCACTCCTTCGCCATCGGCGAGACGCTGCCGCCCGTGCTCGCGGAGGAGAGCGGCTTCGCCGTCCACGTCCCGCCGGACACCGAGGTCCGTCTGGGCCCCGAGCACGATGCCTTCGAGTGGGTGGACGTCCCCACCGCCATGGAGCGCCTGCCATTCGCGGGGCTGCGCGAAGCGGTGAAGCGCGCGGTGTCAGCGCGCGACGCCTGAATGAAGCCACGGCCGCGCCCGCTTCGCGCGGCTACAGCTTGATGACCATCGACTCCTTGGCGGCGATGGCCTCCGGGCGGAGCCTGCGCACCTGCCGCAGCAGCTTGTCCATGGCCGCGTCGTCGCGCGAGGGGTCATGGTGGAAGAGCACCAGCGTCTTCACCTGCGCGGCGTCCGCGGCGGCCACGGCGGCCTGCCACGTCGAGTGGCCCCAGCCCGTGCGCGCCGGCCCACAGCGGCCGTGGTACTCGTCCTCCGTGTACATGGAGTCGTAGATGAGCAGGTCCGCGCCCCGCGCGAAGTCGAACAGCCCCGAGTCCAGGTCACTGCCGTGCTCGACATCCGTGGCGTAGACCACGGAGCGCCCACCGCACTCCACGCGGTACCCCAGGTTGCCGCCCGGATGGTTCAACTCCAACCAGCGCACCTGGGCGGGGCCGAGCTGGAGCGTTCCTCCCGGGGAGAGGTCGCGGTACGTGAGCTTCGCGCGGAAGGCCCCCTCCGCCGTCACCGGGAAGTAGGGCTGCACCATCTGCCCACCCAGCAGCTCCCGGGTGGTGCGCCCGTTGCGTGACGGCCCGTTCAGGGTCAGCTCGCTCGTCGGGATGAAGATGGGCGCGAAGAAGGGAAGGCCCTGCAGGTGGTCGTAGTGGTAGTGCGAGATGAAGATGTTGCCGCGCACCGGCCCGGGGGGCCCCATGAGCAAGGAATCGCCCAGCGCACGCGCTCCCGAGCCCAGGTCGAAGATCAGCAGCTCATCCCCACACCGCACCTCCACGCACGGCGTGTTGCCGCCGTAGCGCTTCGTCTGCGGACCGGGGGAGGGGATGGAGCCGCGCACTCCCCAGAAGCGCACCTCGAAGGGCACACGGGCTTGATTGCGCACGACGGCGTTGCGCCGCCGCGCAGGCGCCTTCTCAGCCGGCCTTGGCTTCCGTGTCGTCGTCCTCGGCGAAGAGCTCAATCAGGTGCCCCGTACGCTCGCGCTTCGTCCTCAGGTAGTCGACGTTATGCGGATTGTGCTCGGTCCGGGAAGGGATTCGACGCAGGACGGGAATGCCTTCCTCCACCATTCCGGCGATCTTCAGCGGATTGTTGGTGATGAGGTCCACCGAGCGTACGTCCAGCGAGCGCAGCATCTCCGCCGCGATGTCGTAGCTGCGCAGGTCGTCCGCGAAGCCGAGCTGGCGGTTGGCCTCGTACGTGTCCAGCCCCTTGGACTGGAGGGCGTACGCCTTGATTTTGTTGCCCAGGCCGATGCCTCGGCCTTCCTGGCGCAGGTAAAGCACCACGCCCAGCTTCTGCTGGGTGATGAAGTCCAGCGCCCGGTCCAACTGCTCGCGGCAGTCGCACTTCAAGCTGCCGAAGACCTCGCTCGTCAGGCACTCGGAGTGGATTCGCACCGGCACCCCTTCCTCACCGGACACGTTGCCCGCGACGAGCGCCACGTGCTCTCGACCGTTGCGGCGATCCCTGAACACGATGGTCCGCAGGGGCCCCCGCTCCGTGGGGATGTCCGCCTCCGAGAACCGCTCCAGGTGCTGCGTCGGTTTACGGGTCGGAAGAACCTGGGGTGAGCGAATGTCCGACATGATGGTTCATTCTCCAGATGCGAGGCCCCCTGTTTGGTGCCCCCATGCGCGCAAGTCAAGGCGGACTCACCACCGCTGCCGCCTGAAATCCTCCGCAAAGATGCACGATGGACGGCTCCGGTTTCTCAAGCCCCCCAGGAGAGCGGCAACAATTCCACCGGGTCTCCATGAGACAAGCTGCTGGCTTCCCGCGCGAAGTGCAGCAGATGCGTGGCCGTCGCCGCGGAACGGAGCACGCCCGACGTCTGGGTGGCCAGGGGGCGCGCCCAGAGGTTGCCGTCCTTCCAGGCAGCCGTCACCCGGACGAAGTGCGCCAGCCCTGGAGGCTTGGACAGCCGACCATCCAGGCGCCCAGGCACTCGCGAGGGGTCCACGTCGGTGTGGCCGAGCAGCCGGCGGAGCGCCGGCCTGACGAAGAGCTCGAAGGTGACCAGCGACGAGGTGGGGTTGCCCGGCAGACCGAAGAACAGCGTGCTCCCGCGCTTGCCCACCACCAGCGGCTTGCCCGGCTTGATGGCCACGCGCCACAGATGCTGTTGCACCCCGATGGCGGCAAGGACCTCCTTCACGTAGTCGCGCTCACCCACGGACACGCCCGCGCTGGTGAGCACCACGTCGAAGCCGTGGGCGCGCGACAGGAACTCGCCCACGGAGTCCCGCGTGTCCTGGGCGATGCCCAGCAGGGACGGGTGCCCGCCCGCGCGGCGGACCGCGAGCGCCAGTGACGGAGCGTTGGTGTCGACGATGCGGCCCCTGGGGGGCTCGTCGGCGCGGCACAGTTCGTCGCCCGTGGAGAGGATGGCCACCCGGGGCGCGCGCGGCACCGGCGCCGACAGGATGCCCTGGGCCCAGAGCAACCCCAGCTCGGGGATGCCCAGCGGGGTGCCTCGGGCCAGCAAGAGCGTCCCTTCCTTCGCGTCCTCGCCGCGGGGCCGCACGTGCTGGCCTGACTCCACGGCCTCCAGGATGTCCACCTGATCCGCGCCCCCATCCGGCACGGGGCGGACCCGCTCGCGCATGACCACGGCGTCCGCGCCCACGGGGAGGGGAGCGCCCGTCATGATCCGCACGCAGGTACCCGGTCGGACCTCCTGGCGCGGCGTGCCGCCCGCGTAGACGGTCTCCAACACGGGCAGTCTCACCGGCAGCGAGCCCGCCAGGTCGTCGGCGCGCACCGCGTAGCCGTCCATCGCCGAGTTGTCCCAGGGAGGCAGCGTCCGCTGGGCAAGCACGTCCTCCGCCAGCGTCCTGCCCAGCGCATCATCGAGGGCCAGCCACTCGGCTGACAGGGGCGTGGCCAGGGCCAGCACCCGGGCTCGGGCCTCGTCTTCCGGAAGCAGCGTCGCGGCGTCGTTCATGGGCGTCATCTTCAGCCCGGTTCGCACCCAAAGTCCGAGAGAAAATCAAGTGTTAGTTTGACAGCCCATCTGATCATCGTTACAAGCTCCAATCATCGCGAAGCCTGCCAGTCCTCCTGGGGGTGGCGTGGCAACCCGTTGAAAGTACACGGGAACTCTCAAGGAGACAGCGTCGATGGCCAAGCCCAAGTCCGGGGCCAAGAAGGCGACTCCCGCTGGAAAGACTGGCGCGAAGTCCGCCGCGAAGAAGGATAAATCCGCCCGGCTGGACCTGATCAAGAACGCGTCCAAGCGGGTCGCTACCTCGACGACGAAGCTGGTGAAGGGGGTCGGGGATTCGGTGACGAAGGGCGCGAAGGCCGCAGCGAAGAAGGCGGCCGTCGAGACCGCTCCCGAGAAGGAGAAGGTCATCGAGAAGGACAAGGCTGTCGAGAAGGAGAAGGCCGCGGAGAAGGCGCCTTCCAAGAAGTCAGCGGCGAAGCCCGCTCCCGCCGCGAAGTCCGCGACGGCGAAGGCGGCGGCTCCCGCTGCGAAGACTCCCGCTGGAACGAAGGGCACGACGGGCAAGGGCGCCGGAAAGGCCGCCTCCGCTCCCGCGGTTCCCGCCGTGGAGAAGCCGCGTCCTCGCGCCACCAAGCTGCCGCCCCCGGGCGAGCCGCTCACCAAGCGTGAGATGGAGCAGTTGCTCACCGCGGGCGAGGGTCGTGGCGTGATGGGCGAGGGCAGCCTCAAGGGCCGTCTGGTCGTCCTCAACGAGATGCCCAACCTGGTGGTGGTGGGGCGCGACAAGCGAGAGCTCACGTTCCTGCTGCAGGGACCGGATCAGGAAGTCCTCCCCGCCTACGTGAACCACAAGGTCTCCGTCAGCGGGATGATCCGCAAGACGACCAACCACGGCGGCGTGGTGGACGTGCGCAAGTACTCCGCGAAGAAGCCGGAGGCCGAGGTCGTGGAGGCTCCGCCCGCGGACACCGAGCCCCGGCTGCGCTACCTGTCGCCCGGTGAAGTCTCCATGGTGACGGCGGCCGGCATGGGCGCGGGCATCAAGGGCTTCGCGGCCGTGCGCGGAAATCTGGAGATGAACGGCGAGGAGTTCATCCTCGTCGTCTCCAACGGCGGCACGCGCCAGCAGGTGTCGTTCCTCATCGAGGGCAAGGCCGCCGTCAAGAGCCTGCGCAAGAACGTGGGCCACACGCTGCAGGTCATGGGCGTGGTGGACAAGCTCTCCGGCTGGGGTGGTCGCATCACCGCGGAGAACGTGGAGCCGCGTCCGTCGGAAGCTCGCGCCGTGTCGCGCGACGAGATGGAGATGGTCCACATCGAGGGCGAGGTGCCCACGTCCGTCGACGTGAAGCTCAACCACGGCCTCACCGTGCGCCTGCCCGAGCAGCCCGGGTTCACCTGGGCCATCGAGCCGACGGCGGCCAAGCGCGTGGGTCTGCGCGAAGCCAACTTCGAACCGGGTCCCAACGGCGGCTCGGCCACGCGCGAGTTTTTCTTCACTCCCCGAAACCCGGGGACTTTCGAGGTGGAGTTCTTCCTGGCCAAGGCGCTGACGCCGGGGCTGGTGGACCGCTCCTTCAAGATCAACGTCACGGTCAAGCCCTGAACTTCGCTTCCTGGAGAAGGTTCCGGGAAGCAGTCGGTCGCCGGGGGGTTCCCGCCCGGCCGCTTCGGGCTTACCCGTTCCCGTAGCGGCCGAGCCGCGACCCCACCGTGAGTATTTCTTCCGACCTTCTCCAGCAGATCCTCTCCGACGCCGACCACCCGCTGGGCATCAAGGAGCTCCTGCGACTCGCGGGCCTGCACCCTGGCCAGCAGACTGAGCTCAAGCGCTCCCTCCGGGACCTCGTGCGTCAGGGCCACATCGTCAAGGAGGGCAAGCGCTTCCTGCGCCCCCAACCTCGGCGTGATGACGGCCTGCCTGTTCCTCCCCCCGTAGCTCCCGACGTGCCGGACGTCGTCGCCGTGCGCGGCGACCACCGACCCCGGCAGGAGAAGGGGCGCCCCTACGACGCCCCCACGCGCGAACGCCTCACGGGCCAGGGTGCCCGAGGCCAGGAGGGCGGTGGCTTCAAGGGCCGCTCACCCAACGCCCAAGGCTCGCGAGATTTCGCGCGGACCGACGGCGCGCGTGGCCGCGAGCGCCGGGACTTCAACAAGCCAGGCTCGTCGCGTCGTGACGAGGGGCGCGAGCGCTTCGGTCATCGGGGCCCTCGTCGTCCGGCGTTCGGCGAGGTGTTGGACACGGTGGAGGGCATCCTCCACGTCCACCGCGACGGCTTCGGCTTCGTGCATCCGGTGGGTGGAGAGGGCGAGAACATCTTCCTGCCTCCCGCCGAGGCGCAGCGCGCGCTCGACAATGACCGGGTGGTGGTGGAAGTGGCGGGGCGGCCCGGCCGGTACGAGGGGCGCCTGGTGCGCGTCGTCGACCGTCGCCGCGAGCTGGCGGTGGGCGTCTACACGACGCAGGGCCGCCATGCGCTGGTGCTTCCCACCGATACCAGCCTTCCCGGCCCCATCCGCGTGCCGCAGACGCAGATGGCCCAGGAAGGAGACCTGGTGAAGGTGCGCCTGGGCGTGGGCGCGAACCTGTTGGAGCCGGGACGCGGACTGTTCGGCGAGGTGGCCGGCTCGCTCGGCAAGCCGGGGACTCCCAGCTCGGAAGTGATTGGCATCGCCTACTCGCAGGGCTTCTCGGACGAGTTCCCTCCGGAGGTCATGGACGAGGCGGACCGCTACGCCGTGAAGGTGTCGGAGGAAGAGGCGAGCGGCGAGCAGCGCAAGGACCTGCGCTCGATGCAGCTCGTCACCATCGACGGTGAGGACGCGCGCGACTTCGACGACGCGGTGTACGTGGAGGACCTCGCGGGCGGGTGGCGGCTGGTGGTCGCCATCGCGGACGTGACGCACTACGTGCGCGAGCGCAGCGCGTTGGACGCGGAGGCCCTGCGTCGCGCGACGTCCGTGTACCTGCCGGACCGCGTGCTGCCCATGCTTCCGGAGCGGCTCAGCAACGGCATCTGCTCCCTGCGGCCGGACGAAGACCGGCTGTGCATGGTGGCGGACATGACGTTCGACCCCCAGGGACAGCGGCGCTCATCCACGCTCTACCCGGCGGTGATGCGCAGCGCGGCGCGCTGCACGTACAACGAGGTGCAGGACGTCCTCGACGGAAAGAGCGTGCCGCACCGCGATGCCTTCAAGCCGCACTTCGAGAAGATGATGTCGCTGGCGCGCGCGCTGATGAAGATGCGCAAGGAGCGGGGCGCCATCGACTTCGACATCCCCGAGCACAAGGTAGTGCTGGGCAAGGACGGCCTGCCCGAGCGCATGGACAAGCGCGAGCGCAAGGACAGCCACCGGCTCATCGAGGAGTGCATGCTCGCCGCCAACGAGGCGGTGGCGCGCTTCTTCCAGGACGAGGGCCTGCCCACGGTGTACCGGTTCCATGGCGAGCCGGACCCGGAGAAGCTGGCCGCCTTCGGGGCGCTGGCGCAGGCGTATGGCTTCAAGCTGGTCATCGACGACGGCGTGTCCTCGAAGGAGCTGGACGCGTTCATCAGCCAGCTCACGGGTCACCCGGAGCAGCGGGCGCTGAACCAGCTCCTGCTTCGCTCGATGATGCAGGCCGTGTACACGCCGTCGAAGGTGGGCCACTACGGCCTCGCGGCGGAGCACTACCTGCACTTCACCTCGCCCATCCGGCGGTATCCGGACCTGCTGGTGCACCGGCTGTTGAAGGCGCACTGGGCGCGGGAGGGGCGCAAGCCGTCCCTGGCGATGTTGGACCGCGAGGAGGAGAAGCTCGAGGACATGGCCATGCAGTGCTCCGACAGGGAGCGCGCGGCCATGCAGGTGGAGCGGGAGGTGGTGTCCTTCTACGCGACCCTGATGATGAAGGACCGGGTCGGCGAGGAGTTCGCGGCCACCGTGGCGGCCATCACCGACTTCGGGTTCTTCGTCGAACTGGACGCAGAGCACGTCGAGGGTCTGGTGAAGGCGGAGACGCTGGGGCCCGGCTCGAAGCTGGACAAGCAGACGCACTCGCTCGTGTATCCGAACGGGCGGCGCGTGCGCGTGGGGCAGAAGCTGCGCGTGCGGCTGCTGTCGGCGAATCCGACGGCGCGGAAGATCGACTTCGACGCGCTCCAGTTCGTGGGCGAAGCGCCGCTGTCGCGTCATGAGGGTGGCGCACCCGCGCGTCGTCGCCCCGAGCCGCGCGAGCAGCAGCTGCCGTACGGCAAGCCCAAGCCGGGCAAGCCCGGACAGTGGGAGCGCGACACGACCAAGGGGGCGCCGGCTCGCTCCTGGGCTGCGCGTGAGGAACCCTCTCGTCCTCGTGGGCGCTTCGTGCGCGAGGGGCGACGCGAGGAGGCCTCGCCTCCCCGCAGCGAGTCCACATTCAAGAAGCCCTGGCGAGACGACACGGCGAAGACGCAAGCCGGTCCTCCGGGGGCTCGGTCCCCGGGAGAAGCTCACGGGCCGAAGCGGCGGATGTTCGTGCGGCCGGAGCAGGGCGCGAGCTCGGACGTGAGCAGCGCGCCCGTGCAGGAGACGCAAGAGGTCCGCGAGGAAACCGTTCCCGAGGTGCCTGACACGACGACGTCCTGGTCGGATCCGAGCACGAGCGAGAGCATGGGGGCGTCACCGCATCCCGGCTTTGACCGGCTGCGTGCGTTGGCCTCGCAGAGCCAGCCCGTGGGGAAGGGTGGCCGGCCCTCGCAGCCGCGTCATGGGCAGGGGCAGGGACGTGGAGGCAAGCCCGCGTCGAAGGACTCTCGCTTCAACCGCCCCGCGTCCGTGTTCGTGCCTCCGAAGCCGCCCGCGGAGACGAAGCCCGAGTTCGCGCCGGAGAACTGGCAGCCTTCGGTTCCGCCCGAGCCTCCGGCGAAGCCGCCGGTTCGCGAGCAGCGAGAGCCCGCAGCGCGTTCGACGCCCGAGGTGGTGGCGGCGCGGCCCGCGGAGGTCCCCGCGAAGTCGCCTGAGCGTCTGTCGCCCCCAGCGGCGGAAGTCCGCGCTCCGCCTATGTCCGAGTCGCCTGTTGCTCGGCCCACGACGGAGGTAGCCACGCAGCCAGGGCCCAAGAGCGAGAGCGTCAAGCCCTCGCCCGAGAAGGCACCGAAGCGCACGACCGCCGTCAAGCGTGGTGCGGCCAAGGTGTCCGCGGAGGCGGCCCCGGTGGCGCGTTCTCCGACCGCGAGACCGACGGCGGTGGGCAAGAAGCCCGTCGTCACGGTGAAGAAGGCCGCTTCGGGCAAGGCTTCGGCTCCGGTGAAGAAGGCCGCGGCAAAGAAGGCTCCGGTGAAGAAGGCCGCGGCAAAGAAGGCCGCTCCTTCGAAGCCCGTCGCCAAGAAGTCGCCCAAGGCCAAGGTCGCGAAGGCCAAGGTGGCCACGGCGAAGCCGACCAGGTCCAAGGTGCCCAAGACCCAGGTGAAGTCGCCCCGGTCGAAGGCTCCCAAGGTCCAGGCGAAGAGCGCGGCGAAGCCCGGCAAGTCACCTGCGTCGGGTGGCAAGGGGCGCGGCGCGGTCAAGGGGCGGGCGAAGCGCTGAAGCCTGTCGCTGACGTGTATCGAGGACGCTGGACTGGAGATTCGCGTGCTTCACCGTCCTCGCTACATGCCGGCCGACCTGTCTTCGGCGCCGCTGTCCTTCGCTTGGAGCAACGAAATCGCTGTCTCGTTCAGCGATCCGAACGCGCAGCCTCGGCAGTTGGTCGAGAAGATCTGGTCGCTCGACTACAAAGCCAAGGCGGCTCTTGGCCTGGCTTGCCTGGAGTGGGTGCTCTTTCGGCTGGATGGCCACACGGATGTCGGAGATCCGCTCCAGCGTGTCGAGGCCGCCTGGGCATCCATCCTCGACACGGGCTATGCGAGGAGCCTGGATTTCGACGACGTCCGTGACGAGGTCAATCGCAAGGGAGATCCCGACGGGCCTCGCCAGAAGGCGCTGATCCTCCTCGATGACCTGCACTTCGCCTGGGGCAAGAGCCGCACGGCGCTCGAATGGACCGCGGTCAAATCCGCGCACCTCGCGCGCAGGGTGGTGCCCGCGTCGAGTGGGTACGAGGACTGGCTGGAACGCACCTTGGCCGCACTGAGCGCGGCCCATCCGTGCAGCGCTGCGTTCTCGCACAGCGCACGGACCTTCGACCATTCCGCCGAACCACCGATTCCGCGTGCCTGGTTCGAGTCGCTCACCGTGCCTCTCGATGAGGCGGCGGACCGCGCCGCATGGGACGCGTTCCTGCGGGGATTGGACCCGGCCGACAACCCCTACCTCGTGCTGGCGGACGAACTCCGCGCAGAGGGTTTCAGGGGCGAGCCGTATCGCCTGGCCTGAGCGCGCGCCCATGGGGGCCACTCGAGGCGCGCGACACTGCCACCTGTCCCGTGTGAATTTTTCTCCAGGGACCTCGTCCTGAGCGTGCCCATGGACATTGACGGTCCATGGTCAGTCCTCCTGCACAGTCCCCCCGGAGATGACATGTATTCGCGCGCCCTTGTCTCAGCCCTGGTTGTCTTCGCTTTCGTCGGTTGTGCCGGAATGACAGTGACCACGACCTCGACGGGGCTCGACGGTAAGACCACCGTTCGCAGCTCGGACCCGGCGGAGCAGGCACGCATCGACGCGAAGGAGCGCGACAAGGAGGCCTACGCCAAGGCCATCGCCGAAGCACCTCGGCGTTCGCCCCACGACCCCATCCAGGTCGCCGTGTTCGAGACGACGGTCGCTGAAGCGCTCTCCAAGGCGCTCGACCGGAAGCAGCTCGACGAATCTCTCCGGCGCGAACTCTCCGCCGACCCCCTGTTGCGCATCGTGCCGGTGACGGGGCTGACTGGCAGCGCGGCGCGAATCGGTGCGTCGGATGAGGATCGCATCGCCGCCGCCCGTGAGAAGGGCATCTCTCCGGATGTGTGGGTCATGCCGCATGTCATGCTGGAGGACGCGGTGGGGTCGAGCGGCGGGAGGCTTGTCTCCGTGAAGGCCTTCACGCTTCTCAGTGGCGTGGTGTCCGCGTACGGGACTGGCGCGACGCAGTCCAAGGAGCAGGGGACGGTCTTCCAGAACGCGCAGGTGGTGAGGAACGCCGCGATGAGCATTCGTGCCGCCGTCGTGGGGGGACTCGGGCCGAACCTTCCCGACCACGAAGCAGTGGCTGCGCTGCAGGAGGAGCGTCGGCGGAAGGCGGCGGACACCATCGCGGAGCAGGCTGGAATCCTCCCCGAGGACGACACCGCGACCCGGATGAGGAAGCTCATGGACCTGGCGAAGCAGCCCAAGCAGCCGGCTCAGTCGTCCGCGCAGGAGTAGGCAGGCGACGCCGTTGGGGGACGCCCATCCCCACGGCCCTCATTTCCACCGGGCGCTCTCCTGGGGCGCTATAACGCTCTCGGTTCAACTCGAGGAGTCACCGTGGGAATGATTCGGCTCGTGGGAGTGATGCTCGCCGTCGCGGGCGGCGTGTTGCTGTGGACGGGACTGAATGCGCGCGAGTCGTTGACCGAGCGCGCGACGCAGGCCCTCACGGGCAAGTACAGCGAGAACACCACGCTGTACATCGCGGGCGGCGGCGCCGCGCTGGCGGGCGGCATCCTCCTCGCACTTCTCGGCGGCGGCTCGCGCAAGCGTCGTTAGCCGCGGACCGACCCGCTCGACTCGGCCCCAGGGCTCAGGGGAACAGCCCTCCGATTCGGGTCTGGACGAAGGCCCCGGCGAGGCCCAGGACGAACACCGTGCCGAGGGCCCATCCCAATCGCACCGTGAGCGCCCGCTGCCCCGCCACTCGTGCCACCACCACGAAGCTGACGGCGGCGCTCGCGAGTGACGCGATGGTGGCGCCGACTCCCGCGGTGGTCGGTGACAGCGACCCATGCGAACTCAGTGACGCGGCCGAGGCCACCGCCGAGGCGCTCGACACCAGTCCTCCCAGCGCGCTCACCGCATAGAAGCCCGCGTGGCCCAGGAGGCTTTGCCCCACCGTGCCCACGACCTGGAACAGCAGCAGCATCGCTCCGAACTTGAGCGCGGACGTGAGCGAGAAGGGACTCTCCAGGGGCAGCGACGGCACGGCGGCCGCGCTGCTCGGAGTCTTGCGGGCCCTCACCAGCGCGAGCCCGATGCTCGACAGCAGGATGAGCGTGAGCGGCACCACGGAGTTCACCAGCGCCCGATAGGACAGGATGCCGAGCAGTGCGGCATTGCGCATCGCCATCGCCGCCGTGGCCAGCATGACGCCTCGATACGCCACGTCCTGGAGCCGTCCGTCCGTCTCCTTCACGCGATGGGCCAGCTCCGTCACCGTGACGGTGCTGTTGACGAGCCCTCCCAGGAATCCCGTCACCTCCACGCCGCGCGTGCCGAAGAGCTTGAGCAACACGTAGTTCACGAACCCCATCGCCGCGATGAGGATGACCGTCACCCACGCCACGCGGGGCACGATGAGCCCCCATGGGTCGACGGGCGCGGTCGGCAACACCGGGTAGATGGCGAAGGCGAGGATGGCCAGCAGGATGGCGGAGCGCAGCTCCTCGGCGGTGATCTTGCTGCTGAAGCCCGCCAGTCGCTCCTTCCAGGTGAGCAGCCCCGCGCTCGTCACGGCCACCGCCGCGGGTGTCACCACATGCCCCAACCCACACAGCACTCCGGTGAAGCCGGTGACGAGGAGCGCGGCGGAGGTGGTCAGCTCCGCGCCCTCGTTCGCGCGCAGCGACTGCCAGTTCAGGAAGCCCACCAGCACACCCAGCAGGGCCACGGCGGTGATGGCGAACGGAGTGCCCAGCAGCCCGCCCATCGCCCCCAGCAGCGATGCGAAGCCGAAGGTACGCAAGCCGGCCTCCTTGCCACGCCACTCGCGCTCCAACCCCACGAACAGCCCCACGCCCAAGGCCAGCGTCAAGCGCATCAACGTCTCGAGCGGCGGCCAGGAGACGGCCGGCGGAAGTCCTTCCATCAAGGGTGAGCCTCTCCTTCGTCGAGCGAAGACTTCAAGTGGTGTGACGCGGTGCCTCGTGCGCCGCGTCGCCCACGGCGTGCAGTCGCGACCATCCGCGCTCGCGCAACAATCGCTGGATGGGCTCGCGCAGTGACGCTCGGAGTCGCTGCACCTCATCCGGAGTTCCATCTTCACTCACGGGCACCCGCCAGGAAGCGCCGCCTCCCGCCAATGGAGGCGCATCCTCACCGGCCAGGACCAGCCGCACCACGAGCGGCGGCGGTCCGTTCGCATCCCCGTCACACGCGGCGCCATCCACCGTGGCCCGGGCCCGGTCCTGGGCGGAGAGGCCATTGAAGACGGTGACGGCCTGCTCGGCCACGGTTGGACGCGAGCACTGGAAGACGACACACCAGGGCCTGTGCGCGGGCTTCTCCGCGGGCATCATCAACCAGCGGAAGAGCAGCACGGCGAGCGTGGCGCCCAGCATCTGCGCGGCGACGAAGGACTCGACATCCATCGCATGCAGGGCGCTGGCGCGGGTGCTCACGGCGCGCGCGAGGATGAGCGCGGGATTGGCCAGCGAGCGCGAGTCGGTGAACCAGACAGTGGCGGCGGCATAGCCCGCGACGACCAGGGGCGTGGCGGACGGACGGCTGCGCACGCACCCACGCACCACCACCAGCAGGCCGAACGTGGCGACCAGCTCCGTGAGGAACTGCGCGGAGCTGGCCGAAGGCGCACGCGTCGCGATGAGCAGGGGCTCCCCGCACATGAGGTGGGCGACCAGCCGTCCGACCAGGCCACCGCCGAGCTGCGCGAGCACGTAGCGCGGAACGTCCCGCCACGGCGTGCCGTCCTCCAGCGCATCCGCGAAGGTGAGGGCGGGATTGAAGTGCGCCCCGGACAACGGCTGGAGCACCAGCGTGAGGCAGGCGAGGACGACGCCCGCGGCCAGGGACATGAAGAGGCGCCCGTCGGTGGCGCTCACTCCCAGGTGCTCCGCGCCGTGGTGGGCTCCTTCGAGTGCCACCACGAGCAGCCCGCAGCCGAGCGCTTCGACCGCGAGCCTCCGGGGCCGGTTCAGGCGCCCCGTGCCGGACGGTGTCGTCGTGGATGGAAGTGCACCCGTCATCGCCCGGCCCTCCAGCGGATCTCCCACCCTATGCCTCGACGAAAGGGTCGTCAAAGGCGGGCGCGAGGGCCCGCGCGAAAGCCGACGAGTGGTCGGGCTTGCTCGCTCGCGGAGGGCCCGGACGTGTCCGTCACCGGGCCCCCGCGAGGTGTCCGCGAGGCTACGCGTTCAGCGCCGCGGCGTGGTGCCGCAGGTGGTCCTCCATGAACGTGGAGATGAAGTAGTAGCCGTGGTCATACCCGTCATGGATGCGCAGCGTGAGCGGCTGCCCCGTGGCATCGCAGGCCTCTTTCAGCAGCTCCGGCTTGAGCTGCTCCTGGAGGAACTTGTCGCCCGTGCCCTGGTCCACCAGCAGCGGAGGAAGCCGCGTCTTCGCGGAGCGGATCAGCTCCGTGGCGTCGTACTCGCGCCACGTGGCAGTGTCCTCGCCCAGGTAGCCCTTGAAGGCCTTCTGGCCCCACGGCACGCGCATGGGCGCGACGATGGGCGCGAAGGCGGACACGGAGCGGTATCGCCCCGGATTGCGCAGCGCGCACACCAGCGCGCCATGGCCGCCCATGGAGTGCCCGAAGATGCCCTCGCGGTCCTCCCGGGCGGGGAAGTGCTCGGCGATGAGCGCGGGCAGCTCCCGCGTGACGTACGTGCCCATGCGGTAGCGCGCGGACCAGGGCGCCTGGGTGGCGTCCAGGTAGAACCCCGCGCCCACGCCGAAGTCCCAGGACGCGTCCTCGCCGGGATAGCCCGCGCCTCGAGGACTGGTGTCGGGTGCCACCAGCATCACCCCCAGCTCGGAGGCCACGCGCTGCGCGCCTCCCTTGATGAGGAAGGTGTCCTCCGTGCACGTGAGGCCGGCGAGGTAGTAGAGCACCGGCACCTTGCGCTCCCGCGCCTGAGGCGGAACGAAGACGCCGAAGCGCATGTCACCCCCGCACGCCTCGGACACGTGCTTGTAGAAGCCGACGGTGCCGTCGAAGCAGCGGTGCTGGCTCAGCAGTGTGGGGGCCGCCGTCATGAGTACTTCACCACGCTGCGGATGGACTCGCCCCGGTGCATCAGGTCGAAGCCCTGGTTGATGTCCTCCAGCTTCAGCGTGTGGGTGATGAGGTCGTCGACGTTGATCTTCCCGTTCATGTACCAGTCGACAATCTGGGGCACGTCCGTGCGGCCCCGTGCGCCGCCGAACGCGCTGCCCTTCCACACGCGCCCGGTGACGAGCTGGAAGGGCCGCGTCTTGATCTCCTGCCCGGCGCCCGCCACGCCGATGACGATGCTCTCGCCCCAGCCCCGGTGGCAGCACTCGAGCGCCTGGCGCATCGTGTTCACGTTGCCGATGCACTCGAAGCTGTAGTCCGCGCCGCCATTCGTCAGGTTGACGAGGTAGGGCACCAGGTCCCCCTCGACTTCCTTCGGGTTGACGAAGTGGGTGAGGCCGAACTTCTCCGCCATGGCCTTGCGCGCGGGGTTGATGTCCACGCCGACAATCTGGTCCGCGCCCACCATGCGCGCGGCCTGCACCACGTTGAGCCCGATTCCGCCCAGTCCGAACACGACGACGCGCGCGCCCGCCTCCACCTTCGCCGTGTACACCACGGCGCCGATGCCCGTCGTCACGCCGCAGCCGATGTAGCAGACCTTGTCGAACGGGGCGTCCTCGCGAATCTTCGCGACGGCGATCTCCGGCAGCACCGTGTACTGCGCGAAGGTGGACGTGCCCATGTAGTGGTGCACGCTCTGCTTGCCCAACCGGAAGCGACTGGTGCCGTCCGGCATCAGGCCCTTGCCCTGCGTCGCGCGGATGGCCGTACACAGGTTCGTCTTGCGCGACAGGCACGACTTACATTGCCGACACTCCGGCGTGTACAGCGGGATGACGTGGTCGCCCTTGCGCACCGACGTCACGCCCGGCCCCACGTCCACCACCACTCCCGCGCCCTCGTGGCCGAGAATGGCGGGGAACAAGCCCTCCGGGTCCTGCCCGGAGAGCGTGAACTCGTCCGTGTGGCAGATGCCGGTGGCCTTCAGCTCGATGAGCACCTCTCCCGCCTTGGGCCCCTCGAGGTGAACCGTCTCGATGCTCAACGGCTTTCCCGCCTCGAGCGCCACCGCCGCGCGCACGTCCATACACGAGCCTCCCTGTGAAGTTTTGAGGGGCGCAGCGTAATGCGCACGGCGCCTTCGGGGCACGACGGAATCACCCCGTGACCTCCAGGAAACGCTTCTGCCTTCGAGAAAAAACGAAGGGCCTGGAACCGGTGCGCGGTTCCAGGCCCTGGAGCTTCAGGAAGGCGAGGGGACTACTGCGCGTTCGCCGCCTGGGCCTTGGTGGCCTTCTGCGCGTCGCTGAACTTCTTGGTCATGTCCGCGAACTGGCCCTGGAACTCGTCCATCCGCTTCTGGTGCTCGGCGGCGCGGGCGTTCGCCTCGGCGACGATGGCCGGGTCCTTCGCGTTCTCGGTGGCCTCCGACAGCGCCATCTCCTTCTGCTGCCGCTCGTATTCCATGAGGCGGCCCATCACCACGCGCTTGTTGAGGTACGTGTTGGCGGAGTTGGGGTTGAGGGCGATGACCTGGTCGTAATAGTTGAGCGACTTCTCCAGGTCGGCCTTGACGATGGGCGCCGCCATGGAGCGCGCACCGCCGCGCTGGGCGTAGATTTCAGCAATCCACCCGAGGGAGGCCTCGTCCTTCGGCTCGAGCTTCAGGGCCTCGTTGAAGTACTTCTCGGCCGCTTCCGTGGCGCCGCCCTGCATGTTCATGCTGGCGAGCGTCCGGTACGTCTCGGCCTTCTCGGCCGGCGTGGTCTTCATCTCGAGGATCTTCAGGACGGCCTCGCTGGCCTTGTCCATCTCCCCGAGCTGGAGGTGGGCGAACGCCTTCTTCTCCCAGACCTTCTCCTGCTTGGGGTCCGCCTGGAGTGACAGCGCGTAGGCCGCGGCGGCCTCCTTGTACTCCTTCTTGCTCAGGTGATCGCTGCCCTTGATGCGGTGTGGCTTGGCGAGGTCCTCCTCGCCTTTACAGGCCACCGTGCCGCCCAGGGCGAGAACTCCGAACACCAGACCGACTCGTGCCAGTCGCTTCATGTGTGTGAACCTTTCGAGCGGGCCTGAGGAGTCGACCCCGGCCCCCTTCATCCTGCTGTCCGCTCATCGTGTGGGACCCGGCCTCACGGGTCCGAAAGCCCGGCAAGCATACCTGAAGTCCTGGCTCTGGCACCCGGGCCAAGCGCGCCTGCCCTCCAAGCTTTCGGGCTCCCTCCGGCCCCCGGCACCTCGACCAGCGGCCACCTGGCTCGGTCACTCGGGGTACGGGTCTCGGCGAGTCACAGCCAGGGCGCGGCGCTCGCTGCGTATGAACCGCGACAAGGCGCGGCGTCCGCACCCCGGCCGGGGGAGCACGTGGGGCACCCGTCAGGGGGAGTCAGGCGATGTGGAGCAAGAGGTGGGTGGGAGTCCTGATGATGGGGCTGATGGTGGGCAATGGGGTCGCATGCAGCCCGTTGAGGCTCGCGGTCCCGGAGACGTTGGCGCGCGAGGCCCGTCCGGTCCCCATCGAGCGGCACCAGCGGTTCCTGGGCACGGGGGGCACTCTGTCCGCCGCTGGATACTCCGCGCTGTATGCCACCGATGCGGTCGAGTTCATGAGCGGCTCGCTGCGCAACGCCACCGCGTGCGAGCGGAAGTCGGCCTATCGCTTCACGCTGGCTTCAGGGGTGCCGTCATCCCGTCCGACGAAGGTGGAGTGCCAGGAGAAGATGACGGGCGTGCAGGCGGAGCTGGAGGCGTTGAAGGGGCAGTTCACCGTGGGCCGCGGCCAGAGCCGTGTCCTCTGCGAACTGGAAGGGGGCGGGCGAGTGGAGCTCACGCAGTCCGCGGAGCGCCAGAGAGCCATCACGGAGGCACCGGTCGTACGAGGGCAGTCGCAGGTGGGCGAGGTGCGCTTGAGTGTCCTGAGCGCCAGCCAGTCCCGGCACGGATTGCCGGTGTCCTATCTCGGCTTCCACCTGCTCCGCGATGAGCGGACGGTGGCCTCCGTGCAGGTGGTGAACCCCGCGACGCTGTGGATGGCAACGGACCTGTCGGCGGAGGAGCGCGATGCCGTGGTGCTCACCGCCTTTTCGCTGATGCTCCAGCGCGCGTGGACCCCGGAGGGTCCGCTGGACTGCGACGTGTAGTGTCTCGCGGAGTGTGGGTTCCGGAGTCCCGGCGATGGGTCCACCCTTGGACCCACGCCGGGGCATCCATCGGTCCGCCTCGAGTCTCGTTACGGGGCGCTGCCGTACGAGCCGATCCGCTCGACGGGTAGCGGCTTCGGCGGCTCACCCACGGCCCAGCGGGCCACGGTGGCTTGCAGCGCTCGGGCCGCCTCGATTCCAAACAACGGGTTCTCGATGCCTTCATCCAGGTCGAGCAGCGCGATGAACTCGGTGCTGCCCGCTCGATGAAAGTATGAATAGCGCAGGCCCTTGGGCTGCTGTGCCCTCACGGCCTCGAACGCGGCCTGGACCGCTCGAGTCACCTCTTCGACACCTTGTTCCGCCACCTGGTAACGCACCATCAGTACAGGCATGACCGGCTCCTTGTTCTCGCGTCGTTCATCGCGTCTCTCGCTATGATGAATGGGGCGGATGAAAGGTGACCGATGGCGAATCACTCCGAGTTGGCCGAGCAGTTCGACCGGTCCCGCCGCCACCTGCGGGCGGTCGCGTTTCGCATGCTCGGCTCCACGGACGAGGCGGACGACGCGGTGCAGGAGACCTGGCTTCGAGCCAGCCGCTTCGATGCCCGTGCCGTCGTCAACGTGGCGGGCTGGCTGACCACGATTGTCGCGCGGGTGTGCCTGGAGTCGCTGCGCTCGCGCCAGCGACGGGGTGAGGAGTTTCTCGACGTCGCTGAACTCGACCGGGTCATCGCCCACGATGCAGAGGCGCATCCGGAGGGTGACCTGGTGATGGCGGAGTCCGTCGGGCTCGCGCTGCTCGTGGTGCTCGACGCGTTGGGGCCCGCGGAACGCATCGCCTTCGTGCTGCATGATTTGTTCGGCGTGTCTTTCGAGGAGATCGCCGGGATTGTCGAGCGCTCCCCCGTCGCCGCGAAGAAGCTGGCGAGCCGTGCCCGTCAGCGGGTGCGGGGCACGCCCACGGTTTCCGCCGCCGAGCTCCGCGAGCAGCGAGAGGTCATCGACGCCTTCCTCGCCGCTTCACGCGCGGGGGACCTGGAGGCCCTCCTCGCCGTGCTGGCGCCGGACGTCGTGCGCCGTGCGGACCGTGCCGCGCTGCGAGGTGAGGAGGAGACCGAGGTTCGTGGCGCCCGCCGCGTCGCGGAGGAGACGCTCACCAACTCCGGCCGAGCGCGCTTCGCCCGACCCGTCTTCGTGAATGGCGCCCTGGGCATCGTCGTCGCGCCGCTTGGGCGGCCGCTGCTCGTCCTCGAAGTCGAACGCCGAGGCGACCGCGTCGCGGCGTTCAACGTCATCAGCGACCGGGCCCGTCTCCGTCAGCTTCGATTCTCCGTCGTCGACCCCGTCCCCACCCAGGCATCTCCCGCGTGAACCGCCCAGGTGGGTGAGCCCACCTTCCCCTTGAACCGGGAAGGCGGAGCGCTACGGCGCCGTCGCGCGAATCCAGTCGATGTCGAACGCGATGCCCGAGCCCGACACCGGGTCCAGGCGCAGGTCGGTGATGGTCCCATTCCAACCGGGGACGCCCTGCATGTTGAACGTGAGCGTCTGGTACGTGCCGCCGCCGGAGTGGCCCACGGTCGCCACGCGCGCGCCGGAGAACCCGGGTTGGGTGTCGGTGGCGAAGAACAACTGGACGCCGGTGGGCGCGAAGGACCGCATGTGGACCCGGAGCGTCGCCACTCGGCTGGCGTCGAAGTTGTAGTCGCTGTTGATGAGTATCGCGTCGGCGCTGCTGGAGGTTCCGGTCAACACGCCACCGCTCACCGCTTGTCCCGCGATGTTGGTGCCCACCCAGCCTTCGGTGTCACCCAGCGCGTTGAACTCCACGGAGAGGTCCGAGGCGTCGAAGGCGTGCCGGTTCGCGCCAATCTCCACGGAGTCCGGCATCCTGTCTCCGTCCGTGTCGAGCGGTGGAACCACGAAGTCCGTCATCCAGGAGATGATGAACCCCTGGTAGCTGTCCGTGGCCACCGCCTTGATGCTCAGGTCTCCGCCCGGCTGCAGGTAGTACCCCGAGGCGGTGGAGGCACGGAGCGCGGCGAGGGATTCGCGAGGGGGAAAGCTCCCCTGATTGGTAAAGTACGAGAGCCCCCCAGCTTTCCGAAGTCCTTGAAGTGGGCGATGTACGAGTCACCCGGGGTGGCGTCCACCATCTGCATCAGCACTGACTTGTTCGATGGAAGCGACTCGTAGGCATAGGTGTACTCATAGCCCTCGTTGACGATGACGGGCAGTTGATGCCATTCGCGGTAGCCGTCGACGTAGTAGACGTGCTCGGTGTTGGTCCCCGCCTTCCTGCGCGTGCAGGTGAGGTTGGGGCTCAGTTGCAGGTTCTCGTCGTAGTAGAGCAGGGAGAGCACGAACCGGTGGTCGCTCCGGTATGCGTACTCCCAGTTCGGCGGCTGGTACTCGTCTCCCACGAGCATGAACGGATGGTTGGACACGATGGCCGTGTTGGGCTTGCCGGTGATGCTCCCCGTGAGGTCCCGCAGCACGGTGGACCAGACGCGCGGGTGCTTGGGGTGCCCGGCGTGGGTGCCCGGCGTGGGTTTGCCCGTGGCGTCGCACAGCGTGCCTGATTCGTCGCAATAACGGATGCGGGGTGGCCCGGCGGGGGACATCGTGTTCCGGAGGAACGTGTGGTTGGGGTGCTTGATGGCCGCGCCCGTGTTCATGAGGAAGTTGGCGTTGGCCGCGGTCCACCCGACGAAGTGGGAGTCGCGGACCTGCCCCGCGCCGTCATAGACGCGGTAGGCGGTCCGCTCGCCGCTCACGAGGTTCTCCCCTGAGTCCGCCACGAACAGGCTCTGCTCGACGATGCTGTAGCTGGCCATCATGGTGCCGACGGTGTTGTCGACCATGATGTTGTTGCGGAAGACGAGGTTGTTGGTCGAACCCCCGGCGCCAATCCCCGTGTAGAGCGCCATCGCGTTCGCGTACCACGTGCCGTCCTCGATGAGGTGGAGGTCCGGGTTCAACCAGCCGTGGTTCGGCTCGATTTCATGGTCAGGGCTCAGCCTGTCGAAGATGTCGAACGCGCTCATGGTGCTGTGGGCGCTGTTGCCCTTGAACGAAATCAACGGGAGCGTCCGGACGGGCATGTCCTGGAATCGCGAATCCCCCGCGGACTGGCCCATGGGCTTGTCGGGGAACGCGAACCAGAACCCCGTGCCCTCGGTTCCCGCCGCGACGTTGTCCTCGAAGGTGTTCTGGGGATTGGTGATCCAATAGCTGGCCGGCGTGCGGTTCTGGACGGCGTTGAATTGGTTGTCGGAGGGGGTGACCTGCTCTCCGGGCGCGGGACGGCGGGTGAGCAGCGTCACGTTGCGCTTGATGACGTTGAAGCGCTCGCTGCCGTCTTCCAGGAACACGCCGTGGCCGATGTGGTCATGGAAGAAGTTGTTCTCCACCAGCGTGCTCTCGGTGCCGTGGATGGTGATGGCGCGGTTGTAGGAGTGGTGGATGCTGGAGTTCTTGAAGTACTGCCCGGCGCCCTCGGCGCCCAGCATGTGCCAGTGGAACGGGTAGCGCCCCAGCTTCGCCTTCTGGCCCATGTTGAAGAGCTCGACGCCGCTGATGAACGCGCGCGAGCTGCCCATGATCATCACGTGCCCGCCGAACCCGTTGGCCGCGGACGTGGAATCTCCCTGCACCTTGATGTTGTGAGTGAGCAGGCCCACCTGGGCGCGCAGGTCCGCGGTCCACGTGCGTGAGCCGTTGGAATAGGACTTCTGCACGCCGCTGTGTGCGTGGGAGAGCGGGCTCGTCAGGGTGAGCCGCGTGTTGGTTGCGTCGAGGGACTGGATGACGCGCTGCTCGGCCTCGTTCCAGTTCCGGGTGCTGGACACGACGACGATGACGTCGCCCTGCCGCCAGTTGACGGGCTGCTTCAGGACCAGGCTGTTGCTTCCCGCGCTCACATTCCCCTGGAGCTGCGTCCAGCTCACCCGTTCCTCACCGTGCAGCCGGACGGTGGCGTTGGTCATGGCGCCGAGGAACTTGTCGCCCATTCCCATCACGTCGAGCGTGGGCTCGGACGCGTTGAGCGTGATGACGGCGGTGCTGGGGTAGGGCGTCAGCTCCTGGCCCAGCTCGAACAGCGAGCCTGGGCCCATCACCATCACATACCGCGTGGTGAGGGACACGGGCCGGTTCTGGACGCCGAGCACCTCGCCGTTCACCACGACGGCCCCTAGAGTGAGCGTGCCCTGGAGGCTGACCGCGCTGCCGAGGCCCACGGTGGCGGTGTCGCTCGCCGTCGGCACCGCGCCGCCCCAGACGTAGGCATCATTCCAGTCGTGGACCATCTCCATCCGGAGGTCATCCACCAGCCCCGTGTGGTCTCCCGGAGACGTGTCCTCACCGAGCACACTCACCGTGACGGGCCCGGCGTTCAGCGCGAGCACCGTGGAGAGGTGCTCGGTGTACTGGATGCTCCCGAGGCGGAAGTGGCCGACCTCCGTGCCATTGACGGTGACGCGGACGTCCTTGGCCGGGGGCTGGGTCGGGTCATTCGCGCGCAAGGCGGCCCTCAGTCGGAAGCGGTAGTAGCCCGTGCGCGGAAGGGTGACGGCGGTGGTGGCCGTGGCCCCGCCTTGGAGGAAGAGGACCTGAGCGCCCTCGGGCGCGGCGGGATTGGCGACGGTGAAGGCGCTCCCGTTTCGTGCGAGGCCCGCGCCCGCGGTGAAGCTCCAGGGGCTTCCCGTGGGCGCATAGACAAAGCCGGGGCTGGTGGGGATGGCGGGCGATTCGAAGCCGCTGATGCTGATGTCCCTCACGCGCGACGCCCTGAAGTCATCCACGAAGGCGGTGTCCCCGCCCTGGGGTTTGAGCCCGCGCAGTTCGACGGTATGGGGCCCGGAGGTGAGCAGCACCGGTCCAGCCGTGAGCCGTTGGTACGTCGCGCCGACGGGGCTCACGGTCAGGATGGCCGTGCCGTCAACGAGCAACTGGACGCTCTGGGCGCTGGTCGGGTCGTTTCCACGCTGCGCGGTGGAGAAGCTGAAGACGTAGTAGCCCGCCGTGAAGTTGAACGCGCGTGACGCCGTTCCCGCGGCCTGGAGGACGAGCACCTGCGCGCCTTCGGGCGCATTGGGATTCCCAGACGTGAACGCCGTGGCGTTCCGGGAGAGGCCCGCGCCGCCTGCCAGCGTCCAGCCAGAGCCGGCGGGGGCGTAGGCGTACCCAGGTGAGGCGGGGAGGGCAGGCACCTCGAACGTTCCGTTGGGCACCGTGAACGCGGTCGCCGACGCGGAGCTCACGGCAGCGGCACTGGCTTCAAGCGCGAAACACAGCGTCAATGAGAGGAACAGTTTTTTCGGATAAAACCAGGATGTCCGCATGGGCGGATTTATGGCTGTCATCACGGGGCGTCGTCAAATAGGTGTGGGGCGTCGTCGCGAGTGCGGGCTGCTTCGCGTCGCTGACTTGACACGTCATACGCGCGTCCGGAATTCGCGACTCTTGCCGGAGGTCTCGTTCATGCGTGGCTTTCGGGTGGCGGCGGTGGTGCTGGATGCCTGGCGGAAGTGGCCCTAGTGTGAGGGCCGGTTCCTTCCTCGGAGCGTGCCCACCATGACTGTCCTCACTCGACGAACCGTGCTCCAGGGGCTCGCCGTCACCGCCGCGGGCTGTGCCTCGACGCGCTCGGTGCGCGCGCCACGTCCCGGGCCGTCGCTGCCCCTGGGCGCGCAGATGGGAGACCTGCGCACCGGCGCCGTCACCGTCTGGGGCAAGGCGGACCGGGCCTCGCGGCTCGTGGTGGAGTGGAGCGAGGACTCCCGCCTCGTGAAGGGCGTGCATCGCGTGGAGGGCGCCGCGCTCACCGCCGCGACGGACTTCACGGGCGTGGTGGACCTCACGGGTCTGCCGGCGGGGCGCGAGGTCTTCGTGCGGGTGCTCGCGGAGGACGGCGGCGTCACCGGCGAGGAGTGGCGCGGGCGGTTCCTCACGTCACCGGACTCGGCCAAGGACGTGTGCTTCGCGTGGAGCGCGGACGTGTGTGGCCAGGGTTGGGGCATCAACCCGGAGTGGGGCGGTTATCGAGGCTACGCGGCCGTCCATGCGCTGCGCCCCGACTTCTTCCTGCACGTCGGCGACGCCATCTATGCCGACAACCCCCTGCTGCCGGAGGTCGTCCTCCCGGATGGGCGCGTGTGGCGCAACAAGGTGACTCCCGCCAAGTCGAAGGTCGCCGAGACGCTGGAGGAGCTGCGCGGGAACTTCGCCTACAACTTCCTGGACGACTCGCTGCGAGCCCTCGCTCGCGACGTGCCCATCGCGTACCAGTGGGATGACCACGAGGTGCGCAACAACTGGTATCCGGGGCGCAGCCTCGCGGACGACCCCCGGTACACGCAGGTCTCGGACGAACGGGTGCTCGGAGCGCGAGCGCGTCAGGCGTTCTTCGAGTATTCGCCCGTGGGCGGCGCCGCGCGAGCCGAGGGTCGCATCCATCGCCAGCTCTCACAGGGGCCCTTGCTGGATGTCTTCATTCCAGACGTGCGCGCGTTCCGGGCGCCGAACTCCGTCAATCGGCAGGAGCAGCAGGGACCGGAGACGACGTTCCTCGGACGCGCGCAGCTCGACGGACTCAAGCAGTCGCTGGCGGCCTCCCGGGCGACGTGGAAGGTGATTGCGACCAGCATGCCGCTGGGGCTCATCATCCCGGCGGAGAAGCTGCCAGATGGCGCCTACCTCATGGAGGCGTGGGCCAACGGTCCGGGTGCCCCGCTGGGACGCGAGCTGGAGCTGGCGGAGTTGTTGTCCTTCCTGAAGGAGCGGAAGGTGCGCAACGTGGTGTTCGTCACCGCGGACGTACACTACCCGGCGATGCACCACTATCACCCGGACCGCGCGCGCTTCCGCGACTTCGACCCGTTCTGGGAGTTCGTCGCGGGTCCGCTCAACGCGGGCACTTTCGGCCCCAGCCCGCTCGATGAGACCTTCGGCCCGGAGGTCAAGTGGCACAAGCCGGCGACGGTGATGAACGCGGCACCGTGGGAAGGACAGCAGTACTTCGGCAGCGTCCGCATCCAGGGCGACAGTGGCGTGATGACCGTCGCCATCCATGACCTGACGGGCAAGGCGCTGCACTCCGTGGAACTGGAGCCGAACCGATGATGCTCATGCTCGTCGTCCTGCTGGTGGGCTTTGTGTCGGCCGTGGTCGTCGTGCTCTCCATGAATCGTCCGGCAGGGCAGGTGGAGTCGAAGCGCTCGGAGCTGGAGGTCTGCCAGCACTGTGGTCAGGCGCGGGAACTGCTCGACGAGGAGATGGATGACCTCCATCTGAATGATGAGCAACGCCGGCAGGAGCAGAGCGGTGCCGTCGACTATCACGTCTGGTGGTGTGGCTCCTGCGAGGACGGCGTGGTGACGCGCAATTCGCGGTTCATCCAGACGGTGGGCGTGTGCCGTGCGTGCAGCGGGCGCGCGGAGCAGTCCATGCGAACCGTCGTCCCCGCCACGGCCGCCCGTGGCGGGGAGCTTCAAGTGGAGCTGGCCTGTCAGGGCTGTGGCCACCTCCAGCGGTTCTGGCGCTACACGCCCCGGGCTTCGTTGGCGAAGTGAGGGCTCACGTGCCCGCTACGTGGTGAGCACGAGCTTGACCAGCTCCGGGGGACTGCCGACGCGCATGGGGGGCCCCCAGAAGCCACAGCCCCGGCTCACGTAGATGTGGGAGTCCTGGTGCCAGTAGAGACCGGCCGCGTGCTCCCATGCGAGGCCGATGAACAGCGTCATCGGGAGGAGCTGCCCGCCGTGGGTGTGGCCTGAAATCTGGAGGTCCATCCCTCGCTCCGCGGCCACCTTGAAGTTCGCGGGCTGGTGCGCGAGCAGCACGGCCGCCCGGTCCGGCGCTCGTCCCGCGAGCGCCAGGTCCAGGTCGTAGCCCTTCTGGTTGCGCCGTCTCCATCCGCTCCAGTCGTCCACGCCGACCAGGTCCAGGGATGCCCCCGCATCGCCGATGCGGACATGGCGGTTGCGCAGAGACTGGATGTCGAGCGTCTGGAGGAACGCCGTCCACTCCGCGTCACCGGAGTAGTAGTCGTGATTGCCGGTGACGAAGTAGCTGCCATAGCGGGAGCGCAACCCTCGGAGCGCGGCGACGGCGCCTCCCAGCGTGGGCACGTCCCCGTCCACCAGGTCGCCGGTGATGGCGAAGAGGTCCGGCTTGAGGGTGTTGGCCTGACGCACCAGCTCGTCCATGAACCGGCGCTGGATGAAGGGGCCCACGTGGATGTCCGTGAGCTGGACGATGGTGAGCCCATCCAGCGCTCGCGGCAGCTTGGGAATCCTGACGGCGAGCTCCGTCACCAGCGGCGGTGCATAGGCGCGCCAGTTCCCGTACGTCGCCAGCCCTCCGCCCGCGAGCGCGGCGCCTCCCGCCAGCGCGCGCCCCAGGAACTTCCTCCGCTCCTCGTCCACCCGGAGTTCGACGTCTGGCGGAGCCTCCGGCACGGCGGCCGTGGGCGCGGGTGGTGGGGCCGCGTAGCGCCGTTGAATATGCCGTCCCAGGCCGACGAGGGCGCGGAGGAGGTCCGTCGCTCCGAGCGCAATCACCAGACAGAGCGCCACGCCCATCCACGTGTACGTGGTCACCGTCGCGATGCGTTCGAATCCCTCGGGGAGGGCATCCAGCACGGTGCGCCGCATCCCCAGGAGCAGCGTCAGGAGGCCCAGCACGACCAGGGCCACGAACCGGGCCGCGCGACCCCGCACCAGCTCACGGACCAGCCGCCGGTAGATGTACAGGTGGCCCAGCACCGCGCCGAGCCCGATGAGCATCGAGAAGGAGAAGATCCTGAACGGCATGTGCGAGCGACCCGAGGCGAGAGCGGACGAGAAGGGTAACACGGTGCCCACGCCATGGCCGTCCTGGTGACAGGCCCGCGCCCGGGTCCTCGCGATTGAACAGAGTCCTCGGCTTCATCGCCGGGAATCCGCCAGAGTCTTTTCGGGCAGGTAGATTCGGTAGGGCAGGCGAGCGTCACGAGGGGACACGCATGGACAAGGTCATCGTCATCACGGGGGCGAGTGGGGGAATCGGGGCGGAGCTGGCCCGGGTCGCGGGGGCGCGTGGAGCGAAGCTGGTGCTGGCCGCGCGGCGTCGGACGGAGCTGGAGGCTGTCGCCAACCGCTCCGGCCGTGACTCGCTCGCCGTCGTCACCGATGTGACGGCTCGCGCGGAGGTGGAACGACTTCGTGACGCGGCGCTCGAGCGCTTCGGCCGCATCGATGTCTGGGTGAACAACGCGGGACGCGGCATCACCCGCTCCGTGGCCGAGCTCACCGACGCGGACCTGGAGTCGATGTGGCGCGACAACGTGCACAGCGCGCTCTACGGGATGCAGGCCGTCCTGCCGCACTTCCAGGCGCGCAACGCCGGACAGATTCTCAACATCTCCAGCACCCTGGGACGGCTTCCCGTGGTGCCGCACCGCTCGGCGTACAGCGCGGCCAAGCACGCGTTGAATGCGCTGAGCGCCTGTCTCCGACTGGAACTGCGCCAGACGCACCCAGGCATCTCCGTCACGGTGGTGATGCCCGGGGTCGTGGCCACGGAGTTCGGCTCGAATGCGCTGGGCGGTGGGCCGGACTCGCGCGCGCTGCCCGGGGCCCAGCCCGTCGAGGAGGCCGTGGAGGCCATCCTCGACGCCATCGCCCACCCGCGTCCGGAGGTCTTCACGAAGGCGTCCACGCAGGCCGAGGTCGAGCGCTACTACCACGACGTCGCCGCGTTCGAGGCGGACCCGGGCGCGCGTCCCGGGCGCTGAGCGGAGTGTGACGCCCGGGAGCAGTCGGGTTGCTCCCGGGAGAAGGCGTCATTCGTAGCGGAGCGACTCGATGGGCGCGAGGCTCGCGGCGCGGCGCGCGGGCCAGATGCCGAAGAACACGCCCACGGTGGCGGAGAAGGCGATGGCCACCACGATGGCCTCGGGGGCCACCACCATGGTCCATCCCATGAGCTTCTGGAGCACCGCCGCGCCCCCCACGCCCAGCACCAGTCCGAGCGTGCCTCCGGCCAGACACAGGACGAGGGACTCGACGAGGAACTGGAGCAGGATGTCCGTGCCCGTGGCCCCCAGCGCCTTGCGCAGACCAATCTCGCGCGTCCGCTCCGTCACCGAGACGAGCATGATGTTCATGATGCCGATGCCTCCCACCAGCAGGGAGATGGCGGCGATGCCGGCGAGCAGCAGCGAGAAGGTCTGCGTCGTCTCCTGCACCGTCGCGAGCAGCGAGGCCTGGTCGCGGATGTTGAAGTCGGCCGGCTCCTCGGGACGCAGGCGGTGCTCCCGACGCAGCTTGAGGTCGATCTCCGCCATGGCGTCGTCCATGGTCTTCTCGCTCATGGCCTGCACGGCGATGGAGCGGATGCGGTCACTGCCCATCACCCGGAACTGCGCGGTGGACAGCGGGATGTAGAGGCTCTCGTCGGGGTTGGAGAAGCCCTGGGAGCCCTTCTCCGCCAGCACTCCAATGACCTCGAAGGGAATGCCTCGGATGCGAATCGTCTCGCCCACCAGCGAAGAGGAGTCGCGAATCCCCAGCTGCCCGCCCGCCAGCGCCCCCAGCACCACCACGCGCCGCCGACCCCGGTCCTCCGCGTCGGTGAACATCCGGCCCGCGACGACGCGGGACTCGTTGATGCCGAAGTACGCCGGCCACGTGCCCACCACCGACAGGTTCGCGTTGCCCGCGCCGTACTCCACCTGGAAGCGCGACTCGATTTCCGGCGCCACGGCCTGGATGTGTTTGGCGTTGGTGCGCAGCGCCTCCGCGTCGTCGATGGTCATCGACGCCTGACCTCGACCGAGGCCGCCCGAGAAGGACTGGCCGGGGCGCACCGTCAGGACATTCGTCCCGAGCGTCTTCAGCCGCTGCTCCACCGAGCGCTGGGCTCCTTCGCCCAACGCCACCATGGTGATGACCGCCGCGATGCCGATGACGATACCGAGCATGGTCAACAGCGACCGCAGCTTGTTGGCGAGGACCGCGTCGAACGCCACAAGGATGATTTCACCCATGACCTGCCTCCTCCTCCCGCCGACTAACGACCGCCGCGCCCACCGCCAGCACCACCACCCATGCCGGGCATCATTCCGCCGCCCGCCTGCCGCATCCGCTCGTTGCGCTGCGCCTGCTGCTGCTGGAGCTGCGCCACCGACACGAGCAACACCTGCTCGCCCGCCTCCAGCCCGCTGATGACCTCCGAGCTCTCCCAGTCACTCATGCCCAGCACCACGCGGCGCGGCTCCGGCCCCTTCGCGCCCTGCACGAAGACGAGCCCCGGTCGCGTGTCGCCCTGGGCCTGCTGGCCGTCGCGGTTGCCCCGGTTGCGCCGGCCTTCACCCGCGCCGTCCTGACCCGCGGCCGTCGCGGGAGTCGCCACGTTCACCGGCGTGGCCGTGCCCGCGCCCACGCCCACGGTGCCCTTGTCGCCGCCCGCCACGGGCGCGCCCTCGGTGCCACCCGTCGACGCCGGGCCCTGTGGAGCGGTGTCCGCGCCGCTTCCCCCCGAGCCGCCCCGGCCCCGGCCCCCCCCAGTGGAGCCCGGCGGACGCATCAGCGAGCGCACCGACTCCTCCGTGAGTCCCACCGCCAGCGCCGCCGCGCGGGCATCCCGCAGGCCCACCACGGCGGAGTTGGGGACGGTGATGGCGTCGCGGCGGCGGGAGATTTCAATGGCCACCTCCGCGTTCATCCCCGGGCGCAGCAGCCCTTCCGGATTGTCCAGGCGCACGAGCACCGGGAAGAGGGTGACGTTCTGCTCCACCAGCGCCTGGGGTTCGATCTTCACGACCTCACCGACGAACGTCTTTCCCGGGTACGCCTCCATCGTCACGCGCGCCTTGAGGCCCGCCTTGAGCTGGCCCACGTCCGTCTCGTCCACCTTGGCGCGCACCTGCATGACGGACAGGTCCGCCATCTTGAACAGCGTGCTGCCACCGGACACGTTGGACGTGGCCGACGCGATGATCTGCCCGGGCTGAATCGTCCGCTCCAGCAGCGTCCCGGCGCTGGGGGCGCGGATGGTGACGTCGCGGCTGCGCTCCTTGGCGAGCTGGAGGTTCGTCTCCGCGCGCACCTTGGCCGCCCGCGCGGTGGCGTAGGCATCCACCGTCGTCTCGTATTCCTGCTGGGTGACGTAGCCGGACTGGCGCAGCGACTCCATGCGCTGGCGCTGGGCCTCCGTCGTGTTCAGTCGCACGCGCGCGGAGTCCAGGTCCGCCTGCGCCTGGGCCAGCGCGTTCTGCACGTCGCGCGGGTCGATCTCCGCGAGCAGCGCGTCCTTCTCCACCTTGTCGCCGGTGTCGAACAGCACGCGGAGCACTTCGCCGGACGCCTTGGACTTCACCTCCACCACTCGCAGCGGCTCCACCAGGCCGGCGGACTCCGCGACGACCTCCATGTCCCGGCGCTCCACCACTGCGACGGCCGCCGAGCGCTCCGGTGTGGCGGGCTCCGTGCTCCGCTGGGTGGCGTAGACGCCCGCTCCAATCAGGACCGCCGCGACACCCGTGATGACCATCTTCTTCGCCTTGCTCACGACGTCCTCCAGGTCTCTTCGTGGCCGCGCGATGCGCGGTCCCGCTCAATTCCGCTTCAGCTCGTCCCGCTCGATGACGCCGTCCTTCAAGAACAGCACCCGCCGCGCGTACGCCGCGATGTCCGACTCGTGCGTGACGAGCATCAACGTCTGCCCCTGGGCGTGCAGCTCGCCGAAGAGGGCCATGATCTCCTCACCCGTCCGGCTGTCGAGCGCGCCCGTGGGCTCGTCCGCCAGCAGCAGCGCGGGCTGCGTCACCAGCGCGCGGGCGATGGCCACGCGTTGACGTTGACCGCCCGACAGTTCGTTGGGCCGGTGGTCCTTGCGTGCGCCCAGGCCCACCTTCTCCAGCATCGCCGCCGCGCGCTCGTGGCGGACCTTCTTGGGCACGCGCGCGTACACCAGCGGCAGCGCCACGTTGTCCAGCGCGGAGGCGCGGGGCAGCAGGTTGAAGCTCTGGAACACGAAGCCCAGCTCGCGATTGCGGATGCGCGCGAGCGCGTTCTCCGTCATTCCCGCCACGGGTTGGCCGTTGAGCCAGTACTGCCCGCCGCTCGGCACATCCAGGCAGCCGATGAGGTTCATGAAGGTGGACTTGCCGGAGCCCGACGGGCCCATGACGGCCACGTATTCGTTGCGGCGGATGGTGAGGTCCACGCCACGCAGCGCGCGCACCACCTCCGAGCCCATCGTGTAGTCCTTGCTCAAGCCCTCCACGCGGATGACCACGTCCGCGATATCCCGCGCCGTCGAACTCTCCATGGCGATGCTCACAGCGGCCTCCCGGCGAGCGCTTCCAGTTCGGCGCGTGCGATGCGGTAGTCGAAGCGAGAGGACACGAGGTTGATCTCCGCCTGGACCAGGTTCTCCTGCGACGTCAGCAGCTCCAGGATGGTCGTCGCGCCCAGACGGTAGCGCTCTTCCTGCACCTTGAGGTCCTCGCGCGCCACCTCCACGGACTGCTCGGACAGGGTGATGCGATCCGCGGAGAGGCGCAGTTGAGCCAGCGCCTGGCTGGCCCCTGACCGCACCGCGCGCCGCGTGTCCGCGAGCTGCGCCTGGGACACGACTTCCTGCGTCCTGGCCCGCTGCACCCGCTCCTCGCGCAGGAATCCGTCGAAGATGGGGTAGGAGAGGCCCAGGCGCACCGACCAGCTCGTCTTGCCTCCGTTGAAGCTCGCGTCCTGGTTGAACCAGTCGTAGCCGGCGGACAGGCGAACGGACGGCAGGTAGGTCGCCTTCGCCACGCTCACGCCCGCTTCGGAGGCGCGCAGCGTGGAGGCCGCGGCGAGCACCGCGGGGGCGTTGGATTCCAGCTCCGTGATGAGCGCGGCCTCGGTGAGCGTGAACGGCTTGGGGCCCAGGTTCCCGTCGGCCTGGGCCTGCGCCGGACCGTCCGCGCCGATGAGGCGTCCCAGCGACAGGGCCGCCGAGGTGCGCTGGGTCTCCGCCGTGCGCAGCGCCTCCAGGGCCGTGGTGTGGTCCAGCCGCGCCCGCAGCAGGTCGGAGCGCGTCGCCGAGCCCACCGCCAGTCGCCGCTCCGCCGCGTCTTCGTTCTGCCTGGCCCGCTCGATGCGCGAGCGCGCCACTTCTTCCAGGCCCGTCGCCCGGAGCACCTCGTAGAAGGCGCGCTCCACGTCGAGCACCGCGCTGGCGCGCTGCGCGGTGAGCTGTGCCCCGGCCGCACCGGACTGCGCGCGGGTCTGCTTGCGCGTGGCGCTGCGCTGGCCACCGGTGAAGACGTTCCACGACGTGGACAGGCCCGCGCTGTACGTGTCGTTGGACCCGGAGACGACGGTGCCTGTATCGGGCACGATGCGATCACTGCTGGAGAGCGAGCCCGTCGCGTTCGCCGAGAGGGAAGGGAGGTAGGCGCCCACCGCGCTGAGCTCCGCCGACGCCGCGTTGGTGACGGTGCCCTCCGCCTGCACCACCTGCGGATTCGCCTTGAGCGCCCGCGCGATGGCCTCCTCGAGCGTGACAGTCACGCCCTGGGGCTCTTCTGCCTGGGCCGTGAGGCTCTGGACCGGCGCGCTGTCTGGGGCCTGGGGAGTTCCCTGAACCGGCGCGGCTGCGTCCTTCTTCGTCGTTTCCTGGGTGGGCGCGTCCGCCGGAGCCTTCTGCGCCTGGGCGGCGCCGTTCTGCTCGGTGCCGGGAGCCTGGGTGGGCGTCTGCGCGGCGCCCAATCCTGGCGTCGCCACCAGGCCGAGGAGGCCCAGCGTCAGCGCCGTCATCCGGTGGGGCCGTCTCTTGAACCACGCTCTCTTGAGCATCGTCATCGCAGCCATGTCCCGTTGAAGGCCGGTGCGCTTCTGGCGCGTCCGGCGGTTCCGAAGCAGGGTGACTGCATGCGCCTTGCCAGTTTTCAACACATTGAAACCTCAGGGGAAACCCGCGCGAGCGCTGCGAGAAGTGCCGTCCGAGTGCGGATTCCGCATGCGGCCCGCGAGGGCCTCCATCGGTCAGGTCGCGCGGCGTGAGGGCCGCGTGGGGGCGAGGCTTCGTGGGCCCCTGGCGAGACGTGGGCCTCGTGCTTGCACACGGAGGCCGGGACGGGTGGGCGTGACGCGTGTCGCCGCCTGCTCGGACTGCGCTCCAGCGGCCCGTGCGCCGCGCCAACCCTCGGGGAGAACCGCATGGGCTCGACAGCAACCAGGCAATGGGGAGCCCGCGTGGCGCCACGCCGTGCGAGAAGGGAGTGCGGATTCCGCACCGTGCATGCAGAGTTCGCAGCGAGCGGAGGCATCTCATGGAGTGGGATTCACCCCGAGCGGGGTCATCGTCGATGAGCGGCGCGTCCCGTTGGAGGCCGCGTGGTCCGTGGATGCCGTGGGTCGCGGCGGGGCTCATGTGCGCCGTGCTTCTGTCCGCGGTGCTCTTCATCCGCAGGTCCGCGATGGAGTCGTCCTCGCTGGTGGTGCGAGGCATGGCCAACGTCCTGATGCACTCCGGGTTGGAGGCCTTCCGAGAGGGCTCGGGTCCTCCGAGCCAGCAGTCGCTCGATGCCTTCCTCGCGGCGAACCAGGAGGGCGGCCTGCGCTACGTGGCCATCATCGAGGACGGGCGGGTGCTGGAGTCGTCGGGGGAGGGCTCGCTGGGAGAGATTCAGGACGGCCCCCTGCTGCGCATCGAAGCGGGCCGGGGTCGCTTCATCCATCGACTGCGCAAGCCGAAGCCGGAGGCCCCGGTCACGACGAGCGGGGGTGCGCCCACGGTGGACCCGGCGCCGCAGGAGCCGCGCCGCAACCTGCGCATCGGCTACGAGTTCGAGCCTGTCACCGCGCTGGAGTTGACGGACCGCGCGCAGCGTCTGCTGTTCATCGCGGCGGTGTCGTGCGTGGGAATCCTGGGGCTGGCCTTCGCCTTCTCGCGCTCCCTGGCGCAGCGCGAGGCCCTGGCTGCGGAGCTGGAGCGAGGCCGTCGGCTGGCTGCGCTGGGCACCATGTCGGCGGTGCTGGCGCACGAGCTGCGCAACCCGCTGGCCTCGCTCAAGGGCCACGCACAGTTGCTCGCGGAGCGCGTGGAGCGGGACGAGGTGCTGCGCCCCAAGGCGGACCGCATCGTGGGTGAGGCGGTGCGGTTGGAGCAGCTGATGAATGACCTGCTGTCCTTCGTGCGCAGCGGAGAGCTGCGGCGCACCGGGACGGACCCCAACGAGGTGTTGCGCGCGGCGGTGGAGGCCACGGGTGAGTCCAGCGTGCAGGCGCACTACCTGCCGAGCCGCGAGCAGTGGGAGCTGGACGCTGGGCGCTTCCAGCAGGCGCTGGAGAACGTGCTGCGCAACGCGGTGCAGGTGAGTCCGGCCGGGCAGCGCGTGGAGGTGGACGTGGCCCAGGAGGGCAAGTCGCTCGTGTTCATCGTGAGGGATTACGGGCCGGGCATTCCGAAGGGAGACGAGGAGCGCATCTTCGAGCCCTTCGTCACCGGGCGGCTGCGGGGCGTGGGCCTGGGCCTGGCCATCACCCGCCGCATCGTGGAGCTGCACGGGGGCTCGGTGAGCGCGAAGACCCATTCCGGAGGTGGCGCGGAGTTCCGGCTCATCGTCCCGGCGAGGGGGACCTGAGCCATGGCGCGCATCCTGGTGGCGGATGACGAGGAGGGCGTGCGCTCGTTCATCGCGGAGGCGCTCGAGGTCGAAGGCCACGTGGTGACGACGGCGGCGGATGGTGAGGAGGCCGCGCGGCTCCTGGCGAAGCAGGGCGTGGATTTGCTGGTGACCGACCTGCGGATGCCGGGGATGGATGGGCTGACGCTGCTGCGCAAGGTGCGCGAGGAGCAGCCGGACGTGGAGGTCATCATCCTCACCGCGGTGGGCTCGGTGGAGAGCGCCGTGTCGGCGATGAAGGCCGGCGCGTTCGAGTACCTCCTCAAGCCGGTGGGAAGTCCGGCGGAGCTGCGACTGACGGTGGCTCGGGCGCTGGAGCGCCGCGCGCTGTTGAACTTCAAGGCGGAGGCGCGTCAGTCCACCAGCGAGGTGGTGCTGAGCTGGGGCGCGCCGTCGATGGGGCCCGTGGTGGAGGCGCTGCGCAAGGTGTCACCCACACAGGCCACGGTGTTGCTCGTGGGCGAGAGCGGCACGGGCAAGGAGGTCGCCGCGCGGGCGCTGCACCAGTGGGGTGAGCGCTCGGAGGGGCCCTTCGTCGCGGTCAACTGCGCGGCCCTCACGGAGACGCTGCTGGAGAGCGAGCTGTTCGGCCACGAGAAGGGCGCCTTCACCGGCGCGGTGGCGCAGCGGCGCGGACGCATCGAACTGGCCCAGGGCGGGACGTTCTTCCTGGACGAAGTGGGCGAGTTGAAGGCGGAGCTGCAGGCCAAGCTGTTGCGCGTGCTCCAGGAGCGGCGCTTCGAGCGCGTGGGTGGTACCCGGACGCTGGAGGCGGACGTGCGCTGGGTGGCGGCGACCAACCGCGACCTCAAGACGATGATGGCCCACGGCGAGTTCCGCGAGGACCTCTACCACCGGCTGGCGGTGTTCCCCATCCGGATGCCGTCGCTGCGCGAGCGTCGCGAGGACCTGCGTCCACTGGCGGAGCTGTTGCTGCGCCGCATTGGCGAGGAGCTGGGACGGCCCGGGTTGAAGCTGTCCCCGGAGGCGTCGGAGCGGCTGGAGTCCTTCTCCTGGCCGGGCAACGTGCGCGAGCTGCGCAATGCCCTGGAGCGCGCGGCCATCCTCGCCGACGGCGCGGTGGTGGAGTCGAGCCACCTGTGGCTGGACCCCACCAGTGCTCCGGCTCCCACGGCCACACCCGCGGCGGGCGTGCGCCTGCCGGACACGACGCTGGAGGAGTTGGAGCGGATGGCGATTGAACAGGCCATCGCGGACGAGGGTGGCAACCGGAAGCGCGCCGCGCAGCGGCTGGGCATCGGGTTGCGCACGCTCTACGACAAGCTGCGGCGCTACGGAATGCAGTGAGGCCAGGGGGCGCGAAGCAGCCGCGCCCCCGGGGCCACGCTCACGGAGGGCCGTAGCCCTGCACGCGGGAGTTGACCTCCACCGCGGTGGCGTAGATCTGCGCCCACGTCCGGTACTTCAGCTTGTCGCCGAAGCCCTTCTGGTCATTGGCGTAGTTGAACAGGTCCTTGCGGAAGAGCGCGTCGGCCGCCTTGCGCGCGCCATCGGCCAGGGGCGTGCCCTTGCGGTCGTAGTAGCGCAGCAGGTCATAGCCGTAGTCGTGCGTCTTCGCGGCCGGGTCGAACTCCTTGTCCGGTCCAATCTTGCCGGGCGCGGACGCGGAGCCGTGCGGGTCCTGCATGCGCTGACCGTGCTTCGTCTGGATGGCGTAGGGCTTGTAGCCCATCACCTTCTCGAAGTCGGCCGGGGGCGGGCGGGCACCCGTCAGGTACTCGTTCATCAGCTTGCCGTGGTCCCCGGCGGGCGCCGCGCCCACCTTGGCCGTCTTCTCCGTGGCGTCCGTGCCGCGGGCGAAGGTGTCCTGGGTGTTCGGCCGGACCGGCACCGCCGTGTTGGAGCGCTCGGCGGTCGGCGACTCAGCGCTGTTGGAGACCGGACGGCGGGAGGAGACGGGGGGATTGCGCACGAGCATGGAGGACCCGGGGGAAAGCTTCTCTTGGTTTGTCGCACTCTGTAGGGTGGAAGTTGCGTGAATGGGATTAACGCACCGCATTGTGAGAAGGAGAGCTTGTGGGCACGGACCTGTATCGCGACGGACTGGCGCGGCTGGAGGCGGGGGATGGGAAGGAGGCGAAGCGGCTGCTGGAGGCCGCGCTGCATGAGGCCCCGGGGGACGCGGGGGTGATGCACGCGCTGTCACGGGCGCTGGACCTGGCGGGGGAGCGCGCGAGGGCCGTGGAGTTGCTGGAGCTGGTCCACGCGAAGGCCCCATCGGAGCCGGGCCCGGCGTGTGACCTGGCGATTGCGCTGTTGGAGAAGGGGGAGGACGCGCGCGCGGCGCAGGTACTGGGGCCGGTGCTGGAGGCTCACCCCGACCACCCCCGGGCGAACCTGGACCTGGCGCTGGCGCTGGCGAAGACGGAGCCGGACCGGTCAAGGCTTCATGCCCAGCGCGCGGGCCGGAGCTCCAACGCGGACGAGCGCGAGCAGGCGGCGGCGCTGGAGCGGGTGCTGTCCGGACAGGCGCCCTGAGCCACGAGCGTCACATCTCCCGGACGCACGCCTCGATGTTGTTGCCGTCCGGGTCCAGCAGGAAGGCCGCGTAGTACTTGTAGGCGCCGACGCGCGGACCGGGCGCGCCATTGTCCCGGCCGCCCGCGGCCAGTCCGCGCTGATGGAACGCGTCCACCTCCGCGCGGTCCGTGGTGGAGAACGCCATGTGGAGGGGACTGCGCCCCGGGCCGTGCTGGTCCGTCCAGGTCTCCGGTCGAAGCGTGCCCACCCATAGGAAGGGGGACTTCGGGTCGGTGCCGAACAGCGCGAAGCCGTCGCCGCGTTCCATGAGTTTGAGCCCCAGCGGAGCGAGGCACGCCTCGTAGAAGCGCACGCACTTCTCCAGGTCCTTGGTCACGAATCCGAAGTGGTCGAGCTTGAGCATGCGGTCACGATGGGAACGGGCGCGACCCGGTGACAAGGGACCGCCCGGCGGTCCCCGCGCTCGCTCTCCCGCCTGCCTTCGAGCGGGCGGAAAGCGCACGACGGGCGGCCTCCCGAGGGAAGCCGCCCGCCGTGTGAGGTGCCGCGCGAAGCCGGTGCTACGGCGTCGTGTAGTTGATGGTCAGGTTGTACGTCGCCGCCTGGTTGCTGGCGCCGCGCACCATGACGTGGGCCGCTGTCTGCCCGGCGGGCACGGTGAGCGTGCACGTCTCGGCGGCTCCCGACAGGTTGGGGCGGCAGTCATAGGCGCTGGTGGTGGGCTGCGAGCCGAAGCGGACGTACAGATTGGGGTTGCGCGTGCCCGTCATCACCACGCTGAACGTCGTGCCCGGCACCACGGTGTAGGGGCCGTAGCGCACGTTCGTGTTGCGCGTCACCGAGCCCGACTCCGTCTCCGTGGTGGGCGTGCCGGGCCCGCCACCGCCCGAGTACGTGCCCGTCAGCGTCAGCCCGGAGTAGGCCGAGAAGGCGTTGACCATGACGTACCAGGTGCCGGCCTGCGGGTTGTTGATGGTGCACGTCTCCGCGTTGCCGCTGGTGTACGGGCGGCAGTCGTAGGTGCCGGAGTTCGGCGCGGCGCCGAAGCGCACGTACAGGTCCGCGTCACCCGTGCCACCGCTGGTGGTGACGACCAGCGAGGCGCGGCCCGCGGGGACCTCCAGCGTGTAGTACTTCTTGTTGCCGGAGCTGCCGGACAGGCCCGTCACCGGCACGCCGTTGCTCAGCGGCGTCGTCACCGGGGGCGGAGGCGGCACACCGACGGCCACCCACGCATCCGTCACGGCCTGCACCGTCGCGGCGTTGTAGCCCAGCTCCTGCGCGGCCTGGACGGTGTACGCCTTGGCCTGCTCGAACGTGGTGCTCGGGGTGAAGAGGTCCGTGTTGGCCTTGTAGAAGATGCGGCCGGCCGCTTCCGGGCCAATCGCGGCGACGGTGTTGGTCGTCTTGCCACGCGGGTGCGTGCCACCCTTGGAGAGCAGGGCGAAGACGAGGTTGCTGATGCCGGAGCTGTAGTGCACGTCCACGCCGGACGAGTAGTCGCCGTAGAAGTCCAGCGAGTCGCCATCCTTGGCCGGGTCGTCCATGTAGCGCAGGGCGTCGTTGGCGGTGCCCGGCGTCCAGATGTCCTCGCCGACCATGAACACGTCCGCGTCCGTGGCCCAGCTGCGCGTCCAGCTCTCGCACACGCCGGAGAAGATGTCGGACATGGACTCGTTGAGGCCGCCGGACTCACCCGAGTAGATGAGGTCCGACTCGGTGTCCGTCACCGCGTGGGTCAGCTCGTGGACGGTGACGTCCAGGTCCTTGCCCAGCTCGATGGAGTTCACGCCGTCGCCGTCGCCGTACACCATCTGGGTGCCGTCCCAGTACGCGTTCACGTAGTTGCTGCCGTAGTGGACGGTGCTGATGAGCGCGGCGCCCGCGTTGTCGTACGAGTCGCGGCCGAACAGCGTCTGGTAGCAGTTGTACGTGACGCCGAGCTGGTCGTAGTTCATGTCCACGTGGGCATCGCCCGTGGCCGCCTGGCCCTCGCTGCGACGGAGGGTGCCCGGCGTGGTGCTGCCATTGTTGGCGCTGTGCACCCGGCGGTTGAGCGCCTCGTGGATCTGCGGATGCGTGGCCACAACGCCGCCGCGCTGCGCGTCGACATAGACCAGGTCATCGGCCTTGAAGCCGTCGCGGGTGCCTACCAGGCGCACCTGCCACGCCAGCCGGAGCTCCTCGGTGCCCTCGGGACGCAGGTACACCAGCGTCGGAGCGCCCTCGGCCTTCGCGCCGTCGACGGACGTTCCGGCGAGCGCGGACGTGCGAGCGGCCTCCGAGGCCACCGTCGCCCGAGCGGAAGGTGCCGAGCCACCACGCGCCGAGCCGTTGGCCGCGTAGATGAGGCCCTCCGGGTCCGCGTGGAGGACCAGCTCGCTGCCCACCACGGGCAGGCCCTGCTCGAGCTGCCGGAAGCGCAGGTGCTTGCGGCCCTGCGCGTCCACCGTGGCGCGGCGGAACACCAGGTCGTCGTTGCGCAGGCGGAAGGCGGAGGCGATTTCCGCCAGGGCCTCGCGAGCCTCCTCTCCGGAGTCGGAGCGAGCGCGCTGCGCGGACACTCCGCCAGCCCCGGTCAGCCGACCCAGCTCACCGCGAATGAGGAACGGAACACCTTCCTGTTGTCCGACCACCTCGGCTCCAGGCAGTCGCGCCAACGCGGCCTGGACATCCGCGTCCTTGGCCTCCCCGTTGGGTGCTTCTCCTTCTGGCTGCACCGCACCGCAAGCCATGAGACCGGCGCCAACCCACGCCGCGCAGAACGTCCTCCAGACATTGCCTCTCAAGAGCACGACCTTTCTGTTGAAGGGGCTCTTTCATTGCACGTGGCTTATTCGTGTTTCAAGTGATTTTGATATATAAGATGGTTTTTCCTGTTTCGGGGTGGTTTTACACGCAGGCCCGCTCAGGTGTGCCCATTCGTGGGCAAGGGTATGCCGCCGCCACCCCTTCACACGTCAACGAGAGACAATCATGTCCACGCTGTCTTTCCCTGTCGCGGGGCTTCGTCCCCTGGCGCTCCTGCTGGCTCTGGGGCTCATCGTCGGTACGACTCCAGCCCTCGCGAGGGGGCGGTACTACAACCACTCCGGCGGTATCGAGACGAGTCACCCCGCGTGGATGAGCTGGGTCCCCAGCTCGACGGGCCTGGGCGCCCTGTCCATGCCTGGGACTCACGACACCATGGCCTATCAATCTTATGGTGGAGATCTGACACAGACCCAGTCGTTGGGATTGCGCCAGCAGCTCGACGCGGGGATCCGCGCGCTGGACATCCGTTGTCGGCACATCGGTGACCGTTTCACCATCCACCACGGCGTCGTCTACCTGCACGTCAACTTCGACGATGTCCTCCAGACGACCATCCAGTTCCTCAATGCGCACCCCACCGAGACAGTGGTGATGCGCGTGAAGCGGGAACACACGGAGGAGAGCAATACGCGCGGTTTCGCGCAGACCTTCGAGTGGTATCGCGACCAGCCCGCCTACAGCCCCTACCTCTGGCGGGGCTCGCATGTGCCCACGCTGGGAGAGGTTCGCGGGAAGATTGTGATTGTGGACGATTTCGCCGGAGGGACTTACGGCATCCCCTGGGGCGCGGTGAATCTCCAGGATGACTGGACGGTGTCCCAGCTCGCGGATATCGACGACAAATGGAACAAGGTCCGGGCGCACCTTGACAGGACCCTGGGCGGCTCACCGTCCACCCTGTTCATCAACTTCCTGAGTGGTTCTTCCGCCATGGCTTATCCCTTACATGTAGCGGGAGGAATCAACATCCTGGGTATCAATTACCGGGGCGTGAATGACTACGCCATCGACCACCTGGTGGGCGGGTGGGCGCAGCGCGCGGGCATCATGATGATGGATTTCCCGGGGGCGGGATTGATTGACGCCATCCTGGCCCTCAACGTCCGGCTGCTGCCGTCCTCCAGTGGGTTGCCGGCGGACTTCAGCGCCATCTTCAGGAATACGGCGTACACGCTCGGGGGCGACGCGGAGGCGCGCTGGTATGGGATGCAGGCGTTCCTCCAGAACGCGGCGCCTGGGCGCAACTGGCATGTGATGGCGCTCAAGAAGGAGTGGGGGGCGTGGATGCACCACGAGGGCGCCTTCTATCAATCCGATTCGATGGATGACTTCACGCACCTCGCCTTTCCGACCCGGACGGTGACCAGCGTGGTGGGGCCCGGGTATCTGGCCAGCTATGTGAATGGGCAGATCGGGAGCTTGTCTGGAGGCTCGGGAGACAGGTCCTCCCAGCTCCATTCGCGGCTGAGCGCGCGCTTCCCGTTCCAGCTCTGGTCCGTGGTGGTGAAGCGCGCTCCGGGAGGGCTCGGCAACTGGGCGTATTCGGATTTCGGGCGCGGCTACAAGACCTCGTCGGGCGACTACACGTATGCGGTCCAGGGCTATTCGGCCTACGACGGGGTGTATCTGCACGAGCACATCCAGCAGGAGGGCAACGTCGTCCGTCTGACGTCGAACGTCGGCTTCCTGGGGGACGTCGGCTTCGATGATTCGCTGAGCTCCGTCACCGTGCTGGGGCCCTATCAGGCGACGCTGTGCGAGCACCCGAACCAGACGGGCCGGTGTTTCACCACGTCCTCGAGCATTCGCGAGGTCAACGCGGTGCCGGGTGGGCCGTGGAATGACCAGATTTCGTCGGTGTCTGTCAGCCGGACGGGACTGCACTGAGGCTTCGGGCGAGGCCCGCGGGGTTGAATGTTCCTCGTCCCGCGGGTCCGTCCTGTCTGCCTCGCGGGGCGAGGTGCTGTCACACGTTGGATGGCGGGGCGCCTCGTTGAACATGCTTTGCCGGGAAGTCGGCAGTGTCGTGCCGGCTCCGCGCGACATTTGAAACAAGCGTGCCTTGGTTGGCCCGGGGGGCGTCATGGCCAGCGATGTGGTGAGTTCGACGAGGGGTATCGGGAGCGAACCAGGAGCGACGCGGTGCTTGAGGAATCGGCGCGGCGCGGTGGAACTCGAGCTGCGCAATTACCTGACGGACCTGCGGCTCATCGGGCTCGGCGTGGTTCGGGTGGACGGGAAGGAAGTTCCGCTCGAGCAGGTCGTGCTGATGTCGGACGAGGGCCCCGTGTGGCGTGGCGAGCGGCTGTCGCGGGAATGCCCGGTTGCCTTCGAGCAGCGCAGGACGCTGTGCCTGCGCGCCGAGATTCCGCCGCTCGGGGAGGGGGAGCACTGGGTGGAGGTGGAGCTGGAGTGTGGACTTCACGGCCCCGTGAGTCTGCATGTGACGGAGGCCATCGAGGAGGGACACCCGGAGCCCGACAGTCGCATCCCGCGCAGTCCGGAGGATGACTACATGGAGGACATCGTCCGCTCCCGGCGGGACTACGCGGAGGCGTGGACGGGGGCTCGGCTGGAGCATGTGGCGAGCCACTCGTTCGACGCCGGCCATGCGAGGAACTCGTGCGAGCACTTCACGGGTGTGGCCCAGGTTCCGCTGGGCATCGCCGGGCCCCTCACCATCCTGGGGGAGAATGCGCATGGCGCGTACCTCATCCCCCTGGCCACGACAGAGGGGGCGATGGTGGCGAGCTACAACCGCGGCATCAAGGTCCTCAACGAGGCCGGAGGGGCTGTCTGCACGGTGCTGGACGACGCCATGCAACGCTCGCCGGTCTTCGTCTTCGAGAGCGCGAAGGCCGGGCGAGAATTCACGACATGGGTGAGGACGAATCGGGCGGCCATCGCCGAGCAGGCGGAGTCGACGAGCCGTGTGGCGACGCTCCAGGACATCGAGGCCTATCAGGTGAGCCGGATGGTCTTCCTGCGCTTCAACTTCACGACGGGAGATGCGGCGGGACAGAACATGGTGGGCAAGGCCGTGTTCGCCGCGCTCCTGTGGATTCGGGAGCAGTACCCGGCCATCCGCGCCAGCTTCCTGGATGGCAACATCTCCACGGACAAGAAGTCGTCCCAGCTCAACATCCTGCGGACCCGAGGCAAGCGCGTGGTGGCGGAGGCGGTCATCGGCAAGGAGTTGCTCCTGTCACGGATGCGCACGCACGTGCGCCAGTTGGTGCAGGTGCAGCGCATCACCACGGAAGGGTCGAATCTGGCGGGCTCACACAACAACGGCTCTCAGTCCGCCAATGCACTCGCGGCGCTGTTCATCGCGACGGGACAGGACGTGGGGGCCCTGGCGGAGTCCGCCGCCGGACGCCTGTACATGGAGGAGACTTCGGACGGGGACCTCTATGCGTCCATCACCTTGCCCGCGCTCGTGCTGGCCACGCACGGTGGAGGCACGGGCCTGCCGACGCAGCGGGAGTGCCTGGAGATGATGGACTGCTACGGACGCGGCAAGGTGCGCCGGTTGGCGGAGATTGTCGCGGGAGTCGTCCTCGCGGGAGAGCTGTCGCTCGCGTGTGCCCTGTCATCCACGCTGGGCTCGGAGGAGTGGGTTGCCAGCCACGAGCACCTGGGACGCAATCGCTAGCGAGCCAGGGCCGGGCGCCTGGCTCGCTAGCCGATGTGGCCGCGAGCCAGGTCAATCCGCGCCTTTCGCTCAGGCGCGCAGGGCCACCACGGTGACGCCGTCACCACCCTCGTGGGCCTCACCCGGCCGGTACATCCGGATGTAGGGCGAGTTCGACAGGTAGTCCCGCAGCGCCTGCTTCAGCGCCCCCGTGCCGTGGCCGTGGACGATGAGCGCGGCTTCCTCTCCGCTGCGCATGCCCCGGTCCAGGAAGGACTCCACCTCCGCGAGCGCGTCGTCCGCGCGCATTCCGCGTACGTCGCACCGGAAGTTCGTCGCCTCCACCTGCGCCGGCGCCGCCGAGGCCGCACGCTTGAGCGACGCCTCCTGCTTCTGCCGCTCCGGGAACTTCGCCTGCTGCGGCTTGCGCGTGCGGGAGCCCGACAGCTCCGACGTGGGGACTCGCATCTTCATCGCCCCACCGGCGGACACCACCGCATGGCCCTCCGCCAACTCCAGGATCTCCACATCCCGGCTCAACCCCGAGTGGTGCACCCAGGCGCCCACCTTGAGGTTCACGGGCCCGGGAGCCTCCACCTGGAACAGCTCCGCCTTCGCCGCCAGGGCGCGCTTCTGGGCATCCTCCGCCCGCTGCTGGAGCTGCATCCGCGCTTCCGACAGCGCCTTCTCGTTCTGCTCGGAGCGCAGCTTCGCCAGCAGCTCTCGCACTTCCGAGGCCGCGTGCTCGCTGGCCGCGTGCACGTCCTCGTTGAACTGCATCATCTTCGCGCGGCGCTCCCGCTCGAAGGTCTGCTTCTGCTTCTCCAGCTCGGTGCGCAGCGCCTCGGCTTCCTTCGCCGCGACGCGTGCCCGCTCCAGCGCCTCGGACAGCTTGCGCCGCTCGTCCTCGGCCGCCGCCAGTGCCTGGGAGAGGGGACCGCCCGCGTTCAGCGTCAGAGAACGCGCGCGCTCGCATACCCGCTGGGGCAGGCCCACCCGGACCGCCATGTCGATGGCGGAGGACTGACCCGCCGCGCCCATCTGGAGCCGATACGTTGGCGCCATCCGCTTCGAGTCGAAGCCCACCCGTGCATTCAAGAAGCGCGGGTCCATGTGCGCCAGCGCCTTGAGCTCCTCCAGGTGCGTGGTGACGAGCGCCACTGCGCCCTTGGCCAGCATCTCCTCGAGCACCGCGATGGCGATGGCCGCGCCTTCGCGCGGGTCCGTATCCGCGGCGATTTCGTCGATCATCACCAGCGAGCCCTCGCCCGCCTCCGCGATGATGTCGCGCAGCATCACCACGTGCGCGCTGAACGTGGACAGGCCCTGCGTCAGGTCCTGTGAGTCGCCCACCGTGGAGTGCACGGAGCGATACAGGGGCATCCGCGAGCCTTCCGCCACCGGAATGGGCAGGCCCGCGCGCAGCATCAGCGCGCACAGCCCCACGCCGGTCAGCGTCACCGTCTTGCCGCCCGCGTTGGGGCCGGACACGACGAGCGCCTTCGCGCCACCATTGAGCGTCACGTCGTTGGCGATGACCTCCGTGCCCTTGAGCACCAGGCGCGGGTGGCGCAGCAACTGCAACTGGAGGTCCGATACGCCGACGAACTCCGGCGTGCTCGCGTCCAGGTCCGCGGAGAGGATGGCCACCGCCTCCGCCTCGTCCAGCTCCGCGACCGCGTCCAGTCCTTCCAGGATGCGGTCCGACTCCCGGCCGAGCTGCTGGCTCAGCTCCTGGAGCACCCGCCGCTCCTCTTCCAGCACCACCGACTGGGCAATGGCCAGGTCGTTGCCCAGGCCCACCATCGCCTGCGGCTCCATGAAGAGCGTCTGGCCCGTCTGGCTCGCGTTGTGGACGATACCGTCCACTTCCGAGCGGTAGTTCGACACCACCGGCACCACGTACCGGCCGTTGCGCAGGGTGTAGTAGTTCTCGCGCAGCTTGGAGAGGAAGCCCTCGTCGTGGAGCATCTCGTCCAGCCGAGTCTTGATGCGCCGGTGGAGGCCCCGGGCCCTGTCCCTGGCCTCGCACAGCTCCGGGCTGGCTCGGTCGGAAATCTCACCGTCCGGCTCGAAGCACTGGTCGATGCGCCGGGCCAGTGACTCCAGTATGGGCAGCCGGCGCGCCAGCTCCATCAGCCGGGGCACCCGCTCCTTGCGTTCTTCCACTGCCTCACGGGTGCGGACGAAGGCGAACAGGAGCTGCGCCGAGTCGATGAGCTGACGGGGCTCCAGGATGCCGCCCTTGGCCGCATGGCCCACGGGGATTCGCAGGTCCACCACGCCGCCAAGCGGCAGGGAGAACTGTTCCCGGGACAGGGCGCGCGCCTCGTCCACCAGGGCCAGCGCCTCCGAGACCTGCTCGGCCGAGTCGAGGAACGGCCGGGCGAGCACTCGCTCCCTGCCTGGCTCCGTCCGACACCGCTGCGTCAGCGCGCGAAGTACTTCCGCGAATCCGAGGTCTTCCAGCGTCTTTTGGGATATCTGCACGGTCATGGGTTTCATGCGCAGCCGTCCGGCCGTCAAGAGGATCTATTGAGGAGCCCCGCTCGGCTCTGCTATCTGCCGCGCATGCACTGGGTCTTCCTGGTGGCTTGCCTGGCGGGCGCCTCTGACGCCGCGGAGCCATCCACCCTGACGGTGGCGCAGTCCCGACCCGTGGCCCCGGCTTCCCCACCCATGTCCTTGACGGACGCGCTCGCGCTGGAGTCGGGCGGGGATGACACCGGCGCACTCCAGGCCGTGGAGGCCCTGGTCCTCTCCAAACCCCAGTGGGAGCTGCCCCGCCTGGAGGCCGCGCGCCTCTTGCTGAAGGTGGGCGGCTCGCTGGAGCAGGCCGAGGCCCACCTGGAAGTCGCCACGCGCATCGCTCCCACCAACCCCCGGGGTTGGTACCTGCGGGGGCTGCTCTGGGAGGAGCGGGGCAACTCCCTCCAGGCCACCCGGGCCTATGAGACGGCCGTGCAGCACCGGGCGTCGTACGAGGAGGCTCGCTTCCGGCTCGGGGGCCTGTGGGTCTCCCTGGGGGACCTGCTCAAGGCGGAGCTCCACTACCGCTACCTGGCCCGTTCGAAGCCGGAGTGGGTGCAGGTGCGCCTCCAGCTGGCGGACGTGCTGGAGAAGCAGGAGCGGCTGCTGGATGCCGAGACGGAGCTGCTGGCGGCGCGGAGCGTCCAGCCGGACAGCCCGCTGGTGCTCCGCAAGCTGGCCGACTTCTACGAGCGGACGGAGCGGCCCCAGCTCGCGGCGAAGGTGCGCAAGTCCATGGAGCCGCAAGAGAAGAAGCGCATGCGAGCGCTCAAGCCGTCGCGTCGCTGACGAATGACGTCGCGGTGCGTCGCGGCGATTGCGCCCCGGATCGTGGCGCATAGACTGCGCGCGCTTTGAAGACCGCCAACCTCGCCATTGTCTTCACCGACATCAAGGGCTTCACCGAGCGGACCAGTCGGCAGTCGCTGGAGCAGAACCAGCGCCTGCTGCGGGTCCACGGTGCCCTGCTGTCGCCGCTCATCAAGGCGTTTGACGGCCGCATCATCAAGTCCATCGGTGATGCGCTCCTGCTGACGTTCGAGTCACCCACCCAGGCGGTGCTCAGTGGCGTCGCCATCCAGGACCGGCTGTGGCACCACAACCGGGGGGTGCCGGAGTCGGAGCAGCTCCATGTCCGCTTCGCCATCAACGTGGGCGAGGTGCGGCTGGACGGCAACGATGTCTTCGGGGAGCCGGTGAACATCGCCGCGCGCGTGGAGGGGCTGGCCGAGGCGGGTGAGGTGTACTTCACCGAGGCCGTCTACCTGGCGATGAACAAGGCGGAGATTCCCTCGCGGGAGGTGGGCGCCTTCGAGCTCAAGGGCATCCCTGGGAAGATTCGAGTCTTCCAGGTGCCGCGCGCGCCGTACCGCGTGGAGGCGCCCTCCGCGGGCGCCATCGCCGAGGCGCCGGGCACGGAGTCGATGCCGCCCTACGGAAACCTGGGCCTGTCGCGTGTGCCGGAGTCGTCGCTGGAGGGCGGCGCGGTGGATGTGGCGCTGCTGGGGCAGCGGGCGGCGGAGCTGGGACAGCGGGCCGCGGCGGGCGCGGTGGTGCTGGGGCGTCAGGCGTCACATGCCGGCAGGTCGCTCTTCGCGCGGATGCGGGACGGGATGCCTCCGGGCGGAGCGGGAGCGGTGCTGCGGGTGCTGGGCGCGCACCGTCGCACGCTGCTGATCGCCGGAGCGCTGGCGGTGGTGTTGGGGGTGGGCGTGGTGGCCTTCAGCGGCAGCCCGGCGACGCGGGCCATCTCCGAGGTGGAGCGCGCGCCCAAGAGCGAGCGTGAGGCGTTGGCGAAGGAAGCGCGGAAGATCATCGGCGAGGAGAAGGACCAGGGCCGTCGCCTCTACCTCCAGGGCCAACTGGACGAGGCGATGGAGAACCCCCGACGCTCGCTGGACGACTACGCGCGCGCGGTGAGGGTTGGCAATGGCGACGCCGAGAAACGCGTCATCCAGATGCTGTCGCATCCCATGTGCAGCGTTCGCGCGGCGGCGGCGGACGCGGTGCGCTCCCTCAAGCTGCAGAGCGCGCTGGGCGAGCTGGAGGACCTGGCGGAGGATGGGGGTCCGGACGACGGCTCGGGCGGCTTCCTCGGCGTGGGGAAGTGCGACTCGAAGGTGGCCGCGCAGAACGCGCTCAAGAGCTTCAAGGACTGAGGACCGGCCCGCGAGGCCCGTTGCGAGGAAGGAAGCGCCGTGACGAAGGTGAAGACGGGACTGGACGTGTGGGTCGAGCAGGACTTCTCCGCGCTGAAGGGCAAGCGCGTGGGGGCCATCGTCAACCCCACCAGTGTGGACTCGCGCTTCCGCCACCTGGCGGACCTGCTGGCCCAGGCGCCGGGCGTGACGCTGGGCGCGCTGTTCGGCCCGGAGCACGGCGTGCGCGGCGAGGCGCAGTACATGGTGGCCGTGGGCGAGGAGAAGGACCGCCGTACCGGCGTACCCGTCCACAGCCTCTATGGCTCTACGTTCGAGTCGCTGTCCCCGCGCGTCGAGTGGCTCAAGGGCCTGGACGCGCTCGTCTTCGACATCCAGGACGTGGGCAGCCGCTACTACACCTACGTCTACACCATGGCGCTGGCCATGAAGGTGGCCGCCAAGGCGGGTGTGCCCTTCTATGTGCTGGACCGGCCCAATCCCCTCAATGGCCAGGCGATGGAAGGCAACCTGGTGGGGGAGGGGTTTCGTTCCTTCGTGGGCCTGTACGCGCTGCCCAACCGACACGGGATGACGGCAGGGGAGTTGGCCCGGCTGTTCAACGCGCAGGAGGGCTTCGGTTGCGCGCTGACGGTGGTGCCCTGCGAGGGCTGGCGCCGCGAGCACTTCTGGTCAGACACGAACCTGCCGTTCATCTCCCCGTCGCCCAACATGCCCACGCCGGACACGGCGCTGGTGTATCCGGGCATGTGCCTGGGGGAGGGGACCAACGTGTCCGAGGGGCGCGGGACGTGCCGCCCCTTCGAGCAGTTCGGCGCGCCCTGGGTGGACACGGACGCGCTGCTGGCGCGGCTGGCGAAGGAGGACCTTCCGGGCGTGGCCTTCCGCGCCGTGGGCTTCACCCCGACGTTCGACAAGTACCGGGGCGAGTCCTGCAACGGGGCCTTCATCCATGTCACGGACCGGCGGACCTTCCAGTCGCTGCGCACCGGGGTCGCCATCTTCCAGGCCCTGCACGACATTGGCCCGGGGAAGTTCGACTGGCGGGCGGACGCGTACGAGTTCGTCGAGGACGTGCCGGCGTTCGACCTGCTGTGCGGGACGGACCAGGTGCGCCGGGGAATCGAGGCCGGGTGGAGCCTGGAGCGGCTGATGGAGGGATTCTCCACCCAGACGGAGCGCTTCGCCGGACAAAGGGAGCCCTACCTGCTGTACGCTTGAGCGTGGGACTTTCCACGTGATTGGTGTCTTCTCCGACAGCCACGGCGACCTGCAAGCCTTCGACGCGGCCTATGAGCTGCTGCGCTCCCTGGGCGCGCGCCGTTTCCTCTTCACGGGCGCGCGCTACACGGACCTGGACGAGTGGCTGCTCTGGCGGCGGCAGAAGAGCCGGGGCGGCCGGGAGTACTCGGACTCGGACTTCCTGGCGGATGTGAGCCAGTGGCTCGGCAGCCAGGACTCGTTGCCTCGGACGCCCGCGCGCGGTGCGGCGCCCGCGGATGTGGCCTCCGAGGAGAACCGGCGACTGGTCATGGAGCGCTTCGTGCGCGTTCCGGAGCGCGAATCGCTCCAGTATCGAGACCCCACCATCAACAACAAGGCGATGGACCTGCTGGGCGATACGCTGTGCTGCGTGGTGCACGACAAGAACGACCTGACGCGCGAGGACCTGCTGAACGCGATGGTCTTCATCCACGGCAAGGACCCGGAGCCGAAAGTCGTTCAGATTGGCCCGCGCTACTTCCTGACGCCGGGACGACTGGTGGGCGCCGCGGAGCAGACGTGCGCGCTGCTGGAGAAGGCGGACCGCGACTTGCGCTTCTCCGCGTACCGGCTGGACGGGCACGTGGTGTTGGAGCCGCGGGTGCTGGCCCTGGACAAGAAGTCCCCGAAGCTGACCTTGAAGTGACGTGAGGCCCTGACGTGCAGGTCGCGCTCCTTGGAGGCTCGTTCAACCCGCCGCACGTGGGGCATCTGATGGCGGCCTCGTACGTGCACGCGACGCAGGGCGTGGACGAGGTGTGGTTGATGCCGTCCGCGCAACACCCGTTCGGCAAGCAGATGGAAGCGTTCGAGCACCGCGTCGCCATGTGTGACGCCATGTGCCGCGAGACGTCGGGCTGGCTGAAGACGACGCGCATCGAGAGCGAGCCTGGGTTGACGGGCCGCACGGTGGACACGCTCGCGTTGCTGGTGGAGCGCCACCCGAGCGTGCGCTGGTCCCTCATCATCGGCAGCGACATCCTGCGGGATTTGCCTCACTGGAAGGACTTCCACCGCATCCAGGAGATGTCGCGTGTCCTCGTGCTGTACCGCGCGGGCTACCCGGCGCCGGACACGGTGGGACCGCCCCTGGCCGAGGTGTCCTCCACCGTGATTCGCGAGCTGCTGGCGCGGGGCACGGAGCCCACGGACCTGGTGCCGTCCGGGGTGCTGGCGCATGCCCGCGCCGCCGGGCTGTATGGCCTGAGGCGCGGGAAGTAGCAGGGCCTAGAGGCCGATTCCCACCAGGTGCAGGTCTCCCAGCCCATCGTCGTAGCGACGGGCGAACTGGTAGAAGAGGGAGAAGGGCACGGCCTGCCCCATGGTGAACTGGATGGACATGGCCGCGCCAAACGCGCCGTGATTGTCCCGGTTGTCCGTCCGCGCCAGCGTCGCGAAGACATCCATCTCGAAGTTGCGCACGAAGAGCGACGGCAGCAGCCACAGCGTGGACGCCCAGCCGTGGTCGACGATGATGCGATACCGGTACGTCGCGCCGCCAATCAGCGCGTTCCTGGCGCGAATCGTGATGTCCTCGTAGCCGCGCACGTACTCGCTGAACGCGATGCCCGGCTGGAGCTGGAGGGGGAGGCGACTCGTCTCCGTCGAGCGCCGGCTGCTGTACCAGGTCTGGCCAGCGCTGAATCCACCGACTTCGAGCAGCCCTTCGGGTGCACCCGGCAGGTAGCGCCCCACGGCGCTGAGCTGGAGGTTGTCCTTCCCGCCGAAGAAGCCGCCGAAGAAGCCGTCCAGGCCCAGGCGGACGTCGCCCACCGTCGAGTCCAGCGCGAACGCTCCGGGATAGACGGCGCCACTCACGGAGATTCCCAGTCCACGCTGGAGACCACCGTAGGACGTGGCGTCGCCCGCGAAGTACGACATGGAGACCTCGGGTCCAATCAGCCGCGTGACGAGCCGAGGGAACTGGCCGACGGCGTCGTACTCACGATGCAGCGCCAGCACGCCAATCGTCACCGGTGTCGTCCAGAACGTGCGGGACGCGTAGGCCAGGGCCTGGAGGTCGGTGCGCTCGTTCTCGCGCACGCGCGCGACGGAGGCCTGCAAGTACCAGGGGGCGAGCTGCGCGTTGCCGTATGCGAGCGACACGTTGGGCTCTTCGTCCTGCGTGCTATACGAGAAGTTCAGCGCGTACGCGTGGAAGCCGAGCCGGTCCTGGCCCGCGAGCGACAACCCACCGCTGAACAACAAGTCGTCCGAGTCGTCGCTCTCCCTCGCGACCCACAGGTAGGGGAGGCGGAACTCGGGGATGAGGAAGCCCTCCAGCGTCGAGTAGGGCTCATCGGTGAGGACCGTCACGGGCTTGCCTGGGTCGGGTGGTGGCGCGCCGACAGGCGCTTCGAGATCGCCCGTGGTGGACGCGATGGGCTCCACCGGAAGGGCTCCCGCGAGCGGAGGAGCCACTGGAGCGGGTTCCACTGGCGTGTCCGTGGAACCTGGAGGGAAGGGCGTGAAACCTCCGGGGGGCGGCTCGGACGTCGCGGGTCCCTGCGCCTGGGCAGGTGACGAGGTCCCCGCGTCCCGGGTGCTTGCGAGCGTGTCGGGCGATGCTCCCGCATCCGGTCCACCCGAGGCACTGGTTCCAGGGCGAGCCGCGAGCGTTCCTGCATCTGGCGCGCTGGAGGGGGTCGTGCTGGGAGTGGCCGTGAGCGTGTCGCGCGATGCTCCCGCATCGGGGCTCTCGGAAGAGGTCGCTCCAGGAAAGGCCGCGAGTGCTTCGGGCGACATCCCCGCGTTCTGTCCGCCGGGATGCGCCGTGCTGGGGAAGGTCGAAAGCTCCTCGGGCGCGGGCGGCGGAGGCGTTTGCTCCGCGGGAGTCGTGACGGCGGGCGCCGCAGTGAGAGGCGGCGGGCTCATCGGCGACGTGTCCGCCAGGGGTGGCGGAGGAGTCCCGGTGCCGGAGCCAGCGGGCGCGTTCGCGGGAGGCACTCCCGGCTCGGCGCGAAGCGAAGACGCTCCATCGGGAGACGACGTGGGCGCCTGCATTCCGGATGGCAACACCGCCGCGTTCACCCGCTCCGCCATCGCGGACACGGCGGCACGGTCGATGGTGAACGAGGCCCCATCCCTGTTCAGGAAGGCCACTTCACCCGTGCCCATGGGACTTACGTCCATCACCAGGAACGGTGCATCGGTGATTCGCGCCAGCTCCCGCGTGGAGACCGTCATCACATGCGCCTGGAGTCGTCCGGTGTCCTCGCGCAGGAACACGATGCGGTCCGCGTCCAGCCAGCGCGGCGAGTAGTTGAACAGGCCATCCCGCGTCAGCCAACGCAGGCTCCCATCCGCCTCGCGCACGACCAGGTCCCAGCCCTGGTTCCCTTTCAGTGGGAACACCATCCGCGTCCCATCCGGGGACACAGCGGGCGGGCCCAGCGGAGCGCTCGCGTCGAAGTGGGTGAGTTGTTCCTGCTTGCCCGTCTCCAGCTCCAACCGCCTCAGGTTCGCCGTGTCTCCCTCGACGCGGACATAGACATACGCCGCGCCATCTGGCGTGACGCTCCCGCCCATTCCCTTCACGTCATCCCAGACGCGCACCACCTCGCCCGTGTGCGCATCCACGCGCCACAGCTTCGCGTCGTATGCGCCCACCGCGTTCAGGTCCGCCATCACCAGGTAGAGCCACTCCCCGTCCGCGCTGAAGGACATGCCGCTGACCAGCGTCGACGACCCCAGCACCCAGCGGCGGAAGGGCAGCAACTCCACCAACGGCCGCTCGAACCGCACATGTCCATCCGGCTCACGCACCGTCAATCGCGAGTACTGTTCCCGCCCCACGCTCACCAGGGCCGTCACGCCGGTAGACGGATGCGAGGCGAGGCGCGAGAAGTACCCCGCTTCGGGAATCCAGACGCGCTGCGAGTTCGGCCGCTCCCGCACGATGAGCTGCTCACGCAGGTCCTTGGTGTACTCGGCGAACAGCGAGCCGATGTCCTTGCCATAGACACCCTTGAATCGAAGCGTCACGGCGATGGGCGGAATGACGGTGGTGCCCTGGTTGTCCACCAGCTTCCACAGCTTCGCCTCGCCGTACTTCGTGGCCAGGTACTCCACGAAGTGCATGCCCGTGAGGTAGTTGCCGCCGAACGGGTCCAACGCCCGGTTCTCGGGTGACAGGAACCCCGGGTCCATCCGCCCATCCCGGGCCTGCACCACCGAGTCGAACCAGCCCCGCCACACCGGACTGTGCGGACGCCCCGTGTCCTTGCCGAAGCGGCCCTCGTAGTACGTGGCCAGGCCTTCCAGGAACCACGACTCGGTGAAGGTGTTGGGTTGGAACAGGCCACCAGTGAAGTCGTTGAGGAAGCCCCAGAGCCCGTTCGTCTGCTGGAGCTGCACGTAGTGCACGGCCTCGTGGCAGGCCACGTCGCCGATATCCACCTCGCCCAACCCGAAGAGGTGGAACAGCTCCAGCGTCACGTTCGCGGGCACCACCATCTGCTGCGGGATGCTCGCGTAGTCCGGCACCACGTACGCGTTGTTGAAGTCCGCGCTCGTCATGTAGACGAGGACTCGCGCTCGCGGCTCCTTGCGCCAGGTCTGCGCGCGCAACTGCTCCACGCAGCCCTCCAGCCGCGCCGCCATCCGCAGCGCGGGGCCTCGCAACTGCTCCGGGTAGTAGAGCTCCAGTGACGCGGTCGTCAGCTTGCGCATCGGGTCGCGCGCGAACGACGTCTGGATGTCTTGGGGAAAACGAGGTGTGACGAAAGCACACCCCCAGGATGTCAGCAGGAGACAGACGGCTACGGCATGCCAGCGCAGGCGCCAGCGGGAAGCAGGCATGCGGGCCATCCTACTGGCCACAAATCGTAGCCACGAACGCGTTTTTCACGGTAAGGGGAGGCCCACCGCTTCCCTTTCGATTTCGGATTCCTTCATGTCCCAACCGGAACCCCAGGCGCATCCTGTCCCCCAGCATGTCCACCAGGCGCAGCTCCAGGTCGCCGCGGCCCTCGAACAGGCCGAGGGCAAGCCGATCGACCTGGTCAAGGCGCCCTGGGCGGACGTGGAGAAGGCCGTCGCGAAGGTGCTGGGTGGCCCCTTCCAGGTGAACAAGCCCGAGCACCAGACGGTGGCCCTGGGTCTGGCTGGCGCGTTCGCCATGCGCCTCATCGTGGAGCACAACGCGTTCTGGTTCCCCAACCGCGACTCTCCGGAAGGCGCCACGCTGGGCTTTCCCGAGGCCATCATCATGCTGTCGCCCTTTGGCGCGGCGATGGACGCACTGGGTCAAAGCAAGCTGAGCCGGCTGGATGACCTGGCGGCGGACATCCGCCGCTCGCTGGGGCAGGCCCGCTTCGGCACCAACCCGGCCCAGGCCCTGGGCGGTCAGGCGCCGAAGCTGACGCCGGTGGACTACCAGCGCCTGTTCGACCCGGGCTTCCTCCAGTTCGTCGTCGTGGACCCGAAGAAGGCGACGACGACGCTGGAGACCAAGCCGGACGTGCTCGCCCGCGACGTGCGCAACGCGCTGGGTCGTGCGCAGGACCTTCCGGCGGAGGCTCGCCAGCAGTTCGAGGGGCAGATCGTCCAGTCCCTCCAGCGGTTGGATCCGACGAAGACGCTCATCGAGCAGGCCGAGCGCGCCCCGCGTCTGGCCGAGCTGATGGTCCACCTGTTCGCCACGGTGAATGGCACGGGCTCCGCGCCCGAGGACTTCTGGCACGACATCGTCCTGCCGCTGCTCTTCATCGGCGCGCCGACCTCCTTCCCGCCGCTGGATGACGAGGAGGTGGAGCTGTACCGCCAGGGCGCGGATGCGCTGCCCCTGTTCGTGGACGTGGTGCCGCACGCGCACCCCGCTCCGGACGAGGGTCTGCTGGGCGCGTTCGAGATGAGCGACATCGGTCTGCTGCACCCGGGCTTCGCTCGGGTGGGCGCGCTGCGACTCATCCGCATCGACCCCACGCGCATCAAGCCGCTGCTGGCCAGCTTCGACGCTGCCAAGCTCGGCGGCACCATCAAGGCGTTCGGCGAGGCCGTGGCGAAGGCCGCTGGCAAGCCGGTCAACGACACGCCGCAGGGCAAGGAGATGCTCCAGGCCTCGCTCACGCTGCTGTCGGACCTGCAGCGCGGTGTGGCGTCGGGTCAGGGCGAGCTGTGCCTGCGCCGGCTCACCGAGGCGGAGGCCGCTTCCGAGCGGGCGCTCGGCTCCGTGCGCAAGGGCCTTCAGGGCTCGCTGATCATCACCTGAGCCGCTTCTCCAGCGCGGCGCGCGACTCGGGGCGAAGACGCTCCGAGGCCAGCTTCAAGGCGCGCCGCGACAGCAGTCGGTAGATGGGGGTGACGTCGTCGGGGAGCGCCGCGAGATGCGCGGCCACCACGCCCGCGTCACCCCGGACGATGGGCCCGGTGAGGCCTCCCGCGAGGCCCCGGGCTTCCACGCCGCGAAGGGCGGAGCGCATCAGGGGCAGCAGCGCCGGCAGGGCGTCCTTTGGTGGAATGCCCGCGGCACCGAGCGCCGCGACCGCCGCGTCCGCCAGGGCCACCATGAGGCCCGCGCTCATCACCGCACCCGCGTGGTAGGCGGCGCGGTGTCCCTCTGGCACTTCCATGGCGTTCAGTCCCACGTCGACGGCCATGCGACGGAGCACGTCTCTCAGCGCGCGCGAGCGGGTGCTGATGGAGGCGGTATGTCCCGCGAGGGAATCGCGAGCGGAGGACACCGCGCACAGTGGATGGAACGAGCCCAGCGCGCGACCTCGTGGTGGGCCCAGTGCGTCCAGGGAGAGCGCGCCCGCGGTGTGCACGAGGGCGACGGAGCGGGGCAGGGTGGTGGCGAGTGTCTCCGCGACGTGGGGCACCTCCGCGTCCGGGACGCAGAGCAGGACGAGGCGCGCGCGCCTCAAGTCCTCGGGAGTCGCGGGCTTCAGGCCGAGGGCTTCGGTGCGAAGGCGTCCCTCATCGCTCCGCGAGTGCATGCGCACGGGCCATCCCGAGGCGCTCAGCGCGAGGCCCAGCGCACCGCCCAGCCTCCCCGTGCCGACGATGACGAGGGGCGGGCGCGTTTCGCGAGGTGATGCGCGGACGGCACGTTTCCGAGAGGAGCCCGTGCCTGTCCCGGGAGCGGGTTTCCCCGTCCTCTTGCCGCCGCGCGTCCGTGAGACGCGGGGGCTCATCGCACCCGCTGGAACGCGAGCTGACCGGCGAGCAGCGCGACGCGCACCTTGTCGCCCGCGCCGAATTCACCCGAGAGGATGCGCTCGGCGAGCGGTCCTTCCACGAGCCGCTGCACCATCTGCCGCATGGGTCGCGCCCCGAGCTGCGGGTCGAAGCCGCCCGACTTCAACAGGTGGCCCACCACGTCCTGGCCCGCGACGTATTCGATGCCGCGCTCGGTGGACAGCCGCTTGCTGCTCTCCTCCAGCAACAGCGTGGCGATTCGCGCGACCTCTTCCTCCTCCAGCGGACGGAAGGGAAGTCGCTCGTCGATGCGATTCCACAGCTCCGGGGGCAGCGCCTTGCGCGCCGCGGACGCCGCCAGCTCCAGCGCGTTCGTCGTCGCCGAGCCCTCCGAGCCAAAGCCCAGCGGACGACCCGTGCGAGAGAAGGCCTCCGCGCCCAGGTTGGTCGTCATCACGATGACGGTGTTGGAGAAGTCGATGTGCCGACCCTTGCCGTCCGTCAGCCGTCCCTCTTCCAGCACCTGGAGCAACAGCATCTGCACTTCGCGGTGCGCCTTCTCGATTTCGTCCAGCACCACGATGGACGAAGGGCGCCGACGCACCGGCTCGGTGAGCTGGCCACCTTCGCCGAAGCCCACGTAGCCCGCGGGAGAGCCGATGAGGCGCGAAACCCCATGCGCCTCCGACATCTCGCTCATGTCCAGCCGCACCAGCGCGTCGCGATTGCCGAACAGCACCTCCGCCAGCCCGCGCGCCATCTCCGTCTTGCCCACGCCCGTGGGGCCCAGGAAGAGGAAGCTGCCCATGGGCCGCCGCGAAGCGAAGCCCGCGTAGTTGCGGCGGATGACCCGCGCGATGCGCGCAATCGCCTCTTCATGCCCGATGACCCGCTCGCTCAGGTCCTGCTCCAGCCGCAGCAGGCGCGACGAGTCGTTCATCAACAGCCGCTCCTCCGGCACGCCCGCGAGCTTCGCCACCACCCGCGCCACGTCCGAGACCTCCACCACGTCCCGCCCCTCGCGGTGGCACCGGCTGCCCGCCAGGTCCACCACGGAGATGGCCTTGTCCGGCATGAACCGGTCCGTCACGTACCGACTGGCCAGCGACGCGGCGGCCTCCAGGGCCTCCGGCCGGTAGCGCAGCGCGTGGTGCTCCTCGTAGCGACCGATGATGCCGCGCAGGATCTCCACCGTGTCCGGCACCGACGGCTCGTGCACCACGACGGGCGTGAAGCGCCGCTCCAGCGCCGGGTCCGCGCTGATGAACTTGCGGTACTCGTCGTGCGTCGTGGCGCCGATGCAGGGGAACTCGCCCCGCGCCATGGCCGTCTTCAGCTCGTTGGCCGCGTCCTGCGGGCCGTCGCCCGTGGAGCCCGCGCCCACCAGCGTGTGAATCTCGTCGATGAAGACCATCACGCGGCCTTCCGCGCGGCGGACCTCTTCCTTCAGCGTGTTGAGCTTCTCGGAGAAGGAGCCCCGCAGCTGCGTGCCCGCGACCAGCGAGGCCATGTCCAGTTCAACGACCACCTTCTCCGCCAGGCTCCCGCGCAAGCTCAACAGCCGCTGCGCCACGCCCTCCACCACCGCCGTCTTCCCCACGCCGGCTTCACCCAGCAAGCACGGGTTGTTGGTGCGGCGCTTGCCCAGGACGTCGATGACCTCTTCGATTTCCCGCGCGCGGCCCACCACTGGATCCAACCGACCCTCGCGGGCCAGTTGGCTCAGGTTGCGGCCCAGCGACGTCAACATCGGAAACGCCTTGGGGTCCAACGCCAGCGAGGTGCCTCGGGCCGCCGGAGCAGCGGGCGCGGGCGTCGGCGCGGGGCGCGACACTGGCGCGGCGGCGAGGGGCGTCGAAGCCGGCGGCGGCACCGCGCGGGCCACCGCGGCGGGCGCGGCGGGGGGAGGAGCGGCCTTGGGCGGGGGCGCTGCCTGGGCCTCGTCGTCGTCCACGTCGATGAGGTCCCTCGGAGAGAGGGCGGGAGTGGTGACGCGTGGCGGCGGAGGCGGCAGCGGGGGAAGTGCCGGGGGCGCGCTCGGCAGCGAGCGCGGCAGGCTCACCGCCACGGCGGAAGCGGGCAGGGGAGACGGAGGTGCACCGAGCGGCCGGCTGGGGGCGGGGCGCGCGCCCAGGACGTGCGTGCGACCGGGCTGGAGCTTGCGAGGCATCCGCCCACTCACGAAGTAGGACACCGCCGTGGTCCGCAGGGTCGCCAGATCCAACCCCGTCTGCACCAGCAGCTCTTGCGCGACGCAGCGCACCCGAGTCACCGCGATGAGCAGGTGCAGGCAGTCGGCCTCCTGCGAGCCGCAGCTCGTGGCGATTTCCCGGGCTTTCTCCCGCAGCTCGCGAACCTGTCCGTCCGTCTCCGCCGGGGCCGCGGTGAGCAGGTGGAGGAGGGCATCCTCGTCCACGCCCCGCTCCTTCAGCAGGAGCTGCGCCCGGTTCTCCACCGTGAAGAGCGCCAACAGCACGTGGGCCGAAGTAATCTTCTGGGCCACGCTCCGGGCGATGTCATTCGCTTCTTGGAGGACCTGGGCCAGATCCGTGCTTTCGACCATTCGAGCTCCGGCAAGCGTGCAGCCGAGCGGAATACACCCTCTCGATCCCGACGGCAAAATTTCCGCAACAGGTTGCTACAGGTCTGCGGAATCCTTGAGGTAGAAAGCCGCGCAACCTTCCATGAGGATGGAATTCGGTTGGCCGGCTGCCCGTTCACCGCCGCGATTTTTCGACTGGCCGAGCAATTGCCTGAGGGGGAGCGCCGTACATCCCTCCGAGACCACTCACTCTATGACCTCACTCGTCCAACCCGTGCGCGTCTTCATCGACCCTGTCGAGGGAACGCCCGCCGCCGTCGAAGCCCGCCGTTGGGTCTGGCCCCTGCTCATCCTCGCGCTTTGTGTGTCCGCCTCCGGGACGCTGTTTTCCCTTCGCTGGGACGCGACCCCGGATGTCATCCGTGAACTCCAGGCGTCCGGGGAGATGGCGACCATCTCCGAGGCCGACCTGACCGACAAGATCCAGACGACGACCCGCAAGGCGCTCGTCGGAGGCATCGCCAAGGGCGTCTTCGTGATGCCGATGGTGGCGCTGCTGCTGGCCGCCATCCTCTGGGTGGTGTCCTGGCTGTTTGATCGCCCCGCCCACTTCGAGCAGCTGATGTCCGTGGCGGCGCTGGCGCTGTTGCCCATCGCGCTGTACCACGCGGTCCTCACGCTCTGCATCGCCGCTCAGCACACGCTCAGCGTCGCTCGCGTCGCGCAGTTGGTGCCGTCGCACCTGGGCGCGTTCCTGGGGACCCTCAGCCCGAAGATGGCGCGCGTTGCGTCCACCGTGGACTTCTTCAACCTCTGGAGCACGGGCCTGTTGGGCCTGGGCTTCGCCGCCGCCACCGGTATGCCCCGCGGCCGCGCGCTGATCCTGGCACTGGTGCTCTACGTGATGTTCGCGGGGGTGTTGATGGTGGGCCTTCCCGGAGCGGAGATGGCGGGAGGTGGCCGATGAACGCGCTCCTCGTCGCCGTGCTGCTCACCGCCGCTCCCGCGCCCACGCGCCTCACCCTGGACGAGGTCCGCACCCAGGGCCGCCAGAGCACCACCGCGCTCCAGGCGCTGCTCGACCTGGACATCGCCAGTGAAGACGTGCGCGTGACGCGCTCGGCGCTCCTGCCGCAGCTCTCCGTCAACGCGTCGGTCGGCAAGAACTGGTTCGGTCGCCGCAAGTCCTTCAACCTGGTGCCGGACCCGAACAACCCGGGCGAGTTCGTGCAGATCCCCGTCGAGTCGAAGCCGACCAGCACGGGCGACTACGACCTGGGCTTCATCCTCAATCAGGTCATCTACGACAGGGCGCGCTGGAAGCAGCTGGAGCAGAGCGGCGTGCTGCGCGATGCGCAGACGAGCCAGGCGCAGGAAGAGGCGGACACCTCCGAGCTGGAGGCCATCCGGCGGTTCTTCACGCTCTTCCGCTCCCAGGCCACCCGCCAGGTGCTGGAGGCCACCGTCAAGCGCAGCGAGGAGCAGCTGGACCGCGCGCGCTCCCTGTTCCAGGCCGGACGCGTGGGCAAGGTCGAGGAGATCTCCGCGCTGGTGAACCTGGGCAATGACCGCATCACCTTCGTCCAGTCCCTCACCACGTTGGTGACGGACCAGACGCAGCTGGCCGTGTGGTTGACCCGTCCCGGAACCGAGCCCCTGGAGGCGGTGGATCCGGGCGTGCTCACCTCGGAGCCCGCGCCCGCGCCCACCATCGAGCAGGCCATCGACTCGGCCCGCGAGCGGCGCCCGCTGCTCAAGGCGCTCCAGCTTCAGGTGCGCTCGGCGGAGCTGCAGCGCTCCATCGCCCGCGCGGACTATCTGCCCGTGCTGTCGGCCCGTGGCCTCTACACCCGCCAGGGCCCGGACGCGGAGCAGGTCTTCACCGAGCCTCGCCTGCAGAACAACTTCCTGGGCAGCATCAACCTCGAGTGGAACGTCTTCAACGGGTTCATCACCCCCGCCCAGACGCGGCGCGCCGAGGCCAGCATCCGCAAGGCGCAGCTCACGCTGGCGCAGTCGGCCCGGGAGATCGAGGGCCAGGTGCGCGCCGCCCACCAGTCGCTGGAGGCGCAGATGGTCGCCGCCCGGCTGTCCGCCGAGAACAAGGAGGCCGCCTTCCAGGGCCTCCGGCTGGCGGAGGAGCGCTTCAAGGCCGGTGCGGGCTCCACGCTGGAAGTCCGCGATGCCCAGCTGAACCTCACGCAAGCGGAGCTGAGCTTGTTGGAAAACAGGATTGATGTCGAAATCGCCCGCTTCAGTTTGTTGCGGGCCATGGGCGCCCTGAGCCCGGGAGAGACGAAATGAAGTGGTGGAAGGGTGCGATTGCCGGTGCGCTGTTCCTGGGTGCCGCTGCCATCACGGCTGGAGGACTGAAGGAGCGTCCGCCACCGTCCCAGGAAGTGCAGATCGCCAAGGCTCGCAAGGGCACCATCACCCGCACCATCACCGGTGCGGGAAAGGTGCAGGCTGCGACCACGGTGAAGATCTCCTCCAGCCTCTCCGGAGACCTGGTGGAACTGCTCGTCAAGGATGGCGAGCCGGTGAAGAAGGGCCAGGTGCTCGGGCGCATCGACAAGCGCATCTACGAGGCCGCGATGAAGCAGGCGATGGCGTCGCAGAACGCCGCGCGCGCCGACTCCCAGGTGGCGGAGGTGGAGGTCAGCCGCACCACGTCGGAGCTGGGACGGGTGGAGGGCCTGGTGACCAAGGGCCTGGCGTCCGGCGCGGAGCTGGACATCGCGAAGGCGAGCAAGAACACGGCGGAGGCGCGGCTCGCGTCCGCCCGCCAGCAGCTGGCGCGCAACATCGCCATCGTCGAGCAGGCGCAGGCGGACCTGTCGAGGACGACGCTGTCGTCGCCCATCGACGGCAACGTCATCGAGCTGTCGCGCGAGGTGGGTGAGCGCGTGCGTGGCTCGGAGTTGGCCGAGGACGTGGTGATGACCATCGCCGCGCTGAGCGCCATGGAGGTGAAGTTCGAGGTGGGGGAGCACGAGGTCGTGCACCTGAAGCCGGGCCAGCCCGCGGACGTGACGCTGGACGCGCTGGAGGGGCAGACGTTCCAGGGCTCGGTGGTGGAGATCGCCCAGAAGGCGCTCATCAAGAACCCGGGCACGGAGGCGGAAGTGACGAGCTTCCCCGTCACGGTGGCGCTGGACATGCGGCCGCCGGGCGTGCTGCCGGGCATGAGCGCGGAGGCTCGCATCTCCGCGGAGACGCACGATGACGTCATCCTGGTGCCCATCCAGGCGGTGACGGTGCGCGCGGAGCGCTCGCTGCCGGACTTCAAGGAGTCGGTGGAGGGCGGCGCGCTGAAGGCCAAGCGCACCGAGACGCTCGCCAAGGTGGTGTTCGTGGTGGACGCGGCGAACAAGGCGCAGGTGCGGCGGGTGCAGACGGGCATCGCCTCCGACACGGAGCTGGAGATCCTCTCCGGGCTGAGCGATGGGGACCGCGTGGTGGAAGGGCCCTACCGCACGCTGTCGAAGGAGCTGAACCACGGGGACAATGTCCAGGCGCCCGAACCGGGCGAGGGTCCTGGCGCGAAGGGCGGTCAGAAGTCGTGAGTGACGGCAGCGGCGCCGGCACAGGCCGGCTCATCCAGGTGGACGACATCACCCGCGTCTTCCATGTCGGTGGCGAGGAGGTGCGCGCGCTGCGAGGCGTCACCTTCGGCATCAGCCGAGGGGAGTGGGTGGCCATCATCGGCCAGTCCGGTTCTGGCAAGAGCACGATGATGAACGTGCTGGGCTGCCTGGATACGCCCACCAGCGGCCGCTACATGCTCAACGGCAAGGACGTGTCGCGCATGAGCGACGACGAGCTCGCCGTCATCCGCAACGTGGAGATCGGCTTCATCTTCCAGACGTTCCAGCTGCTGCCGAAGGAGACGGCGCTGGCGAACGTGGAGCTGCCCCTGGTGTACCGGGGCATGGCGGCCAAGGAGCGGCGGGAGCGGGCGAAGGCGGCGCTGGACAAGGTTCAGCTCACGCACCGCATGCACCACCGACCCAACGAGCTGTCGGGTGGTCAGCGTCAGCGCGTGGCCATTGCCCGCGCGCTGGTGTCTGAGCCCTCCATGCTCCTGGCGGACGAGCCCACGGGCAACCTGGACTCGGCCACGGGCGAGGAGATCGTCCGGCTGTTCGAGCAGCTCCACCAGGCGGGCCACACGCTGGTGCTCGTCACGCACGAGCCCAAGCTGGCGGCGCGCTGCCCCCGGGCCATCCGCCTGAGCGACGGAGAGATTGTCGCCGACGGTCCCGGGCGTGAAGTGGCCATGGGCGTCGCCGGCCCGATGGTGGCAGGCGTATGAAGAACGCGACGAGCCTGCGGGTGGACGTCCTGGAGGGGGCGCGCATCGCCGTGTTCTCCCTGCGCGCCAACCGCCTGCGCACGGTGCTGACGACGCTGGGCATCGGCATCGGCGTGGCCACGCTGCTGGCCATCGTCGGCATCATCCAGGGGCTCAACACGTCCTTCCACCGACAGCTCGCGAGCTTCGGCGCCAACACGCTCTACGTCTCCAAGTTCCCGTGGATGATCAAGGGCGATTGGTGGAAGTACCGCAATCGCAAGAACTTCACCCTGGAGCAGCTGCCCCGGCTGCGCGCCATGGCGCCGTTCATCACCGCGATGTCCCCGTCCGTCTCGCGGCTGTCGGACGTGTCGTACGGCGGCGAGCAGATGTCGTCGGTGCGCATCCAGGGCGTCAACCACGAGTACCTGGGCATCGCGGGCTTCGACATCACCGGGGGCCGCTTCATCACGGAGTCGGATGAAGAGGTGACGCGTCCGGTGGCGGTGCTGGGCGCGGACGTGGCGGAGCGGCTGTTCCCCGGCATCAGCCCGGTGGGACGGAGCATCCGCGTGGACAACCGCTCCTTCCAGGTGGTGGGAACGCTCAGTCGGAAGGGGAAGGTGGTCAACGAGAGCATGGACCTGCTCGTGCTCATCCCCTTCAAGACGTTCTACAGCAACTTCGGCAAGGGCCGGCCGTTCGAGATCGCCATGGCGGTGGCGGACGCGTCCCAGGTGCGCATGGCGGAGGACCAGCTCATCGGCATCCTGCGGCGCCTGCGCGGCACGGAGCCGGGTCAGCCCGACGACTTCAACATCAACAAGCCGGAGGCGATGGCGCAGACCTACGCGCAGCTGACCGGCGCGCTGTACGGCGTGGCGGTGGGCGTGGGGCTCATCACCTTGTTGGTGGGCGGCATCGGCATCATGAACATCATGCTGGTGTCGGTGCGCGAGCGGACGCGGGAGATTGGCGTGCGGCGCGCGCTGGGAGCGCGCAAGCGCACCATCGTCGTCCAGTTCCTCATGGAGGCGGCCAGCGTGTCCGCGGTGGGAGGCCTGCTGGGAACGACGGTGGGATTGGGCACCGCCAAGGTGGTGTCGCTGATAACGCCCCTGGCGGCGGACGTGCAGACGTCCACGGTGCTCGGCGGGGTGTTCTTCGCCGCGCTGGTGGGCCTGCTGTTCGGCATCTGGCCGGCGGCGCGCGCGGCGAACCTGGACCCCGTGGAAGCCCTTCGGTACGAGTGAGTCGATGCGAGCCTTCCTGGACAATCTGCGGCTGGCCCTGGGGACCTTCCTGGGCAACCCGCTGCGCTCCCTGCTGACGCTGTTGGGCATCGTCATCGGCGTGGCCACGGTCATCACGATGATGGGCCTCATCGAGGGCCTGCGCACCAAGGTGAACCGCGACCTGGGCCGGCTGGGGGCGCACACCTTCCAGCTCACCAAGTGGCCCGCGGGCGGCTTCGGCCGCTTCAACTGGGCGAAGTTCGCCAAGCGCCCGGACATGGGCCTGGAGGACGTGCGCGCCATCGAGATGTTCTGTCCGTCGGTGGGCGTGGTGGCCCCGTCGGACGACCAGGGCGGGCAGAAGGTGTCGACGGTGAGCGCGGAGACGCGGCCGTCGGTGCGCATCATCGGCGCGTCCACGACGTACCCGATGACGAGCGGCGTCTCGGTGCAGTCCGGCCGCTACTTCAACGAAGTGGAGGGCATGGACGGCCGCAACGTGGTGCTGCTGGGCGTGGACGTGGCGGACCTGCTCTTCCCCGGCATCGACCCGGTGGGCTTCGAGGTGCGCATCCAGAACCGGCCGTTCCGGGTGATTGGCGTGCTCCAGCGGCGCGGCAGCTTCCTGGGCATGGTGAGCATGGACAACCAGGCCCTCATCCCCCTGCGCGTGTTCCAGCAGCTCTACGGCAAGGAGCGCTCGCTGGACATCGACATCCAGGCGAAGGACCCGAGCCTGTTCCGCAAGGCGCAGGACGAGGTGACGACGCTGATGAGGCGTCGGCGCAACGTGGACCCGGACCAGCCCAACGACTTCGAAATCCACACCAACGAGTCGGTGACGGCGTCCTTCAACCAGCTCTCCCAGGTCATCACCATCGCCGGCATCGGCGTGTGCCTGCTGTCGCTGGTGGTGGGCGGCATCGGCATCCTGAACATCATGCTGGTGTCGGTGATGGAGCGGACGCGGGAGATTGGCGTGCGCAAGGCGCTGGGGGCCAAGCGGCGGCGCATCCTCGGGCAGTTCGCCACGGAGGCCGTGCTGCTGGCGCTCTTTGGCGGAGGCCTGGGCGTGGGCCTGGGCTTCGGGCTCGTCTTCCTGGGCGACTGGATGGTGGGTTTCCCCATGTCCGTGCCGCCCTGGGCGGTGGGCCTGGCCCTGTCGATGAGCTGCGGGGTAGGGCTGCTGTTCGGAATCTACCCGGCCGCCCGCGCCGCGAAGCTGGACCCCGTCGAGGCGATGCGCAACGAGTAGTGGGCGGGCCCGGTCCGTCGTCGGTTGCCTCCCTCCCCGGACTCCATTAGGGGAGGGGGATGGCGCCACGCATCGGCTCGCTGTGGGACTCGGTGGGAAACACTCCGCTGCTTCGCATTGGTTCTCTCAGCCGCATCACCGGCTGCGAGATTCTGGGCAAGGCGGAGTTCATGAACCCTGGCGGCAGCATCAAGGACCGCGCCGCCAAGGGGATGATTCGCCGCGCGGAGGAGGAGGGACTTCTCCATCCGGGCGGCACCATCGTCGAGGGCACCGCGGGCAACACCGGCATCGGCCTGGGGCTCCTGGGCCGCGAGCGCGGCTACCGCGTCGTCGTGACGATGCCGGACAACCAGGCGCGCGAGAAGTACGAGCTGCTGGAGGCCATGGGCGTGGAGGTCCGCAAGGTGCCGCCCGTGCCCTTCGCCAACCCCGGACACTTCTTCCACCAGGCGCGCGCGCTGTCCGAGCAGCACGGCTGGTTCTGGGCCAACCAGTTCGAGAACACGGCCAACGGCGACTTCCACTACGAGACGACGGGGCCCGAAATCTGGGAGCAGTGCGAGGGCCGCGTGGACGTGCTCGTCGTCTCCGTGGGCAGCGGCGGGACGATGTCCGGCGTCAGCCGTTTCCTCAAGGAGAAGAACCCCGCGCTGCGCGTGGTGCTCGTGGATCCGCCGGGCTCCGGCCTCTACTGCTTCGTGCGCGACGGGAAGCTGGAGTCGTCGGGCTCCTCCATCACCGAGGGCATCGGCATCATGCGGCTCACCGCCAACTTCAAGGCCGCGCGCGTGGACGAGGCGATGCGCCTGGGGGACGAGGACATGCTCGACACGCTCTACCACCTGGCCCGCGAGGACGCGCTCGTGGTGGGCACGTCGGCCGCTCTCAACGTGCGCGCCGCGTATGAGATTGCCCGCCAGCACCCCGGCTCGGGCCTGCGCATCGTGACGTTCCTGTGCGACCACGGCAGCCGCTACGCCTCCAAGGTCTTCAACACGGAGTTCCTCGCCTCGAAGCAGCTCCGGGTGAAGCCGCTGCCCGTCAACCTCGCCGCGCGTTGAGCGGCGCCCGTCCAGCCCGCGCCGAAAATGCGGACCCCGGCGCAAGCGCGTTCAGGGTCCTCTCAACTGTCCGACAGGACTGGATAGTCTTTCTTCGTTTTCTGGAAAAACTGTTGTTGCGGGTTTAGGGCGACGCTACAGGTGCGCGACCCATCCGTCCCCATGTCGGGGGCGGGGGCTCACCTCATGGAGTCCGCATGTCGCGCATGGTGTTGCCGTTGAGAGCCCTGGTGGTGCAAGCCGCGCTGGCGGCCGTGGTGCTGGCCTGTTCCGGGCCGCCGGACGCCGCCTCTTCCGGAGAAGAGCCGCTGGGCCGGCAAGAGGGCGCGGCGCTGGCGACCCGCGTCGTCGGCTACTTCCCGACGTGGGCGGGCGACGTCAACACCATCCCCTACGACAGGCTTACGCACATCAACTACGCCTTCGTGGTGCCCACCGCGCAGGGTGGGCTCACGGGGCCGAGCGGGACGGACGCGCGGCTTCGCTCGCTCGTCACGGCGGCGCACGCGCGAGGCGTGAAGGTGCTCATCGCCGTGGGCGGGTGGAACGACGGCAATGACAGTGGCTTCGAGTCGCTCGCGGCGAACGCGGGCACTCGCACGGCCTTCGTGAACAACCTGGTCAACTACGTCAACGCGGCGGGGCTGGACGGCGTGGACATCGACTGGGAGTACCCGGACCCGGGCGCCTCCGCGCAGAACTACGCGGCGCTCATCCGGGAGCTGGGCGCGGCGATGCGCTCGCGCGGCAAGCTGCTCACGGCCGCGGTGGTGGCCAACGGCTACTACGGCGAGGGCATCCCCACCTCGACGTTCGCCGACTTCGACTTCCTCAACATCATGGCGTACGACGGCGGGCAGCCGCATTCGACGTACGACTACGCCGTCCAGTCGCTCAACTACTGGAAGGGGCGGGGCCTGCCGGCGTCGAAGGCCGTGCTGGGCGTGCCGTTCTACGGGCGCTCGCCGTCGTCGTATGTCGGCTACGCGGACCTCGTCGCGCGCGACTCGCAGGCGCCGTACAAGGACAACGTGGGCGACGTCTATTACAACGGCATTGCCACCATCCAGGCGAAGACGCGGCTGGGGCTCCAGCAGGGCGGCGGGGTGATGATCTGGGAGCTGACCCAGGACACGCGCAATGACACGTCGCTGCTGCTCGCCATCTTCAACGCCGCGCAGGGCGGCGGTGGCGCCACCCGCTACCGCATCGTCAACAAGTCCTCCGGCCGCTGCCTGGACATCAACGGTCCCAGCACCGCGGACGGCGCGACGATTCACCAGTGGGCGTGCCACACGGGCGCCAGCCAGCAGTGGGTGCTGGAGCCCACCGACAGCGGCTACGTCCGCATCGTGTCCCAGTACAGCGGCAAGGTGCTGGACGTGCGCGACGTGAGCACCGCGGATGGCGCGGGGCTCCAGCAGTGGACCTGGTCCAACGGTGGAAACCAGCAGTTCCGCACGGTGGCGACCTCCGGCGGGTTCCATCGCATCGAGGCCCGACACAGCGGCAAGGTGCTGGATGTCACCAGCTGCGGGACGAGCGCCAACGGCACCGTCATCCAGCAGTGGACCTGGTCCAACAACGACTGCCAGCAGTTCCGGTTGGAGGCCCAGTAACGAGGGGCCTCAGTGCGGTGCCGAGAAGCGCCCGGTCTCCAGCGACGCCGCGCCCGGGCGCGTCTTGCGGAACACGTAGTAGTCGGCGGGCCGGGCCCAGTGGGAGCCGCCCGCGTCGTCGAGCGCGGCGGGGCCCCGGGGCGGTAGCTTTGGGACCAGGTACGCGGCGAGTTCCTGGTCGCTGAAGGTGTACTTCCCCCGCAGCTCCTTCACCACGGCGACCAGCTCCAGGTTCTCTTCGGCCGCGGCCTCCGCCGCGTCGCCGTGGTGGTCGTTCGTCACCAGCAGCCCGCCGACCTTCAGGTACTTGCCGCAGGCGCGGGAGATTCCTCCGGCATACAGCGCCAGCAGCAGGTCGAAGCTCTCCTCGAGCGCGGGGATGGGCTGCAGGTAGTCCTGCGAGACGAAGCGCACGTGGGCCTTCTGGGCGTACTGCTGCCGGGAGGAGATCTTCCGCAGCACGCCGTCCTTGTTGGCGAAGAAGCCCTGCGCCAGGTCGTTCCGGTCCACGTAGACGACGTGCTGGAAGAAGAACGACGGGGTGATGTGCACGAAGCACCCCGGGTACAGCACGGTGTCCACGGCAACGAACCGCTCGCGGAGCAGCTCGAAGAGGCCCGCGCGCTCGAGCTGATGATCAACCACGAAGCCCTGGTAGATCTCCTCGACTCTCTCCATTTCCTGGATTTGAGCCGGTTTCTGGGCTGCCGTACAACTTTGGACCCTCTCGGGAAAGGAGAGGCGCTGTAGCGCGGAAAGTCACAGTCCGAGTGACGGTTGTTGCCTCAAGAGACACATCCCCCTGGTGTGTGTGGGCTTCTCTCGGGGTGCTGGTCCTGGCCTGCGGGGTGCACTTGGAGGGGTCGCCGTAAATCCCCTGGAGGCGACATCCATGAAGAAGTGGTCCCCGAAGAAGGCCCTGGGCCTGAAGTGGGCTGGGTCCGGTGTGCTCGCAATCGCATTGTGCATGACGGGTTGTGGTGGAGAGGCGCTGGAGAGCCCGGCTCCCCTGGAGGAGCGGCCCCAGGCGGCGGTGGCCGAGCCGACGCCCACCAACAAGCCCGCGCCCATCATCCAGTCGCTCGACGTGGTGGCGCAGGACGACGTCCTGGGCACCGCGACCCGCAGCCTGGTCCGAGTGCGGCTCGCCCAGAGTCAGCAAGGCCTCTTCACGGAGGTCCCCGTGGTGTCCGATACGGGCAAGCCCGTGGTGCTGAGAGATCAAGGCACGGAGGGTGACGAGCAGGCCGGAGATGGTGTGTTCTCCGGCTTCGCCGAGGTCGACCTCGAGCTGCACCGCAAGACGCAGGACCGCATCACCGCGGCGCAGAACCGGCAGCCCAACGAGCCGCTGACGTTCGCCGTCTTCAACAACCGCGAGCTGGTGGAGGAGCGCCGGGTGGTGGCTCTCTCATCGGACGTCTTCCGTCCGCGCGTCCCCATCCCCGTGACGCCCGTGGGCCTGCTCGCCGACGTCAGGCCGGCCAAATCCCTCATCATCACCCATCCGAACGTCATCAACGACCCGACGCGGACGTATGACCCGTGCTCGAACTCTGGCAACCCGAACGGGGTGTGGACGTTCAACCACCTGATGACGGAGATGGCGAGCACGTTCGTGACGCCGTCGGCCCTCACCGAGCAGTGGTTGCTGCAGTGGAACGCGAACCAGACGCTCAACGGGTGGACCGTCCCGGCGCGCACGCAGGTGGTGCCGCGCATCCTGAACCCGTGGCCGAAGATCGCCGGCACGCTCGACATGACGAAGTCGGCGTTCAAGCTGGTGGCCATCTTCAACCGGTTGGACCTGGGCAAGGGCAATGGCCCGGTGGGCTACGGCGGCTCCAGCGGTGGCGGTGAGCTGCGCTTCGTCTTCGCCGCGGTGGACAAGAGCGCGGGCTGCGTCATCCGGCCGCTGCTGGTCATCTTCGAGTACGGCGTGCCCATCTCCGGCTGCCTCAACGTGAAGAGCTGGGCGCAGCAGTGGATGCAGCTGTCGAACCCGCTGATGGTGCTGGGCAGCCCGGCCTACAACGCGGCGCTGCAGGCGCTCACGGAGCAGGTCGTCGTCGCCGGCGCGGCGCCCACCAAGCCCAACGGCAACGCCATCAACCAGATTCGCACCAACGACTTCATGCTCGCCTCGCCCTGGGAGCTGCGGGAGTTCCACCTGTTCGACACGGGCGCGACGCCGAACTTCCTGTCGGAGACCACGGTGGCGTTGACGCCGGGAGACGCGCGCAACAACACCACCATCTTCCGCGACTTCGTGAACACCAACCAGGCGGCCATCCTCGCCAACACCTACGGCGTGCCGGCCACCTTCGCGAGCGTGAACTTCCTGGGCGCCAACCCGCGCGTCCCAACGCCGTCCAGCACGTTCTGGCGGGCCACCGGCATCGTGAACAACACCGCGCGGCACAAGTTCTCGTTCAACACGTGCAACGGCTGTCACGCGCGTGAGACGAACACGCCCTTCACGCACATTGGCGAGACGGGCGCGCTGTCGGCCTTCCTCTCCACGGGCATGGTGAACCCGCTCACGCCCTTCAACGTGGCGGACCCGGTGGACGGCACGGTGCGCAGCTTCTTCGAGATTCGGGACCGCGCGCAGCACCTGGACTCCACCGCGAACCAGTCCTGCCTCACCCGCGCGTTCGACGTGCGCAACCTCGCGGTGCACTGATGTGAAACCCGGGCCCGGGGGGAATCTCCCCGGGCTTGCACAAATTCCGCACGAACATTCCTCATGAAGCGCACAGGCTGGCCATCCGGGTTGCACACCGGGGGGCCAGTCTGGGCCCATGAACATCCCTGTTTCCGCGCCGCGTCCGCAGCGGACGTCCGACGGCCCCATCCGTAGGGCCTTCCGCTGGCTCGTCGCCCACCACGTCTTCGGCAGTCTCTTCATCGTCATCTTCGCCACGGCGGTGATCGCCGGCCAGGTGGCGGACCGGGCGGACTTCGCCAACTCGGAGCTGGCGGCGGGCGTGGAGGACCGGTGGGGTGCTCCCGTCGTCCAACCCGCGCCCTCGCTGCGCTTCGTGCACAGCGGCACCATCTTCACCGAGCTGAAGCCGCTGGCCTTCGACCGTCAGCACGTGGAGGTGCTGGCGAAGATGAACTACCGCAAGCGCGGCCTGCGCTACTTCTCCGGCTTCGACTTCAACCTGGGCGCGGAGTACGCGGTGGTCAACCGCGAGGGCCACGACATCGACGTGGCGTTCATCTTCCCCATGGAGATGGACAAGTCGCAGGTGCTGCTGTCGGAGCTCCAGTTCCTCGTGGATGGCCAGGAGGCCAGCCTGGACCTGGGTGATTCCGGCAACCGGCTGGTGTGGACGGGACGCATCGCGAAGGGCGCCACGGCCCGCTTCGTCATCCGCTACCGCGCCCGAGGGCTCGACTCCTTCATCTACAAGTTGGACCCGGCGCTCTCCGCGCGCGACGTCCGCCTGCACTTCGCCGTGGAGGGGGGCGACAACTACGACTATCCGGGGGGCGTGCTGTCCGCCTCGTCCGTGCAGACGGGCAGCGACACGGTGACGCTGGACTGGGCCTTCCAGTCGCTGGAGTCCGGCGTCAACCTGGGCGTCATCCTGCCCTCGGAGAAGACGTTCGACTCCATGGTGTCCCGCATGGCGAGCCGCGCGTGGGTGCCGTTCCTCGCCCTGGTGGCGCTGCTCGCGGCGCTGGGCATGCGGCACAAGCGACAGCTCGCGCTGCATGAGGCGTATCTGCTGGCCGCCGTGTACGGCTTCTTCTTCGTGCTCCTCGCGTACCTGGCCGCCTTCATGAACTTCTATGGGGCCTACGTCCTCAGCGCGCTGGGACTGGGCGCGGCGGTGGTGGCCTATGCCCGCTGGCTGTTCCCCAAGGAGCGCATGGCGGTGCTCGCGGGCCTCTGGGCGGCCACGCTGCTGGTGCCCACCGGCGCAGTCATCCTGGAGGGCTACACCGGCCTCATCTACACGCTGGAGATTCTCGCCGGCCTGCTCGGACTGATGGTCCTCTCCACCCGCGCCAGCGTGCGGGCCTTCCTCTCCGACTTGTCCCAGCCCGGCGCCGCCCCTCGCGAGGCCGCCGCCACCCCTGTCACCCCGGAAGCGAGCTGAGCCCACCATGCGGACCCTTTCTCTCCTCGTCGGATTCATGCTGCTCGCCCCGGAGGCCCTGGCCACGGGCGCCACCGCGGCCTCGACTTCTCCCGCGGGCACCGCCACCGTGCCGTTGGAGCAGCTCATTCCCCTCTACACGCAGCGCCAGTCGGATGTGCCCGAGCCTCCCACCGAGGCCCTGGTGAAGAGTGAGCTCAAGGGCCGGCTGTCGACGGACGCCCTCCAGGTGGAAGCGACCTTCCAGGTGGAGGTGCTCGCGGACGGACGGTGGACGCAGGTGCGCCTGCTCCAGCTCGACGCGGACACGTACCCCACCGCGCTGCCCACGCTGGAGGACGCCACGGTGGGAGTCGTGGACGGCTTTCTGTGCCTGCTCACGCGCAAGGCGGGGCGTCACGCCTTCGAGGTGGGCCTCACGGTGCGCTCGTCGGGCACGGGGCCTGAGCGTCGCGCGCAGCTTCGGTTCGGACCGCAGGCCTCTCCGGTGCCGCTCGAGCTGGAGGCCGACACGTCCGTCTTCACGCTGATGGAGCCGCTGCCGACCTCGGGGGAGGGCTACGCCGTCTATCCCGTGCAGGGCGTGCTGCGGGTGGGGTGGCGCGCGGCCTCGCTGGTGTCGCAGTCGATGAAGCCGCAGGTGCGCCCGCCGATGGAGCCTCGCATCGCCGAGGCCACCGCGACGTGGGTGTCCACCCTGGAGGGGCGTGCCTCGCTGCGCGTCAGCTACACGCTGAGCCTGGACCGCGAGCAGCCGCTGGAGTTGACGGTGCCGGAAGGGCACAAGTTGGAGCGTGTCACCCTCAACGCGGTGCCCGTGCCGGTGGAGGAGGCAACGGACGGCGTGCTGAAGCTGAAGGTCGCTCCGGCGCGGCTGGGTGAGACGGGCGGCGCGCTGGAAGTGGTGCTGGCGCGGGAGCTGGGCGTCTTCCACCTGTCCGGTCGGCTGAAGCTGGCGCTGCCCCGCGTCTCGTGGCCGGTGGCGGAGCTGCGGGCCCGCGCGCACTTCCCCGCGGTGTTCAACTACCGCCGCGAGGGTGGAAGCCTGGAGCAGGTGGATGAGGCCGCCGCCGTGGCGGAGAGCGCGCCCCTGCCGGGCAAGGTGCTGCACTTCCGTCAGTACCTGGTGGCCGCGTCCTCGCCCACGCTCGAGCTGGGCTACTCGGTGGACATCTCCAACAGCTACTTCCGCTGAAGCTCCAGGAGCACGTCCAACTGGGCCCTCAACGCGTTGGCCTCGTCGTGTCTGCCCAGGCTGACGTAGAGGGCCACCGCGTCCCGCCGTTCTTGAACCTCGCGTTCGATGACGGCGTTCACGGCTTCGGGCGTCAGGGCCAGGCGGGCCACTTCACCACTCCCCAGGCCACCGGCACTTCCCGCGAAGGCCCCATCCACGGCCGCTGGAGCGCCGCTTACGTCGGGAGCTTCCGCGTTGTCGAGGGCCGCCAGCACTTCACGAAGCACCGCCGAGGCAGGTGCGTTCCGAGCGCGAAGCGCCTCTTTCATCGCGGCGCGAAGCATCGCCTTCCATTCATCCACGGTTTTCATGGGCCTGCCCAACCTAGCGACGAACCAGGGGCGCCGCCACGGCGAAGGCCGCGCCCGGCTCCGCGGGTCGGGCCGGGAGCAGCTCCAGTCCCGCGCCGAACGCTCGCAGCATCGACTGGGAGATGGTGAGGCCCAGGCCCGTGCCGCCGCGCTCACGCGCCGTGGTGAAGAAGGCGTCGAAGATGAGCGCCCGGTTCGCCTCGGAGATGCCTCGGCCGGTGTCTCGCACGACGACTCGAACGGACCCCTCGGTGTTCGTCTCCACGGACAGAGACACCTGGACGTCCTCGCCCCCGTGCTGCCTCGCGTTGGTGACGAGCTGCCAGAGCACGTCATCCATCACCTCTGCGGGCAGGCTCACGGTGAGCCCCTCCGGCACGGGCCCCACGTCGACGCGCGCAAGTCCCTCCGCGCCTGCCCGGGTGGAGAGCGCCGTCAGCAAGGGCGCCAGCTCCACCTGCGCGGGGCGGGCCGTCATCGAGTCCGCGCGGGCCAGCTCCATCAGCCGTTGCACGAGCCGGGTGAGGCGCTTCGCATCGGCGTCGATGTTGGAGAGGAAGCGCGCGCGCTGCTCTGGCGTCATCACCTCGGCGCTGTCGCGCAGCAGCTCCACCGCGCCCTGGATGGAGGCCAGCGGCGTCTTGAACTCGTGCGACACGTTGGCGGCGAAGGAGCGGATGTACTGGTTCCTGTCGCGCAGGGCGGTGGCCATGCCGGCCAGGGATTCGGACAGCTCGGCCAGCTCCGCGACGACGGGGCGGGCCACGGGCTCGAAGCCCTCGGGCGCGCTCGCGGCGATGGCGCGCGTCTGCCGCACCAGCGCACGCACGGGACGGCCCAGCAGCGCGGCGGCGGCGAGCGACATCAGCGCCACCGCGCCCAGCAGCACCAGCCCCGTGGCCGTCAGGTTCCAGCGGTCCGCATACGTGGCCTTGGCGAACGTCATGGGCGTGCGCGCCAGCACCACCGCGCCCCAGACGCGCTCACCGTGGAGGACGGGCAGGGCCACGAAGACGCGGATGCCGGTGTCTCGACTGAGGGAGGCGAGGGGTGTGTCCTCGGGCTCTGCGTGGCGGCGACGCAGCACGCTGGTGGGGACGCCGTGAAGCGCCTCCTGCACTTCGAGCCGGTCACCCAGCGTCGCGCCAATCAACTCGGCGCTGCTGCTGGACACCACCACGCCCCTGACGTCGACGACGCGGATGCCCGCGAGCGTGGCCGCCCTCACGTTCTCCAACAGAGGCCGCAGTCGCTGACCCACGTCCTGGGCCAGGGGTTCTCCTGGCACGCGCGAAAGGGGTGGGCGGTCGTCCGGCGGCAAGGGCTCGTCCGAGGCCCGGAGGGAAGGGAGGACGGGCCGCAGCTGGTCGTCGCTCGGAATGGGGAAGGGCCACTTCGCGGTGCGAGGCTTTCCGTAGTCGAGCGTCCCCACCTGCTCGGCCAGCATGGACCGGTAGACCTCGGCGACCACGGCGCCCTGCGTGAGCAGCTCCGTCTCCGTCTGTCGGATGAGCTGGTTGTCGTAGACGCGCACGAAGGACAGTCCGCCCAGCGTGAGCACGAAGCCCGCCAGCCCCACCGAGGCGAAGACCATCCACAGCCGGGGCCTGGCGCGGGGCCTAGGGGATGGCGAGCCGATAGCCAAGGCCATGCACCGTCTCGATGACTTCTCCGCCGACTCCGGCGAACTTCTGGCGCACCCGACGCACGTGGCTGTCGATGGTGCGGTCACTCACCACGCCGTCGTCATAGACGCGGGTCATCACCTCGTCGCGGGTGAACACCTTGCCGGGCACGCGCAGCAGCGCCGCGAGCAGGTGGAACTCCGTCACGGTGAGCACCACTTCCTGCTCGCCCCACCAGGCACGAAAGCGCTCCTCGTCCAGCTTCAAGGGCCCCCGCGAGAGCGGTTGGGTCGCCGTCGAGGTGGCGGCGGCTTCAGGAGCGGGCCGGGCGCGGCGCAGCACCGCCTTCACGCGCGCCACCAGCTCGCGCGGACTGAAGGGCTTGGTGAGGTAGTCGTCGCCGCCCAGCTCCAGGCCGAGGATGCGGTCCACCTCGTCGTCGCGCGAGGAGAGGAAGACGATGGGCAACTCGTGCGCGCGGCGGACCTCGCGGCACACCGCCAGCCCGTCCATCTCCGGCATCATGATGTCCAGGACGATGAGCGCGGGGGGAGCACGCTGGACCTGCGTCACCGCCGCCCGTCCATCCGCGGCCTCCTCCACCCGGAAGCCTCCTTGCTCCAACGCGAAGCGGACGATGTCCCGCAGGTGCGGATCATCATCGACGACGAGGATGGTGGGACGCTCGGCCAAGGGACACTCGGAAAATGGGAGGGCGAGACTCGGAGTGTAGCTCCGCCACCCCTCCTCAGGGACTTGCCGTCACAGTCGTATTTTTTGTCGTCACGGAACGCAACTGCCGGATGGGTCGGTCGATAACCCCGGCATGACCGTTGTCGGTTCCCCCCGCCCGCTGACTCGTCTGCTCGTCAATTCATCCACCGCTGGCGTGGGGACCCGTCCCTCTCAAGACGTGTCGTCGCCCCAGGCGCGGAATGTCGCCGCCCTGGGCCTCAAGGATACGTTCGAGCAGGCGCCCGCCGCGAAGAAGGGCCCGGCCAGGACGGAGGCGCCCACCCCGCCGGCGCCGTCGGAGGGCAATGACCCCTTCGAGGGGCTCCGGGACGCCGCGCTGCTTCGCGCCATCAAGGAGTCGTCCTCCGGCAAGCACGTGAAGAGCTACACCGAGGCGCGCAAGGTCATCTTCGGCGAGCTCGATGTGGTGAACGGCAAGGTGGCGTGCGTGTACACCGGCCGGGAAATCGAGGGCGGCAAGCTGCCCAAGAACTCCGACATGAACGTGGAGCACACCTGGCCCCAGTCGAAGGGCGCCACGGGCGTCGCGAAGAGCGACCTGCACCACCTGTTCCCCACCGACAGCAAGGCCAACTCGAAGCGGGGCAACTGGCCCTTCGGCGAGGTGGTCAACGTGAAGTGGAGTGAGAACGGCGCCAAGTTTGGAACCGACGCGCAGGGGCGCACGGTGTTCGAGCCGCCCGACTCGCACAAGGGCAACGTCGCCCGCGCGATGTTCTATTTCTCCTCCACCTACAGCAAGCCCATCCCGGATGCGGAAGAGGCCGTGCTGCGCGAGTGGAATGACCTGGACGTCGTGGACACCGCGGAGCACGCGCGCAACCAGCGCGTCGCGGACATCCAGGGCAACGTCAACCAGTTCGTCGAACACGAGGACCTGGTCGACCGCATCAAGGACTTCTGAATTGACGGAAAGGGACGAGCGACCTCGGGGGAGGGGCTCGTCCGGGCCGAGCCGGGGCGTCAGTCCGAGCCCCGGCTCACCCAGTCACCGTGGGCGAAGGGTACGGCGGGTACCCTTCGCGAACCTTGAGTCGCCGCGTCCGCCGCCGCGGGCGCCGGATGGCCACCGCCGCTACGAGCGCGAGCACCACCGGAACGAACACCAACAACGCTTGAGCCGTCACCATCTCCCTCCTCCTGGAACTATGGCGGTGGGGTCTGACGCTCAGTCCCTGCAAAACCTGAAAGAACCAGGACTCCAGGTGTGGGGCGGGGTGTGACGGAACGGCTCAGGAGCAGGAGAAGTACGGGCCGTAGCCGGTACTCACCGAAGCTCCCGTGGAGTCCGTCACCGTCACCCTGGCCCTCAAGTCGTAGAGGAACGTTCCGGTTCCATCTGGCCCGGGACACGAGAAGCTCCGGGTGGCGCCGCCCGCAGTGGGCCCGGACGTGTAGGTCCTGTTCGTCGCATACAGGAAGTGCTGCTGGGTCCAGGAGTAGGTGAACGGCGGAATGCCGTCCGTGACGGTCGCCGTGCAGGTGACGCCGCTGAAGTCCTGGGAGCAGGCGAGCGAGGCCGAGAGGGCCGCGTCCTGCGTGACCAGCGAATCCGCACCTGGGTCCTCGATGTCGGCGGGTCCACCACAGGCCATCAAGAACAACCCAGCTCCGAGCATCGTCGCTGCCATGAAGTTCGTCGCCATGCGCGTCTCCTGGAACGTGATTCGGGTGAAGGACCGCGCTTCAACAATATCATCAGTGCAAAGTCGTTAAATCCCGCGAAAGCGTTGCGAGTCTTTGTGCGCCGTCGCGGGGCGTCAGGCGGACGGGTGTCTGGACTGTCTCCGCGCCATGAGCGCCAGGGTCATGAGCAGCGTCCAGGACAGCGCGCTGATGACATAGCCCGCCCAGAGGATGGGCGGTCGCCGGTACTCCAGTCGAAGCGTTCCTTGTCCCAGGCCGAGCAGATGAGGGTATGCGCGAAAGAGGGGCTGCTCGATGCCCTGCTCATTCACCAGCCGCATGCCGGGAAACCACGCCAGCTTCACCTTGAAGAGTCGCGGGCCTCCCTCGGGAAGCTCCAGGCGATAGGTTCCTCGCCCTTCCTTGTGCAACGAGACGGGCGCGGGCGGCAGGTTCACAGAGGGCCCCGCGTGGGCGAGCGCGTCGTGCAAGGGCTGCCATTCCGCGTCACCCACGAGCGTCTGTCGCAGGTGGATGCGCGCCTCGCAGGCGGGGCCGATGGGATGGAAATAGGCGTTGTAGAAGAACCGCTCCTCTCGCTCGAAGGGCATCAGCTCGGACGGAGGAAGCACTTCCACGGCGGAGTTGAGGGCGGGGCCGCCCGGGATGTCCTCGCGCGACTCGACTCGCAGGGTACGGAAGGGCGCGCCATTCACCGAGAACGAGGGCTCGGGCACGAGCCGGAAGCGCGAGGTTCCACCCAGCTCGAGCGTCCGCGTGTAGCAGGCGGCGCGGGCGGTGATGGCCTCCAGCGGAGTGCCCGGCTCCACGGGGCGCGCGGCCAGCACCCGCGCGTCCACCGAGAAGCGGGTGACGTTGAAGTCCGCGAGGAAGTGGTCCAGCACGCATTGCTGGAAGGGGCACGTGAAGCTGCCGAAGTAGAAGTGGTCGAGGATGACGGGTCGCCCCACGAGCGTGGCCATGTACGAGCTGACCAGGTGGTTGGCGGTGTTGCTCTCCCAGAAGAGGCCCTTGGGACCTTTGAATTCCTCGTCCATCGCCCCCAGGTAGCTCTCCACCGCGAAGTCGAAGGCCCGTCGGTACTCCAGAACGAAGTGGCGTCCGAAGCGCTCATCTGGGGTGGGCGCGGCCTCCCGCTCGAAGCGAGTTCCTTGCGCGATCCTGTCCGGCAGCGTGAGGCCCGAGCGCAGCGGAAAGAGCCAGGTCACGAGCCCCAGGGCCGCGAGCGCGGCGCTGCGCACCAGTCGGGTTCTCCACGGGGACGTCGTCGCGGGCAGGGCGTCCAGCACCGCCGCCGCCACGGCGGGGACCAGCACGAGGCCGCAGATGTCGAAACGGTAGTAGTGGAGCGAGGGCAGCCACGCGGCGTCCTCGAAGACACGCGCGAAGAGGGAGGGCAGGAGCAGCGTCACGACGCTGCCCGCGAGCAGGCGCATGCCGCGCGTCCAGCCGAACAGCGCCACGGGCAGGCACGCGAGCGCGACGCTCCAGCCTGTCTGTTCGACCATGACGCGGTTGCTGACCATCAACCCCCGGTAGGCGAGGAAGGGCAGCCAGAAGAACGCGCTCAGTCCCGCGCCGAGCACCAGCGCCCCCATGAGCCGAGGCACCCGGACAATCCGAGGCAGCGACAGGAGCACGAGCACTCCCGCGGCCAGGCCCATGATGAGGTGTGACAGGACCACTCCGGCCAGGAGCAGCGCCAGCCTCAGTGGTCGCGGTGTGCCGTACAGCTCGGCAGTCACCGTGAAGAAGAACACCGCGCCGAGGAACTGACTGGTGATGCCCACCCGGAACAGGTCCAGGAAGCAGAGGCCCTGTGCGAAGCCCTCCGCCTTGTGCGTGTAGAAGAGCAGCACCGAGGCGAGGACGAAGAGCCAGCGGACCGCTGGCCGCTCGAAGCGGAGTGCCAGGGCGCCCACGCCCGCGAAGTAGCCCGCCACCAGCAGCGACAGGAACAGCTTGAAGGTGGTGATGGGCTCCAGTGGAAGCCAGAGCAGCGCCCCCAACAGCAGGTCCTCGAGCGGCGGGTAGAAGAGGTTCTGGACGTAGCCCAGGAAGGCGCTGTCGTTGAACTGGTGGAAGTACCCTCGGCGCACCGCCATTCCACTGGCGAGATGTCCGGCGACGTCGATGCTGAAGACATCCAGCCGGGTCACGATGAGCACCGCCCCGTAAATCGCCGCCAGGGCGAGCGCGACGAAGAGGGCAGGGCGCGAGGTGAGTGTTTGCTTCATGGATACCGGGGACGTGGCTTGGACTCAGCTCGTGAGATTGTCTGTCATCTGGCGGGTGGAGGCTTGCCGTAGAACGCGGTGGGGGCGAAGCCATCTCGCCCCGCCGCCAGCATTACCGCGAAGCCCTCGGGACCCGCGCCCACGGAGGTGTTGGGGGACTCCAGGATGTAGCGGCCCGGGGCCGTCTCGCGGAAGCGGACGCCGGTGAGCGTGGGCAGCTCGGTGCGCTCGGCGTAGGCGGTGTCGTAGGAGAAGTCGAGCCCCCCGGAGGCTCGGCAAAAGACGCGGCGGGGGGAATACACGGCGCAATACCAGGACCAGGCATAGGGCAGGTCCACCGCGTGCGCGGCGTCCTGGAGGACCTGGCGTGGTGCGGTGGGTGGCAGGGGGATGAAGAAGAACTGGAGGTTTGTCTGGGCCCAGTCGGTGATGGGGGCAGCCATCTCCAGCTCGACGCTGGTGACGGCCTCGTCCCGGCGCAATGTCACAGCTTTGAAACGGTGGGCGCGCGCGTTGAGCGAAGGGTAGAGCACGGGCTCCGTGGTGCGAGTCGCGGCGAGTCTCATGTCGCCCGGGCCCACGGAGGGGACGGTGAGGTGGTCCACGAAGCCCACGTAGTCGCGGGCGGTGGCGAGGGTGACGGAGAGCGTGCCGGGAACGGGAACACCCTTGAGGGCGTAGTAGCGCTCCAGGGGCACCTCCACGTGGATCCGGGCGCCATCCACCTGCACGAGCACCTCCGCGTCGGGGCCCACCGCGTCCGCGCGGACCGTGTCGCGCACGTAGACCTGGGGCGTGTAGCCCTGCGTGCGCGGCGCCATCAGGCCCACGCGCACGTCCAGTCGATGGGGCAGCTCCAGCGCGGTGCGCACCGGGTAGCCCAGGTCCGCGGCGTACTGCGGGTCCGCCGTCAGCGAATACGTCGTCGGGGCGCCGTCGGTGGGCTCGCCCAGGAACAGATAGAGGTTCTGGTCCGCGGGGTTGCGAAAGCCGCCTTGGAGCGTCGCATCCACCACCAGGCGCGTGGTGGTGCGCGTCGCGGACAGGGCGGTGACCACCAGCTCGCGCGCGCCCGTGAGTTCGAGCCGATTGACTTGCTGATGCTCGACGAGGCGGGTGCAGTGGGACTCGACGTCCCCGGTGGGCAGCACGCAATCCAGCGCATACGGCGGGGGCTTCGAAGTACAGCCGAGCACGGCGGCCCACAACAGCAGCCGTGCCCGCAGGTGTCGCGGCGAAGCCAGACGGACTACCACTTCTCGATGGAAGTGATGGTCAGCGCGAACGGAGTGCCGATGAACGTGCCGTTCGACGTGCAGGGGCGGTTGGTGATGTCCAGGAGGTTGGCGGAGTAATAGCCGTGGGTGGAGCCGTTGCCCTTCTCGTAGAACTCGGTGCCGTTCGGCAGGACGACCTTCCAGACGTAGTCGAAGTGCTCGTACCACTTGGGGGTGGTGCGGTTGGAGATGGTGTTCCGGACCGTCACGGTCCACGTCCACGGGGCGGACGCGGGGGCGGCGACCGTCTGCGTGTTGTCCCACTCGATGGCGACGCCGTTGTCGAGCCCGCCCCAGCCGTGGATGAGATACACGGACGTGCCCCAGGGCAGCGTGTAGTTCCGGTACGACATCCGGATCTCCGCCTCATAGGAGCTGGCGTAGACACAGGAGTGGAGCACCGCGCGGCCGTCGGCCCACTGCTCGATGGCGACGGCGGACGTGGAGGCGAAGAACAGGGCGAGGGCGAGGACGTTTCGGACAGCCGAGGTCATGGAGAGAGACTCCCAGGTGGACGGTTCGGCCGATGTCTCTAGCACGAGGGTGGGTGCCGGCGCACTCCCTGTGTGTATGTCCACGGACAGGAATCCCGTGGTTTGCCGGGCGCGTGAAACACCGGGAGGTGATGGCTCGGGCACTCCGGGGCCTCTGGAATGACCCGCTCGGTGCCTTGGGAATGCAGCTTTCTGAGTCACCCGAAGGGCGCAAACCCCGCGCGAAGGTGTCGGACCTGCCCCAGTTGGATGTATGGATTGTCTTGTATTTGATGGGCCCCGAAGTCCTCGCGCCACATCAGCGAATCTTCGCTTTCGCGCGAGAGGGGAACAGTCATGCACCTTTTGAAGCGTCTTCCCGTCGCCGGGTTGTTGCTGGCGCTCGTCGCTGGCTGTGGTGAGGAGTTACCCGCGGGCGCGGGGGCGGTACAGATGGTCATCGGGACGCAGGAGTTCGCGGCGAGCGAGTCCAGCGTCACTCGCATCCAGGTGGTCATCTCCGGTCTGGGCATCTCCGACATCCAGCAGGACCTGGTGAAGACGGGCAGCACCTGGGGCGGCACCATCGATGGCATCCCCGCTGGGACGAATCGGGTCGTCGTGGTCTCCGCCTACGCCTCGAACAACTCGCTCCAGTACCAGGGACAGGCGACGGAGGTCACCATCGTCGAAGGCGAGACGGCGCTCGTGGCCGTCACGCTCCATGACATGACGTTGGGGCACTACACGGACAACGATGCGCCCATCATCGACTCGGTGACGGTGTCAGGCACGACGGTGGAGGCCGGTGGGCAGCTCACCCTGGGCGCGACGGCGCATGACCCGGTGCCCAACGACCTGGTTTCATATTCCTGGAGCGCTTCCGCGGGAACGTTGAGCAGCGCGACCATCGCGAACCCCACGTGGACGGCGCCCTCGTCCGCGCAGACCGTCACGCTGACGCTGACGGTGAGAGATCAGCGCAACGGCATCAGCCGGGCTCGAGTGACGGTGGAGGTCACGGAGGAGCTGGAGGTGGGCGGCAGCGCCACCATCCAGGTGAGCTTCAACACGCCGCCGCTCATCCTCTTGGTGACCGCGAGCGAGGGCAGGGTGGTGCTGGGCCAGAGCACGGCGGTGAGCGCCAATGTTCATGATCCGGACCTGGGGACGGTGCTGTATCAGTGGACGTCGTCCTGTGCGGGGACCTTCTCTTCGCCCACGGGCCAGTCGTCGAACTTCACGCCGTCGGCGGTCCCCACGGGCGCTTGCAACAACTGCAGCGTCACGATGACGGCGCGAGACCTCAAGGGTGGCGTTCGCTCGGGTTCGTATCACCTGTGCGTGGTGTCCACTCCCGCGCCGTAGTCGAGCGCGTGAGGGGGGATTCGCCGTGGGGCCGGGTGCGGTGTCCTCGTGGATGAGGAACGCCATGCTCGGCCCGTCGTTTCAATCCAAGGAACTCTCGCTGACGAACGAGTCCCCGCGCGGGAGTGTCTGGCTATTCGTCCTGGCCGAGATGCCGCGCGAGATGGCGAACTCCAGCAGCGCGTCGAACAATTCGCACGGTGCGGCCGGAGTGGTCTGCCTTGAGCGCTTGTCTGTGATGGTCTCGGCACGGCTCATGGACGATGCCGTGGCGTTGACCGGGCCGGGCGCTACTGGAAGTCGACCGGCGGCGCTCCCTGCGTCAGCCTCTTGGCGACCGCCGCCGCGCTGTCACGCATGTACTTGAGCCGATCATTGAAGTCTCCGTCGCCGCCGCTGCCCGCGCGCTCGGTGTGGAGCAGCTCTCCGCTCTCGTTGATGTAGTGCACATAGAAGAGCGCGGTGCCGTCGGCGGTGAAGCGATCCGTATCCACGCTTGCGAACGGCGTCCCGTCCTCGGTCCGGAGCTCCCGTTGGATGGGGGAGCGATAGAGGGTCGCGACCGGGATGATGATGCCCTTGGCGCCGGCCTCCTTCACGTACCGGGCAAGGTCCTGCTTCATCCTCGGCGGGACGGTGAACTTGTCGGTGGCGATGTTCGGGAGGGCCTCGCACCACTCGCTGTCCCCCTTCAAGCGCTTCACCTTCGCAGTGGAGACGTCCTGGCCGTAGGCGCTCCAGAGTGCCGGTGCGACGTAGTCCTCGATGTTTTGGATGACCTTGTCGTTGTTGTCCGCCGACTCGGCACACGCGAGCAGCGGTGTGAGCGCGTAGGGTTTGTCCAGCGCGCTCCATTTCCCTCCGGTGAAGTAGGTCGGGTTGGAGGTCGCGAGGCCAGGGACACAGCCGGAGATCGCGACGAGCAATAGAGCGGAAAGGAGGGGAGCGCGGTGAGCGGGCATGGAGATTCCTCGAGCGGGTAGGATTGGTACGTCCCGTACCTCTCCAACGTTCCATGCTTCGTTCTGTCGCACCGGTTCACATCACAACCGATGCATGCGACGCCCGACGCTCAGCGGATGACCGTGGTGATCCGCTCAGACCCCGTGCGCGACACCCGCCGTGTCTCTCGTCCGTTGAAGTCCACGGACTCGCCTTCACCCACCAGGGCGCGGATGGTGATGCGTGACAGGCATTGGCTGTCGTCCACGGCGTGCGTCACCACGTAGCGCGGCACGTTGGAGGCCGCCTCGCCCAGCCGCAGCCGCATCTCCCGAATCGAGTCGATGTAGCCAGCCAGCGGCTCCATGCGCGCCAGCGCCCGGCGCAGCACCTTGTCGGCCCGCTTGCTCATCACTCGGTCCCAGACGAGGTAGCCCGCGCCCAACGTCGCCGAGCTGGTGAAGAAGATGACGAAGTTCAGCACGCCCCCGAGGTAGCGGTTGCGCGTGAAGCCCTGCTCACCCGTCGCCTCCGTGAGGATGTCCTTCAGCGTCTCCACCGCCGCCTGGTTCGCCATCGCCGCCCACTCCCTGGCGTCCTTCGGACTGCCCAGCAGCAACCGGCAGACCCCCAGGTGCAGGGAGATCAACGAGACGCGCGCGGTGTCCCGCTCGGCGCCCAGCGCCTCCGTGAAGCAGTGACTCGCGGACTTGAGCAGCTCGAGCTGCGCCTCGCGGGTGCACTCGGGCCGCGTCGCTGTCTCCAGGTGGATCCGGCCTTGATGAAAAGCCCCCTCCCTCAGCAGATGCGGTTCCCGATGCAGATGGCCCAAGAGGACCAACTGCTCCCCCTCCGTCCCCAGCAGCGCCTCCAGCAGCGCCACCGAACCTTCATCCTGGAACTTGCCGCCCACCTGCCGGGGCGTCGCCTGGATGAGGTCATTCCACGTCGCCATTTGCGGACTCCCGTGTGCTGCCGCGCCTCATGGATCCGTCGAACCCCCTGAGGAACAAGTCTGCCACAGCCACGCGGTTTCACGAGCGGGGGGCCCCTCTTCCGTCCTCCGCCGCGCGCTCTTTCATGCCCAAGAACGAGAGCGCTTTCAGGCTCGGCAGAAAAAAGTACCCGCCTCCCCGGGTAGTCACGAATTTTCGCAGAGATGTCGCGCATTGCCGGACTGGCTCCGCGGGGATGACCAGGCGTCCGCCGCCGTCTCCGGCGAGTGGGTCCTCAACGCCCTCAATGCCTCCGAGCTGTTCGAAGTGCACCCAGCTTCGCTGGACAAGTTCGAACTGACGGCCCACGTGCGCGTTGAGGGCGATGAACAGGAGTCCCTTGCCCTCCGGGTCCTCGTAGTTGAATCCGCGCCGCAGGAGTCGATGGCGCCGCGTGACGTCGCTCGACACGTGAGGCGAGGGAGGCAGTGCGTCCCGAGGGTTGCATCGCCGCGTATGAGCGGTGATGGGGCAGCCGTACCCGTGAGGATCATCCCGCGCATAGAGGAAGTCGTTGTCGGGCTGGGGCCGTCCAGTGCCGCTCGCCCGCGCGGGTGTGCCGTCCTTCTGGAACAGGAAGGGAAGCAGTCTGCGCAGCAAGCGATGTCGTCGCGGCGCGGCGAGAGGAGCACCGTCGCGCTTGCGCCCCACCAGCTTCGAGGCCACCCACTCCCGTCGCTCCTCGGGGCTTCCTTCCGGCGCGAGCGAGGCCTGCTCGTCCAGGAAGGACTCGAAGGCCGGCACGTCCTGCTCCAGCTTGCGCAGGACGAGGAAGGTCCCGTTGTGTCCCAGGTCCCTTCGGCCCGGAAGGCCCGGGACGGGAGGCAGTGCGCTTGCGCCAGGCAGGTGCTCCGCGACATGCGGTGACAGGGGCCACTCGCCGTATTCATTGGCGTGGCCCAGGAGGAACTCCCCGCGCTTCACGGGCCGGTCGTAGTCGCGAGGGTGCGCCGTGGGGCCATCGAGTCCCTCCAGACGAGGTTGCGACACGCCATCCAGGAAGCCGAAGTGGTCGCGGAAATACCCCGCAGGATCTCCCTCGCGAGCGCGTCGCTGGCCTCGCTGGGCGAAGACTTCGCGCAGCCCGTGGCGCTGTGCCCGCTCGCGGTGTTCACGAAGCAGCGGCTCCATGTTCGCGGCGTCCGACGCATAGAGCAGCAGCAGGACATGCAGCGCGCCTTCGTGCCGCGTCCCACCGAGCGTCCAGCGGTCCGGGTCATTCTCCGCCACGTCGCGCAGGTGCTCCCGGGCCCTGAGGGCCATGCCTTCGCGCAGCTCATGGGGAAAGGAGTCGAGGACGTCTTCCGGCACGTCGAGCGCCACGAGCCCCGCATGGGACAGCGCCACGTTGACGCGCGTCTTGTCACGCGTGGAGTCGCTCGGGTGCTCGGTGCGGTCCGCCTGGGTCAGCGTCCCATCGCTCGTCAGCTCACGCAGCCACCTTCGACAGCCGTCAGCGTCGTCGATGCGCAAGAAGAGCAGGGTGAGTTCCCCCATGTGCCGGTAACCATGCAGCAGCACGCCCTGCACATCATGAAGGTCCACCTGCGTCGAAAGCTCAGGCGGGGGCGTGCTCCATGGGGGCGACGTGGGAAGGCTCGGCTCGGAAGTTCGCATGGTGTTTCCTCCGGGGCTCTCGCCGCCCGTGTCGAAGCGAGGTGAGCAGCGCGGACATCGAGTGGATGACGAGGGCCATGGGGCGCAGCAGCGGACGGCCGGGATCGCACGCGCCCCTGGACAGGAACGCGGCCAGGGCGCGGCGAGCGCCTCTGTCCTTCACGGGTTGGTCCATGCGCTCGCGCGTGAGTAGTTCACGCAGGCGAAGCGCGTTGTGCAGCAGCAGGACGGAGTGACGTTGGCGTGGAGTCCCGTCGAGCGCGGCGCTGTACCAGACTCGCGTGGGGACCTCGTGCGCGCGCAGCCAGGCCTTGAACGGCTCCACGGGCAGCCGCGGCTTGGGCATCGTCGGGTCGATGCCCCGCGACTTCGCGGGGAACCCTTCGGTCCGACTCCAGATGAGCTCCAGGAAGCCACGCACGTCCGCGTGGTCGACGAACGCGTCGATGTACGACTCCCAGGTGTCGTCGTAGTTGCTGAAGAAGATGAGGTGGTGCGGGCCCCGACCGTCCTCGTCGCTGTACACCAGCCAGCGCGCGCAGTGGATGGTCTGCACGTGGTTGAGGCCCACCACGTACCGTCGCAGGCGCAGGTTCACGCTGCGAAGCGCCAGTCTCGCCAGGGCCAGCGCCCCCGGGTCATCGACGATGCGCGCGACATGCACCATGGGGTTCTGCACCATGGCGTCGCTCATGGGAGGGATGGGGGGCGCGGACTCCGAAGCATGCGCCTGCGAGGAGGTCGCGCTCTCGGGCCGGTTCCTCGCGCCCAGCCACATCCTCAGCTTGAGCAGATAGATGCCGGGAAGCGCCCAGGCGTAGCGATAGAAGGCGTAGCCCAGCGTGGACACCGCCGCCGATTCGCGCGCGGTGGCCAGGCGCTCCCGCCAGCCCGGGTCATCCAGGTTCGTCGCGGCGGCGCGTGCGACGTCCCTCAGTTCGTGGTGCAGGTCCGGCATGTCCCGGGGGCGTCCCCGCCAGGGTGTCTCCGCGAGCAGTGGGGCCCGCGTGTCCAGGTGCGTGTTGACCGCGCGCAGGGCGTCCACGGAGGCGCGCAGGTCCTCGGGAGATTGGAAGCGGTAGGCGAAGTCCACGTGCCGGGTGATGGCGGGCGCGCGGTGGCCCACGAGGTAGTCCTCCACGGCCTCGGGCTCGGCCAGTCCCGCCTCGGGATAACCCGCGCAGTTCCGGTAGATGGCGTCGAACAGGTGGGCGGCGTCGGCGCCGCGTTCGTGGAGCGTCGTCAGCCAGCGGACCAGGGCATGGAGCAACTCGCGGTCCAGCGCGTCCGGCTTCGTGGTTCGCGTGTCGAGGACGGCATCCGCGCCGAAGATGAGCCTGGGGTCGGCGGGGCCCATTCCCGAGGTCCGAGGCCCCAGGTCGATGAGGGCCCAGCGCGCGAAGTGCAGGCCGGGCACTCCCGCGAAGAGCTCACGCCGCGCGTTGGCGGCCGAGCTCAGCAAGTCATCCAGTGCCTCGCGCTTGCCTTGGAGGACGCGGGTGATGACGGTCGATGTGCCATGGTGCATTCACACCTTCCCCGTTGCGTGGGCTGCTTCCGATGAGGTGACGCTGGCCCGGGCGGGTGGGAACCAGAGTGGGACCAGGGGCTGCGCCCGCTTGTCCCACCCGACGGTTCATGGGCAGGCAGGAGCCGCGTGGCACGCCTGGAGTTGGGGGGCAGGAGAGGACAACGGGCGCGGAGACATCCGGGGGACTCGGTGATGCCTGAGAGCGGCCAGGACGAGGAGCGATGTACTGATTCCGTGCTGGAGCACGGGCCGGACGCAATCGAGGACGGGGACTTCGACGACGCCTTTCTCCGGGAGGTGGCGCGGGCGTCCGTGCCCCCTCGGCTGCCTGTCCCTGGGATGCGAGTCGGCGACCGGGATGGGAAGCGCTACGAGGTGCTGGAGGAGCTGGGGGGCGGCGCCATGGGGCAGGTCTTCCGCGCGCTCGACTCGGAACTCCAGCGGCCCGTGGCCCTGAAGTTCCTCGTCCCGCACGAGTCCATCGCGGAGGCGCCGATGATCTCCCTGCTCCGTCAGGAGGGGAGGGCCATTGCGCAGCTGGACCACGAGCACATCGTCCGCATCTTCAACGTGGACCTCTGGAGCAGTGGGCCGACGGAGCCGCCGGTTCCCTTCCTGGTCATGGAGTGCCTGGAGGGCGAGTCCCTGTCCTCCCTGTTGCGGCGCGGTCGTCCGGGGCACCGGCGAGCGATGGAGATCCTGGACGCGGTGGCCTCGGGGCTGGCTCACGCGCACGAGCGGCACATCGTCCACCGCGACCTCAAGCCGAGCAACGTGTTCATCACGCGCTCGGGCGTGGTGAAGATCCTCGACTTCGGCTTGTCCTGGCTGGTGGCCGCGAGCGCCGCGCCTGACGTGACGCTCTCCACCGCCGGCACGCCGCCGTACATGGCGCCCGAGCAATGGCGTGGCGAGGCGCAGGATTCCCGGACGGATTTATGGGCCGCCGGCGTGCTGCTCTACGAGATGCTCGCCGGTGAGCCACCCTTCCTGGGCACCCCCGAATCGATTCGCGAGCGGGTGACGTCGCAGGGCCCGGTGCCGGCGGTGCGTGAGCGAGAGCTCGATGTGCCGGAGCCGGTGGAGGGCCTCCTGGCCGAATTGTTGGCCAAGGCGCCCGAGGCCCGGCTCCGCTCGGCGACGGAGCTGCGCGAGCGGCTGCGCGAGGTGGAGGAGGGCCTGGCGCCGCGACGTGAGCCGAGGCGAGTCCGGGCCCCGCAGCGAAGACAGGTGACGCTGGTCGCCTGTCGCCTCGCGGACCTGGCCGGGCTGGCCGGGCGGCTGGATGCGGAGGACCTGGGCGAGTTGGAGGCCGCCTTCCACCGGAGCTGCTCGGAGGTGCTGAGGCAGCAGGGGGGCACGGTCGTGCTGTGCGTCGGTGAGGAGGTGCTGGGTTGCTTCGGTCACCCCGTGGCGAGAGAGGACGACTCCGAGCGGGCCCTGCGCGCCGCGCTGCGACTCGCCGCCACCGTGGCTCCGACGCTCCAGGAGTCCCTGGCATCGCTCCCGGAGCGGAAGCTGACCGTGACGGTGGGCGTGCACACGGACACGGTGGTGCTGGACGATGCTTCCATCCAGGGAGAGGCGCCCCGCGTGGCGGCATGGCTGGCGCGACAGGCCACGCCGGGGACGGTGTGGATCAGCGACTCGACGGATGCGCTGACGCGCGGGGCCTTCGTGACGCAAGCCATGCCGCCGCTGCGATTCACCGGGCTGTCGGGCGTGCGGGATGTGACGCCGTATCGGCTGGTGCAGCCTCGGCGCGTCACCAGTCGTTTCGACCGGGGACTCGTGTCGCGCTCCCTCACACCGCTGGTGGGACGCAAGGGAGAGCTCCAGTTCCTCCTGGAACAGTGGGAGGAGGCGCGCGCGGGCCGAGGGTCGTGCGTGCTCGTCACGGGAGAGGCGGGCATCGGCAAGTCCCGGCTGGTGCGCGAGGTGCGTGAGCGCGTGCCGCCCTTCATGGCCCATCTGCTCCGGGGACAGTGCTGGCCCCAGTCGACCACCAGTGCGTTCGCGCCGGTCATCGACTTGTTGCGCCGCATGCTCGAGCTCGACGCCGAGGGCACTCCGAAGGAGCACCGGGCGAAGCTGGAGGCGGGCCTGGGTGTGCTCGGGCTGGGCGCGGGGCGCACGCAGTTGTTGTCGGGGCTGGTGGGGCTCTCCGGTGACGAGGGCGCGCCGCACCTGCGCTACGCCCCCGAGCGCCTCAAGCAGGAGACGCTGGATGCACTGGCGCACCTGCTGGCGCGACTGGCCGAGCAACGCCCGGTGTTGCTCGAGGTCGAGGACCTGCACTGGGCGGACCCGTCCTCGTTGCAATTGCTGGGCTTCCTTCTGGAGCGGCTGCCGGAGCTGCGCGTCTGCATGTTGCTCACCTCGCGCGTCGCGCTGCCTCCGCCCTGGGGCGACGATTCGAGGGTCCAACGCCTGGCCCTGGAGCGGCTGCCGCCCCCGGTTGCGGGCGAGCTGGTGCGGAAGGCCGCGGGGGACAGGCCGCTCTCGTCGGAGCTCGTCGCCCAACTGGTGCGCCGCACCGACGGCATTCCCCTCTTCGCCGAGGAGCTGACGCGTCGGGTGGTGGAGGAGCCCCGAGGGGGCGAGTCCGCATCGGTGGAGGTGCCCGTGTCGCTGCGCGAGCTGCTCCTCACACGGTTGGACAGGCTGCCCGGTTCGCAGAAGGAGCTGGCGCAGGTCTGCGCGGTGGTGGGGCGCAGCTTCTCCCATGCGCTGCTGTCGGCGCTGTCGGGGCGGACGGAGACCTCGCTTCGCGCGGATCTCTCAGGCCTGGTGGCCGAGGGGCTGTTGCAGCCAGCCGAGACGGTGGAGCCGAGCTACGGATTCCGGCACGCGCTCATCCAGGACGCGGCGGCGGACTCGCTGCCGAGGAAGGCGCGGCGGCAGTATCACCGTCGCGTGGCCCGCGTGCTGGCGGAGCAGTTCCCGGAGGTGACCGAGGCCCAGCCGGAGCTGCTGGCGTGGCACTACACCGAGTCGGGCCAGGCCGAGGCGGCCATCCGGTGGTGGGCGCGAGCCGGAGAGATGGCGAGCCGGCGCATGGCCAACGTGGAGGCCATCAGCCACTTGCGGCAGGCCCTGTCGTTGCTTCGCGCGCAGCGCCCGTCGCGCACGCTGGATGGCGAGGAGCTGCGGCTGCTGCTCGGCCTCGCGCTGTCACTGGTCCAGGTGCAGGGGTACTCGTCGCCGGAGGTCGAGTCCGTCCATGCGCGGGTCCGCTTCCTGATGCGCGAGCTGGAGGATGACCTGCCTCGACTGGAGCCGCCGCACTGGGTGGCCTTCGCGCACGCCTTCGCGCGGGCGCACTGGGACGAGGCCCACGAGGTCGCGGAGCGACTGGTGCGCCTGGGCAAACGGCATGGGCAGCGAGAGTTGCTGGCCCTGGGTTACCGGATGCGAGCCACGGACTTCTTCACGTGGGGGCGGCTGGCTTCAGCGCTGGAGAATGTGGAGCTGGCGCTGACGTTCTCGGACTTCGAGCTGGAGCGGCATCAGATGCTGGCCGTGAAGCACTGGGTCAATCCGCGCGTGGCGGCGCTGGCCTACGCGGCGGTGCTGCACGCGGTGATGGACGCCCCCCACGCTTCCCGCGAGCACGCGCGACAGGGGCTGCGGCTGGCGATGGACATCGGCCATGCGAACACCTCCGCGTTCGCGTTGTTGTACGCGGCCCTGGCGGCCCAGCTTCGCCGCGAGCCGCGCGAAGCCCTGGAGCTGTGTGACAGGAACATCGCGCTCTCCCGCGAGCACCACTTCCGGCTGTGGTTGGGCTGGTCCACGCTCATCCGCGCCTGGGCGCAGGCGCTCCTGGGCAATGCGCGTGAAGGACTGGCGCTGATGCAGGCGGCGCTCGGGCACTGGCGACGCTCCGGCTTCAAGGCGGGGCTGCCCCACAACCTGGGAATGCTGGCTGAAATCCAGCTGCTCCTTGGGCAGAAGCGCCAGGCGCTCGACTCGCTGCACGAGGCGTTGGGGGAGGCGGGGTCGACGGGCGAGCGCTCCTACGAGGTGGTGCTGCGGGGCCTGGAAGCGGAGGCGCTGTCCATGATGGGGCGCGAGGACGAGGCCCTGCTCGCCCGGGCGCACGCGTTGCGCGTCGCGGAGACGCAGGGGGCGCTGGGGTACGGACGGCTGGTGCGGGAGAGAAGGCTGGGCCATCCGCTCCTGGAGCTTCCTCCCCTGCGGGACCTTCAAGCGGAGGAGCCCGCGCCTGGGCCGTGAGACGACGTCGTCACAGGGCCGAGGGGGTGACTCCTCCCGGCAGGTCCACAGCAGGAGCGTGACGTGATGATGTCCATGAACGTCGAGCCAGGGGGAGTCTCGGGCGCGGAGGTGGCGGTGCCCCGTGAGCAGGCGGAGGAGGTGCTCCACGTGCTCTGCACTCGCGGCGAGTACGGCAAGGCGGTGGAGTTGGCCATGCGCACGTATGGGCCGGAGCTGCGACGATTGATGGCGTCCGTGCTGCATCATCCCGAGCTGGCGAAGGACGCGTTCGGGCTGTTCAGCGAGAACCTGGTCAAGGGGTTGCCGGGCTTTCGTTGGGAGAGCTCCTTCCGGACGTGGGCATACCGGCTGGCGCGCAATGCCTGCTACCACCAGCTCCACTCGCCGTCGCTGCGGGAACAGCCGGTGAGCGAGCCCGCGGCGAACGAGCCCCAGCGGCACCGCACGGACACGCACCCCTGGCAGCGCACCGCCGTGAAGGAGCGCTTCCGCGCGCTGCGGGAACAACTGGAGCCGCAGGAGCGGATGTTGTTGATGCTGCGCGTGGACCAGCGTCAGCCCTGGACGGAGATCGCGCGTGTCATGGTGGAGTCCGACGAGCCGCTGACGCGCGAGGCGCTGAACCGGCGGGCCGCGGCGCTGCGCCAGCAGTTCCAGCGCGTGAAGGCGCGGCTGCGGGCGCTCGCCATCGAACAGGGCGTCATCTCCGCGGAGACGGTCGAGTCGGCGGAGTGAGTCGCGGCCTCAGGTCGTCCCGGGAGGCGGGGCCTTGTAGACGCGGAAGCGCGTCACGGGCCGATAACCCATGCGGAGGTAGAGCGGCAGTCCGGCCTCGGTGGCGTGGAGCACGGTGCGCTGGATGCCCCAGGCGTCGCGAGCCTCCTGAAGCGCGCGTCGCATGACGACTTCGGCCGCGCCAACACGGCGGTGCTCGGGCGACGTCGCCACGAGCGCGATGTATGCGACGTCGTCCACGCGCATCACCACGGTGCTGCTGGCGGGGGCGTCGCCTCGGCAGGCCACGAAGCCTCGGGAGTCCGGCCCGTAGAGGGCCTCCACGTCGAACGCCTCACGGCCCGTCTCGCGAGATGCGTCGTATGACTGGGCGTTGATGTCCGCCACGGCCTGTCGGCCCCAGGTGTCTTGCACGGGGCGGAACTCGAGAGAGGGCAGGGGATGCGTGGGCTCCGCGAGCCCGTCCGCCACCATGCCGGTGATGACCGCGAGCGGCTTGAGCTTGTACCAGGCGAGGATGGACTCGGCCCGCTCACGAACCTGGGGCGCGAGCCAGTCGTCGGATACGACGAACGTCCACGCGTGCTTGCCCGTGGAGAAGTAGCGCGCCGCGGAGGCGACGGAGGTCGCCAGGGCCTGCTCCGTCTCCGCGGGGGCGCGCAGGAAGGACGCGTTCATCAGGGCCCACGAGACGTGGCTCGCGGCGATGTAGATTTCGGGACGCTCGACAACCTCACCCGCGCGTCCCGCCAGCGCCATCCTCCTCCACGCGCCTCGAAATTGCGCATGGGACTCGTCGATCTCTGCCTGCGTCGCGGAGTGCATGGAGGGGCTCCAGGGTAGGGGTGGACCCGCGAGTCTACCCCACGAGCCCCGCCTGGAAACGCGGGGCGCCGGAATCCATCCGCTTCTGTTCAGCGCGCGGCGACACCGCGCAGCAGCGGCCGGGCCTTCTCCAGCAGCGTGAGGAACTCCTCGCGCTCCGCGTTGCCCGCGGGTGACGCCGCGCGTGCGATGTCGCGCATCGTCTCCAGGCTCCAGTGCTCCGCGTGTGGGCTCTTGCGCAGCAGCTCCGCCGCGCCCATCACCGCCGTCGCGAAGCGCAGATCGACGCTGGCCTCCTTGAACGTGCTCGCGAGTGCGTGGGCCTGGAACGGGTACGCGCGCTCGGTGGCGTTCACCGCACGCGGCTGCTTCGCGCGCACTCGCACGGTGGCCAGTGCCTCGCCCGCGCCGGGCTTCAGCTCCAGCTCGTACAGCGCGGTGACGGTGTGGCCGGAGCCCAGCTCGCCCGCGTCCACCCTGTCGTCGCGAAAGTCGCGGTCCGCGATGTTCCGGTTCTCGTAGCCCACGAGCCGATAGCGGGCGACCTGCGCGGGGTCGAAGTCCACCTGGAGCTTCACGTCCTGCGCGATGACCTCCAGCGTGCCGCCGAGCTGCTCCTGGAAGATGCGGCGCGCGGCCATCAGTGAGTCCACGTAGAAGTAGTTGCCGTTCCCCTTGTTCGCGAGCTGCTCCATCGTGGTGTCCTTGTAGTTCCCCATGCCGAAGCCCACGGTGGTGAGGGTGATGCCTTCCTTCACGTGGCCCTGGATGGTCTTCAGGATGTCCTCGTGCGACGTCCTGCCCACGTTGGCGTCGCCGTCCGAGAGGATGATGACGCGCGAGAAGGAGGTCCCATCCAGGGTCTTCATCGCTTCCTGGTACGCGAGCTCGATGCCCGAGCCCATCGCGGTGGAGCCTCCGGCGGTGAGGTCCTCGATGGCGGAGTGGATGAGGGCCTTGCGCTCCATGCCCGTGGGGCCGAGCACCCGGCGCACGTTCCCCGCGTAGGTGACGAGCGCCACCGTGTCGCCGTCACGCAGGTTGTCCACCAGCATGCGCAGGGCGCGCTGGGCCAGCGGCAGGCGGTCCGGTGAGCTCATCGACCCGGAGACGTCCACGAGGAAGGTGAGGTGCGCGGGCTTCCGCTCGGAGATGCTCAGGCGCTTGCCCTGGACTCCCACGCGCAGCAGGTGTCGCTTCGGGGTGAAGGGTGACGGCGCGGCGTCCATGTGCACGGCGAAGGGTCCGTCGCTCGGCCGAGGGTCCGGATACGTGTAGCGGAAGTAGTTGAGCAGCTCCTCCACGCGCACGGCGTCACGCGGTGGAAGTGAGCCTTCCATCAGCGCCCGTCGCGTCATCGTGTACGAGGCCGTGTCCACGTCCACCGCGAAGGTGGAGAGCCGGTCTTCCTGCGTCGTCACGAAGGGATTCACCACCGTGTCGAGTGCGGCCTCCGCGCGCTGTGCGGCGGCAGGATCTTCCTCGGGCGTCGTGTTCAGTTTCCCGGCCAGGACGGCCATGGGGTGCACTCGGTGTGGGCCGTTGGAGCCCGACGGGGCCTTGGCGGAGCCATAGTTCGAGCTGCTTCCGCCGCGGCCCTTCGTTCCGATGGAGCCCGTTCCCATGGAGCCAATGGCCGGGCCCAGCCTGCTCCCCAGGCCGCCGCCGCCCGCGCCGGTGCCGAACACGCCAAGACCTTGCGAATTGAGGTGGCTGCGCTTGGCGGAGGGCGGGGCCGAGGAGGGTGCTGGTGCTGGGGCCGATGCGGACGCGGGCTCAGGCGCTTGCTTCGAGGGCTCGGGCGTCACGATCAGCCCTGCCTTGTCGGCGAAGACGGGGGCTCCGTCCGTGTCGCCCTGTGCCTTCTCCGGGGCGTTGGCGGCCTCCTCGCTCGAACGGCACGCGAACATCATGCTGCCCACCGCGAGTGCGCACACGACACCCATGACGGCCCTGGGGTTCCGCCTCATTTGCTGCCTCCGTGTCTTGGAATCGCCGGAACCTCCGACAGCAGGCGGGCGCGAAAGGTTCCGCGCGTTCCCGTCAGACGCAGTCGCGTCACGTTGGAACGCCAGGGGCGCGGTCGTCAGGGACCCTTGCCCGCACGGGACATGCTCCCGTGTCGGTACGCTCCTTGCTCAAGGCGACGTCAAAAGGGTGACGCCGCCATGATGATCTTCTTGAGAAACACCGCCGACGGTAATGACACCGCCATCACCACGGCCAATCCGGCCATCCTCATCGCGAACTACACCGGGACCTACCCCAAGCTGAACAACGCCACCCGCGTCGTCCCCTGGTACTCCATCGACGCGGATCCCCAGGTGTTCGGAAGGCGGCTGCTCACCGTGGCGGCGGCGGACCCCGTGTGCCGCGCGCTCGTCGCACGCGCCACCACCGTCTGGGGGCTGGATTTCTCCATCAACGCGGGGGCGTTCGTCACCGAGGCGGTCCAGAAGCAGTACCTGAAGCTGCTCAAGGTCTGGCTGAGCCCGCTGTCGGGTAACCTGGGCAGCCGCGATGCGCACCGCTCCACCGTGGACGAGCAGTACAACCGGCTGTGGAGCAAACACGGGCTCAATCAGGCGACGCTGAACAACCTGGCGGACCTGCCCTTCTTCAGTGAGCTGAATGTCGCGGGTCGCCGGGATCGCATCCAGATCTATCGCAACGTGACGGAAGCGGCCCGCGCCATCGTCGGCGAAGTCACCTCCTGGCCCTCGCGCACCATCGAGAAGATCTCGGTGTTGTCACTGCTGCGCAGCAGGGGACTGGCCGCGCTCCAGTTGCAGATGCTCGACGCGGTGGCCGCCGCGGTCGCCGCGCCCACGGCCACTCCCTCGATGTGGGAATACCTGCCGTACTATCTTCGTGGCATCGCGCTGGAGAAGTCGGGCCCGGGTCAGGCCCTGACCGCGCTCCAGGTGGCGACTCGCGTGCTTGGCGCGCTGCATGACTGCCTGAACGACTCCCCGGCGACGCGTGCCCGAGCGAACGCGCAACACATCGCTGACTTCCAGGGGCTCGACGGCGGCAAGGAGTACCGCCGTTGGCGGATGTTGCCACCGGTGGCGAGGTATCAGGTGATGATCAGCGACCTGGCGCGCATCCTGCCGGGTGGCAAGGCGCACAGCGCTCACATCCGGGTGGAGTTCGACCATGCCACGCTGGGAGGACTCCCCGGCAACGTCGCGGGATGCGGCGGGTGGCCGGTGTCGATGCGCGTCCATCAGAGCGCGACGCCACACGACCCCGGATACGGAAACCCGGCGGCCAATCCCTTTCCGTTCGCGACGGGGTGGAGTCGCAACGAGTTCTGTCCCAACGTCGTCTCGTCGAGACTCATGCTCGCGCCGCTCTACGCGGGCACGTCGGGCCACAACCAGGGGCGCATCCTGGCGTGGCTCGCGCTCGTGCCGACGGTGCCCGCGCTCGCCAACATCCCCTTGGGGCTCGTCATCTCCGCAGGCTACGCCGTGCTCTGGCGCTTGTATTACGACAAGCGGGTGAGTGGCTTCCACACGATGTTCGAGACCTTCCAGGGCTCGCACGCCGACGCGACGGTCCGTGATTTGAGCGCCATTCCCCGCGTCGACGGGGACGACGTGTGGAATGCCGTGTTGAACCGTTCACCGGGTGGACAGACACAGGTGCGGTCGTTCTGGCAGGACTGCGTCGACCTCTACAAGAAGACGGGCGCGAACCTTGGCCGGGAGCTCAAGGCGGCGACGGCCCAGGCGCGTGAGCAGGTGCTCGCGGCCTGCCCGGGCTCGGTCATTCCCCGGTGGAGCACGACGGGCGACGTGGACCGCACGGGCACCGAGGTGGATGTGTGGGCTGGTGACAAGAACCAGGAGGTCCTTCGCGAGTACGCGGCGTGGCAGCGTCTGGTCCGGGGCGAGTCCGTGCCTCGGCCCCTGTTGGATGGGTCGATGGGCGCACTCATGCTGCACCAGGAACAGGCGCCCAGCCTCCAGCCCGCACAGCGGTTGACCCTCCAGTCGGATATCGCCGCCGCGATTGGCGCGCAGAACTACCTGGGCGACCCCCAGATGAAGAAGCTCTTCCACAAATGGCTGGTCACGCATTCCTCCGACAAGACGACCGACGAGGAGGAGAAGAGGAAGCGCGACGACGAGGTTCAGAGAATCCGCTCGATGTTCGATAAGCTCACCCAGGGGAATGCCGGGCCTGTCTTGGCGATTGCCGGCCCGAATCTGGGGCTTCCTCCCATCACGGATGAAGGGCACGTCTGATAGGCCCATGCGCATACCTCCTCTTGCTCCCGATGCGACGTCCGCGGTGCTCGTTCTCGACGACGGGGGCGACGAGGCGCGCCTGCTGCGCACGACGACGCGGCCGCCGGACATGGTGGGGTTGGACACGCACGGTCTCTCGGAGCTGCGGTGCTCGGGGAGTGCCCAGCTCTCCGTGGCGGGCTTTCGCGACCTGGTGCGGCGACTCGAGGGCGTGAGCGCTGAAGCGCTGCACGTGTTCGACCTGCGCCAGGAGTCACATGGCTTCCTGAACGGCGTCGCGGTGAGCTGGTACGCCGAGTCCAACTGGGGCGCGGCGGGCCTTTCCGACGAGGAGTCGCTGGCGCTGGAGACCGGCCGGCTGTGGCTGCTCGCGCGGTCGCGGACGGCGAGGGTGGGGGATGCCGGCACGGTGAAGCGCCGTGAGCCCCTGGTCTCCACGGAGTGGGAGTGCCGCGATGTCCGCGACGAGGCACGGGCCTTCGAGCTTCCGCCGGAGCGCTACGTGCGACTGCCCGTCACCGACCACACGCGGCCTCGCGACGAGACGGTGGAGCGCTTCATCCAGAAGGTGCGTTCGCTGGACGAGGGGGCGCACGTGCACCTGCACTGTCGGGGAGGCAAGGGGCGCACCGCCACGTTCATGTGCCTGCTGGACATGCTGCGCAATGCCGAGAGGCTCTCGCTGGACGCGCTGCTCACGCGCCAGACGCGGCTCGGTGGCTATGACCTTCGCAAGGAGGCGGACCCCACCAGCCGCAAGGCCCCGTACATCGCCGAGCGCCGGGCCTTCCTGGAGCGGTTCCACGCGTATGCACGGGAGAACCCCGGCGGTGCGCCGCTCGGATGGTTGGCGTGGCTTGCTCGGCAGCCCATGAACCCCGAACACAAAGGATGAGCGGTGGTCTAGGGTCCGCCGCATGACGCAGGCTGTTTCGGACGCATGGACGTTGCCCTGGCGGGGCCTGGGGCTGAGCAGCAACCTGAGCGCGGCGGACATCCCGCAGCCCTACCGGCTGCTCGACGCGTCACCGGGCCTCTTCGACTTCGTCGAGTACAGCGCGCCCCTGTCCCTGGACGAAGCGCGCGCCCAGGCGTCGCTGTTCCCCGAGATGTGGAGCCGCCGCTCGGACGTGCCCGTGCTCTTTCACCCCGTGCACCTGAATCTCTGGGGGCCGGAGCTGGAGCCTGTCTCCGTGCTGAAGGACCTGGACGCGCACGCGCGCGCCGTGGGCAGCCCGTGGGTGGGCAACGACGTGGGCTGGTGGCACGTGGGGGGCCAGCCGTTTCCGGGCTACCTCTACATCACGCCTCCCTTCAACGAGGCGGGGCTCAGCGACTGCGTGGCGCATGCGCTCCATGTCCAGGCCCACCTCTCCATGCCCCTGGTGCTGGAGAACCCCGCGGTGCTGGCGCGGCGGGGCGAGTGGCACGTGCTCGACTTCCTCGCGAAGCTGCACGCGCGTACGGGCCTGCCGCTGCTGCTCGACCTGGGGCACCTCTTCAGTCATCAGCTTGCGTCCGGTCTCCCGTTGGAAGCCGGACTGGATGGCTTCCCCCTGGAGCAGGTCGTCGAAATCCACATCGCGGGCGGTGTGGTGACGCGCAGGGGGGCTCGCGGCTTCTACGTCGATGACCACACGCAGCCGGTGCGCGAGGAGCTGTTCAAGCTGTTGGAGTCCTTGCTACCGCGTTGTCCTTCGCTGCGCGCCGTCACCTTCGAGGGCGATGGTCACCCCGCCGAGGTGGCGCAGGTGTCACTGCGTCGCCTGCGCGCGATGATTCCTTCGGGAGAGCGGCCTCCGCTGCGCCTGCGCGCTCCCGAGGCTCGCACGCCGACCCCGCTGACGGGTGACAGCCGCCCCTGGGAGCTGTTCGAGGCGGGCCACGGCCTGGTCCCCACGGGCGCGACGGAGGACCCCGAGGGCACGCTGGCGGACCAGGACTTCCGGCTGGCCGTGGTGGCGGAGCTGCTGGACAAGGACTGGCCGCTGTCGCGCCTGCTCCTGGCGGGAACACGCGAGGACCTGGTGGCCTTCACCAGCTCGCGCGAGTACCGGAACCTCTTCGAGGGGGGAGGGCGCTCGCTGGCGCAATCCTTCTCCACCTGGGCGATGCGGCGGCTGCGCGAGCGGCCCGATGACGGGGCTTCCGCCGCGCTGAGCCTGGAGATGATGGCGCCCACCGCGTTCATGAAGGCGGCGCCCGCACCGGGGGCGGGGCAGGTGGGTTTGGTGGACGAGGTCCGGCCCGGGAGCTTTCCGGCGGACCTGTCCGAGCTGCTCTTCGCGGCTCGGGCCGTGCGCCGGCACCTCACCTCCCGTGCGTGGGCATGTGGGGAGCTGGAGCTGTCCGGGCTGGAGGCCCTGGCGCAGGTGGCGCGGCGCCCGGGAGCCTCGCCGTGGACCTTCGCGGTGCGACGCAAGTCCCCGGGACATGAGCTGTTGAGCGTGTCGCGGGGGCTGGCGGAGCTGCTCCGGGAGCTGTCCGCCCGGCCCCGGGCGGTGGAGTCGGTGCCCCCGGCCCTGCTGGCGGAGGGGCTCCATCACCGGCTGATCCGCCTGGGTGACACCCCCGGAGTGGACCGAACCCTTGCACCTGCCCGTCCGGTAGGGTAGGTCGCGCCGCAATGACGTCGTCACCCCTGGTTATCGGCATCGCGGGTGGCACCGCGTCCGGCAAGACCACCGTCGCCCGAAAGGTCCGTGAGGCGCTTGCCGACTGCCGCGTGGCCTTCATCGATCAGGACTCGTACTACCGGGACCTGAAGGACCTCCCCATCGCGGACCGCCGGGAGGTGAACTTCGACCACCCGGACGCGTTCGACACGGACCTGCTGGTCAAGCACCTCCGGGAGCTGAAGGCCGGACGCCCCATCCAGAAGCCCGTCTATGACTTCGTCACCTCGTCGCGTCAGCCCCGCACCATGGGCGTGGACCCGGGGGACATCATCCTCATCGAGGGCATCCTCGTCCTGCACATGAAGGAAGTGCGCGACGAGATGGACGTGAAGATCTACGTCGACGCGGACGATGACCTGCGCATCCTCCGGCGCCTCACCCGCGACATCAAGGACCGGGGCCGCGACTTCGACCACGTCGTCAGCCAGTACCTGCGCCACGTGCGCCCCATGCACATGGGCTTCGTGGAGCCGTCCAAGCACTTCGCGGACATCATCATTCCGCACGGCGGCAACAACGAGATCGCCATCAGCATGCTGGTGGGCGCGTTGCGCGGGAAGCTCTCCGCGCCGCAGCCCCGCGAGTAGCGGAGGGCCGTCTTCAGCCCACGCGCCGGAGGAAATCCCCCAGCGGCGCGTGCAGTCGCTCCGGCTCCGTCAGCAGGGCCCCATGGTCTCCGGGGCCGGGCAGCTCCACCATCCGCGCGCTCACGCCCGCGGCGCTCAGCAGATGGTACGTGTCCCGCACCCGGTTCACCGGCGCCAGCACGTCCGAGCTCCCCGCCAGCAGCAGCACCCGCGCGCGAATCTGCGAGAAGCAGTCCGCCACGTCGCAGCCCGCGTAGGCCGAGCACAGCGTGGCCCACGACGTGGCATCGAAGCGGTCGGCGAAGTCCTCCGCCTCCGCGTCCAGGGCGGCTTTCGCCGTGTCGACGTCAGGGAAGGTGCGGGACAGGTACTCCCGTCCGTACAGCAGCTTCTGGAAGTCCAGCCGCAGTCGCCGCATCGTCTTGCGAGGCTGAGCGTCCGGCTCGTACAGGCCCTCGCGGAAGTCCGGGTCCGCGCGGAGCAACTGCCACGCCAGCCCCAGCTTCTCGCGCACGCCCTCGGGCAGCGCCCGCGCCGCGCCGATGACGACCACCGAGTCCGACAGCTCTGGGAACAGGGCCGCCAGTCGCAGCGCTACCTGGCCTCCCAGCCCCACGCCCACCAGGCCCCGGACGCGGTTCAGCCCGCGGGCCCTCAAGAGCGCGGACACCCCGCGCGCCATGTCGAGCACGGTGAGCGGCGGCAGGTTGAGCCCCAGCCGCTCGCCCGTCTCCACGTCCACCGTCGCCGGTGACGTGCTCCCGAAGGGACTGCCCAGGAGCCCCGGGACGACGATGGGCATGATGCCCGGGTCCAACGGCCGCCCCGGCCCCACCACCTCCCGCGCCCATCCCGACGACTGGTACGCGGAGTCCTCCACGGGCCCGAGCGCCCGGTGCGAGTGAGATAAGTCGTGCAGCAGCACCACCGCTTTGCCGTCGCACGGTTCCCCGTAGGCCTCCCAAGCCACCTGGGGGTTGCGCAACAGCTCTCCCTCCTCCAGAGGAAGCAGCGAGTTGAACAGGTGGGTGCCGGTGGCCTGGATCACGTTGGGGAATTTTCATATCACTGCCTGCTCCACCGCACAGGAGACTGCCGCTTGAAGCGCTATTTCGGAGTCATTGTCCTCGTCGCTGGTGTGCTGCTGGGCGCCATCATGAGCTACCGCAGCGCCAGTGCCCGCACCAAGGAGGCGCAGCGTGAGGCGGACATCCAGCGCATCCACGCCGACTATCTGGAGCGCGTCTCCTGGATACGGGTCAACCCTGACGACAACGCGTATCGCGAGGAGTTGAAGCCCTTCTTCAAGAGCTACTTTGAGCAGGTGGACGACCACCTGAAGGCGTTCAACGGCAACAAGAACTTCGACAACTACCTGCAGGAGCTGGAGAAGCGCGCCGACAGCGGCAAGGACGAGCGCGCCGGAGATCGCAAGGCGTTCTACGACTACACGCGCAAGGTCTTCGACAGTCTGCGCGAGGGGCGCTACCGCCCGGTGTGGACGGCCACGGACAAGGGCATGCGGCTGGATGTCGTGTCCTCGGACGTCATCATGGTGATGGGCAAGCCCCAGGTGCGCTTGCAGCTCGCGCTGTGGGGCGCGCAGCGGACGCTGAAGGACGAGGGCAAGGTGCGGAAGATGATCACCAGCGCCTCGTTCGACACGGTGTGGAAGCTGACCGACGCGAAGGGGAAGCTCCTGGGCGAGATGCGCGGGAGCGACCCGTCGATGAAGGTCGACCACCCGGAGCGCTTCATCGCGGAGTTCCCTCCGCAGATGGTGCTGGGCCACTACGACCTGGACCTGATGCCCATCGAGGTGGCGAAGATGGACATGACCATCAACATCTCCTCGCGCGCGGCCTCGGGCGGTGACGCCACGGCCTCCTACGTGTGGAAGCTGGACGTGCCCTCCGAGTGGAAGCTGGGTGCGGGCGAGACGTGGGAAGGCGCCACGCAGGAAGAGCGCCCCGAGGACGAGATCGACCCGAGCAAGAAGGCCGCCGCGAACTAGCGGCCTTGGGGAGGAGGGGGCGCGGTGGGACTTCGCGCCCTCACTCCACGACGGTGAAGTGGGAGCCGAGCCGGTACGCGGACAGCGTGCCGGTGTCGTCCAGGAAGTAGAGGTTGAGGCGCACGTCCGCCTGGAGCGCGACGAGCCCCAGCCCGGCGCGGACCTCCGCCAGCACCTGGCCCCCGCGAGGGTCCACCGCGCGCACCTTCTCGCCGGCCAGCAGCGTGACGCCTCGCGCGGTGCGTGCCGGCAGCGCGCCGATGAGGGGCTCTCCGGCGGCCCCCACGCGCCAGTCCACCGTGCCCGACGCGGCCACCCGTGCCGCCGCGCCAGAGGCGCTCGTCACCACCACCGCGCGCGGCAGGGGCGACAGCGCATAGGGGCCCGGCCCCAGGTTCAGCGGCCGTTCCCACACCCGCTGTCCCTTGGCGTCCAGGCACAGCAACATGCCCTCGCGCTCGCGCTCTCCCGCGATGAACACCCGCGAGCCCACGGGCAGCGGCGCGGAGGGGTGGGTGAGGTTGGGCTCGTGCGTCCACGCCGCCTCGCCCGTGTGCGCGTCCGCCAGCAGCAGGGCCCAGTGTGAGCCGCGTCCCAGCAGCGCCAGGAAGCGCCGTCCCCACGGCACGGGGGCGCCATGGAAGGGCATGGGCGCGCGCATGCGGTAGCGCACCTGACCGTCCTCCAGGTCCAACCCGTAGACGTAGCCGGAGTCCGTCGTCACCAGGGCCCGGTGTCCCTGCGTCGTCAGCCAGCTTCGCTGTGTGCGGGGAGGCGCAAGCCGCCACACCTCTCGTCCGGTGGCCTCGGCGAAGGCGACCACGGTGCGGTCCTCGGAGAGCGTGAGCAGCAGCCCGTCCTTGCGCAGCAGCAACGGCCCGAGGGGGATGCCATCGTGGTCATGCAGCCAGCGCGCACCCGTGCCCCGGCCCGTGAAGCCGTACACGCGCGACAGGTCCGCCGCCACCGCGTGCCCATCCGCCGACGCGGCCACGCCCAGCGCCGCCGCCCGCTTCCACAGTCGCGAGCCGTCCTTGCGCGAGAAGGCCACCGCCGCCTGGGGCGCGCAGCACACGGGCCCATGGCGCCCCAGCAACAGGCGGGACTCCTCCGCGTCCTCCAGCCCGCGCTGTTCCCACAAGCGGTCGAACCGCAGCCGCCGCAGTCGACCGGGCACCTTGAGTGGCTTCGACACGCTCTCCGCCGTCCTCGTCCGCTTCTCGCGGGCCGCGCCGGTCTGCTCCGGGGGCTCCACCGCGCCGCGCAGGTGGGACAGGCCCTCCCGGCACCGGTCCGCCAGCTCCACCAGATAGGGGTTGCTCACCTGTGCGCGGTCTTCCTCCGCGAACGCGGCGGCGAGCGCCTCACCCAAATGGAAGAGGGCGGTGGCCAGGGTGCCGCCGGTCAGCGCGAAGGGGGCTCCGGTGCGCCCCGTCCGGGCCTTGCCCGTCTGGAGGTCCAGAAGCAGCGGAGTCCGGGCGCCCGCGGGCTCCAATTCGAAGCGCGCCTCCCCCAGCTCCACCGCCCGGGTCAGCTCCACCGCCTGCCGCGACAGCTCCAGCACGGTGAGGAACGGCGGGGCCTGCACCTTCCACGCGTCCGGCCGGCCGGGCAGCGCCAGCCACACCTCACCGGCGCCCAACAGGGAGGCCAGGGTTCCGGACGCGCCCCGCTTGCCTCCCTCGCGACTGGCTCGCGCGCCGGCGTCCTTCAGCTCGAAGCCGAAACCGGGTGTTTCAGGCGGCTCCACCCGCTTCACCGACGGGCGGGCGGGCTCTTCCTCCGGGGGCCTCGCCGGGCGACCGAGCTGTTTCAGGGGCTCCGCCAGGGCCTGGGCCAGGGGCCCGGACACTGCTCGGGGCGCCACCCGGGTGACGTCCGACAGGAATCGCGCGCCGGTGCCCCGGACCGCCTCCGTCAGCTCCTCGGCGTCCACCCGCACGGGGGGGCGCATCAGCCGGGCGGGGCGGGCGAGGCTCGCCACGAGGAGCTCCACCTCCGCGCCGACCCTCCGGAGCACCAGCTCCAGGTGGGCCTCCGCCAGGGAAACCTGGGCCAGCCCACGCCCCCCTGTATGCAAGGAGGCCACGGCGCGCACCAAAGCGGGAACGACTTCTGCTAAGGACTCCTCCACCGCGCCGGACAGCAGGTCCACTCCATCCAGTTCCAGTGCGATGGAATCCAGCGGGGAGGCCGAGGGTTCGCGTTTCCAACGCTGTCCGATGCGTATGCGGGTCATCTTCGGTTCGTTGACAAGCCAGTTTACCGATGGCTAGCATCCGCCGCCCATACGGACCTACATTTTTGTAACCGTTCGGAATTCTTGGGGAATACTCGATGACATTTTACGAGGCCGCGCTCCGAATCCTGGAGAGCGAAGGTCGTCCCCTCCACTTCCTTGAAATCACCGAGAAGTCCATCCAACAAAGCCTGCTCTCCCACGTCGGCAAGACGCCTGAGGTGACGATGCTCTCGCGTCTCGCCGCCATGGCGCGTCGCACGAGGGACCGCAAGGTGATTGTGACCGCGAAGGACACCTTCGCGCTGGTGGATTGGTCGATTCCCGAGGATGTGGAGGCCCTGGCGCAGACTGGCGTAATCGAGCCGAATCCGGAAGAGGACTTGCCGCCGCTGCGTCCAGCGGAGCGGCATCCGGAGCCGCGCACGGACAATGTGCGTGCGGCGGGCAGAGGCAGCGAGCGCAAGCGCCGGAGGGACGAGGACGAGGAGCGGGGTGGAAAGCGCAAGCGCTTCCCGCCGCTGCCCGAGGTGGTGTTCGAAATCCTCAGCGACGCCGAAGCCGGGCTGCGCACGGAGGTCATCATCGAGCGCGCTCGGAGCAAGGAGCTGTGCGCCGAGGACCTCACGGTGGAGGCGGTGCTCACGGCGCTGTTGGAGGACAACCAGCGTCGCATCGACGCGGGTCGGCGTCCGCAGTACGCGTTCAACAAGGACTCCGGAGAGGTGACGCTGGAGCGCGCGGGTTCGCCGAGCGAGGCTCCGTCGCTGGAGCTGCAGGCCGCGTTCGCGCAGGCGCTGGGCATTCCCCTGGAGGCCGGGCGTCCGGTGCTGGCCCGTACGGCGGCCACGGCGGCGGCGGGAGAGCCGGTGGTCGACGCCGCGCTGCTCGCCACGCTGCGCACGTCGCTCAAGGATGCACGCCGTGCCGTGGCGCGCGGGCTGCGCAAGCGCCTGGGCGAAGCGGACGTGGGCACCTTCGAGAAGTCCGTGGTGAAGATGATGCACGGGCTGGGCTTCCGCGAGCTGAAGGTGGCCAAGCGCTCCAAGGAAGGCCCCCTGCTCACGGCGCGCAAGCGCGAGGGCAGCGTGGAGCTTCGCTACGCGGTGCGCATGCTGAAGGGCGCGCCCGCCATCGACCGCAAGTCGGTGCAGGAGCTGCGTCGCGACCTGAGCCACTACTCGGCGCAGGTGGGTCTGCTGGTGAGCGCGGGTGACGTGCGCGGGGATGCGCGCACGGAGGCCCAGGCCAGCGGCTCGCTGGTGATGTTGTGGTGTGGCGACGCGCTGGGTGAGAAGTTCCTCGAGGCCGAGACGGCCGTCACCATCACCCGGGTGGAGCTGTACGAGGTCGACGAGACCTTCTTCGAGGCCGCGAAGCTGGACGCCGAGGAGGCCCAGAAGCGCCGCGAGGAGCGTCAGCGCGAGAAGCAGACGCGCGACGACGAGTCCCCGGAGGTTGCCGCCGCCGCGTCGTCGGAGCGGCCGGAGCGTCCTCCCCGCGAGAAGCGTCGCCGGGAGCGCGAGCGAGACCGCGACAAGCAGCGCGAGGCCCGCCCGAGTGACGAGGTCGAGGTCTCCTCCGAGGGAGCCGAGGCACGCGGAGGCGGAGAGTCCGCCGCCGAGGGCCGTGAGAGCTTCCCCGCCGCGCCCGTGTCCCCGCCGCAGTCCACGGGGGCCGAGGACGAGGAGGGCGATGACGGGGATGACGACGAGGACGACGACCTCGAGGCCGCGAGCGCCTTCGTGGGTGCGCGTCCCGAGGGCGGAGCCGCGGAAGGCGGCGATGCCGCGCAGGGTGACCGCAAGCGCCGCCGCCGCCGTCGTCGGGGTCGCCGCGGCCGTGGCAATCGGGGCACCGAGGCGGGTGCCACGCCTACGGGCGAGGCCGGTGCCGCGCCTACGGGTGAGGCCGGCGCCGCGCCCCAGGGCGAAGCAGGGGCCGTCGCTCCGGGCGAGGCCGCGCCTTCGGGCGAAGCCACCGCCGCGCCTCAGGGCGAGGCGGGAGCCGACACCCAGGGCGAGACCGTCGCCGCTCCGGCGCGGGTCTCCGAAGAGGAGGCTGTCGCCGCGCCCCAGGTTGGCGTCGAGTCCACGGAGGAGGGGCGCATTGCTCCCGCCGCCGAGGCCTCGCCCACGGAGTCTCATCGGGATGTTCCTCCGCCCCCGCCGGCCACCGAGTCGACGCAGGCGGGTGAGTCGCACGAGGTGCGAGAGGCTGCGCCTCTTCCGGCTCGGAGTCCGTCCGAAGGGGGAGAGGGCTGACACGGTTCGTCGCGGAGGGTGGGATTGGCCGGCACGGGCTGTCCCCGGGTGTTAGCCTGGGGGAGCGATGAAGCCGGCCTTGATGCTCGCCATCTGCGTCGTCCTCCTTGGCGCCTGCCGGTCGCAGGCGCCAAGCTACCCGGTGGCGCCGGTGGATGTGTCCGGCGCCACGGTGCGGGACAACGCCCTGCTGGGACTCGCGCCCGAGGGTGTCGCGACGTTGTTCACCCAGGCATTGAGGTCCTCCCGTCGCTTCGAGCTGAAGGGCGAGGAGGGGCCCCGCGAGGTGCGTCCCTGGCGCCTGACGCTGGATGTCCCCTTCACGCGCGAGGTGCTGAAGGACGGGGACCCTCGCAGCTACGCCGAGGTGGGCGCCAACCTCGTGCTGGAGCGCTTCGGCGGTGAGCTGCCGCAGCACTACGAGGTGGTGGGCCTGGGCGAGGCGCCGGTGCTGGAGGACTCGCCCTCCGGACGACAGGCCGCCATGCGCACCGCGCTGGAGTCCGTGCTGCGGCAGGTGACGGACTCGGCGGTGATGCAGCTGTCCGCGCTGGATCGCACCGATGAGGTGCTGGTGCAGGAGCTGCGCGCGGATGACACGCGCGTGCGCGAGTTCGCCCTGCGCACGCTGGCCGAGCGTCAGCACCCCGCCGCCGCGCCGCTGCTCATGGATCGGCTGAAGGAGTCCTCCGACGGGGACGTCCTGCGCAAGACGATTGGCGCGCTGGTGGAGATGAAGGCGCGCGTCGCCGTGCCTGCGCTGATTGACCTGGCGCGGGGACGCGACAACGGCTTCGTGCAGGAGCTGGTCTTCGCCGTGGGGGAGATTGGTGGCCCCGAGGCGGAGGCGTACCTGTATACGGTGGCCCAGGGGCATGACGCGCCCGCCGTGCAAGCCGCGGCGCAGCAGGCCCTGGAGACGCTCTACGCATCACGCAAGCACATCACCGCGGAGGCGCGTGGTCGGGACCACGCGGACTGACATCGAGATGACGCGTTCGTTCGGAGTGGGTGGCGCCGTCCTTCTGGCCGCCCTGATGCTGGGGAGCGGCTGCTCCAAGCGGGTGGAGGCGGAGCCGGAGAAGCAGTCCGCGTCTGGCGACGTCTCGGACTACTACCCGCTCGCGGTGGGCAACCGGTGGACGTACCGGGTCAACGGTCGCGCCGACAAGCTCGTCACCGTGGAGATCCTCAAGCAGGAGGAGGGTTACTTCCACGACAACCAGGGTGGGCAGCTGGCCGTGGACGCCTATGGCCTGAGAGACCCCAAGCGCTACCTGCTGCGAGGGCCCCTGGAGACGGGCCACGCGTGGACGAACGTGGTGTCGGTGTCCTCCACGGAGCGCTACCAGATTGTCCAGGCCGGGGGCTCGTGTGACACACCCGCGGGCAGCTTCCCGTCCTGCATCCAGGTGGAGGGGCGCAACCGGGTGGATGCCCAGGCCACGCTCATCAACACCATGACGTTCGCCCCAGGGGTGGGCATGGTGCTCCTGGAGACCGCGCTGGAGACGGCGAGCCAGCGCATCCCCCAGACGCGCCTGGAGCTGACGAAGTACGAACTGGAGGGCAGCCGTCCCTCTGGGGCAAGCACCCCGCCCGCCGGCTGACCGCCCGACTGGTGAACAGGGAGGGGCAGGCGTTGGGGCGGGCGAGTTGAAAGCCCGTCCGCCGGTCCGTACCCTTGCGCCTCGTGCGAGGTGCCGCCGTGCCCGTGGAATCGACTGAGCAGACGCAAGAGGAACTCATCCTGGGGTTCCTCTCCGAGAGTGGTGACGACTACACCTCTGGCGAGGCCCTGTCGGGCAAGCTGGGCCTTTCCCGCACGGCCGTCTGGAAACGCGTGGAAGCCCTGCGCACCAAGGGCTACCGCATCGAGGCCATCCCCGCCCGGGGCTACCGGTTGGTGGAAGTGCCAGACCGACTCACCTCGCTGGAGGTGGCGCCGCTGCTGGAGACCCATGACCTGGGTCGTACCCTCCACCACCACGCGGTCCTGGGCTCCACCAATGAGGTGGCCTTCCGCCTGGCCCAGGACGGGGCCGAGCACGGCGAAGTCGTCGTCGCCGAGCAGCAGACCTCGGGCAAGGGCCGCCGGGGACGGGTCTGGGTGTCCCCGCCGGGGCTCAACCTGTACTTCTCCGCCATCCTCCGTCCGGAGCTGCCGCCCCAGCGGGCCCCGGAGCTGACGCTGGTGGCCGCCGTGGCGCTGGCGGAGACGCTGCGCGAGGCCGGTACCGACGCCGCCATCAAGTGGCCCAACGACGTCCAGATTTCGGGGCGCAAGGTCGCGGGCATCCTCACCGAGCTGTCGGCCGAGCCGGAGCGGGTCCACTTCGTCATCGTTGGAGTGGGGGTCAACCTCAACTGCCAGGCCGAGCACTTCCCGGAGGAGCTGCGGGAGACGGCCACCTCACTGTCGCTGGCCCGGGGTGAGCGGGTGAACCGCGCCCAGTTCGCCGCCCAGCTCTGGACGCGCATGGAGGAGTGGCTGGACCTCTATCTGGAGACGGGCTTCGACGCGGTGCGGACCCGCTGGAAGGAGCTGTCCTCCACCCTGGGGCAGGACGTGCTGGTTCGTACGGACCGCAACGAGCTGCGGGGCCTGGCGGTGGACATCGACCCGTCGGGGGCGCTGCTGGTGCGCACGGAGTCAGGGCAGGTGGAGCGCGTGCTGGCGGGGGACGTGGAGCAACTGCGGCCCCGGCAGTCGCCGCGCTCGAAGTAGGCGCGGGGCAAGGCGGTCCTCGACAAGTCACCTTCGGAGTAGAGTGCGGGCCGTGATTCTCCTGGCCATCGACGTGGGTAACACCAACACCGTCCTCGGCGTGTTCGACGGCCGCAAGCTGCTCGACCACTGGCGCGTGGAGACGAGCACCCGGCGCACCTCGGACGAGTACGGCATCCTGGTGCGCCAGCTCTTCTCCCACAGCGGCATCGACGCGACGAAGGTCGGCGCGGTGGCCGTGTCCAGCGTGGTGCCGCCGCTCCAGTTCAGCATGGAGAAGATGAGCGAGCGCTACTTCCGGATGCGGCCCATGTTCGTCGGGCCGGGCGTGAAGACGGGCATGCCCATCCTCTACGACAACCCCCGCGAGGTGGGCGCGGACCGCATCGTCAACGCGGTGGCCGCGTACGAGAAGCACCGCTCCGCCGTCATCGTCGTGGACTTCGGCACCGCCACGACGTTCGACGCGGTGTCGGCGCGGGGCGAGTACCTGGGCGGCTGCATCTGCCCCGGCATCAACATCTCCATGGAGGCCCTGTTCCAGAACGCCTCCAAGCTGCCGCGCGTGGAGTTCGCCCGGCCGCCGCACGTCATCGGCCGCAACACGGTGCACTCCATGCAGTCGGGCCTCGTGTACGGCTACGTCGGGCTGGTGGACGGCATCTGCGCGCGCATGCAGGCCGACCTGGGCCAGCCCGTGAAGGTCGTCGCCACCGGGGGCCTGGCTCCCCTGGTGGCCAGTGAATCCAAGGCCATCCACGAAGTGGACGAGCTCCTCACGCTCGAGGGCCTTCGCATCATCTACGGAAGGAACCACGCGACATGACCGCCGCCGCCCCCAGCAACATCCCAGCACCGCCTCCGGGCTGCCCCTTCAACGCGGAGTTCATGCCGCCCAACCTGCGCAAGCACGTGGACCCGGCCGCGCCGGTGCCGCTGCGGATGATGGCCGCCAAGTCGCTGGTTCCGCTCAGCCCGTCGGACATGCTGGGCGCGTTGTTCATGCTGACGTTCGACCCGGACGAGGCCGTGCGGGAGACGGCGGCGAAGACGTCCGCGGGCCTTCCGGACAGGATTCTCGGCTCCGCGCTGCGCGACGAGGAGGTGCAGCCGCAGGTGCTGGGCTTCTTCCTGGGCCTCCTGAAGGAGAAGGCCGCCTACGCGGAGATGCTCATCCTCAACGCCAGCACGCCCGACGACGCCGTCGCGGTGGTGGCGCGCGACTGTGGCGCGAAGCTGGCGGAGATCATCGGCCAGAACCAGCTTCGCTTGCTTCGTCACGAGGACATCCTGCGCGGCCTCTGCTCCAACGCGCAGGCGCAGGTGTCGCTCATCGACAGCGTCTGTGACTTCGCGGTGCGCAGTGGCCTGGCGCTGGCGGACGTGCCGCAGATGAAGGCCGCGCGCGTGCGCCTGTTCGGCCCGGAGGCCGCCGAGGCCCCGCCGGACCCGGGCCCCACCGCGGATCAGCTCCTCCAGGAGATGGGGGGCGAGGTGGCGGACGAGAACGCCGCGCCGCTGGAGGAGGGCAAGCGGCTGACGCTGGCGCAGCGGCTGATGAAGATGTCCATCGCGGAGAAGATCAAGCTGGCGACGCTGGGCAACAAGGAAGCCCGCACGGCGCTCATCCGCGAGACGAACAAGCTGGTGGCCGTGGCCGTCGTCCGCAGCCCGCGCATCACCGACGGCGAGGTGCTGTCCTTCGCGGCCAACCGCGCGATGATGGATGACGTCCTGCGCGTCATCTACAACAACCGCGAGTGGACGAAGAACATGAAGGTGCGGCTGGCCCTGGTGAAGAACCCCAAGGTGCCGCTCACCGTCACCATGAAGTTCCTCAACTCGCTGCGCGACAACGAAATCAAGGACCTGAGCCGCGACAAGAACGTGCCCGCGGCGGTGCAGGCATTCGCCAAGAAGCTCTTGGAGAAGAAGACCACGCCCAAGAAGACCGAGGACAAGTAGGCGCGGGGTGGGGGAGCCTTCCAGACGGGAGGCTCGACCCCCGAGGTTCAACCGCCCCGGGTGGACCCGGGGCGTTCAGCTGCTTCAGGCCGCCGCTTCGTCGGCGTCGGCCACGGCGGAGGCGGGCTCCTCCAGGAGCTGCTGGGCGATGACGAGCGCCTTCTTCGTCTTCTCGCGCAGCTTCTCGTCGTTCTTGATGCGCGCGTAGAGCTTCGTCACGCGCTCCTCGTTGCGGACCGCGGTGGCCTCCAGCTCGGAGATGCGCTTGCGCAGCTCCTCCGCCTCGTCCGCCGCGCGGGTGCCCTGCTCGGACAGCTCCGACTGGGTCTGCTCCAACTGGCCCCGCAGCTCCTCGGCCTCGCGCTGCGCCGTGTCCACCTGGGCGCGAAGGCCCTCGGCCTCCTCGTGCGCGGCCTGCACATCCGCCTCGAGCTGGCCGGTGCGGTTGCGCAGCTCTTCCAGCTCCGCGTTGAGTCCGGCGACCTGCGCGGCCTGCTGATCCAGCTCCTCCTGGACGGTGGCCAGCCTGGCGGTGGCGCCGCGCGCCTCGTCCTTGGAGGTGGCGAGCTGCTGGTCCACGCGCTTGCGCTCCGCGGCGAGCGTGTCCGCGCGCGTGGTGAGCGTCTTGATCTGCGCGTCGCGCCGGGCCATCTCCGACTCGGACGTGCTGGACTTCTGCTCCAGCTCCAGGTGCTGGTCCTTCAGCTCGACGATCTCCTGGTCCTTCTGGTTCAGCTCCGTCTTCAGGCGCAGGATTTCCTTGTCGCGCTTGTTGACGGCGTCGCGCAGGGCGAAGGTGTCCTTGTCGTTCTTCCCGACGGACGCGCGCGCGGTCTCCAACTCGGTGGCCTTGCCTTCCAGCTCGGACTCCAGCTCACGCACCCGGTCCTCGGCCTGCGCGGCCACGCCACGCGAGTCCTCGAGCGACGCCTGGAGCTCGGCGACCTTCGCGCGCAGGTTGCGCAGCTCGGCGGCGTCGGCGGCGGACGTGACGGGGGCGGCCGGAGTGGCGGCCACGGGCGGAGTGGTGGGGCGGGAAGGCGCGGGCGGCGGGGTGCGCGCGGGAGGCGGGGTGGCGGGCCGGGCCGGCTCGATGACCCTCAGCGGGGGCGGCGGCGCGGCGGCGGGGACGGGCATGAAGCCCACCACCGTCTTCTCCGAGTCATCCAGCGCGTCCAGGGCGTCATCCGCGTCCGAGCCGAGCGAGTCCAGGGTGGAGAAGTCCTCCTCCACGCCCTCCACGACGGCGTCGGGAGGCGCCTCGACGGGCTCCTCCTCCACGAGCGCGGCGGGCTCCGGCTCGGGCGAGGACATGTCGTTGAAGGCCGCGTCCAGGTCCAGCTCCTCGCCGGCGACAGCGGGCTCCTCTTCGCCCGTGTCCACGGAGATCTCCTCGCCGAAGTCCGCCGTCATCGGCTCATCGCCGAGCGCGTCCAGGGTGAGGCTCTCGTCCACGACGTCCTCGGAGACGGGCAGCTCCGGGAAGCCAATCAGCGCACCCACGCGGTCCGTGAGGAGCTGCGCGTCCACCGGCATGGCCACGTACTCGTCCGCGTGCGCCTTCAGCTTGCGGTGCTGCGCGAAACCATCCGGGTTGCCGATGATGACGATGGGGACGTTCTTGAGGTCATCGTCCTTCTTCAGCTTGCCGCAGATGAGGTAGCCGTTCTGCCCGGCGGACAGCTCCACGGCCAGCACGACGAGGTCGGGCCGGTCCCGGCGAATCTGCTCCACGCTGCCCTTGCCGTCGGCGGTGTCGTCCACCGTGAAGCCCCGTCCTTCCAGGACGGGCCGCAGGGTGGCGGCGAGGGCGGTGTCGCTCTTTTCGACGATCAGGATTTTCTTGGACATGTAGGAACGGCCCGACCTGGGTGCGGCGCGCGCGGGCGCCACGAGTGACGGTGGCACGCGAGGAAAGAAGTGCCATCGAGGCTATCGGCCATGTCAGGGACCGTCAAATGTTCGGGCCGCACGGAATTCCGCTCGCCGGGCAGCCGGGCGGCCGCTTCCAGCGCGACTCACGTGAGGCGCTTCGAACACGAGGGGATGCCGCGCGCTTCTGCTCAGGGATACGAAGCGGGCTCGGCGGAGACGGCGGGACGGGAGCGCTGGGGCCGCGGGAGTGTTTGATACGAGTAATTCCCGTCAGCGGATTCGAGCGTCCGAGGCGTGCTCGCCACCGTGGTGCCGTGCTCGCGCTCATCCAGCATGCGGAGGATGTCGCGCTCGTCCATGTCGGTGACCATCTCGTAGACGATTTCGTGGTCCCGCCAGGTGACGATGTTGAAGCCCTGCGCGGAGTCGACTTCCACCGCGGGCAGCGCCTGGGGCCGGGGGCCATCCTCGTCGGGGAGCACGAAGACGCCCAGGCGGCGCGTGGGCTCGCCGTCGTCGGGGAGCGTCTCGTAACTGATGTACGCGACTTCCCGGCCGTTGAGGATGGAGATGCGGCCACCCAGGGGCTTCGCCTTGGGGAGCTGGGGAAGGGCGACGCGCGCGTCCACCTTGCCCTTGAACCAGGTCTCCAACTGCTCGGGCGCGGACGAGGCGATTTCAAACGGCAGTCCGCGCGAGTGGCGCTTGATGATCTCTTCCCGGGCCTGCCGCTGCCGCTGCCCGGCTTGATACGTGGACCAGCCCCCCGTCACCGTCACCACCACCAGCGCGACGGCGCCCGCGCGCAACCAGACGCCGTACTGGGCGCGACGGTGTTCCTGGTGGAGCCCCCGGGCGATACCCGCGCGCAGGGAGTCCGGCGCGCGCATCTGCTTCACGGAGTGACGGGCGGCCCTGCGAAGGGCCAACTGCATGTTCCGCTCATCCTCGACGCGCCCCTGGCAAGCGGCGCACGTGGTGAGGTGGGATTCGAGGTCGACCCGCTCCTCCGGCTGAAATTCGCCGTCGAGATACGGGTACAGAAGCCGTTCGAGTTCCTGGCAGTTCATGGGCGCGCGGTAGGAACCTGTTTCTACCCCGTCTTCTTCCTTTGACGATACTCTTCGAGGTTCGCCGGCGTATCGGTGCCCTCGCCTTCGTGTCGGAAGACACCCTGGCCCACCGCGTACTCGCGCAGCGTCTTCTGCAGGAGCTTGCGGCCGCGGAACAGCCGGCTCATCACCGTGCCCACGGGGCACTCGAGAATCTCGGCGATCTCCTTGTAGGAGAACTCCTGCAGGTCCGCGAGGATGACCACCAGTCGGAAGTCGATGGGCAACGAGTCGATGGCGCGCAGCACGTCGTCCGACAGGAGCCTGTCGAAGAAGTACTGCTCCGGGTTGGCCGCGAAGTCCGTCGCGTCCCGGCTGACGAAGCGCTCATGGACCGCCTCGCGCTCCACGCCCTCCACCACCGTGCGCTCCTTCACCTTCCGCCGGTAGCGGTTGATGAACGTGTTGGTGAGGATCTTGAAGAGCCAGGCCTTGATGTTGGTGCCCCGCTCGAACTTGTCGAAGAACCGGTAGGCCCGCATGCAGGTGTCCTGAACCAGGTCCTCTGCATCCCTTTCGTTCTTCGTCAGGCGCAGGGCCGCCGAGTACAGCGGGTCCAGGTGGGCCAGCGCCAGTTCCTCGAATTCCTGCTTCGTCCGGTTGGGTTGTCTGAAATCCAACATGTCCCGCCTTCCAAAGGCCCGAAACAATTGGGGAATGAGTTGTCGCCTGCCCATCAATGTATGCATGGGAACAGAAGTCGCAACAACGGCTTCCCAGTCACACCCGCCCGTCCGGTCGCTTCGGGTACGCCAGACTCCGGACGGGGCACTTTATTCCCCACTTTCAATAACGAAGGGGAGACGGGATGTCGCCATCCGCGCCTCCCCTCCGGGTGGGGCCCTGTCTGTCAGGCCGCTCTACAGGCTACTTGCCGCTGAGCGCGTCCAGGATGGGGCGGTAGTCGTACCCCAGGTCCTTGGCGACGGCCTCGTAGGTGACGTGGCCATTGTAGGTGTTCATCGCACGCGCGAGGGCGCGGTCGGCCTTCACGGCCTCCACCAGGCCCAGGTCGGCGATCTTCCGCGAGTAGGGGCGGGTGGTGTTGGTGAGGGCGTAGGTGGACGTCTGGGGCACCGCGCCGGGCATGTTGGCGACGCAGTAGTGGACGACGCCGTGCACGACGAACGTGGGGTTGTCGTGGGTGGTGGGCTTGCACGTTTCAATGCAGCCGCCCTGGTCCACGGCGACGTCGACGACGACCGCGCCGGGGGTCATCTCGGAGATGAGGGCCTCGGAGACGAGCTTGGGGGCCTTGCCGCCAGGGATGAGGACCGCGCCGACGACGAGGTCCGCCTCGCGCACGGACGTCGCGATGCTCTCCGTGTCGGAGGCCAGCACGCTGACACGGCCGAGGAACACGTCATCCAGGTAGGTGAGGCGCTCCAGGTTGACGTCGAGGATGGTGACCTCGGCGCCCATGCCCACTGCCACCTTGGCGGCGCACAGACCGACGACGCCACCGCCGATGATGGTGACGCGACCGCGGCGCACGCCGGGCACTCCGCCCAGCAGGATGCCCTTGCCGCCGTGGGCCTTCTCCAGCGAGGCCGCGCCGACCTGGATGGCCATCTTTCCGGCCACCTCGCTCATGGGCTTGAGCAGCGGCAGGCTGCCGTCATCCAACTGCAGCGTCTCGTACGCGACGGCCGCCGCCTTCTTCTTCACCAGCGTCTTGGTCAGCTCCGGGTCCACGCCGGCCAGGTGGAAGTACGTGTAGATGATCTGCCCGGGCTGGATGCGCTCGTACTCCGGCGCGATGGGCTCCTTCACCTTGACGATCATCTCCGCGCGCTTCCAGACCTCGTCCGCGCTGGCGATGAGCTGCGCGCCGACGCGCTGGTACTCCGAGTCGGGGATGCCTGAGCCGACGCCGGCGTTCGTTTCGACCAACACCGTGTGGCCCGCGCTCGTGAGCGCGCGCACGCCCGCAGGCACCATGCCGACGCGGTACTCACGGGTTTTGATCTCCTTGGGAACTCCGACGATCACGACTGCCTCCGAAAGGGACTGAAAAAGCGCGCGGACCCTAACGAGCCCTCCCGAGGGAATCAAGGCATCCGCCGAAGCCGGACACATGTCACCGGTGAGCCTTTGTTACCTCGGAGGGATGACGCGTGGCGTTGAATGCAACGCGTCTCATCGCGCTTCGACGTCGAAAGAGAAGGGGGGCTGGTGGTAGTTAGCGTCACATGACGTCCGCGCCCAAGCTGCTGTTCGCCGACCCCAAGGGGAAGGTGATGGAGCACCCCTACCTGCTGGCCACGCTGCGCAGCGGCGAGGAACTCGTTCCTCCGCAGGACAAGCCCATCCCCCTGCCGTCCGCCGGGCGGCTGGTCCACCTGCCGGGCAGGCTCCCCGTGGGCCAGGACCCCCGGACGGGGGAGCTGGAGCTGGTGCGGGAGATCAACGTGGGCGGCAAGACCTTCACCCCCAACGCGGTGGGCGCGCTCCTGCCGCCGGGCTACACGCGCACGTTCTTGCCGGGCGAGGTGAAGGGCAACGGGCCGGTGCTGCCGCAGTGGGCCTATACGGCGGCGGCGTGGGGCAAGGACGGGCCGGTGGCGTGGGCCATCCACACGGACCGCCGCTCGCATTGGGATCCGGAGCGCTACTCGACGCCGGACATGAAGGCGCTGGTGGACAAGCACCTGGCGCGCTTCCCGGACAACCGCGTGCTCAAGCAGCTCAAGACGTGCGCGATGTTGTACCGGTGCTTCACGTCGCAGAACACCTTCTATGTCCGCGACGAGGCGGCCATCCCCGCGTCTGTCATGTGCAACGCGCGCTGCGTGGGCTGCATCTCCGACCAGCCGGCGGGCGGCCCACCCGCGTCGCACGAGCGGATGGATGACGGCCCCACCGCCGAGGAGATGGGCGCCATTGGCCTGTTCCATCTGGAGAACGCGCCCGGCCGCACCATGGTGAGCTTTGGCCAGGGCTGCGAGGGCGAGCCGCTCACTCGCTGGAAGCAGATCGCGGAGTCCATCCGCTACATGCGCGCGCGCACGGACAAGGGCTCCATCAACATCAACACCAACGCGAGCCTCACGCGCGGCCTGGAGGCCCTGCTCGACGCGGGCCTGGACGCGGTGCGCGTGTCGCTCAACGCGGCGTCGAAGGGGCTGTACGAGGCCTATTACAAGCCGGTGAAGTACGGCTGGGAGGACGTCGAGGCGTCGATTGCCCTCGCGCGCGAGCGCGGCGCGTACCTGGCGCTCAACCTGCTCCTGTTCCCCGGCGTCACGGACCGCGAGGGCGAGGTGAAGGCCCTGGAGCGGCTGGTGAAGAAGTACAAGGTGGACCAGGTGCAGACGCGCTCGCTGGCCATCGACCCGCTCCAGTATCTGGATGCGGCGCGGGACGTGGGCGCGGGCGGAGAGCCGGTGGGCATCCGCGAGCTGCTCCAGCGCCTGAAGGCGGCGCGGCCGGGGCTCATCATCGGCAACTTCGCGCGCGGGCTGGAAGAGCGGGAGAACGCCGCGGGACGGTAGAGCCCGGAGTTCGCCGAACGGGACGGGCCCGCGTGAGGCGGGCCCGTGTGTCTCCTGGCGGGCTTCGTCGAGAACGGACGCATGCGGGCCGGGTGGGGCCCTCGTGTCGGCTACTCGCCGCCGCCAGGCGGCATCAGCTCCTTGGCGACCAGGTTCCCCATGACGGCATCCTTGGGGATGTAGCCATCGGCGCCGGCCTCACGACAGATGCGCTGGAGCTCCTCGACGTTTTCGCCGGAGCACAAGAGCACCTTGATGCCCTTGAAGAGGCTGTTGCTCTTGATGAAGCGGCAGAACTGCTCGCCGTTCACGTTGGGCATCCGCACGTCCAGCAGCACCAGGTCCGGACGCGTCTGCTTCTTGAGGATGATCTTCGTGGCCTTGTCGGCGGTGTCCGCGACATGAACCTCGAAGCCCTTCGCCACCAGATCCGCCTCGATGATTCGGGCGGTCATCTCGCTGTCGTCGACAATGAGGATGCGCGGCTTGCGCCCACCGGTGCTGGGGGCGGCCTTGAGCCCCGTCGAGGCGACAGGGGCGGCTGCCTGGGGGGCATCCGACGTGGCCGGGGAAGGGGGGACGGCGGCGGGGACGCCCAGGGCCGGAGCCCCGATGAGCCCCATCACTCCTCCGAGCACGGCCTCCAGGCCACCGCTCTTGAGGATGTAGCCGTCCGCGCCGGACGCCTTCGTCTTGCCGGCCAGCTCCGCTGATGTCGGAGTAGAGGACCAGCTTCGCGGTGACTTTCTTCTGACGCCGCAGGTATTCGACGACATCGTCGCCAAACATCTCCGGCATGTTCACGTCCATGAGGATGAGCGCGAACGGTCCCTCGGTGAGCTTCTGGTCGAGGCTCGCCAGGTCCTGGGCCCCGCTCGCCTGGTAGCCGGCGGCGGTGAGGGCCCGAACGGTGAGCTCCACCAGCATCGGGCTGTCATCAATGACCAGTACGCGCGACATCGTCCTCCTCAAAGGATTCAGGGTGCAACCCTACACCTTTGGTTCAGCGCGGACCATCGAAACGGCGAGCGGCCGGCCTCCATGCGACCTCCCCTTGACCGGTTTTCGTCCCCTCCGGATACTCCGACGCCTTGACCACGACCTCGACTCCCCTCCAGCGAGCACTCCGGATGGCTCCGGACCGTGCCGTGGCCGCTCAGGCCCGGCCGGAGCAGGAGTTCTTTTGCTTCCGGGTGGGAGACCTGCGGTTCGGGGTGCCCAGCGAGAACGTCCTCGAGGTGTTCCGCGCCGGGCTGCTCACCCCCCTGCCCAGGACTCCTTCCTTCATCATGGGCGTCACCGGCCATCGCGGTGAGGTCCTCCCCGTCGTCGACCTCTTGCGCTTCCTCTCCAAGGGAGAGGCGCGCATCGGTCCCCGCACCCGCCTGTTCATCGGCGTCACCGGCAGCATCGTCGCCGGGGTCGTCGCGGACACGGTGCTGGGCCTGCGCCGCATCCCGGTCTCCGACATCCTCCCTCCGCCGCTCGGAGGAGACGCCGCCGCGGAGCATCTGCTCGGCGTGGTGCAGGGCAGCACCACCCAGGACGGCATCAACCTGCTCAACTTCCACAAGCTGCTGCAGACGGCCCGGCAGCGCGCGGTGGCTCGATGAACGACGAGTCACTCGTGGAGGAGAAGGTCGAAGAGGTGGACATCCTCTTCTTCGAGATTGGCAGTGGGACTTTCGGCACGGACGCGTCGCAGGTGCTGCGCATCGACCGCTCGTTGCCGGAGGACATCACCCTGCCGGAGCTGGGGCGCCTCTCCCGAGGCCACCGCGCGCTCGTGTTCGACACCCCGGAAGGAGAAGGCCACCTGAAGGTGGACACCGTCCGGGGCGTGCGCCCCATCCCCGTGACGCAGCTTCGCCGCATGCCCCCCACCGCGGGCGCGGCCTCTTATGCCGTCGGTGTGTGCCTGGAAGAAGCCCGCACCGTTTTGCTGATTGACCTGGTGGAGACCGCCAGGACCCAAGATTCTCAAGGAAGGCACTGACCGCAATGTCCCTGGACACCCCCAACGAGAAGCCCGCGTCCAAGGCCCGCTCCGCGCGCAAGGCCCCCGCCAACAAGGCGAGTGCCGCCGCGCCGCCGGCGCCCCTCAAGGCCTTCACCGACACGCTGCTGACGGTGCTGGCCGGCAACCTCCAGGCCCGCGTCCCCAAGGAGCTGGTGGGCGAGGGCGGCGAGGAGATGGCCCACCTGCTCAACCAGGTGCTGGACAACTTCGCCAGCTCCGAGCACCGCAAGCACGTGGCGGCGCAGGAGATCGATCAGGCGCTCGACGCGCTCATCAGCCTGGTGCGCGAAGGCGACCTGTCCCGGTGGAACACCACCACCGAGGACCCCCAGCTCGGGCCCCTGCTGGAGGGCTTCGGCAAGGTCATTGAAACGCTGCGCACCTTCGTGCGGGAGATCAACGAGGCGGCGCTGCGGCTGTCCTCGTCCGCCAACCAGGTGCTGGCGGCGTCCACCCAGCACGAGACGTCCTCCACGGAGCAGGCGGCGGCCATCCACGAGACGACCGCCACCATGGAGGAGCTCAAGCACGCCTCCGCGCAGATCGCCGAGAACGCCGGCAGCGTGGCGCGCGTGGCGGAAGAGACGCTCGGCGCGGCGCGCGCGGGCCGTGGCGCCATCGGTGAGTTCATCCAGGCCATGCAGCAGATCCGCAGCGACGGCGTCGCCGTGGCGGACTCCATCGCGAAGCTGTCCAAGCGCGTGGAGCGCATCGGCACGGTGGTGGAGGTCATCGACGAGATCGCCGACCGATCCGACCTGCTCGCGCTGAACGCGGCGCTGGAAGGCAGCCGCGCGGGTGAGGCGGGCAAGGGCTTCTCCATCGTCGCGGCGGAGATGCGCCGGCTGGCGGAGAACGTCCTGGACTCCACCAAGGAGATCAAGAACCTCATCACGGAGATCCGCGAGGCCACCGCGGCCGCCGCGGGCGCCGCCGAAGCGTCCAAGTCCGCCACCGAGTCCGGTGAGAAGCTGGGCGCCGTCGCGGCCCAGGCCGTGGAAGGCATCCTCGCCGGCGTGCAGGAGACGAGCGACGCGGCCCGCGTCATCAACCTCGCCACCCAGCAGCAGCGCACGGCCACCGAGCAGGTGGTGGCGTCCATGGCGGAGATTGAAGATGTGACGCGTCAGACGACCCAGGCGTCGAAGCAGGCGACGGGGGCGGCGGCGGAGCTCACCCAGCTGGCCGCACGGCTGGCGGAGCTCATCAAGCGCTTCAAGGCCGACTAGCTCTTTTGGGAAGGGGAGGGTGCGCAGCGCTCACCGCCCATGGATACCGAGGCACTCAAGAAATCCCTCCTGAAGAAGTTCCAGGAGGTCACCGCCGACCGCCTCCAGAAAATCCAACTGGGTGTGTTGGACCTGGAGAAGGAGACCGCGGATCAGGCCGCGGACGACGTCGCGCGCGAGCTGCACACGATGAAGGGAGAGGCCCGCATGCTGGGCCTCGCCGCCATCGGTCAGCTCGCTCACGCGGCGGAGGACGTCCTGCGCGCCGAGCGCGAGGGACGCACGGCCACGGAGATCGCCACGGACGTCATGCTCCGTGCCTGCGATGTCCTGTCCGATCTCATCGAGGACATGTCCGGTGCGAACACCGGCACGTCCGCGAGCGAGGACATCGTGCGTGCGATGGCGGAGGTGTCCGGCCAGGCCGCGCCCGCCATTCATGTCGCGAAGCCCAAGCCGCCTCCGGTGGCGGCGCCCGTTGTCGCCGCGCCGCCCTCCGTGGCGGCTCCCCGGCCGGCGCCCGTGGAAGCTCCGGCCGTGGCGCACCCTCCGGCCCGTGGTGGGGAGGAGGAGGCTCCGAGCGCGGCGAAGTCGGCCATCGCCGACCGCACGATTCGGGTGAACGTGGAGGTGCTGGACTCGCTGGGCCTGCTCGCGGGTGACCTGCTCGTGGAGAGCGCCCGGGGTCGGCTGCGCAGCTCGGAGACGGAGGCGCTGTTCGAGCGCTTCAGCCGCCTGGGGGATCGTTTCCTGCGGCTGGCCGAGCAGGTGGAGATTCCCAACGAAGTGCGCATGGTGTTGGACCGCGTGGAGAGCGACCTCCACATGCTGCGCGACGATGCGTTCCGCTTCGTGCGGCGCAACGACGACGGCATCAACATCCTGCACGGCAACCTGTCGAAGATGGCGGACCACGTGGCGGAGGCCCGCCTGGTGCCGCTGTCCACGGTGTTCGACGCCTTCCCGCGCGCGGTGCGGGACATGGCGCGCACGCAGACGAAGGAAGTGGACCTGCTCATCGAGAACGCCGACATCGGCGTGGACCGGTCCATGCTGGCCGACGTGCGCGACGCGCTGGTGCACCTCCTGCGCAACGCCGTGGACCACGGCCTGGAGTCGCCGGACACGCGCCAGCAGCTCGGCAAGCCGCTCACGGGCCGTGTCCGCATCCGCGTGCGCGTGGATGGCGACATGCTCCACATCGAGGTGGAGGACGACGGGCGCGGCATCGACCCGGAGCGCCTGCGCCAGGTGGCCGTCAACAAGCGCCTCATCAACGCGGTGCAGGCCGCCGCGCTGTCGGAGCGCGAGGCCATCGAGCTCATCTTCCGTCCCGGTTTCTCCACCCGCGAGCAGGTCAGCGAGCTGTCCGGCCGCGGCGTGGGCATGGACGTGGTGAAGCGCAAGGTGGAGACGCTCGGCGGTTCGGTGGGCGTCAACAGCCGCATCGGCCGTGGCACCACCATCACCCTGCGGCTGCCCCAGTCGCTCGCCTTGATGAAGGTGCTGCTGGTGCGCCTGGGCGACGACGTCTACGGCATGCCCGCCGCCGACGTCGAGGCGGTGATGCGCGTCAAGCCGGATGACCGGCTGGAGATCTTCGGCACCCTCGCGGTGCGGCACCGGGGCAAGCCCACGGCGCTCGTGGCGCTCGGGCCGTTGCTCGGCCTCAACGGTGGCAACCGGTTCGACCGGCCCCCCGCCGTCGTCGTGCGCCATGGCGAGGACCACGCGGCCCTCGTGGTGGACGGCTTCGTGGACGAGCGCGAAGTGGCCGTGAAGCCCTGCGGCGGAGAGTTCCTCAAGGGCGCGCCCTTCATCGCCGGCACCGCCGCGCTGGAGGACGGCCGCATCGCCGTGCTGCTGCATGTCCCCGACATCATGACGGAGGTGCGCCGCATGGCGCGGCCCGTCACCCAGGCGCCAGCGGCCAAGCGGCTCCGGGTGCTGCTCGTGGACGACTCTCCCATTGCCCGCGCGACGGAAGGCGCGCTCGTCAAGGCGCTGGGCCACATGGTGGAGGAGGCCCAGGACGGCGAGGAGGCCTACGGGAAGGTGCAGAACAACAGCTACGACCTCATCCTCACCGACGTGCAGATGCCGAAGATGGACGGCTTCTCACTCGCGCGGCGGCTGAAGTCGACGCCCGCCGTGGCGCGCATCCCCGTCATCATCCTGTCGTCACTCGCCTCGCCCGAGGACAAGCGGCGCGGCCTGGACGCGGGCGCGGATGCCTATCTCGTCAAGGGAGAGCTGGGCGTGGAAGTGCTCGCGCAGGCGATTGACCGGCTGACCTGAGGAGCGACGTTTGGGTGGCACGGCCGCGGCGGGGATGGCGTTCAGAGTGCTCATGGTGGGCAAGGGGCTGCGCGCGCTCGCGGCCCGTGGCCTGTTCGACGGCGAGTCGCTCGTCCCGGTGGGGCCCGCCGAAATCGACTTCCCTGGCGCCCTCGTCGCCGTGCAGCGCCACTTCCCGGACGTGCTGCTGGTGGACCTCACCGGCCTGGAGGCCCTGGAGGCCATCGAGCAGGTGATGGCGGGGCGGCCGGTGCCCGTCCTCGCGCTGCATCCGGGCGCGCTGTCCGGCCAGGAGGCGTTCCAGGCCATGGCCCTGGGGGCCCTGGACGTGGTGGAGCGCCCCGCCATCCCCGGCGCGGACTTCTGGGCCCATATCGCGCGCAAGCTGGTGCTGCTGGCCCAGGTGAAGGCCGTGCGCCAGACGCGCTCCTCCGCGAAGCTGCCCAAGGAGGACCTGCCCCCGCCGCCCTTTCCCCTGGTGGCCATCGCCGCGTCCCTGGGCGGTCCGAAGGCCGTTGCACAGGTACTGCGGAAGATTCCACGAGACTTTCCCGCGCCCATCGCCTACTGCCAGCACATCAGCGAGGGTTTCACGGAGGGCCTCGCGCACTGGCTGACGATGGAGACGGCGCTGGGAGTGACAGAGGCGGAGCACGGCATGGTGATGGTGCCGGGGACGGTCTACATCGCACCGTCGGGCAGTCATCTGTTGGTGCGACCCGAGGGCCGGCTGGAGCTGGACTCGGGACCCGCGCTTCGGGGCTTCCGGCCTTCGTGTGACATGCTGCTCACTTCGGCGGCGGAGGCCTTCGGCTCGAGCTGTGTCGGGGTCATCCTGACGGGGATGGGGCGGGACGGAGCGCGGGGGATGAAGGAGATCCGGGAGCGGGGAGGGCGGACCATCGCTCAGGATGAAGGGACGTCCGCGGTATGGGGCATGCCTCGCGAGGCGGTGCTGCTCGGGGCGGCGCAGGAAGTGCTGCCGCTGGAGCGAATTGGCCCCACGTTGGTGCAGTGGGTGGATGCGTGCTGAACGTGAGCAACAAAGTGCTTCAGCAGCTCGCGGCGCTCCTCTTGGAGCGCGCGGGGCTGAAGATTACCCCGGATGGGTTCCACAGCTTGAGGTTGGCGCTGTCCACCCGCATGCCCGCGCTGGGCGTGGAGGAGCCGGAGCGCTACCTCCAGCGGCTGACGGGAGCCGGGGGCGAGGAGGAGCTGCGCTCGCTCTTGCCGCTGGTGACGGTGGGGCACACGGAGTTCTTCCGCGACGGCAAGCAGTTCCGCGCGCTGGAGAAGAGCGTGCTGCCGGACCTGCTGGCGCGCGCGCGGCGGGAGATGCGCAAGGTGTCCGTCTGGTCCGCGGGCTGCGCGACGGGCGAGGAGCCCTACAGCGTGGCCATGGTGCTGGCGGAGCTGGGGGCGCTGTCCGCCGAGGTGGACCTGTGGGCCACGGACTTGAACCTGGCCGCGGTGGAGGCCGCGCGGCAGGGGCGCTTCTCCCTGCGACGGAGCATCAGCATCCAGCCGGAGCGCCTGGGCCGCTTCTTCCGTCCCGTCGAGGATGGCCACGAGGCGCTGCCCGCGCTGCGCGAGTACATCCGCTTCGACGGGCAGAACCTGGCCGTGCCCGTCTTCGACAAGGTCGCGCTCAACTCGCTGGACCTCATCCTCTGCCGCAACGTCATCATCTACTTCGACCTGCCCACCATCCGTGGGCTGATGGACCGGTTCCTCAGCGCGCTGCGGCCCGGTGGGCTGCTCTTCCTCGGGTACTCGGAGAGCCTCTTCAAGGTCTATGACCGCTTCGAGATGATCGAAGTGGACGGCGCCTTCGTGTACCGGCGCCCGCCGAGCGACAAGGGCTACCGCCCGCCGCCCCTGCGCATCCATCCGTATCCCGGCACCGCGGAGCAGTCCCAGCGCGCCCCAGAGCCGGAGCCGTTCTCCCCGGCCGTGTACGCGCGGCCGCCCGTGGAAGGGGCCTTCGGAGCCCGTCCTCGCAACGCGGCGGAGGCCTCTTCGGTCCGGGGGGCCGGCGCACTCTCAGGGTCCTTTCCCGCCGTGGGGCCGCTGCCCGCCGCCTCGCCCGTGCCGGGGATTTCCTCCGCGTCGACCCCGTCGTCGTCGACGACGTCGCGGGTCAATGACCTGGGCCGTCCGCGCATCACCGTGGAGCTGCCCGCGGTGGGGACCTCGGACGCCGCTCGCACGCGCCCCACCGTGGAGCTGCCCGCGGTGTCCGCGCCCGCGCGCACCGTCACCGGTGAGCTGCCGGTGCCCTCCGCGTGGCCCAAGCTGCTGCCTCCCGCGGAGCGGCTGGCCATGGCCGTGCGGAAGATGACGCTGGGGGATTTCCCGGCCGCCATCTCCGGCGTTCAGCGGTTGCTGGTGGATGAGCCCAGCGACCTGGACGCGCTGTTGACGCTGGGCAACCTCTTCTCGCTCACGGGGCGCATTCCCGAGGCGCGCGAGGCCTTTGCCCAGGCCATCCTGCGCGAGCCGCTGTGCGTGGAGGCCCGCGTGTTTGGCGGGGTGGCGGCGCTGCAGGCCGGGGAGCTGAAGGAGGCGCGCTCGGAGCTGGCCAAGGCGCTGTTCCTGGAGCCCACGCTGGCCATCGGCCACTACCTGCTGGCCCAGGTGCAGGAGCGCAGCCACGAGTCGGAGGCGGCGCGTCGCAGCTACCGCAACGCGATTGCCCAGCTGCGCTTCCCGCAGCGCACGCTGGCGGGGCACTACCCGGAGATGCCTGACTCGGCGGAGGCCATCTCCCGCGCGGCGCGCTACGCCCTCGCCGCGCTGGAGGAACAGCCTCCGCACTGAAGCCCGGCGCCCTTAGTCCAGGGTGCTCTTCACCTGCTCCAGCGACTTGCTCGGGTCCAGCACGGACCCGAACTTCTTCTGGAGGTAGGACTTGGCCTGACCGCGCAGCAGCATGCCGGGGTCCGTGCCCTCGCCCTCGACGGCCTTGTCGGTGATCTTGAAGGACGCGTCCAACTGGATGCCCATCACCTTGCCGACAATCTTGGCGCCCTCGCCCTGCCAATCCGCCTTCACTCCGTACTTGCCACCCCAGTACTGAAGGAGCTGCTCCACGCGCTTCTTCACTTCGTCCTTCGGAAGGGAGTGGGGAATATCGAACTTCATCATGCCCATGGCGCGGCTCCTGGCGTCGTTGTCCCACCTTTGCGTTTAGTGGCGGTGAGACGGGAAGGGAACCGCCGTGTCACTTTTGGACGCGCGGATGTCAACAGCCTTGCTCACCGGTCCGCCACGCGCCGGGCGCGCTTGAGCTTCACCGGCGGGTCCCCGGGCCGTCCCCAGCGCGCCATATAGGGCGCCAGGTCATACTTTTCCGCGGTGCGTGGCGAACTCATGGGCCGCACCTTCCCCAGCACCTTGCGCTCCTGGAAGGGCCTGTCATGCAGCCCCAGGACCCACATGAAGTTGGCCACGCTCGCGGGGTCTCTGCCGTCCACCGCGTATTTGTCGTTCAGGTGGGCGATGCGCTGAAGGCCCTCGTCCGGTGTGCGGCTCCACTCCAGGATTTTCTTGCCCCACAACATGCGCAGGTAGTTGTGGATGCGGCCCCGCTCCACCAGCTCGCGCTGCGCCGCGTTCCACAGGCCATCCGCCGTGCTCGCGTGCTCCAACTGCTCCAGCGAGTACAGGTGCTCCCGCGCGTCCTTCTGGTGCGTGGACAGTGTCTCTCGCGCCCAGCCTGGCAAGGACTCCACGGAGAGCTGCTTCGCTTCCGGCGTGTGGAAGCAGAAGTTGAAGCCCAGCTCGCGCCGCACCAGCAGCTCCTCCAGGAAGCCGCGCACGTTCGGGTCGTCGGTGCCGCGCGCGCGGATGGCGGCGCGGGCCGCCTCGCCCGGGAAGAGGTTGCCCCAGTGGAAGAAGGGGGACAGGCCGGACTGGCGCGCGAGGCCCGGGTCATTGCGTCCGGCGTCGTAGCCCTCCAGGTTCTCGTGCAGAAAGGCGTCGAGCGCCTTGAGGCCCGCCTTGCGCCCTCCGCGCTCCGCGAGCGGTGTCACGGCGTGGTCGATGTGGAAGCTCGCCAGGGACTGACGGGCCTCGCGCGCGTCCGCCACGTCGAAGTCCGGTGACAGCTTGCGCCCCGCGGCCGCGGCCTCGAGGTGGCGCGAGCGCAGCGTGCGGCCCAGGTACTCCGGCCACAGCTTCTGCAGCTTCGGCCGCAGGGTGTACGCGCCGGCCTGGAGCGTGGGGATGCGCTGCATGGGCACCACGCAGGAGGCATCCACCGCGAACAGCGGCACGTGGAGCGCCTTGGCCGCGCCGCGCAGGTGCCCGGGGATGATGTACGTGGGGAAGAAGTCCGTCACCACGGCGGCGGCGCGCTTGCCCAATTCCGCCAGGCGCGGGTGATGCTCGCGTGCATGGCGTGGCAGCTCCACCCAGTACGGCAGCCCGCGCGACGCGAAGGCCGACGTCAGGTCCGCCATGCCCTCCAGTGCCCAGGCATGGAGCCGGTCCGAGGCGTGGGGATAGTCCGGGCGCAGCGCGTGATACACGACGACGGGCAGGTGCAGGTGGTTGCCCAGGGCGATGGCCGTGTCGAGCGCGTGGTTCTCCTCGGCGCGATGGTTCACCATGCACCAGTACAAGACGAAGTCTCGACTGGCGTCGGGCAGGGGCACGTCCTTGACGACGAGGATGCGCGCGGAGTCGACGTCGAGCTCGGACCACGAAAACCCGATGGGCATGATGCGCAGGGATGCCCGACCGCCATCCGCGTCGCGAAAGAATTGAAGCACGCACGGAGGAATGCCGTGCTCATGACGGTTCCACCCACCTGGGGCGCTTCCGTCGTGGCGAGTGGGCCCAGGTGGATGCAAAAAACACCACGGGGACGTGGGTTGTGGTCTTGTGGCGGACGGACCCAAGGAGTTGCTTGCGTGTCACTTCTGAGAAACTGGATCTGCCTTCCCGCCGTCCTCGCGCTCGTGCTCGCTTCGCCCGAGGCCGCGCGCGCACAGACGGGCTCCTCGTATCCGTACACGGAGCCGTCCCAGGCGCAGCCCTCGTACCCCTCACAGCAAGCCGCGCCCTCGGAGCCGTCGTCCCCTCCATCCACGGAGCAACAGCCCGGGGACTCCGCGGCCGGCCAGCCCGGGTATGGGCAGCCCATCTCCGCGCAGCAGGAGCAGGCCTCCCCACCGGACGAAGGCAATGTCCCCACGCGGGATGCGCCGCTGGCCCAGGAGCCGGACTCGTCGCGCACCTCGCCCCTGGCGCCGGTGACGCAGGATGGCCTGCGTCCCACCCTGTCCCCGGCGTCGACGCCCGTTCAGGCCGACTACGTGGACAGTGGCGCCGTGCTGGACGGCCGCCAGCGTCTGGGGCCCTTCCTGTCGGGCCCGGGCAGCTTCAAGTTCATCGCCCACCACACCACGCTGGGCGCGCTGGGTGGCTTCTTCACGCAGGCGTTCGCCAATGACTTCAGCTTCGACCAGAGCTCGCGCGAGGCGATGCTGGCCGGCACGCTGATTGGCGCGGGTCTGGGTTTCGGTGCCTCCGCGTGGTGGCAATTCAACAATTGGGTGGACCGGCCGATGTCGACCTTTGGCATGGGCAACTCCGTGGTGGGCGGCATGTTCATGGCCGGCTTCATGGACCTCTTCACCCAGGACCCGGGGGTGCTGACCTGGTCGGCGTTCCTCGGCGCGGAGCTGGGCGCGTGGCTCACCGCGGGGCTCGGGGGCGGACAGCTTCCGCTCAACGACGGCCTGCTGATGGCCTCCGGCGCGGGCTGGGGCGCGGCCTATGCGGCGCTGCTGCTGGCCGTCATCCACTTCTCGGGGACGGACATCTCCTCGAAGACGTGGCGAGACACGCTGCTCTTGGCGCCCGGTATCGGCGCGGGCGCGCTGGCGCTGGCCACCATGCGGTATGACCCGACGCCGTCGCAGATTCTCCGAGCGGACCTCTTCGGCGCGGGCGTGGGCGCGGCGGTGCTGCTCATCTCCGGCCTGGTGCTGGGCGGGTTCGACCAGTCCACGCCGTATGTGCTGTCCTTCCTCGGCTCGGCGGGCGCCATCACCACGGTGAGCCTGCTGTGGGAGGAGAGCGTGGACCGCTCGTCGCTGAAGTCGTCGGCGAAGGACCGGCCGTACCGCAACGTCTGGTGGTAGACGGGCCCCCAGGCGAGCGAGCGGGCGCCGTGGCAACGCGAGGTGGCAGACACCACCTTCCGTCGACATGGCGCGCGTCCATCCCTTCACGGCCCTGCTGACCCCGCTGGCTCGGACCCTCGAGCCCAGCGGCTACGTGCCGCGCAGCAACGCGGTGCCCCAGCCCTCCCACGTCCGGCCCCTCCTGGAGGCCGCCAACCCTTCCGCGGAGCTGCGCCGACAGCGCGAGTCCGGCGTCCTGTTGCGCGACGCCCGGCCCGCCCTGTACCTGGTGGAGGTCCACAGCCAGGCGGGCAAGCTGGGAGGCCCTCCGGTGCGCTATCTCCTGTGCGCGCTGCGCCAGGACGCGGGGACGCCGCTGGAGTTCGACCCGTATCGCCCCCGCTCCTGGGAGGCCGAGCCGGCCGTCACGCTCACCGCGGATGACCATGGCGTGTTCCGAGGACTGCTCGCCGAGGCAAGCGAGCGCTCCGTCCTCGTGTGGGAAGGCGAGTTTGACGGCCGCACCCTCGTGCTGCGCCGAATCGAGCCTTCCCCCGTGTCCAAGCGCATCCAGGCCGTGTTGGACGAGGCGCCCATGCGCCCGCTCACCGCGCTGGCCGAGAACGGGCCGACGCTGGCCGCGGTGGTCCCCCTGTCGGACCCGGGACTGGAGCTGCTGCCCATCCACCGCGCGCTCAAGGGCGTGGCGACCTTCAAGGAAGAGACCTTCCTGACGCTGGTGACGGCGTACGCGCGCGTGTACGAACTGGACGAGCCGCTCGACACGCCTCGGGGCCTGGTGGCCGCGCGCGAGCGGCTCGCGACGCTGATCTCCGGCCACCACGCGGTGTTGCTGGTGCTGCCCGGGGGGCGGGGGCGCATCCTCCGCTTCCGACAGGGGCTGGACCTGGCCCATTTGAAGGGCGCGCCTCGCAACCCGACGCTGCGCAGCCTGGACCTGGCGCTGCTCAACGCGCTGGTGCTGCGGACGGTGCTGGGCATCCAGGACCCCGAGGCGGCGGGACATCCCCACGTCTTCCCGGTGCAGGGATTGGAGTCCCTGGTGAAGGGGGTGGAGTCGGGGACGTTCCAGGCGGGCTTCGCGCTCAATCCGCCGCCCATCTGGGAGGTGCGCGCGGTGATGGAGGCGCAGGCCACGCTGCCGTCGCGGACCCTGCGGGTGGACCCGCTCCCTCCCGCGGGTCTGCTGTTCCTCGACACCGACACCTAGCTTCGCGTGAGGGAGCTGACGCCAGGCGGCGCGAACGCCTTCACGCCCGAAGTGCTGTTGATGGTGGTGTGAATCGCCGAAGCGCCGGCGCATGCGGCGCGCCAGGGAAGGCCGGGTGAGGCATCCCTGGACGCGCGGCTGGGCGCCTGGTGTTTCAGGCCACCTGCCTTACGGCGCGGACTCGCCCGCCTGGGGCGGAGTGGGAGGTGCCGACTCCGTGGGCGTCTGGGCCTCCGGAAGCTGGACGGCCTCGAGCATGAACACCGAGGGAGCCTGGGCGAGCAGTCGCGCCAGGTCGGCCGCGGCCACCGCCGCCAGGGGATGCCCGTGGTGCGCGTAGCAGCGGCGTCGATCATCAAGTTGCCTGCTGTCCCAGATGGTCAGCGGTTCGATGGGCGCGAGCACCTCGATGCACAACCCCAGCCAGTCCAGGACCTGCGCCAATTCCACACGGGTCTCCTCTCGCGCCACCGTCAGGGCCTCCGCCGCGAAGGGCTTGGCGAGGACGTCGAAGAGCCGCTTGCCCAGGGCCTTGTCGGCGCGAGCGATGCCGACGAGCTGGGGGATGATGTCGGCCACGATTTCCGGCGCCGGCCACGGGTCGTCTCGCATGGCGATGAAGCCGCGCTCGAACAGGGTGGTGGCCTCTTCCAACCGTTTCTGGCGCAGGTGCACCATTCCCTCCAGCATGTCCGCCTCCACCGGCAACCTGGCTCTCAGGGGGGCGGTGTACTTCAATGCCTCTTCGTCACCCGCGGCGGCGAGGACCCTGGCGAGGGCCAACTGCTCGCGAGGGCCGATGGGCTCCCAGCGCGCCTGCTGCCAACGCGCGCGAGCGATGGGGAGCTGGTTCCGGGTGTACGCGTCGATGAAGGGCGCGCGCGCCTTCACGGAGGCACTGCTGGACTCGGCGCGGGAGAGCGGGGTGCTGGTCCAGGCGCGGTGCAGCCCCACGCGCTCCCAGTTCACTTCGCCGACAACCTGTGGGCGGCCGGTCCCCAGGTTGTGTGTCGTCTTCCAGAAGAAGAGCATCGAGAAGCCCGCATCGCGTCCGAGGCTGCGCGCGAAGGCGAACTCCATGAAGGACACGTCATCCGTGTTGATGAGGGCCTGGCTTGCCTCCGCCACGCGCGTGGTGAAGGCCGGAGTGGCCACGTAGCGCGCGAGCACGCCTTCGACCTCGTCCGTGCGCCAGGTGGCGCGTAGCGCGGTGCGATAGGGCTCCTCGGCGATGCGGGCGCGCAGCCGCGCGATGTCGTGCACCATCGGCTTGCGGGTCGCCACGAGCAGCAGGTCACCGGAGTGAACCTGCCAGGTCTCCACGGCCTCGAACTCCGAGGCCAGCGTCGCATAGGCGCTCTGCACCGTGAGGGCGTCCACTTCGTATGCCTGGAGCCACTGGACGAAGATGCCGCCCTCCGCCATGCGCTCCTTCACGGCTTGATAGAAATCACGCGTGAAGAGGCTGGAGATGCCCGCGCGATAGGGATTGGAGGGCTCCGAGAAGATGATGTCGTAGCGCTGCCGGGTGGTCAGCAGCACCTCTCGTGCATCGGCGATGACCGTGTGGACCTTCGGGTTGTCCATCACGTTCGAGTTGACCGCATGGCACCGCCGGGCGACCTCGAGGATGGCGGGCTCGATCTCCACCACGTCCACCCGCTCCATGTTGGGAATGGCGCCCAACCAGCCCGCCGTGCTGCCGGTGCCCAGGCCAATGACGAGCGAGTTCTTCGCGTCCGCGTGAAGCAGGGCGCCGAGCAACCCGCTCATCACCTGCGTGGGGGCGTCTCCAATGGCGTTGCCGTCCACCTTGCCGTTGACGATGAAGGAGAGGCCATTCGCGGAGTTGAGCGCGACGCTGCTTTCGACGCCGTCCTTCTCCCAGACGATGCCGCGGGCCTTTTCGCGCACCCAGGCATCGATGTGGTTGATGGTCGGGTCCTTGAGCCCGGAGCGACCCGCGCCGACGCTGCCATGCCGCCACGCCGCGGTGGGGCCGTGGGCCGTCAGCAGCACGAGCGCGAGCGCGGCTACGGAGATGGGTATCCACAGGCCCGCTCGCAGTCGCTCGACACGCAGCGAGAGCGTGGCCGAGGCGAGCCCCAGCACGGCGAGGATGCCCGCGACGAGCTGCCACGTCACCGGCGCCGTCAGGAGGGGAATCACGCCGAAGCCACCCGCGAGCGAGCCGACGATCGAGCCCACCGTGTTCCAGGCGTAGACCTGACCCACCTGCTTGCCCACGTCGTGACTTCCCTTGCCCACGAGCGCGAGGAGCAACGGGAACTGGATGCCGGAGACGAACGCGGCGGGAAGGATGACCACCGCGCCCACCAGCGCCCAGCCCATCATCATCCCACCGAAGCCGATGCCTCCCAGAGGGCGCAGCAGCGCGGCGACGACTGCCAGGCGATCTCCCATCGCGAAGGGCAGGGCGATGAACAGCGCCTCCGCCGCGCAGGTGAGGGCGAACCCGGACAGCGTGGCGGGGCGGTGACGGAAGACGATGGAGTAGGTCGCGCCACCCAGGCCGATGCCCAGGAGCGCCATCGCGAGGATGAGGCCGAAGGTGAAGGTCGTCCCGCCGAGAATCGGGCCGAGCATCCGGTACCACACCAGCTCCATCAGCAGGAACGCGAAGCCGACCAGCATCGCGGACACGAGCGCGAACTGGGGCGCGTAGCGCGTGGCGGAGAGGGGAACCGTGAGCGGTGCGGCAGGGCTCGCGGCCACGGGGGCGACGACCTCGGTCGACGGGGCCTCCGACTTCGGGGGCGCGGTGCCCTCGGCGGGCTCCATCGACCGGCTCACGCTGCGCGCGGTGATGGCGACGGCGGCATTGAGGAGGCAGGCGATCCACAGGGTGGTGCGGTTGCCGTAGACCTCCAGCAGGAAGAAGGTGGAGAGCGCCGCGCCGGTGACGGCGCCGAGCGTGTTCACGCCGTAGAGGACGGCGAGGTGGCGGCGGGCCGGGTCCTCATCCGACTGGACCGCGCGAGCCGCGGCCGGAAGCGTTCCGCCCATCAGCACCGTGGGCACGGCCAGCACGAGCGCGGAGAGCACCAGCCGGACCACCGTGCCCCCCGCGATGCCGAGGATGGTGGTGCCGCCGACGCCGATGTACACCGCGCGCGCCAGCTCGACGAGGAAGGGGCTCAGGGCCGCGGTGCCGGCGATGAGCAACTCCAGGTTGGCGTAGAAGTTCAGGGGACGCGGCTGCCGGTCCGCGCGAGCGCCGAGGAGGACTCCCCCCAGGCCCAGGCCCGCCATGAAGATGGCCAGGACGGCCGCCGACGCCGCCGTACTGGCGCCGAAGATGAGACGAAACTCCCGCAGCCAGACCGTCTGGTAGACAAGGGCGCACAGGCCCGAGCCAAACAGCAGCGGGGCCACCCTCGACACACGCGAAATCATCAAGCGGTTCTCTCGTCGGACTGGGCTGCCTCGAGAAGTGAGGCAGGCCGGGCGCGACGAAGTGTCGCAGAGATCACAGCGGCTTGGCCACAATGCCCGACCCCTCGTCCGCTCGGGGGGCGTCCGCTCGGTGGCTCCGAGGAGGGGAGGAGGCCCGACGTGAGCGGCCTGACTACCTCGCGGGCGCCGGGGCCTGCTCGACCCCCGCCTGGGTTCCCGTTTCGGGGGCGCGGCCCCCTTCGGCGGCCCGACGCTCCTCGCGACAGAAGGCCAGGCGCTCCTGGATGACGGCCAGGGGGACGGCCATCTCCAGCGTGAAGGAGTCTCCGTCGGGCTTCACCTTGGCGAAGTCGAGCAGTTGGGCCAGGTCCTTGTCCTCACCCGCCTGGGCCTTGATGCGCGCGAGCGAGAGCGCGGCGCCCAGGGACTTGCCCAGGTCCGTCACGTCGTCGGCGCTCGGGCCCTTCACCTCCGCCACCAACGCCACGTCCGAGCTGGCGTCCAGGTGCAGCTCCACGTTTTGGGCCACGTCGCGCAGCCGCTGGGCCAGCGCGGCCTGCTCCGGAGGAAACAGCCGGGCGATCATCTCCACGGAGAGCACGCCGTACATCTCGCCATACGTGCTGCTCTCGGAGATGGCGGGGGGCTCGTCCGGCCCGCGCCCCTCCACGCGGTCGATGGCCGCCTTCACCTCGTCTGGCGACTTGCCCACCACGAGCAGTTGGTTGTTCCACGTCGCGATGGCGGACGTGTCCCGCCGCTTCACGGTGGTGCCGTCCGGGTTGGTGACGCTGGACTCGCCCGCCTCGTACACCCTCGCGCCCTGGCCGTAGTCGGCGGACACGCGCTCGCCCAGCAGTTCCTTGAACCGCGCGTTCTCGAAGTTGCCCGACAGCATCATCCCCTCATCCGTGACGACCAGCCGGTCCAGGTCCTGGAGCGGGTCCACGCCGCTCTTCTGGCGGAACTCCTCCAACTGCTTGCCGCCGTCCCGCATCAGGCAGTCCAGCAGCAGCCCGCCGATGGGCGAGTGCCTCAGCGCGTTCGCCTCGATGATGACCGCCGTCTTGCCCGGTCCACGCGGCAGCGCCGCGAGGAGCGGGTCCCTGGGACGCGAGGGCTCGGCCGCCGTCCCCGAGTCCGTCGGTGCCAGCGTCGGAAGCACCTGGGTCCTCCGGCGCTCCGCGCGCTCGCGGTCCGGCGCGCGCATCCGTCGGGGAAAGTCCACCTCGAGGGCCGCGGCCCCTTTCTCTTCGCCCTGGCCCAGGAACATCAGCAGCGCGGCCACGACGAACAGCAGCGCCGCCATCACCAACCACACCCGCCGCTTCTGGCGCTTCTCCATGTCAGTAATCCTTTCCTTCAAACCGCCAGAAGCCCACCGCGAGCGCCCCCAGCCCGAACACGAACACGCCCAGGAGCAGTGTCCCCAGTGAGCGCACTTCCAGGGGCGTGGAAGACGCGATGTCTCCCGCCGCTTCCGCCAGCGCGGACAGTCGGGGCAGCACCAGCGTCACCGCCAGGAAGGCGCTCCGGCTCAAGCCCTCCTCGAAGAAGGTCGAGATGTCCTGCCGGTGTCCGGCGATGATGCCTCCCACCATGAAGGCGAAGCCCGCGGCCGCGCACAGCGCCGCGCTGCGCACCAGCGTCGCGGTGGTCAACATCACCGCGTAGACCGCCGCGAAGCCCACGCACGCCATCAGCCCCGCCACCAGCGGCCCCACCGTCCAGTACCCCGCCTTCACACCGAAGATGAGCACCAGCCCCGTGGTGCCATACAGCGTTCCGCCCAGCGCGAGCGTCATCACCCCGAGGAAGGTCCCCGCCAGCAGGTGCCAGCGCTGGATGGGCAGCGCGAGCAGGTGCTCGATGCGCCCCGGCGACATCAACCCCGGCGCGAAGTCCGAGCACGCGACGATGCCGAACAGGATGCCGCCATAGAACACGATGAACGCCGCCGCCTGGTACACCGGGCGCAGCGCCACGTCGATGGACTGGATGTTCCCGCGAAGCTCCTTGCCGAACAGGCGCGAGGCCGCCAGGGCCCCGTCGATGACCTCCAGGCGCAGGCTCACGGCCACCACCGCCAGCACCAGGGTGATTCCCACCATGAACGCGAGGATGAACTTGCGCGACGCCGCCTCGCGCAACACGTACCCGGCGATTCCCAGCACCGGTCTCATGCCGCCACCTCCACCCGCGACGCCCCGGCGCCCACGGTGCCCAGCAACACCGACTCCAAATCCATGCCGTCTCGCCGCAGCTCCACCAGCAGCGCCCCCGCAGCGCGCGCCCGGTCCAGCGCGACATTGAGCACCGCGGGGTCCCCCGCGTCCACGTGGTACACGCCGTCGGCCCGGCCCTGCACGAAGCCCGCCTGCGTCAGCGCCTCCACGCTCACCCCGGGCGCGAAGCGCGCCAACCACCGCGACTCGCCCCTCACCAGCTCGTCCAGTCGCCCCTCACGCAGCACGCGCCCGTCCGCGAGGATGGCCACCCGATCACAGACGCGCTCCGTCTCCGCCAGCAGGTGCGAGTTCAGGAAGAGCGTCGTGCCCCGCTGGACCTCTTCCTGGAGGATGCGCCGCACCTCCATGCGCCCCATGGGGTCGATGCCGTCCGTGGGCTCGTCCAGCACCAGCAAGTCCGGCTTCCCGATGAGCGCCGCCGCCAGACCCAGCCGCTGACGCATGCCCTTGGAGTACCCACCAATCTTCCGGCCCACGGCATCCGACAGGCCCACCCGCTCCAGCAGGCGCAGGTTCCCCGCCGAATCCGGTGCCAGCCCCTTGAGCCGGCCCACCGTGGCGAGGAACGCCGTGGGCGTCCATGCGTGGGGCAGGTGCAGGCGCTCGGGCAGGTAGCCGATGCGCGCTCGGATGCGGGCGTCCTCGGGGGAGCCCCCCAGTACGCGCACGGTGCCCTCCGTCGGCTGGACGATGCCGAGGATGCTCTTGATGAAGGTCGTCTTGCCGGCGCCGTTGGGGCCAATCAACCCGAAGGCACTTCCTTGGGGAACCGACAAGTCCATGCCCTTGAGGGCAACGGTCCCTGTCTTCCGGAAGGCGCGGCGATACGTCTTGCTCAGGTTCGTCACTTCGATGGCGGGTGTGCTGTCTGTCACGGTCACGAATGTAGACGAGCGGGGCGGGCGGCGATTGCTTCCGAGCGGACGGTCGGAAAGGGCGGCCGGGCGGGCGCACGCCGCTGTCTTCCGCGACGGCGTTTTCGCGGCCCTGGGAAATGGGTTTCGCACGCCTGCCGTCCCTGCCGCGCCGCGACACCTCGTCGTTTCGCCAGCTTGCGGTGGGGTTGCGGGTGGTCCGTCCCGTGCAATCCCCCACGGCACACCCCAGGCAGGAGGAATGATGACGTACGAAGAACGCGTGGAGCAGCAACGGGACGAAGCCCGTCGGGAGCTGGTGGCCGCCGAGCGCGGCCTGTCGGCGGGCACCGAGGCGGCGCGGGTGCGCTACGCGAGGGCGCTGCACGAGGCGGACATCGCGGAGGTGCGGGCCCAGCGCCACGCCCGGGAGCGGCTGCGCCATCAGTACAGCTGGCGGCCCGCCGCAGGGTGAGCGGCCGGGCGGCCCCACGGAAACGATGAAGGTCGGGCGTCGTCGGTTTATATCGGCGTCCACCATGGCCCATCCCGTCCATCGCCCCCGCCGCCTGCGCCGTTCGCCCGTCCTGCGTGAGATGGTCCGCGAGACGCGCCTGGACCCGGGGGACTTCATCTACCCCCTCTTCGTCGTGGAAGGCCGGGACGTGCGCCGTCCCATCACCTCCATGCCGGGCATCTTCAACCTGTCCGTGGAGCACGCCGTCGCCGAGGCCCGCCAGGCGAAGTCGCTGGGCGTGCCCTCCGTCATCCTCTTCGGCATCCCCGACCACAAGGATGCCCTCGGCTCCCAGGCTTACGCGCGCGACGGAATCGTCCAGCGCGCCATCCGCGAAATCAAAGCCGCCGAGCCCGACCTCCAGGTCATCGCCGATGTGTGCCTGTGCGAGTTCACCGACCACGGCCACTGCGGCGTGCTGGAGGGGGGCCACGTCGTCAACGACGCCACGCTGCCCCTGCTCGCGCAGATGGCCGTCACCTGCGCCCAGGCGGGCGCGGACATCATCGCGCCCTCGGACATGATGGACGGCCGGGTGGGCGCCATCCGCCGCGCGCTGGACGAGGTGCGCCTGACCGACATCCCCATCCTCTCCTACGCGGCCAAGTACGCCTCCGGCTACTACGGCCCCTTCCGCGAGGCCGCCCAGAGCGCTCCCAAGTCCGGTGACCGCCGGGGCTACCAGATGGACCCGGGCAACGTGCGCGAGGCCCTGCGCGAAGTGGCGCTGGACGTGGAGGAGGGCGCCGACATGCTGATGGTGAAGCCCGCGCTGGCCTACCTGGACGTCATCCGCGCCGTGCGCGAGCGCTTCGACTTGCCGCTGGCCGCCTACAACGTCTCCGGCGAGTACGCCATGCTCAAGGCCGCCGGGCAGAACGGTTGGATTGACTACGAGCGTGTCATGCTGGAGACGCTCACCGGCATCAAGCGTGCCGGCGCGGACCTCATCATCACCTACCACGCGCTGGAAGCCGCGAAGCTCCTGTAGGCAACAGCCGCCGCCCCCGCGCGCGGGTTGCCGCTTGATCCGCCGCGGGTGTTGCGTCCAAATAGCTCGCGCACGATGCCCACCAAGAAGAAGCGTCCCAGACGCAAGTCGGAGAAGCCCCCGCCCCAACGCAGGCGCGGCTCGGCTCGGCGCCCCGGTACCGGGCGTTCCCCCGTGGTTCGTACTTCTGTTTCGTTGCAGTACAAAGTGGTGGAGCTGTCCACGGTGGACGAGGGAGCGCTGGAGCGCACCCTGAATGAGTGGACGGCGAAGGGCTGGAACCTGGACGGCGTGCAGTTCGCGATGCGCGAGTCCTCCAAGCGGCCAGCCATGGCGTTCCTCTTCTTCACTCGTGAGGGTGTGGCGGCGGAGCCGGACGTGGACGCCGCGCGCTCCAAGCTCTTGCGGCTGTCCGAGTCGGGACCGACGGCGGCGGGGAATGCCTGGGCGCCCGCCTCGGGTTCCCACGCTCCGTTCCATCCGTTGAGCGCGCATGAGCGGCTCGCGCGGCTGGCGGGGTTGGACGAGCCGGAGCCGCACGAGGAGGGTCTCACCTTGGAGCCCGAGGAGTGAGCGCGCAACGCGAGCGGATCTTCATGGCCTCCAGCCGGGGAGGTGGGCGTGCGCTGCGGCTGGTGGTGGAGGACGCCGCGCCGGGTTCGCCGTATCCCAAGGCGTCGCTGTGGCTGCGGCTGGGCGCGCGCGTGGTGGACGTGGGCGTGGCCTGGGGCCTGTACGTGGTGTGTGGCGCGGCGGGCGCCGTGGTGGCGCTGCTGTTCCTCCTGCTCGCGGACGGGATGATTCAGGGCCAGAGCGTGGGCAAGCGCATCTTCGGCGTGAAGGTGATGCATCTGCCCACGCGCTCGGCGGCGCGCCACCGGGACAGCACGCTTCGCAACGCACCGCTGTCGCTCATCGTCCTCCTGGGGATGATGCCGGCGCCGCTGGGCGCGGTGGCGGCGGTGGCGGGGCTCGTCGTCATTGGCGGCATCGAGGCGTGGCGCGTGGTGAGAGACCCGCTTGGCTGGCGGCTCGGTGACACCTGGGCGCAGACGCAGGTGGTGGATGGGAAGGTTGTGGCGGGCGCAACCGTTGCAGCCCGCGACCCCGTGGCGCACCAGCGTGCACCGGGCAGACTCATGTCCGCGGCGAAGATGCGCCGCGGTCGCTCGCTCAAGAAGAGAAGGGGGCTCCCGTGCGCATCGCGCTGACCCACAACCTGCGGCTGTCTGATTCGGAAGAGGAAGCGGAGTTCGATACCCAGGAGACGGTCAACGCGTTGGCGGCGGCCATCGAGCGGCTGGGGCATCGGCTGGAGCGCTTCGAGGTGAGTGGTCCCGCCTCGCGCACCGTGGCGCGGCTGGAGGCCTACAGCCCCGACCTCATCTTCAACACCGCCGAGGGACGCCGGGGGCGCTTCCGCGAGGCGTTCTATCCCGCGCTCTTCGATGAGCTGGGCTTCCCGTACACGGGCTCGGACGCGTACGCGCTGGCGGTGACGCTGGACAAGCAGCTCACCAAGCTCGTCCTGGCCAAGCAGGGCATCCGCACTCCGGGCTGGCAGTACGTGGAGAAGCTCAGCGAGCTGACCGCGGAGAACCTGCGCTTCCCCGTCATCGTGAAGCCCAACTTCGAGGGCTCCTCCAAGGGCATCACCCAGGACTCCATCGCGGAGACGCTGGACGAGGTGCGCGCCAAGGTGGCCATCGCGCTGGAGAAGTACCCGGCGGGCGTGCTGGTGGAGGAGTACATCCCCGGCCGCGACCTGGCGGTGCCCTTCCTGGCGGCGGTGGACAACGACTACGACGGCGTCCTCACGCCGGTGGAGTACGTGGTGGACCCGGCCGTCACCGCGGGCCGCCGGTACGCCATCTACGACTATGAGCTGAAGACGAAGAAGGACAACGCCGTCACCGTGCGCGCTCCGGCGCAGATTCCGCTCCGCACGGCGGAAGACATCCGGAAGATGGCGCAGAAGATCTACCAGGCGCTCGACTGCCGGGATTTGGGCCGCATCGACTTCCGGCTCAGCGACGCGGGTGTGCCGTACTTCCTGGAGATCAACGCGCTGCCCAGCCTGGAGCCGGGCGCGGGCATCTACGCGTCGGCGGAGCTGGACGGCCTGCACCTGGATGGCGTCATCAACTCCATCATCCAGAGCGCGGCGAAGCGGTACAAGATCAAGGACTCCGCGCGGCGGCAGGGCAAGCCCGCTCGCAAGACGGGGCCCTTGCGCGTGGGCTTCACCTACAACGTCAAGCGCGTGAAGCCCATGGCCAACGCGGAGGCGGTGGAGGACAGCGAGGCGGAGTACGACTCGCCCAACACACTGCAGGCCATCCGCGAGGCGATTGCGTCCTGGGGCCACGAGGTCATCGACCTGGAGGCCACCGCGGAGCTGCCCACGGTGCTCTCCAGCACGCCGTTGGACATCGTCTTCAACATCGCCGAGGGCTTCAAGGGCCGCAACCGCGAGAGCCAGGTGCCCGCGATGCTGGAGCTGCTGGACATCCCGTACACGGGAAGCGATCCGGCCACGCTCTCGATTGCCTTGGACAAGGCGCTGGCGAAGAAGATCGTCCGTCAGGCGGGCATCCTCACGCCCAACTTCCAGTTGATGGCCACGGGCAAGGAGCGGCTCAACAAGGAGTTCACGTCCTTCCCGCTCATCGTGAAGCCGGTGGCGGAGGGCAGCTCCAAGGGCGTCGTCACCAAGAGCGTCTGCCACAGCGAGGCGGAGCTGCGCGAAGTCGTGCGCGAAATCGCCGGCAAGTACCAGCAGCCCGCGCTCATCGAGGAGTACATCGGCGGGCGCGAGTTCACCGTGGGCCTGCTCGGCGAGCGCCGTCCGCGCGTGCTGCCGCCCATGGAGATCGTCTTCCTGGACAAGGGCGAGAAGAACCCCGTCTACAGCTTCCAGCACAAGCTCGATTGGACGGACCGCATCCGCTACGACGCGCCCGCCAAGCTGGAGCCCTCGCTGCTGGAGAAGCTGCGCACGGCGGCGCGAAGCTCGTTCATGGCGCTGGGGTGCCGCGACGTCGCGCGCATCGACTTCCGCATGGACGACAAGGGGCGCATCTACTTCATCGAGTGCAACCCGTTGCCGGGCCTCACGCCGGGCTGGAGCGACCTGGTGCTCATCGCGCAGGGCGCGGGCATGGACTACCGCGCGCTCATCGGCGAAATCATGGCCCCCGCCATCCGCCGCTACAAGGAGCGCGAGGCCCGCCGCGCCGCGACCGAGCACGCCTCCACCGTGCCGCACCACCACCACAAGGCCCACCCGCTGGACGAGCCCGGCGCGCTCGTCCCGGCGCCTGTCGCGGCTCCTGTCGTCACCACGCCCAACGGCAACGGTGGCAACGGCAACGGGGGGAACGGCAACGGTACGACTTCGCAGCACGGTGACGCGCCCCCGCGCATCGAAGCCAAGGCCTGACGACAGCGCGTGAAGCCCCGGATGTTCGGGGCCTCGCGGACCTGCACGCGGCCCGCTCCCGTTTTCACGCGGAGCGAGGCCGCGTTTTCATTCGTGCGCCTGAAGTTATTACGCGTTCGGAGTGGTTGACGGTGGGTGATGGTCCGCTAGTGTGCCCGGCATGGTGCACATCCCCGAGTACAAGGGACCGCGGGTTCGCGCTCGCGAGCTGGGTCTTCCGCTGGGCCGCTTCAAGCCCGGGAAATACAACGCCATCACCGACGTGGAGGGCGTGCTCGTAGGCCATTGCACGCTCATCAAGGGCGAGGGCCCGCTGAGACCGGGCCACGGTCCGGTTCGCACGGGTGTGACGGCCATCATGCCCAACATGGGCAACATCTTCATGGAGCGGATGACGGGCGGAGGCTTCGTGCTCAACGGCGCGGGCGAGGTCTCCGGCATGACGCAGCTCATGGAGTGGGGCCTCATCGAGACGCCGATTCTTCTCACCAACACCATGGCGGTGGGCGCGGTGTCGGACGGCGTGGCGCGCCACCTGGTCGAGCGCTACCCGGGCATCGGTGACGAGCACGACGTCATCATCCCCGTCGTTGGCGAGTGCGACGACTCCTGGCTCAACGACATCTCCGGCCGGCACGTGCGCGAGGAGCATGTGTTCGAGGCCATCCGCAACGCCGCCTCCGGCCCGGTGGCCGAGGGCAACGTGGGTGGCGGCACCGGCATGGTGACGTGCGACTTCAAGGGCGGCATCGGCACGTCCTCCCGCAAGCTTCCGGAGGTGCTCGGCGGCTACACGCTGGGGGTGCTGGTGATGTCCAACTTCGGGAAGATGCACAACCTGCGCGTGGGCGGCCTGCCCGTGGGGGAGGTGCTGGCGGAGAAGTTCAAGGGCGCCCCCACCCGAGGCAAGACCTACGGCTCCATCATCGCGGTGGTGGCCACGGACGCGCCGCTCTTGAGCCATCAGATCAACCGCCTGTGCAAGCGGGTGGGCCTGGGCATCGGCCGGGTGGGCAGCTACGCGGCGCACGGCTCGGGGGAGATCGTCGTCGGCTTCTCCACCGCGAACATCATCCCGCGGCGCACGCAGAAGATGGTCTACAAGCTCAAGCTCCTGCTGGATCAGCGGCTGGATCCGCTCTACGAGGCGGTGATGGAGGCCACCGAGGAGGCCATCCTCAACGCCATCTGCATGGCCACCTCCATGACGGGGGCCAACGGGAACCACTGCCCGGCGCTCCCCCTGGACGAGGTCCGCCGCTTCGTGGACGCCTGCAAGCCCATCTTCGCCTCGGTGAAGAAGCGGCCCCAGCAGAGCAGCGCCCCCGCCTCACGGGAGAAGCCCACCGACGAGGACCGGGAGGGGGAGGTGACGGTGTCCACCGCCCGACCCACCCAGGTCCGGGGGGCGGAGGGGATTCCCTTCCCGACCCGGCCCGCCCCGGAGGTCGATTCCGGGGGGGAGCCGGGGGCCGAGCAGGCCCCTTCCCAGCCTTCGGAGGGTTCCTCTTCCGGCAGCCCCTCGGGTTCTGATAGTTAAGCGCCTCTTTTCACGTCTCCACACCGGAGCACAGGAGTCAACGATGGCCCGCAGCAAGAGCAAGCACCGCCGCGTGCAGATGAAGATCAAGCAGGCCTGGAAGAAGCGGGCCAAGAAGAACAAGGCCGAAGCGAAGGCCGCCGAGAGCAAGAAGAAGTAGGCCCGTCCTCCGTTGGCGGCCCGTGGCGCTATTCCCGGGTCGCCGAAAACGGAACGATGACGCTGCACCGCTGGGGCGCCGTTCCGCTCGGGCGAGAGTAGTTACCGGTATACGTCCCATCGAGTCGCGCCGTGCCGCCGTCCCCCTCGAAGGACGTGTAGCGACCGGCGAGGCTCAGGGTGTCCATCCTCCCGCCATCCATGGCTCCGCCCAGGGAGCCGGCGAGGGTGAATGAGCCCTCCGCGGACACGTTCCCCAAGAGTCCCACGCCCTCCAGGTTGCCAATGAGCCTGTCGCCGGAGCGGGTGATGTCCAGCGGCCGTCCCCGGGGCAGCTCCACGCCCAGCAGGGTGCAGTCGGCTGGTACGCCGCCGTCGCCGAAGGCCATCCGGTAGCGACCTTCCAGGGGCGGACACTCGGTGCAGGGGGTGGCGCCGTCTCCACAACCCGGGGCGGCCAGGCCCATGGCAAGGGCGAGGACCGCGACGCCAGTCAGGGTGAAACGTCCAGAATTCAGGGTCGGTGTTTTCATGTGCGGGATGTCGGACTTCCCGTCGGGAAGCGCGATTCCTAGGTTGGGGGTGGTCGGTGGGCTCGTCGGGCGGGGTGGGGTGGGGCGGTGGCTGATTCGCGGCGGTGGTCGAACTACGTGTTCGCGGCGCTGTTTGCGCTCGCGCTGATTCTGTTCTCCAGGATTCTGTTGCCGTTTCTGATGCCCGTGTTGCTGGGCGGCTTCCTGGTGGTCCTGTTCATGCCGGTGCAGGACTACCTGTGTCAGAAGCTGCGGGGCCGCAAGCCCCTGTGCGCCGGGTTGTCCACCCTCACGGTGTTCTTCCTCATCCTCGCACCGCTGGCGCTGGTGGGGTGGATGGTGGCGCGTGAGGTGTTCCAGTTCGTGGGGCAGGCGCAAGATTTGTTGGAGCAGGTGGACCTGCGCCACCAGTTCGCGTCCAGTCTGCCCCGGGGTTTGAGCCGTTACATCCGGTTGGATCTGGAGAGCGCGGAGACGGAGCGCACGTTGATGGCGGCGGTGACGGGCGGCGCGGCGCTCCTGAAGGACGTGGTGGGCGCGGGCACGGAGCTGATCATCAACATGTTCCTGATGACCGTGGCCATGTACTACTTCTTCCTGGATGGTCGCCGGCTGGTGGCGGAGGTCATGCGGTTGATTCCGCTGGACCGCCGCTACTTCGAGGCCTTCGCGCGCGAGTTCACCGACGTCGCCTACGCGATTGTCTACGGCAACACCATCACCGCGCTCATCCAGGGTGCGGTGGGCTTCGTGGGCCTGCTCATCGCCGGTGTGCCGCATGCCGGGGTGTGGGGCGCCGCCATGGTGCTGGTGGCGCTGGTGCCGGTGGGCGGCACGGCGCTGGTGTGGGGCCCCATTGGCGCGGTGCTCATCGCGGTGGGCCAGGTGAGCGAGGGCGTCTTCCTGCTGGCCTGGGGGACGTTCCTGGTCGGGAGCATCGACAACGTCATCCGTCCCCGGCTGTGCGGCTCTCGCATGGCGCTGCACCCGCTGCTCGTCTTCCTCTCCATGTTCGGCGGGCTGGCGGTGTTCGGGATGATGGGCCTGCTGGTGGGGCCGCTCATCGCCTCCATCTTCATGGCCATGGTGCGCATCTACCGCCGCGACTTCCTGGGCATCGGCCGCGCTCAATACGTCGCGGAGACGGATCGCTCGGAGGACCTCGGTGGGTTGGATTCGGAGCCGTCCTCCGCGTCCGGCCAGACGGTGGTGGGAGCTCCGGCGCACCTCAACGCCTGACCGGACGGCCGGGCAAGCCTGGACTTCGCGTGCGGGGTGGGTGAACCTTCCACTCCTGAATGATGAACACCCAACACGCGATGGTTCGCTGGGGCCTGGTGCTCTTCGTGGCGGTGGCGCTGGCCTCTCCGGGGGCGTCGGCGCAGGTCGTCAAGAAGAAGCGCGCGGCGCCAGCCCAGGTGGTGGCGCCCAAGGCGAAGGCAAAGCCCAAGGCCGCCAAGACTCGCAAGGCGGCCGCGCCCAAGGAGGAGCCCAAGCGCCTCGTCGTGCTGACGGTGGAGGGTGATCGTGGCGGCAAGGTGCGCGGACAGCTCGAGTCCGCCCTTCGCCGCGCGAAGCAGGTGAAGGTGCAGTCGCTCAAGCAGTACGCGACGCTGGCGAAGAAGGACGGGCTGAAGGGCGCCGCCCTCTTCACGGATGCAGGGCTCGTCGCCGTGGCGCCGAGGATGAAGCTGGACGCGGCCGTCACGGGCACGGTGGGCCCCTCGGGCCTGACGGTGCGAGTGCTGGATGCGAGCGGCGCCGTGCTCGGTGAGAAGGACGTGAAGCTGACCCGAGGCAAGCTGTCTTCCTCCGAGGCGAAGAGCGCAGTGCTCGCCGTTGTCGAGTCGCTGTCGGGCGCTCCCCGCGCCTTCGAGCCGCCCGCGAGTGTCACTCCGACCGAGCCGATCCAGCCCGCCGAGCCGGTGGCGCCTCCTCCCGTCGTGGCCGAGGCCCCGCCGCCGAAGACGCCGCCGCCCGCCCCGGGCGAGGGCGGCTCCATCATGATTCCCAGGCCGGAGGTGCCCGCTCCCGTCGCGGAGCGCCCCGTCGAGTCGCCGAAGCCGCTTCCCCCGGCGGAGCGCCCCGCGAAGGTGCCTGAGCAGACGCCGGAGGTCGTGGCCATCGGTCCGCAGCCGACGGACGGTCCCCCGCCGATGGACGAGGATCCGGAGTCGCACACCACCACGGACCCGTTCCTCGAGGTGGCGCTGGATACCGGCTCGGGTGGCACGGTGGGCAATGAGCCCGTGCGACCGCCGCTGGCCCGGCTCACGCTGGGTGGCACGACGACGTGGCGCAAGTACTGCGCGCGTCCGGGCGTGAAGTCCTGCGACGAGTTCGACCGGAAGAGCGAGGACGAGCAGCTCGGGGACCGCTCGGACTACGAGTCGACGGTGCCGTACCTGGGCATCTCCGCGGAGCTGGAGCTGCTGCCGCTGGCCCGACACGCCTCGCCGCTGCGGGGCCTGGGCGCGGTGCTGGGCTATCGGCGCGGGTACGCGTCCACGAACGTGACGCTGTTCAACGACGCGGGCCAGTCCGTCACGCGCGAGGTGGTGGCCACCGACTCGGTCCTCACCGCGCAGGCGATGTATCGCTACTACTTCGGCCTGGGCTCGTCGCAGTTGCTCGGCTACGCGGGCGCGCGTGCGGGCCTGCTCACGCGCTCCTTCGACGTGGACGAGTCCGCGGACAGCCCGCTGTCGGGCACCCATCGCCTGTACCCCGCGGTGGGCCTGGAGGTGTCGGTGCCGTTGATTCGCCAGGTGCGCCTGGAGGCGGCGGGACAGCTCTTCATCAGCCCTCAGCCCGGCCATGGCTTCGACGACGAGGGCGGAGCGCTGGACCTGGAAGTGAGTGACTACGGTACCTCGGTGTCGACGTTCGGCTGGGAAGCGGAGCTGGGCGTGGCCGGCGAGCTGTGGGGCCCGTTCGGCTACCAGGTGCGCTTCAAGGTGTCGCGCTACAAGGACACCTTCAGTGGCCCTGGCACGCGGACGGGCTGGGACAACGGGGGAGTGGCCGAAGACACGTACTCCAGCATCCACTGGGGCCTCACCGCGTCGTACTGACACGGCGGGCGACTTCGGGGCGCGAGGGCGGTAGTGCTCGCGCCACCTCCCACACGGGGCGCAGCGCCTGGGCGACGGCTGTCACCACGTCCGCGAGCTGCTCGGGGCGTCCCTCCGGTTCACTGGCCCGGTAGCGCGCCCACTTCTCCAGGCTCCACGGGCTGCGACCGAAGTCGTTGTCGACCAGCCGCTCCATCAGCGCCAGCGAGTCCCCGCGTGCGTCGAACGCGAGGCGCAGCGCGGGAGGCAGGAGCGCGGCGTCCAGGGGCGCGTACCGCGTGAGGAGGTACACGTCGAAGAGGTCCTTCGGGCGGAAGCGGCCCTTGCCGCGCTCGAAGAGGCCATGCACCTTCCACGCGAACAGTGTCTCCGCGCGACAGGCGAGGACGTGTGCGGGAACCGCGTCCGAGGACTCGTAGTCGATCCACTCAGGGGGAGGCTCCATCGGGTCGCCGAAGCCCAGGTCGATGCGCAGCTCGAAGGGTGACTGCACCCCGGGCAACTGAGTCTCCACGTGGACGCGCACGCCGGGAAACTCCGTCTCCTCCCAGATGACCTCGGAGCGGAGGGCGCCAAAGGTGAAGCCGTCTCCGGTGTCATCCCGCAGCAGTCGCTCCAGCCGGTCGACGGACTCGCGTGTGTCGAAGGGGAAGCCCGCGAGGAAGTCGAGGTCCTCGACGGGGCGAGGCACCGGGCCACTCCAGCGGCGCATCATCAGCCCACCCCGGAGGACGAGCTCAGGTGCGTCGGGCGAGTGCGCGAGGCGGCGCAGGACGGCGATTCCCGCGCGCAGGGGAAGGGTGTGTGCGCTCACGGCGCGGTCTCCAGCCAGCCCCGGTCGAGCCCGAGGTTGGAGTCGTAGACGGTGAACTCCCGCAGTCGCTGCGTCAGCGTCAGGCCCAGCCCGGAGAGGTCTTCGAGGAGTGCGTTGAAGCGTGCGTCGGCGTTCGCCTTGCCCATGTGGTGGACGCGGAGCGTGACGAAGCGCTCGCTGGCGCCGTCCTCGCGAAGCTTGCGTGCGTTGCGTGACAGGTGGGCGCCGTGCCTCGTGCAGCGGGCATGCAGCGTGTCCAGTCCCTCGCCGCTCGCGGGGATGAGGGCCTTCACGTGGAACTCGAAGTAGTTGGCGGGCTGGGCGCGCGCGGTCTCATCGTCCTCGGGCATGTCGCGGCTCTTGCCGAGGGCCTCCAGCTTCATGCGCGTCACGTCGAAGCCCTCGCTCGCGAGCGCGCGCGCCATGCCCCTGACTTCCTCCAGCGCCTGTCGGAGCGTGCCGTGGTGGTAGGAGGCCGTCATGGGCTGGAAGGGCTCGGCGCCTCGACCCAGCTCGATGAAGATGCACTTCACCGAGGCCGCGTCGCAGAACGCGCGGAAGCGCTGGAGGTCCTCCTCGGTGCGGGCGGAGACGGTGAGGTGCGCCTCGTAAGCGCCACCCGGAGATGCGATTCGCAGTCGGTCGGCCAGCTCCAGGTAGGGGCGGTGCCGCATGTTGAGGAAGAACTTGTTGCGCGCCATCTCCCCGAGCGTGCGCTGGTAGCCGTCTGGCAACCACGCGCCGTCCCAGCCGTAGCCACCGGCGCCCCGGGGCGCGGTGAGCAGCATGCCTTCGATGGCGTCTTCGAAAAGGGTGACGCGGTCCGGGCCCCCCTCCTCGGAGAAGGCCACCGCCACGCGGGTGCGGCCCCGACGGCCGCCGTGCTTCGCGAAGAAGGCGCGCTCACCCAGGGCCAGTAGCTCCTTCTTGAAGCGGGCGCCGGTGAAGCACTCTCCGTCGTCCAGCTCCAGGGCGGTGGTCTCCACGAAGCAGGGCACGCCGAGGTGTGCATGGGCGGCCAGCACCTTGCGCTTCGCGATGCCGCCGAGGTCCAGCGGGGCGGAAGTGCCGTCCTCCGCCGAGGTGAGCCCCGGCAGGGCGAGCTTCTTCCAGGTGATGTCGAGGCCGGCCAGCAGGCGGGAGACCTCGTCGGCTTTGTATTGGTTACCGGTGACGAAGAGGGCCCGAGTCACGGGAGCACGTCCTTCGATGGGAGCGCCGCGGGGCGCCAGTTCCAGATGGCGGGACGCCCGGTGTTCTCCGGCAGGAGGCTCCCATCCACCTTGTCGCGACGGACATACTTGGTCAGCAGCTCCACCCTGACACCCGCGCCGTCCTGGCGCTCGAGCCTCCACACGGCCCCTTCAACGGGGTCCAGGGCGTGGTGGAACCCGCCGGGTGGAAGCAGTGCCATCGCTGTGTCGATGTTCAGGGGGCCACCCTCGTGGATGACGCCCGGCGTGGTGAATCCACCCGCTCGGACGCGCGAGGTGAGATCGGCCCAGGGCAGGCGAGCACCCTGGCGCATCAAATCGAAGGCGACGAAGGGCTCGTGCGCCAGCGCATAGCGGGTGCCGTGGGCGAGCGCGAGCCACTCGCCCACGAGCCACTCGCCGGGCTGGAGCACGGCCTTGAAGCGCTCGGCGTGGGTAGAGACCCACGAGGACCAGAGTTGACGAGCCTCGTTGGGAGAGTGGGCGGCGAGCCGACCCTCGCGTCCCAGCGCGATGACCTCGTCTCCCAGTCGGGCCGCGGCGACACACGAGCCGTCCAGCTTCTCCAGGACGATGACGGAATCACGCGCATCGCGGAGGCGCTCGGTGCAGATTCGCGCAAGCTCCAGCGACAGGTGTTTGTCCGCGGGGCCGGTGCGGGAGCCGGGCAGGTGGGGAATCGAGCCGTAGGCCTTTCGACCCAGCGGGCGCGGAGCGTCGTCAGGGGATGTCACCACCCCCTGACTATGCCCTCGGCGTCGGACTATTGCTGGTAGGTCGGAGCGAGCACTCCACCCAGCGCGGAGTCCCGGACTCCTGGCACCAGGTCGAACGTGTTCTCGAAGGCCCCGTTGTTCGTGGGCAGGAACGTGGTGCCCAGCGCGCCCTCGAGCTGCGTCTCGTCACTTCCCAGCTCGTACATGAACTCGAGCGCGGCGCTCCGCTCCTGGGTGGTGGAGAGCACGAAGGCGCCCGTCACGATGATCTCCGGTCGGTGGCCCTCGATGACGGCGGCTTGCAATCCCGGACGGTGCTCGGACAGGAACGCGAGTTGCTCGGAGGGGACGATGAAGATGTTCGCATTCTCCCAGGGGTCTGGAAGAGGGCCACCCACCCACCCGGGCACCTTGAATCGGTAGGGCACGGTGCCGCAGTACTCACCATCCAGGTCGTAGGCGTGGATGCCGCTGGCGTGGGACTGGGTCTCTTCCGCGTCGGGAATCGTCGCGGGCATCTCGAGGCCCATTTGCTCGAGCCAGCTCAGGTCCACCGCGTAGGCGAGGTGGCTCCACCAGGCGGGCCTGCCAATGGGGAACACCCATTCCCATTCGTCGTTCCACACCGCGAACCCCGCCTGCAAGATGTCGAGGTTCGAGGACCGATGGATGTAATCGCAGTACAGGGGGCGAGCGATGCCTGTCGGGGTGGGGGCGGCGCACTCCGCGCAGTCCTCCTGTACGCAGCGGTTGGAGTCGAGCTGAAGCGCTGGAATCATGCTCGCCTCGAAGCCTCCATAGTCGCTGTAGGAAGAGTAGTCGTTGTAGATCCCATTGGAGGCATAGGCGCACCAACGGGGAGGATTCGCCGACTCGCACTCGGGGCACTCACCGGGGATGCAATAGGGCGCGACGATGCCGGCTTCCAGGAGCGCGGGCGCCATCGTGTGATTGCCCACCACCACGTCCGGGGCGTTGCCGCCGGCCACGGCGACCACGAGGCTCGTGTAGAGGTCCTCCTGGCTGGAGAACTGGGACACCGCCACGGTGTGGCTGGGATTGTTGTCCTCGAAGCGCTGGACCGTGCTGTTGAAGGCTGCCTCTGTCTGTCCATTCAAGGCATGCCAGACGGAGATCTGCGCCTGCGCCGAGGCCAACGGGCCTTGAAGGCAGGTGACCAGCAGCACCCACTTCAGGATGACGGTTCTCATGGACTCCCCCGATTGCGTTCAGCCTCCGCCACGGGCACGTCCCACCGGCGCGGAGGCCCCTCCGATGGAGTGGCAAGGGAGTATGGGTGAGTCCTGACCTGCAATTCATCTTAATTTGATAATCCAGGAATTGTCGCCCTGGCTTGTCGCGGTGCTGGCTATTGCACGCGATGCGTTCCCGGCACGGTCCGCTCGCGGTCCTCGCGGTGCTGGCGGGCGGCGCGTTGCAGGGCCCACCGGGGCTCCAGCTCGTCCGGGAAGAAGAGGTCTTCGCCCAACCCGTCGACACGCACCTGGATGAGCGGGTCGGAGGGGTACTGGAGGCCAGGGTCGTCGTAGACGAGGGCCACGACGGTGCCGGTGCGACCGAGGAAGCCCGGGCTGATGGTTCCGTCCGACGACGCGCTGATGACCGTGACGGGCTCTCCGATTCGCACCGGCGCTCCGTCCACGTCAGTGCTCACGATGAGAGAGGGGTCCAGGGTCATGGGGCGTAGGAGCGGGGTTTGAGGTGACGTGACAGGACGAGGGCCATCACACAGATGAGCCCCCAGGCGAACAGGTGGTAGCTGGCGACGTGACGCCAGTCCTGCTCGCAGGCCAGCTCGCCGACGAAGGCACCTGTCGTCCCAACGGACAGCCCGGCGCTCAGGGCACGCAGGGGCTGGAAGGCCGCGCCGCGCAGCATCCACAGCGCCACCACGAGCGGAGCGGCGCCGACGGCCAGGTGGCTCACCGTGCAGACCCAGGCTGGCAGCGAAGGTGTGGTGCTGGGAGAGCCCCGCGCGAGCACGAGCGTCGCCGCGCAGGCCATCGCCAGCCCCACGCCGCCTCGACGCAACCCGTGCCCTCGTGGAGACAGCGCGCCCCAGGCGCACACGGCACTCGTCGCCAGCAACAGCAGCAGCAGGGGAACACGCTCCAGCAGCGCGGAGCCCGTGAGCGCGCCACTGGCGAGCATCACTCCGGCGACTCCCATGGCCAGGCCTCCGGACGAAGCCATCAGCCACGCGGCCTGCGTGCGCCAGCGACGCACGGGTTCGCGCAGGGCCAGCTCTCCGCGCGCGCTCGCGAGGGCGCGTTCGAGCGAGGCGCCGTCCGTGCGAGGCGTCTCGTTGAGCAGGGCATCGATGTCGATGGGCGCCTTCATCACGCCTCTCCCAGCCCGCTGAGGAGCTCACGGAGCTTTTCGTAGCCCCGGTGTGCCCGCAGTCGTGCCGCGCCCGCGCTGATTCCCCGGAGCGCGGCGATCTCGTCGAACGACCAGCCTTCCACCTTGCTGAGCACCACGGCCTCGCGGTGGTCGGGGGGAAGTCTTTGTAGCGCGTCCAGCAGGTGCCGGCGGAGGGAGGGGTCCCCGGAGGGTGGGGGAGCGGATGTGGGGCCCGCTGTGCCCTCGCCCGAGGAGTAGGACTCCACATGCTGGCGATGACGCAGGGTGTCTCGCGCGGCGTTGGCGGCGATGGTCATCAGCCAGGGGATGAAGCGGGTTCCGGGCTCGTAGCGGCCCCGGGCTCGGATGACGGACAGGAACGTGGTCTGCAAGAGGTCCTCGGCGAGCGGGCCGTCGCGAACCATCCGCGTCAGAAAGCCCTGCACCCGGCCGGAATGCCGAGCGAAGAGGGCCTCGAAGGCGTCTGGTGCTCCGTCGCAGAACCGTTCCATGAGCTCTTCGTCCGAGGGACTCCCCATCACCCGGCTCATGGACGGCCCGCCCTGAAATGTGTTTCCAGCGCGGAGTTCGCGCGGTCCTTCACTCTCAACCCGGCGGAATCACGGACGATGTCGAGCGCCGCGCCGGGAGTGTTCACCCGGGCAGCAGCACCAGCCGAGCAATCTCCGGCGGTGCTCCCACGCGCATCGGGGGCCCGACGAAGCCGCAGCCCCGGCTGACGTAGAGCTGGGAGTCGCCGGTGCGGCTGAGGCCCGCGTTGCGGCTGCCCCAGATGGCGTCGCCCACGAGGTTGCCGGGGAACATCTGCCCGCCATGGGTGTGGCCGGAGAGCTGGAGTCCCACGCCGCGCCGGGCGACCTCGTCGAAGTTGGACGGCTGGTGCGCCAGGAGGACGGAGGCCCGGTCCGGGCTCACTCCGCGCAGGGCGGCATCCAGGTCGTACCCGGGCTCGCCCATCCGGGCCGCGCTCCAGTCGTCCACGCCCGCCAGCATGAAGGACGCACCCGTGTCGCCGATGGACACGGCGCGGTTGCGCAGCACGGTGATGCCCAGAGTCTCCAGGAAAGCCACCCATGACGATGCGCCAGAATAGTAGTCATGGTTGCCCGTGACGAAGAACACTCCATTCCGGGCACGCAGCCTTCCGAAGCCGGCGACAAAGGCACCCAGGCTCTCAACGGACCCATCCACCAGGTCGCCGGTGATGGCGATGACGTCTGGCTTCAGGGCGTTGGTGCGCGCCACCAGCTCGTCCACGAAGTGGCGCTGGAGGACGTCTCCGACATGGATGTCGGTGAGCTGCACCAGGGAGAACCCATCCAGGGCCCTGGGGAGCCGGGGCAGGCGCACGGGGGTGTCGCGCACGTCGGGTGGGTGGAACGCGCGCCACGCCCCGAACGTGCTCACGCCGGCGCCCGCGAGCCCCGCGCCCACGGCCAGGCCTCCGGTGAGGATGGCCCGGCGCTCGGGAGAAGGGGGCTGTGAGGGCTGCTCCAGGGGCGCCGCGGCGCGACGGACGCGCCACCGCACCGCGCGCTGGACCAGCTCCACGGCCAGCGTGAAGAGGAGCAGGTACAACACCAGCCCCATCCACACGAGCAGGCCGATTCCCAGGATGCGCACGAACTCGGAGGGAAACAGCGCGCCGAGGAAGCGAAAGCCAACGGCCCCCAGGAAGCCGAAGCCGAACAGGGCCTGGGCGCCGAGGCGCAGCCCCCGTCGCGCGGTCTGGTCTCGGACAAGGCGGCGGTAGAGGTAGACGTGCGCGGTCGCCAGCAGCGAGAGGACCGGGACGAAGAAGACGAGGAGGCTGAGCCAGCGTGGCATCGCGCTCCTGCATAGCGGAAGCCTGTCGGGGGCGCCCGTGCATTTCGCGACGGGTGTGGTGCCCGTGTCGGCAGGCAGGCGGTCACGCTTCTGCTTTCGCGGGCCGCCGCTCCGGGGCAGGCTGGGGCTCGTTCATCGCCGGACTCCGGCCTTCTTCTCGAGGACCCCCATGCTTCGCTCCCTCCTGCTCTGCGCCTTGCTCCTTCCCCTGGTGGGCTGTGGAAGCGAGGACCCCAATACGCCGCCGCTGGGCAACCCGGACAATGGCGACCCCACCAAGGTGACGTACGCGGAGAGCCTGAACGTGGACCTGGCGGCGATGACGCTGCTGCCCAGCGGCCTCTATCTCCAGGACCTCGGGGAGCCGGGCGCGGGCGACGCGGCCACCGCGGGCCGGCGCGTCTATGTGCACTACACGGGCTGGCTGCCGGACGGTCAGAAGTTCGACTCGTCGGAGGGCAAGTCCCCGCTGGACTTCATCCTGGGGCAGGGACGGGTCATCGACGGTTGGGACCAGGGCATCGCGGGCATGCGCGTGGGCGGCAAGCGGCGCCTCGTCATCCCTTCGTCGCTGGCGTACGGGGCGGAGGGCAGCCCCGGCGCCATTCCCTCGTATTCGGTGCTCATCTTCGACACGGAGCTCATCGTCGTCCGCTGAAGCCCGCGCCGCCGTCGTCGCGCGCGGACCCCATGAACCCGCCTCTCCGGGGCACCACGAGGGGTGATATAGCCGGCGCACGTCTGCCGGGACGTCGGGGCCCTTGGGTAGGGTCGTCGACGTGGGGGTCTCATCTCCCGGCCAGGGGGACGCGCAATGGCGGGGTCCGAGTCGGAAGTGCCCGAGTCGAGCGGGGAACGAGCTGGTGCGGAGGGCACGCTCCAGGCGCTGCAATCCCTGATGGGGCTGGAGTCGGCCGCGACGGCCGCGCGGCTCTACGAGGAGCTGGGCGCGGCGCAGCGGGAACGCCTGCTGCGTGACGCGGCGTTGACGCCTCCGGAGGTGCGCCAGCGGTTGGCGGAGGTGCTGCGGTGGGCTCGGGATTTCTCCGGTGCCGCGCGGCTCCTGGTGGGCTGTGGCGAGGATGCGCGCATGGCGGCGCTCTACGTCCAGGGAGGCCAGTACGTGGACGCGGCGGAGGCCTTCCTGCGCGCGGGTGACGCGGACCGGGCCGCCGCGGCCTTCGAGCGCGGTGGCGCGCTGGAGCGGGCGCTGGAGGTGTATCGGGGCCTGGGCTCGCGCGAGGCGGTGGCCCAGTGCCTGGTCCGCCTGGGTCGTCCGTACGAGGCCGCGCTCATCTACCGCGAGCTGGGCCAACCCCACGCGGAGGTCGAGGCGCTGGGCAGCGTGCCGGCGGGGGACGCGCGGCACGTGGAGTCGGTGCTGCGCATGTGCATGTTGCTGGACGCGGAGGGCTTCACGCGGCGGGCGCTGGCACTGCTCGCGGACACGATGCGGGGCTCGGAGGTCGCGCGAGGCGACCCGGCGCTGGCCGCGGAGAAGGCGCGCCTCTTGCGTCGAATGGGCATGGACGCGGAGGCGGAGGCCGTCATCGCGCGGCTGCCGTCCCAGAGCTCCTCACCCGAGGCCAACGGGTACGGGTATCTCAAGGCGATTCCCATCTTCGGCGAGCTGTCGCTGGACGACATGAAGGACCTGTATCGCGTGGCCCGTCAGGTGCTCATCCCCGCGGGCGCGGTGGTGCTGGAGAAGGGCGCCGCGGGCGTGGGCCTCTTCGTGCTGCTGGAGGGGACGGTGGATGTCTTCAGCGGCACCGAGGACGACGCGCGCCGGCTCAACACGCTGGGGCCCGGGGCGTACCTGGGAGAAATCTCGCTGGTCCAGGACGCGCCCGTGTCCGCGCGGGTGAAGGCGCGCACGGCCGTGCGAGCGCTGCGCATCACCCGGGCCGGCTTCCAGCACTACCTGGACACGCACGAGGCCGCCGCGCTGCGCATCTACCGGCTCTTCACCCAGAACCTCGCCGCGCGCGTGCGGGCTCTCAGCATCTGAGGGGCACCCCCGCTGGTAGGTAGGGTTGACCTCGGCCAATCTTGCATCAGGAGCCGGAGACTTCGAAACTCGCGAATGTCGCTACTTCAAGGAGAGACACCGCATGTCTTCGAAGCTCGTGTTCGCTGTCGTGACCCTGCTGTCGATGTCCGCTTTCGCCGAGGAGGACCTGAAGCCCGCGCAGGAGGAGGCCAAGGCTTCCTTCGAGGAGGCCACCGCCGAGGCGCTGAAGGCCGCCAACGAAAAGTGCGGCACGAAGCTCGCCGTGAAGACGGACTTCCAGAACTTCAAGCCGGAGGACTGGTCGGGCACGAGCTTCAGCTCGTACTGTGAAGCGGCGATCAACGGGGTGACGAGCCTTTGTGAGCGCCCGGCGTACAAGAAGTCGATCGCGAAGAAGGTCACCAGCCTGTCGTGCCTGTTCGCTGGCGTGAAGCCCGCGGACAAGAAGGACACCAGCGTCAACGGGGCGACGCAGGCGAACATCTCGCTCGACAAGGGCACCCTCACGTACCGCATGGGGAAGGACCACACGAACATCGAGGACAACACCAAGGCCGTGCTCGAGAAGGCGCTGAACTGAGTATGGCGCGGAAGCTGGCGATGGTGCTCACGCTGCTCCTGTCCTCTGGGGCCGTGGCGGCGGAGTCCCTGGATGCCTTGTCCCTCAAGGTGTACCGGGGCAAGGATGGTCAGACGCTGGATGTCGTCGCGCTGGCTCCGCGCGAGTCGTCGGAGGCGGTGCTCCAGGTCCGGGGCGCCGACTCCGAACATGACGGCCTCGCGGTGCGCTGCCAGGTGCGCGGCACGCGCGGTGGTGTCGACTACGTGGCCCGTCATCGCGGCGCGGACTGGGTGCTGGCGTCCGAGCGTGAAAGCGGTGTCTACGACGTCTTCCTTCCGGGCAAGCCTGCCTTCCGCGTGCGGTTCAACCCGGAGGCGACGGAGCGCGCGTCCGCCTCCGAGGTGCTCACCGCGCATTCCCTGCAACGTGAGTCGGGGAGGCTCGCCGCCTTCGAGAAGAAGGCGTGGCCCCACCTGGAAAAGAAGTACACCGCGCGCGCCGCCGAGGCCCTGACGGCGCTGCGCGGTGCGTGTGGCACGACGGCGACCTTCACCTTCGACTGGAAGACGTTCAGTGACGATGTGATGGCGGACGTGGATGTCTGGGCGGCCTGTGCGCCGCTGCTCACCCAGGCGCGGGCTCGCTGTGCCGCGCTGAAGGATGTCACGGCGTTGACGTGTCGCTTCGGTCCCGCGCTCGCGCTGGATCGCAGCGGGTCCACGCTCGTCTTCACCACCCACCGCGAGGGCGCGGCCGATGGGGCGGCGTTCCTCGGCAGGAGTCTCGGACGATGATTCGACGCGCGGTGGTGCTGACGTGTCTGGTGTCGACGGTGGGCGCGGCCCGGCCCCCGGCGACGCTCGCGGACCTCCAGGCCCTGGCCTCACAGAAGGCCTGGGCGGAGTTGCTCGAGCGCGCGGAGGATGTTCCCGCCGCGACGCGCACGGACTCGTGGCGGAATCTGGTGACGGATGCCGCGACAGCGGAGGTCGAAGCGGCGACGCCCACCGACGAAGAGCCGTTCGCCGCCGCGCGGAAGGCCCGGACCCTGGGGCAGCGGTATGCCTTCCTTGCCAAGGCCACTCCCTACACCGCCGCGCGTGACGCGAGCGCGGTGAAGGGGCTGGAGCGCTGCCTCGCGCAGGAGGGGCGCGACTGTGTCGAGACGTATCAGCAGCTCGCGGTGGGCACGGGGCCGGAGTCCGCGCTGAAGGCCGCCCGGCTCGTGAGACAAGGCCGCTTCGCATACGTGGCGATGCCCCTCTTCGCCATGGCGGTGGGGGAGCGGAAGGACTCCGGCGTCTGCAAGGACGAGGCGCTCGGGGAGACGGTGCTCGCGGCGCTGGACCTGCCCGTGGCGGACGCTCGCGCGGCGGAGGCGAAGAAGGTGGCCTTCGAGCGGTGCTGGGTGGCTCTGGGCGCGAAGCTCAAGGCGGCCACGGTGGGCGGCTCCGCCTACTTCCTGGAAAACACCTGCCAGCCCATGCGCGCCCGCAAGGCGCTGACCGAGTTGCAGGACGACCTCTGCAAGGACGCCGGGCTCTGAGCCAGGCCTCTTCCCCTGAAGTCGCCACGCCGATGCGCGGGCCGCGCGCGCGTTGCGCACGGGGCTTCAGGGGATATCGAGGGCCGTGAGTTGACAATGGCAGTCGTCTGTCTTAACTCATACGCATCATGAGGCCCGTCTCCTTCACTGCCCTGCTGATTGCGCGCTTCCCCGCGCCGGCGGCGGACGTGTGCCTTTCCCCCCGTCACGAGGTTCTGCTCGACATTTGAGCAGGCGGGCCGGAGTCCTTCCGGTGCGCGGGTCGCTGGTTCCCGCGTGTCGTGAAGCCCGGTTCCGCCCTGGCTCCGTCTGAGCCGTCGTGTGTCCTCACGCGTCCCTGAGCGGGCCTTTCGAGCCCCTCCGGCATGTCGCGCGTGCGTGCGCCTGACGGCTCCACGCCCGTCGTGTCTCCAACCGGCTCCTCTCTCATCCATCACCACCCGTGGGCCTCGCTGCCCGACGGGAACAGGAGTCTTTTATGTCCCGCAGCACTCGCATCGAGCGGTACCGCAACATCGGCATCATGGCGCACATCGACGCGGGCAAGACGACGCTCACCGAGCGCGTCCTGTTCTTCACCGGTCGCATCCACTCCACGGGAGAAGTGCACGATGGCTCCACGGAGATGGACTGGCTGCCGCAGGAGAAGCAGCGCGGCATCACCATCACCTCCGCGGCCACCACCGCGTTCTGGTCACCTCGTCACGGGCCCTCCGCGGGCACGCCTCATCGCATCAACATCCTGGACACGCCGGGACACGTGGACTTCACCATCGAGGTGGAGCGCTCCCTGCGCGTGCTGGATGGCGCGGTGGCCGTGTTCGATGCGAGCCAGGGCGTGGAGCCCCAGTCGGAGGCGGTGTGGCGTCAGGCGGACCGCTACGGCGTCCCGCGCATCGCGTTCATCAACAAGATGGACAAGGTGGGCGCGGACTTCGTCATGAGCCTGGAGTCCATCCGTGAGCGTCTGGGCGCTCGCGCCGTGGCGGTGCAGCTGCCGCTGGGCGAGGAGTCGGAGTTCCGTGGCCTCGTGGACCTGGTGCGCATGAAGACCCTCCACTTCGACGGAGAGGCCGGTGAGTACCGCGAGGAGCTGTCCGTGCCGGAGGACGTCCGGCAGCGGGCGGAGACGTTGCGGCTGCGGCTCATCGAGGCGGCGGCGGACGTGGATGACGCGGTGATGGAGAAGTTCGTGGACGGGCGTCTGGAAGACATCACCGAGGACGACCTGGTGCGTGCGCTGCGCGCGGGAACCCTCTCGCGCACGCTGGTGCCGGTGCTCGCCGGTTCGGCGTTCAAGAAGAAGGGAGTGCAGATGCTGTTGGACGCCGTCGTCGACTACCTGCCCGCGCCCTCGGACCTTCCGTCGGTGGAGGGACTCGTTCCGGGCACGGAGCAACGTGCCTCGCGCGAGCCAACGGACGACAGTCCTCCGGCCGCGCTGGTGTTCAAGATGATGAGTGACAAGAACGTGGGCAACATCGTCTTCCTGCGTGTCTATTCGGGCACGCTGCGCGCAGGCACCGTCCTGCTCAATCCCGCCACCGGCAAGCGGGAGCGCGTGGGTCGGCTGATGTTCATGCATGCCAATCGCAGGGAGGAGGTCTCGGAAGTCCATGCGGGAGACATCGCGGCGGCGCTCGGCCTGAAGAACGTGCGCACGGGAGACACACTGAGCGACCCCGAGGCACCCGTGGTGCTGGAGTCGCTCGGCTTCCCGGAGCCCGTGGTGCACCTCGCCGTGGAGGCGAAGTCACCCGCGGAGCTGCCGAAGCTGGAAGAGGGCCTGCATCGCCTGGCGGCGGAAGACCCGTCGCTGCGCGTGGGCGTGGACCCGGAGAGTGGCCAGGTGCTGCTGTCCGGAATGGGTGAGCTTCACCTGGAGGTGGTCGTGGACCGACTGAGGACGGAGTACGGCGTGGAGGCGCGCGTGGGACAGCCCAAGGTGGCCTACCGCGACACGCTCAAGCGCGCCGTGCGTCAGGAGTACCGGCACGTCCGTCAGACGGGCGGGCCCGGACAGTATGCGCGCGTGGTGCTGGACGTGGCTCCGGCGGCGCGTGGCGCGGGGCTCGTCTTCGTGGACGACACGAAGGGCGGCTCCATTCCGAGGGAGCTGGTGCCCGCCATCCAGAAGGGTGTGGCGGGTGCCATGGAGCGCGGCGTGCGGGACGGCGTGGCGCTCGTGGACGTGGAGGTCCGGCTGGTGGATGGAGACACGCACGTGCGCGACTCCACGCCCCAGGCGTTCTCCATGGCCGGTTCCCTGGCGCTCCAGGAGGCGGTGCGGCGGGTGGGCGTGCAGGTGCTGGAGCCCGTGATGGACGTGGAGGTCACCACGCCCGAGGAGTACGTGGGCGAGGTGTTGGGAGACCTGGCCTCGCGGCGGGGCCGGGTGCTGGGAATGGAGACGCGGGGCAATGCCCGCGTGGTGTCCGCGCGGGTGCCCATGGCCAGCCTCTTTGGCTACGTGACGGGCTTGCGGGGCAGGACGCAGGGCCGGGCCCAGGCCAGCATGCGGCTGGGGACGTATGAGCCCCTGCCAGAAGTGCTCCAGGCATCACTGTCCGAAGCACGGGCATGACGGAAGGGTGAGGAGGGCCCCGGGGCTGTACGCCTCGGGGCCCTCTTCGTTCGCCCGACACCCCACAAAAGCGGCTGTCAAGGGCTCGATTTCACGGGACATCCGTCCCGGGAGAGGGCAGGGTCCGCGGCCGAATGCGTGGAATGGGCGGGAGGACCCCCCTGTTCTCCGACATTCTCAAGCGGGTCGGCCGGCCGGGCCGGACCGCGCACCGCCAGGTGCCCTCGATATTGAACTCGATTGGGCTCGCTGCGCGGGCTTCCTTGCCTGGCGAGGAAGCAGACTCACTTCGACTAGGAATCCATGACTTTCGACGAATTGCAGCTTCACGACACCCTCCTGCGCGCGGTCAAGGCGGAGGGGTACACCACGCCTACGCCCATCCAGATGAAGGCGATTCCACACGCCCTGGCTGGGAAGGACGTGCTCGGCGTGGCCCAGACGGGCACGGGGAAGACGGCGGCGTTCGCGCTGCCGATTCTCCAGCGTCTGTCCGCCAAGGCGCCGACCGGGGGCGCGCGTCCCGTGCGTTGCCTGGTGCTCACTCCCACGCGAGAGCTCGCGGGGCAGGTGAGCGAGAGCTTCGCGACGTACGGCAAGAACCTGCCGCTGCGCCACGCGGTGATTTTCGGCGGAGTGGGCCAGGGCGCGCAGGTGCAGTCGCTCAAGAGCGGCGTGGATGTGCTGGTGGCGACGCCTGGTCGCCTGCTCGACTTGATGGACCAGGGTTACGTGTCGCTGCGCTCGCTCGAGGTGTTCGTGCTCGACGAGGCGGACCGCATGCTGGACATGGGCTTCATCCATGACGTGCGCAAGGTCATCAAGGCGCTGCCCTCGAAGCGGCAGACGCTCTTCTTCAGCGCGACGATGCCGCCGGAGATTGTCGACCTGTCTCGCAACATCCTCACGGACCCCATCCGGGTGGAAGTGACGCCGGTCTCCAGCACGGCGGAGACCGTTGCTCAGCAGGTGTACTTCGTGGAGCGCGAGCAGAAGCGCGGCTTGCTCACGCACCTCTTGAAGGACGGCAAGATTGAGCGTGCGCTGGTCTTCACGCGCACCAAGCACGGCGCCAACCGGGTGGCCAAGCAGCTCGAGGGCTCCGGTGTCACGGCCGCCGCGATTCACGGCAACAAGAGCCAGAACGCGCGTGAGCGTGCGCTGGACGACTTCCGCAACGGCGCGCTCCGGGTGCTGGTGGCCACGGACATCGCGGCGCGCGGCATCGACATCGACGGGTTGAGCTTCGTCGTCAACTACGACCTGCCCAACGTGCCGGAGCAGTACGTGCACCGCATCGGCCGCACGGGCCGCGCGGGAGCGACGGGCACCGCGGTGTCCTTCTGCGACGGCGAGGAGCGCGCGTACCTGCGCGACATCGAGCGGACCATCCGCCGCAGCGTGCCGGTGGTGGAGGAGCATCCGTACCGCTCGGGCCTCGCGGCGCCGCGTCCTGGGGCCTCGGCCTCGGTGGACGAGCCTGTCGCGCGCAGCTCGAATTCCGGTGGGCAGTCGCGAGGCGGGCAGGGCGGTGGTGGTGGCGGCCGTGGCAACCAGCCCGGTAGCTCGTCACGCCGTCGCCGGGGTGGTGGCGGAGGCCAGGGGCGTCCCGAGGCGGGCCGTTCGGCGCGGGGTGGTGGCGGCTCCTCTGGTTCGGGCCGTGGTGGTGGACAGCAGTCGCGCGGTGGCGGTGCTCCGTCGCGTGGGGGCAGCGCTCCGTCGCGGTCCTCGGGTCCGGCGCCGACTCCCGTGAAGGCGGCCGAGCCGCCTCCGCGTCGTCAGTCTCCGAAGTGGCTGTGAGCTGAAGCCCCTTTGAGGGCCCGTGATGCGCGCTCGACGTGCTCACGGGGCCCCGAGGGTGTTGGTTGGCGGTGACGGGTGGGCCGTTACGACAGGCCCGCCGTCATGGCCCCGAGGTGAACGGACTCGATTCGTTCGACCTCGAAATCCCGCACATGTTCGAGCTGGCTCCAGAGTCGCGCGTGGCCCTTGAGCCACCGGAGTCGTCGCACGCGTCGCGCGAAGCGCTGTTGCTCCTCGGGTGTGGCGCGTCGAGGAGGGCCGAGCACGTGCCCCACGAGTCGCAGCGCGGGTGGGCGGGCAAAGCGCCCCGCGAAGAGTGAGCGAAGCCAGAACAGCTTGCCGCTGTCCACGGCGAGGATGCTCACCCGGGCATCGCGCGCGAGGTTCGCCGGGAGCTGCCGCGCGAAGACCTCGAAGAAGATGCCGCGCCCGGGCTCACCCAGCAGCACGGAGCCAATGGGCGCGACGTGGGGTGCTCCTCGCGCATCGACGCTGGCGATGGCGAAGTGCAGGGAGCTGGCGAAGGCCCTGGAGAACAACTGGCGCACCCGGGGCCACTGCTCGTGAAGCGCTGGCGTTGTGCTCGGTGGGCCTTGCGGCACGGGCGCCGCTGCGGAGTTCATGACTCCTCGCGAGGCGCCATGGCGGCGATGGTGCCCTGGGCCACGGCCACCAGCGTCTCGCCCTTTTCCGTGACGACGAAGATCTCGCAGTGGCAGACGGACTGTCTGCGCCCGGCGTGCAGCGCGCGAGCCCGTGCGATGAGCATGGAGCCCTGGGCCGGACGGACGTAGTTGATCTTGAACTCCGACGTGATGACGGGCCCCGTCATCGCCGTGCCCCCGGCGAAGGTGAGCGCGTTGTCGGCCATGTAGCTGAGCACGCCCCCGTGCACGAAGCCGTACTGCTGACGCAGTTCCTCGCGCAGCGGCAGCTCCAGAACCACCTCGCCCTTCGTCAGATGCACCAACCGGGTCCCCATCAGCGTGCTGAACGCCTGCTGCTTGAGCACCTGCTGACCCATCTCCATGAGTGACTCCACGGCGGCCTCCCGGCTGTGTAGAATATCGTTCTAGATCGATGTTCTAATGTAGGGTAGAGGGATGCGCAACCCGGGTCACCGGAGAGAAGAGGTCCTCAAGGCGGCGCTGGAGTGTTTCCTGGAGCGGGGCGTCGAGGGGACGACCCTGGCGGCCATCCGCGAGCGCTCGGGGGCCAGTACGGGCAGCATCTACCACCTGTTCGAGAGCAAGGACGCCATCGCGGCGGCGCTCTACATGGACGTCCTGGGCGAGTACCAGTCAGGGGTGGTCGAGGTGCTCAAGACTCAGCCGGGAGCCCGGGAGGGCGTCGAGGCGCTCGTTCGCCATCACCTGGAGTGGTCGCTGGCGCGGCCGGATGCGACGCGCTTCCTCATGGGCGCGCGAGGCGTCGCGGCGGTTGTCGCGGCCGAGGCGAGCATCCGCGAGCAGAACAAGGGTTTCTTCCGGCAGATGAAGGACTGGTGGCAGGCGCACGTCCGGGACGGCGCGTTCGAGGAGATGTCCTTCGAGCTCTTCCTCGCCATCCTTCGCGGGCCCGCACAGGAACTGGTGCGCGACTGGCTCGCGGGACGGACGAAGACGGACTTGCGTGCGGCCATCCCGGTGCTTGCGCGTGCTGCATGGCAGTCCGTCGAAAAACGGCCCACGCGCTCCAAGAAGTGAGCGGAGGGCAGGGGCCCCGATTCGCGCGGGGCCCCTGAGGCACTACATGTTCCGCCGGTACTGCCCACCTACTTCGTACAGCGCGCGGGAGAGCTGGCCGAGCGTGCAGACCTTACAGGCGTCCATCAGGGCGGAGAAGATGTTGCCGTTGTCGAGCGCCGCGCGCTTCACGGCCTCCAACGCCGCCGGAGCGGTCGCCGCGTTGCGCTTCCAGAAAGCGTCCCTCGCGGTGATGGAATAGTCCTTCTCCTCCTTCGTCGCGCGAATCACCTCCGGCGGCGTCACCGTCGGAGAGCCCTTCGGGTCCAGGAACGTGTTCACCCCGATGATGGGCAGCGTCCCGTCGTGCTTCTGCATCTCGTAGTACAGCGACTCCTCTTGAATCTTGGACCGCTGGTACATGCGCTCCATCGCGCCCAGCACGCCGCCGCGCTCGGAGATGGCGCGGAACTCCGTGAGCACCGCCGCCTCTACCAGGTCCGTCAGCTCATCGATGATGAACGCACCCTGGTTGGGGTTCTCGTTCTTGGAGAGCCCGAACTCCTTGTTGATGATGAGCTGGATGGCGAGCGCGCGCCGCACGCTCTCCTCCGTGGGCGTGGTGATGGCCTCGTCGTACGCGTTGGTGTGCAACGAGTTGCAGTTGTCGTTGAGTGCCAGCAACGCCTGGAGCGTGGTCCGGATGTCGTTGAAGGCGATCTCCTGCGCGTGCAGGGAACGGCCCGACGTCTGGATGTGGTACTTCAGCTTCTGCGAGCGGTCATTGCCGCCGTACTTGTCGCGGATGGCCTTGGCCCAGATGCGGCGCGCCACGCGGCCCAGCACCGCGTACTCCGGGTCCATTCCGTTCGAGAAGAAGAACGAGAGGTTGGGCGCGAAGTCGTCGATGTGCATCCCGCGCGACAGGTAGTACTCGACGAAGGTGAAGCCGTTGGCCAGCGTGAAGGCCAGCTGGGAGATGGGGTTCGCCCCTGCCTCCGCGATGTGGTAGCCGGAGATGGACACCGAGTAGAAGTTCCTCACCTTCTTGTCGGTGAAGTACTGCTGGATGTCGCCCATCACCCGCAGCGCGAACTCCGTGGAGAAGATGCAGGTGTTCTGCGCCTGGTCCTCCTTCAGGATGTCCGCCTGCACCGTGCCGCGCACCTGCTGGAGCGTCGTCGCGCGGATCTTCTCGTAGACGTCGCGCGGCAGCACCTCGTCGCCCGACACGCCGAGCAGCAGCAGGCCCAGTCCATCACTCCCCTGCGGCAGGTCACCCTGGTAGCGGGGCCGAGGCACCCCGCGCTCCCGGTAGATCGCGTCGATCTTCTTCTCGACCTCGTCGACCTTGTTGTTGGCGCGAATCCACTTCTCGCACTGCTGGTCCACCGCCGCGTTCAGGAAGAACCCGAGCAGCATCGGCGCGGGGCCGTTGATGGTCATCGACACCGACGTGGCCGGGTCCGCCAGGTCGAAGCCCGAGTAGAGCTTCTTCGCGTCGTCCACGTTGGCGATGGACACGCCGGAGTTGCCGACCTTGCCGTAGATGTCCGGCCGGTGGTCCGGGTCCTCGCCGTACAGCGTGACGGAGTCGAACGCGGTGGACAGGCGCTTCGCGGGCAGGCCGCGTGACACGTAATGGAAGCGCTTGTTGGTGCGCTCCGGGCCGCCTTCACCCGCGAACATGCGCGCCGGGTCCTCACCCTCGCGCTTGAGCGGGAAGACGCCGGAGGTGAACGGGTACGCGCCCGGCGCGTTCTCCCGCAGCAGCCAGATGAGGATGTCGCCCCAGTCCTCGTAGCGGGGCAGGGCGATCTTCGGGATGCGCAGGTGCGACAGCGACTCGGTGAACAGGTCCAGCTCGATGACCTTGTCGCGCACCTGGTACTGGTACTTGGACGCCGCGTAGCGCCGCTTGGTCGCGGGCCACTCAGTCAGCAGCCGACGGCAGTCGGGGTCCAGGCGGGACTCCAGGTCCTTGTACAGCTCCACCAGCTCGCTCAGGTACGCGGGCTCGCCCTCGACGCGCTCGGTGACGTGCACCACGTCGGACGTGTCCTTCGGCTCGACGATCTCCAGGCGCTTCTTGCCGACGTTCTGTCGCAGCGCCTCGATGGTGCCGTGGAGCTGATACATCCGCCGCGCCACCGCAGCCTGGGAGCGGGCGAACTTGTCGTACGCCTCGCACGTCTCGACGATCTCCGCGAGGTAGCGGGTGCGATCAGGCGGGATGATCCACTTCTTCTCGCTCATGCCCGGCGTCGGCTCCAGGTGCGACTGGAGCGGGGCGCCTGTCTTGCGAACCACGGTGTCGACGATGGCCCGATAGAGCTGGTTCATCCCCGGGTCATTGAACTGCGAGGCGATGGTGCCGTACACGGGCACCGAGTCATCCGCCGTGGTGAACGCGTTGTGGTTGCGCTTCCACTGCTTGCGCACGTCGCGCAGCGCATCCAGCGAGCCGCGCTTGTCGAACTTGTTGATGGCGATGACGTCCGCGAAGTCGAGCATGTCGATCTTCTCGAGCTGCGTCGCCGCGCCGTACTCGGCCGTCATCACGTAGAGCGAGACGTCCGAGTGCTCGATGATCTCCGTGTCGGACTGACCGATGCCGGAGGTCTCCACCACGATGAGGTCGAAGCCCGCGGCCTTGCACACCTCGATGGAGTCACCCACGTGCTTGGACAGCGCGAGGTTGCTCTGCCGGGTCGCCATGGAGCGCATGTAGACGCGCTGGTTGTCGATGGCGTTCATGCGGATGCGGTCACCGAGCAATGCGCCGCCCGACTTGCGCTTCGACGGGTCCACGGAGAGCACCGCCAGCGTCTTGTCCGGGAAGTCCGCGAGGAAGCGGCGCACCAGCTCGTCAACGAGGCTGGACTTGCCCGCGCCACCGGTACCAGTGATTCCCAGCACGGGCACGCGCGGCTGCTTCGCGCTCAGCTTCGTCATCGCGTCGCGCAGCGCGTCTCCGGCGCTCGCGAAGTTCTCCGCGATGGTGATGAGCGAGGCGATCTTCATCGAGTCGCGCACCGGCATGGCCGCGACGGCCGGCCCGTAGTCCGCGGGGCGCTTCTCGAAGTCACACTCCGAGATGAGGTGGTCGATCATCCCCTGGAGGCCCATGGAGCGGCCATCGTCCGGGGAATAGATGCGCGTCACGCCGTAGGCATGCAGCTCTTCGATTTCCGTGGGGAGGATGGTGCCGCCACCGCCGCCGAAGACCTTGATGTTCGCCCCGCGCTGTTTCAGCAGGTCGATCATGTACTTGAAGTACTCGACGTGGCCTCCCTGGTAGGAGGTGATGGCGATGCCCTGGGCATCTTCCTGGATGGCGCAGTCGACGATTTCAGAGACCGAGCGGTTGTGTCCCAGGTGGATGATTTCGGCGCCCGAGGACTGCATCAGCCGGCGCATGACATTGATGGCCGCGTCATGCCCGTCGAACAGGGAGGCGGCCGTCACGATTCGCACATGGAATCGCGGCTTGTAGGGCCCGGGGACCGGGGTCAACTGGACGTTTCGCACGCCGCGTACAGTAGGAGCGCGGTGGGTGTCGGGCAAGCGATTGAAGCGGGGACGGCCGAGGCTCGACGCGGACTGTCAAGCCCTCGATTCCGGGAGGAATGCACCCAGGACGCGCAGTGCGGCGGACGTCGCCGTGGCACGGCCCTCACGCACGTCATGTTCCAACTGGGGGAACAGGGCGGCCACCGTGGGGTTCGCATGCAGGGCCGCCCGCAGGCCGTCCTGCACCATGGACCACATCCAGCCCACCTGCTGAGCGTGCCGACGCTGCTCCATCGCTCCAGAAGCCACGCGCTTGTCCAGTTGCGCTTCCAGCGAACTCCACAGCGAAGCGATGCCCGTGCCCTCCATCGCGCTGCACGTCGTCACCACGGGCTCGTTGCCGGGACGCATCAGGTGAAGCGCGGCGCGGTACTCGGCGCGAGCGCGCTCGGCGCGGGGCTGGTTGTCACCATCCGCCTTGTTGATGGCGAGCATGTCCGCCACCTCCAGGATGCCGCGCTTGATTCCCTGGAGCTCGTCCCCCGCACCCGCGAGCATCAGCACCAGGTAGAAGTCCACCATGTCGGCGACCACCGTCTCTGACTGGCCCACGCCCACCGTCTCCACCAACACCACGTCGAAGCCCGCGGCCTCGCACAGGAGCAGCGTCTCGCGAGTCTTGCGTGCGACACCGCCCAGCGTTCCGCTGGAGGGACTGGGACGGATATAGGCCGCCGTCTCACGCGACAGCCGGGCCATGCGCGTCTTGTCGCCCAGGATGCTGCCGCCGGAGATGGTGCTCGACGGGTCGATGGCGAGCACCGCGACGCGCCTTCCCTCGCCCACCAGGTGCATGCCCAGCGCGTCGATGAAGGTGCTCTTGCCCACGCCGGGCACGCCGCTGATGCCCACCCGTCGGCTGCCACCCGTGTGAGGGAGCAACCGGGTGAGCACTTCCTGGGCGAGCGACTGGTGGCGCGGGTGCCCGCTCTCCACCAGGGTGATGGCGCGAGCCAGCACGGACCGGTCGCCCGAGCGGACGCCTTCCACATAGGCCTCCGCCGTCAGCAGTTTCACGCCTCCTCCTGCGCCGCCGAGAGCTTCTCCAGCAGCTCCACCGCGGCCTTCGAGATGACGGTGCCGGGGCCGAAGATGGCGGCGGCGCCCGCGGCGCGCAGCTCGTCATAGTCCTGCGCCGGGATGACGCCGCCGACGACGACCATGATGTCCTCGCGGCCCAGCTCGCGCAGGGCGCGCTTGAGCTGTGGCACCAGCGTGAGGTGGCCCGCGGCCAGGGAGCTTGCGCCCACGACGTGGACGTCGTTCTCCACGGCTTGGCGCGCGGACTCCTCGGGCGTCTGGAAGAGCGGGCCGATGTCCACGTCGAAGCCCAGGTCCGCGAAGGCCGTGGCGATGACCTTCTGTCCCCGGTCATGCCCGTCCTGCCCCATCTTCGCGATGAGGATGCGCGGCCGACGGCCGAACCGCGCGAGGAACGTGTCCGCGGCGGCGCGCGCCTGGATGATTCCCTGGGAGTCCTTGCCTGCTTCGCTCGAATACACGCCGGACACGCTTCGCACCGTGGCCTCGTAGCGCCCGAAGACCTTCTCGAGCGAGTCGCTGATTTCGCCCACCGTGGCCTTCGCCCGCGCCGCGTCGATGGCCAGCGCCAGGAGATTCCCCTCGTTGCGTCGGCCCGCCTCCGTCAGCGCGTCCAGCCTCCGCCGCACTTCCTCCGCGTTGCGCTCCGCGCGCAGCTCCTTGAGCCGGGCGATCTGCGCCTCGCGCACCGCGGAGTTGTCCACCTTGAGGATCTCGATGTTGTCGGGGCGCTCGGGCGGGTACTTGTTCACGCCGATGATGGCCTGACGGCCGGAGTCGATGCGCGCCTGCGTGCGGGCCGCCGCCTCCTCGATGCGCAGCTTGGGGAGGCCCGCTTCAATCGCCTTCGTCATGCCACCCAGCGCTTCGACCTCCTGGATGTGGCCCCAGGCCTTCTGCGCGAGCTCGTGGGTGAGCCGCTCCACGTAGTAGCTGCCGCCCCACGGGTCGATGACGCGCGTCGTCCCGCTCTCGAGCTGGAGATACAACTGGGTGTTGCGGGCGATGCGCGCGCTGAAGTCGGTGGGCAGCGCAATCGCTTCATCGAGCGAGTTGGTGTGCAGGCTCTGCGTGTGGCCCTGGGTGGCGGCCATCGCCTCCACGCAGGTGCGCACCACGTTATTGTACACGTCCTGCGCGGTGAGGCTCCAGCCGGAGGTCTGCGAGTGGGTGCGCAGCGCCAGGCTCTTGTCGCTCTTGGGGTTGAAGCCCTTGATGAGCCTGGCCCAGATCATCCGGGCCGCGCGCATCTTCGCCACCTCCATGAAGAAGTTCATGCCGATGGCCCAGAAGAACGACAGTCGGGGCGCGAAGGCATCCACTCCCAGGCCCGCCGCGAGACCCGCGCGCACGTACTCCACGCCGTCCGCGAGCGTGTAGCCCAGCTCCAGGTCCTGCGTCGCTCCCGCCTCCTGCATGTGATAGCCGCTGATGCTGATGCTGTTGAAGCGCGGCATCTTCTCGGCGGTGAAGCGGAAGATGTCGCCGATGATGCGCATCGACGGGCCCGGCGGGTAGATGTACGTGTTGCGGACCATGAACTCCTTGAGGATGTCGTTCTGGATGGTCCCGCTGAGCTGCTCGGGCTTGACGCCCTGTTCCTCGGCCGCGACGACGTAGAGCGCGAGGATGGGCAGCACCGCGCCGTTCATCGTCATCGACACGCTCATCTGGTCGAGCGGGATGCGGTCGAACAGGATGCGCATGTCCTTGATGGAGTCGATGGCCACGCCCGCCATGCCCACGTCGCCCGCGACGCGAGGATGGTCGCTGTCGTAGCCCCGGTGCGTCGCGAGGTCGAACGCGATGGACAGGCCCTTCTGACCGGCCGCGAGGTTGCGCCGGTAGAAGGCGTTGGACGCCTCGGCCGTGGAGAAGCCCGCGTACTGGCGCACCGTCCACGGCTGCTGCACGTACATGGTGGAGTAGGGGCCGCGCACGAAGGGCGGCAGGCCCGGCAGCGAGCCCAGGTGCTCGACGTCCGCCAGGTCCTCGCGCGTGTACACGGGCTTGACCGGGATGCCCTCGGGCGTGTCCCAGTGTTCGGCGTCGCGCCGGCTGGTGGCGGCCTGGCTTCCCTGCGCATTGAGTGCGGGCGTGGGCGCCTGCGTCTCGGGCGCGTCGAAGTCGATGCCGGAGAAGTTCGGGACGTGGGTGCGCATCAGGCCACTCCGAGCTGCGCGTGCAGCGAAGACAGAAGCGAGAACAGGTCCGCTCCCGCGTAGATGAAGAGATCCACACCAGCCGCGCGGAACGCGGCCTCGTTGTCACCAGGACGACCCGCCACGGCGACGACCCGCGCGCCCTGGGCCTTGAGCTGGCTCGTCAGCACGGGCACCCACTCCGGATACATCGCGTCCGGTCCGGAGATGACCGCGAGGGACGCGCCGGACTCCGCGAAGGCGGCCACGGCGGCGGCGGGGTCGGCGAAGCCGTGCTTCTCTCGCGACTCGATGCCTCCCGCGGCCAGCGCGTTGACCACCCACATGGACCGTGTCGTGTGCTCCGCCACCGCGCCCAGGCTCGCGAGGAACGCGGTGGGGCGCTGGCCCTTCGCCGCGAGCGTGCGATCACTCGCGTCGCGCAGCAGCTCGAAGGGCTCCGAGATGCGAGAGGGCTTGAGGCCCACACTCCTGCTCACCTCCGCGCTCTCCTTGATGCCGGGGACTCGCCCTGATTCCTCGGCGCCGAAGGCCTTGCGGGCCTCGCGCTTCACGGGCGTCTCACCCAGGAAGGGGAACTCGCTCACTCCGACGATGGGCTGCTTGCGCGTGCGCACGGCCTTGTCCCGCGCCGCGCGCGTCTCCGTGAGCACGCGGGCGATATCGCCTTGAGTGAGTGCCTTCTCCATGCCGCCCAGGCCTTCGATTCGCTGCAGCTCCGTCCAGGCCGCGCGCGCGATTTCGGTGGTGAGCTGCTCCAGGTAGTAGCTGCCACCCGCCGGGTCCGCGACGCGGTTGAGGCTGGACTCGTCGCGCAGGATGAGCTGTGTGTTTCGCGCGAGCCTGCGCGCGCCTTCATCGGGAGCACCCAGCGGCTCGTCGAAGGGTGACGTGCTGACGCTGTCCGCGCCCGCGACGACCGCTGCGAAGGACTCGGCCGTGCCGCGCAGGATGTTCACCCACGGGTCGCGCTGTGTCTTCGTGGCGCTCGCGGTGCGCGCATGCAGCCGCATGGCCTGCGCCTCGGGGGATCCGCCCGACGCGGCGACGACCTTGGCCCAGAGCAGCCGCGCGGCGCGCAGCTTGGCGATCTCCGGGAAGAACTGTCCGCCGACGGACAGCGCGAACTGCACCGAGCGCGCCGCGACCTCCGGCGACACGCCCGCGCGCTCCATCCCGCGCAAGTACTCGACGCCCGTGGCGATGGCCCACGCCAGTTCATGCACCGACGTGGCGCCAGCGTCCGAGTACGCCCGCGTCGAGATGAGCAGCGCGCGCAGCTCCGGCGCGCTCCCGCTCAGCGAAGTGACGAGCGGCGCGGCCTCGGTGAACATCGCGTCGACGCCACCCGGCAGCGCGCCGGTGCGAGCGAGGATGCCCAGTGGGTCGATGCCCAGCGAGCCGCTCAGCGCCTTGCGCGACACACCCGCCTTGGTGGCGACGTCCAACAGCAGGGACGCCATGGAGACGGGCGCCGCCTCGGACTCCAGGTGCACGGGAGTGCGGGCCAGGAGCACCGAGGCCAGCAGTTGCTCCATCGAGGCCTCGTCCTTCACGGGGATGCCGCGAGTGGGGCCCAGGCAGAGCCAGACCGCCAGCGTGCCGCGCTCCAGGTCATTGCGGATGGCCTCGGCGGCGACGGCGATGTCGGGCTCGGCGTACTCCTGGCACACCAGCCATCCACCCTCGGTGTGGCCCAGGGCCTGCGTGCCTCGCACGTACGGCGCGACGCCCGGGGGCGGCGGCGCGGCGTCCTGGGAAGCGTAGAGGGGTTGGAGCGTCAGCCCGCCTTCCAGCGGCGACTGGAGCGACGTGAAGGGCTTGCCCTTCAGGTCCTTGTCCACGAGTCGGCGCCACTCGTCGAGCGAGCGAGCCGGGAACTCGGTGGCGATGTGAAGAGGCACTTGCGACATGCTGTGTCCTCGCAGGGGAGTGGCACCATGGGACGGGCCGTTCCCGTCCCATAGGCGCAAAAACGGGCCGCGGCAATGGCGAGGTGAAGCCGGTCCTTGTTGGCGGGCACCGGAAGTCCCTTATTGGCACCGGTGGCCATGCTAAGGCGTCAACAAGGCGTGTCTTCGGAGGGTGCCGCATGACCACGCAAAGCCCCCATGCGCGAGTGGTCCGGCAGGCCTCCGAGCAGGGTGGTTGGGAACTGGTGTTCGGCACGCCCGACGCCCGACTGCGCGAGCACGTCCACGACTACTGCGGCTATCGTGAATCCACCCCTGGCCCGGTGCGTCGACGCGAGCTTCCCGCGCCGCAAGTCGTGCTCATCATCGACTTCGGCCCGCCGCTGCGCATCGTCGACCCGAGGACGGGGCGACCGCTCGGCCGACATCCGGTCGGCTTCGTCGCGGGGCTGGATGACGGGTACTCCATCACCGAGACGGCCGGGTCGATGAACGGCATGCAGGTGAACTTCACGCCCGTGGGCGCACGACGGTTCTTCGGCATACCGCTGCATCACCTCGCGCGGCAGGTCGTCGGACTGGAGTCGGTGCTCGGCGCGGAGGGGCCGCTGCTCACGGAGCGGCTCGTCGAGGCGCCGTCCTGGGAGGCCCGCTTCGCGCTGCTGGACCAACTCCTCCTCTCACGCATCCTCACTGCGCCCGAGGCTTCACCCGTCATCGCCTGGACGTGGCAGCGGCTGCGCGCCAGTGGCGGACAGGTGGAGATTGGCGAGCTGGCCCGGGAGCTGGGCTTCAGCCAGAAGCACGTCATCGCGCGATGTGGTCAGGAGCTGGGCCTGACGCCCAAGCTGCTCGCGCGACTCATCCGCTTCGAGCGTGTCATCCAGGTGCTGAAGTCCGGCGCGGCGGAGAGCCAGGCCCGCCTCGCGTTGGAGCAGGGCTACTTCGATCAAGCCCACCTCATTCGCGATTTCCGGCAGTTCACGGGAGGTCCTCCTGGAGAGTTCCTCCGTCGGCGATTGCCCGCGCTGGGTGGAACGCGCGCGGACTGAGGCACGGCCCGTGTCCGGGGTTGCATTCACGCACGAGTCACGCGATGGATTCGCGAAGCGCCGAGGCCACACACCATGACGGAACAGCAGTACGAGCTGACCAAACTCTTCCGACAAGTCCAGAGCCATAAACACCTCGAGGACCATGTTCAGGTCTACGAAGCGGACAGCTTCGACGAGCGCTTGGCCAAGGAGCGTGCGGAGAACGAGGTGGCGCTCGGGAAGATCCGCCAGATGCTCGTCGGGGGTGTGAGCCTGGACTTCGTTGACCAGAACCAGCACACGCCGGTGCTGCTCGCCGTCACCCAGAACAACGTGGAGCTCCTCCAGCTCTTGAAGGAGTACGGCGCCAACCTCCTCGCGCCATACCGCTACGACACGCCGCTGCACCGCGCGGCGGAGTTCGGCGCGGACCGCGTGGTCCGGTTCCTCATCGAGCAGGGCGCGGACCCGCGTGGTCTGACTCCAGGAGGGCAGAGCGTGCTGGGCGCGGCACGAACCTCGCGACACAGCCGCAAGGTTCCGGCCCTGCTGGTGGAGCTGCTGCTGCCGACGAAGTCCCAGAGACCGCCTCCGCCCAAGAAGCCCAAGGGCCTGTCGGAAGAGAAGGTCGTCCGCTATCTCCAAGGCGCCGCGCCGCCGGGCGTGCGACCCGCTTCGTGGGAGAAGCTCCGCCTCATCATGGACGCGGTCTTCGTGGAGGCGCACTTCGTCACCATCGATGCGTTCTTCGAGGGCATCGAGGAACAGTCCTCGATGAACCCGGACCTCGTCTTCGCGGGCATCGGGCTCATCCAGGCGGCCATCGCGGAGCCGCCCAAGGACAAGAAGGTGAAGAAGGTCTCCAAGTCGAGCTACGTCCATCACGGCAACCTGGAGGTCGAAGGCCCGCTGAAGGTCGGCGCGTTGATGGTGACGGGCAACCTGACGGTGAAGGGTGGGGCCGCAAACCCCCAAGGCGCCTCGCTGTTCGTCGGCGGTGACTTCACCTGCGAGACGCTCAAGTCCCAGGGCCCGGTCATCATCGGCGGCAACCTGGAGGCCACGCACGTCACGGCGCAGTACAACGACTACGCCCTGGAGGTCCGGGGCACCCTGCGCGCCGCGAAGCTCGTCGTGGAGAACAAGCACGTCGTCACGGCGGGACGCTTCGAAGTCTCTGAGCGGGTGGATTCCTAGCGCGCCTTCGGGAGCCGAGTGAGCGGGGCCTCGCTGCTGTCGGTCGAGGGTGGGGCGAAGGTCAGCCCACGTCTTGAACCACCGCGTCATGACCGGATGACGCGGCTCCCCTAGGGTGTCGCCCCACATGCCGACCGAGGTCAGAGTCCAGTCCACGTTGTTCGAGTCGCTGGTCCGCTGTGCGAATCCCGACGCGGCCATGCGCGCCGAGTTCCTCGCCGCGGGCTACGACGTGGACAAGCCCCGGGCCATCTATCCCAGCTCCGTGTTCCTGGCCTGTCAGGCGCTGGTGCTGCGCACGACGTATGGGGGGCTCGCGTCCAAGCAGGCGCAGCGGGAGATGGGACGGGATTTGCTCCGCCAGTACTTCGACACGCTGGTGGGGCGCGTGGTGGGGATGGCCCTCAAGGTGGCCGGGCCGGAGCGGGCGATGAAGCGCGTGGCGCTCAGCTTCAGCTCCGTGTTCGAGCCGGTGAACATCCAGACCGCGCTGCTCGCGCCCCAGGACTATCGGGTGAAGTTCCGCGACTACCCGTTCCCCGCGGAGGCCGCCGCCGGCACGTGCGAGGGCGCCCTGAAGCAGGCGGGCGCCCTGAGTGTCACCGTGGACGTCGAACGGTATGAGACGGAGGGCTTCGACCTGCGCATTCGCTGGTGAAGCCCTCGGAGGTGTTGCTCAGGGCTGGGTGGGGCTCCCCAGCGCGAGCGTCGCGGCCACCTTGGGCTCCGTCACGTTGTCCTGTGACTGGCGGTCGATGAGCTTGTTGAGGGGATCCACGCCGACCTCGGCCGGTTGCACCGGCACGGTGAAGGTGATCTCCGATTCCCCCTTGCCCACCTTGCGCTTCTCCAGGAACAGCGCCTCGCCGTTGCTGTCGAGCGCGCCCACGTCCATCCAGTCGGAGAACTCCAGCTCCGTCTGGTTGCCCTTGTCGTCGCTGCGGAACTTCTTCGCGATGACCTTGAGCGTGACGTCCCAGGTCCCCTGGGTGTTCTGCCGCATCGTCGCGGACACCGCGCGGTTGTCGTAGAGGGTGATGGTCTCGAAGAGGTCTTCCAGGAGGTACTGATACTCCGGCGGCGTCTCCTCCCGCAGGAAGCCGAGCAGCTCCGCGGAGCCCGTGTACGGCGGCCCCTGGAAGCGGACCTTGTCCACGTAGCGCTTCATGGCGCGGTTGACGCGCTCCTCGCCGATGAAGTCCTGCAGCGCGTACATGGCGAGGCTGCCCTTCTGGTAGTGGATGTACATCTGGTTCTCCACTCGGGACAGCGGCACTTCCTTCTTCCGCTCCAGTGCGCGGCCCATGAGGTAGCCGTCCAGCTCGAACTTGAGGAAGCGCTTCATCTTCGTCGCGCCGAAGCGGTGCTTCATCACCATCAGCGCGGTGTACTGGGACATCGTCTCCGACGTCATCGTGCTGCCCTGCGCGCGCGCGCCCACCACCTGGTGGGCCCACCACTGATGGGCAATCTCGTGCGCGGTGACGTAGTACGGGTAGTCCACGTCATCGGGGCTGCCGTCGCGCACGCGGGCGATGAAGCCCAGTGATTCCGAGTACGGAATCGTGTTGGGGAAGGACTGCGCGAAGGCACCGTAGCGGGGGAACTCCAGGATGCGGGCCTGCCGGTGCTGGTACGGCCCGAAGTTCTCCGTGCAGTACTCCAGCGTGTCCTTCATCCCCCGCATCATCCGGTCCAGGTTATAGACGTGCGTGGGGTGGTGGTAGATCTCCAGCGCCACGTTCTTCCACGTGTCGCGCGCCACCGCGTAGCGCGCGGACAGCACCGAGTAGAACTTGAGGATGGGCTGGTCCATCTTGTAGCGGAAGAAGCGCCGGTTCCCCTCGGTCCACTCCTTCTCCAGGTAGCCGGGGGCGATGGCGATCTGATCCGCCGAGGTGCTCACCGTGGCCTGGAAGCTGACGAAGTCCGCGTCCTGGGTGATGTAGTTGTTGGCCTTGGCCTTCGGGTCATCCCGGTCCGGCAGGCGCTCCTTGGGCGCGAGGCCGTACTCCTTGCGGTCACCGTCCTCCACCAGCTCCGCGTCCTCCTGATAGCCCAGCGTGGGGAGGTTGCCGCTGTTGAAGAAGGTGCCGTTCTCGACGATGTCCGTGCGCGTCGAGCCATGCCTCATGCCGCGCGGCGCGTACTCCAGGTCGAACACCAGGTCCGCCTCGCCGCCGGGAGCCAGCGGCGTGGGCAACTGGAAGACGAAGAGGCCGAGCGACTCGTCGCGCTTCGCCGGGGTGTCCACGCCCGCCAGGGAGAGCTTGCGCACGCGTGCGTCGCGCGGCAGCTCCATGAGCACCTGGGAGATGGGCTGCTCCGTCTTGTTGCGCACGCGATAGGTGCCCAGCGCCTCCATGCGTCGCTCTTCCGGGTGGATGTGGAAGGTGACGTCCACCGCGGTGACGCGCGGATGGGGCAGGGCGGCGAAGGACTTGTAGTCCTTCTCGTAGCGAGCCAACGCGCGCTCGCTGTCCTTCGCCGTGACGTACGGATTGAGGATGCGCGTGTTGTAGGTGATGAACGCGCCAGTCCCCACGAACACGAGCGCCGCGAGGATGGCGGTCACCGTCCAGGCCGGGGTGCGGCGGGCCCGCGCTTCAGCGAGCCGCTCCTTCCAGGCCGTTCCACGTCCCCGAACGACGAGCAGCGCGCCCGCGGCCACCATGAGCGTGGCCAGGCCGTACCAGTACAGGCGGTGCCAGGCGACCGAGGCCAGGAAGTGGCCATAGCCGTTCAGGTCCGAGTAGGGCGCCGCGGGCTCCGAGCCATAGCGCACCAGCGGCTCCTCGATGCCCAGCAGCCCCAGCGCGGCCTGCGAGGCGAAGTAGAGCACCATGACCAGGTACGCGACGTACTTGTGGTGGATGAGCACCTGCGCGAAGAAGGCGAGCACGCACAGGAGGATGTTGTGCGTGAAGTCGAGCAGCAGGATGTCCGTGAAGTACAGCCACCACTCGATGTCGAAGAAGCCCCGGCTCACCTGGGAGATGACCGTCGCGAGCGCGACGACGCCCTTGAGCGACAGCACCACCAGCAGCAGCGCCCCGAACTTCGCGGAGTATCCGACCCACGTCGGAGCCCGCGTCGCGTCGACGATGTCGCCGAGGCCCGCGTCCCGCTCCTTCCACACCAGCTCCCCCGCGTAGAACGTCAGGGTGATGAGCACGAAGGGATGGAAGGTGGACGTGGCCATCTCCAGCGCCTGCCACGTCACGGGCAGGGTGGCGGTGCCGAAGATCTGCTTGGAGATCAGCGAGGCGATGGTCACGAAGGCCAGGCCCGCCACCACGAAGGACCAGTACACCGGCGAGCGCAGCACGTCGCGGAACGCCAGCCACGCGGAGGACAGGGCCGTGCGCACCCAGCTTCCGAATGTGGGCGCGGGCCGCGTGGTGGGGATGGCCACGGGCACGGCGGGCACCTCCTCGCGTGCCGCGGGGCGAGCACCGCTGTGTTCCTCCACGGTGGTCCGGAAGCGCGCCACCGTGAGGCCCAGCAGCAAGGCGCCCACGGCGCTCCACACGAGCCGGTTGATGAGCAGCCAGCCGGTGAACGGAATCAGGTCCCGATTGCGCTCAGCGGGCGTCCAGTACCGGGTCACCGTCTCGATGGTGGTGAACCCGAACGGGTCCAACAGCGAGCCGAGCTCCTGGTTGGCCACGTCCGACATGGCGGAGCTGATGACCACGTAGCCCAGCACCAGCACCACCATGCCCACGTACACCGGGGCCATGCGGCGCGTGAGCGCGGCCAATGAGAAGAACACCGTGCCCGCGAAGAACAGCGTGGGCCACACGCCCACCAGGTACGGCCACACGTAGGCGAGGGTCTGGTGCGGCGCGAGCTGCGTCTTGTCGACCAGCCACACGACGCCGGCGCCCACGAGCAGGCCGGGAATGATGGCCAGCATCAGTCCGGCGCTGAAGAGATACGCGCCCAGGAAGCGGCCGAGCAGGTACGGCGTCTTCTTCACGTTCTTCGTGAAGATGAGCATCCACGTCCCGTGGCCGAAGTCCTGGTGCGCGGCCTGTCCGAAGATGGCCGCGACCATGAAGAGGCCGAACAGGGCGATGGTGGTGGTGAAGCCCAGGAGCGTGTGCGGGCTGTTGGCCAGCACGCGCTCGGAGCCGGAGCTGGCGGAGACGCTGCGGAAGACGCCGCCGGTGGCCATCATCAACAGCATGCCGGCGCCCGCCAGCACGGCGGCGTAGATCCAGGTCGAGAGCATCTTGACCCGGCGCCGCAATTCGAATGTCACGAGAGCGCTGAACATGGGGTGTCCTCGCTCACGCCTTCTTCGACGCGCGTGAGAGCGCGTGGAAGTAGACGTCTTCCAGGTCGGGGCTCGCGGGCTCGAAGCCCGCCGGTGCGCTCTCCGCGTGGACATGCACCAACCGCTGGCCGGCCACGCGTCTTACCGCGATGACCTCCAGCTCCTTCGTCAACGCGTCCAGCTCCTCCTGCTTCGTGACGAAGCGCTTCCACACGCGCCCTTGCAGCGCGTCCACCAGTCGCAGCGGGTGTCCGCTGGCCACGACGTTGCCCTGGGCGAGGATGGCCATGTTCTGGCAGAGGTCCGCCACGTCCGAGACGATGTGCGTGGAGAGGAGCACCACGACGTCCGCGCTGATCTCCGCGAGCAGGTTGTGGAAGCGGAAGCGCTCGGCTGGGTCCAGGCCGGCGGTGGGCTCGTCGACGATGAGCAGCTTGGGGTCTCCCAGCAGCGCCTGGGCGATGCCGAAGCGCTGCTTCATGCCGCCGGAGAAGCCGCCGAGCCGGCGGTCCCTGTGCTCCCACAGGTTCGTCTTGGTGAGCAGCGCCTTCACCGCGTCATGGCGCGCGCCGCGCTGAGACAGGCCCTTGAGCTGCGCGAGGTGGTCCAGCATGTCCCAGGCCGTCACCTTGGGATACACGCCGAAGTCCTGGGGCAGGAAACCCAGCACATCGCGCAGCTTGTCCTTGTCGCGCCGCACGTCGATGCCGTCGAACGTCATCGTTCCGCCGTCAACGTCCTGCAACGTGGCGATGCTGCGCATGAGCGTCGACTTTCCGGCACCGTTGGGGCCGAGCAGTCCGAACATGCCGCGCGGAATGGTGAGGGAGACGTCGTGCAACGCCCGCGTTCCATTGGGGTACGTCTTGGACACGCCTTCGAGTCGGAGCTCCATGTCGGGCATCAACCTAGCCCATCCGTTACCATGCGCTCCATGTTCTCGCCGCGTTGGAGTCCCTGCCTCGCGCCCGTCCTCTTGCTGTGCGCGTGTGGCGAGGGGGAGCCGGTGATGTTGGAGGCAGCGGCGGCCGACTGTGGGAGCGCCGAGCCCCTGCGCCTGGATCGCCTGCCGGTGGGCAGCATGGTGCTCAACTCCTATTTCCTCCAGGAGGAAGCCGCACGCGACGTGCGCCGTGGGTTGCATGAGTCACCCATCGTCGAGGAGGTGTTGGCCAAGGCGGCGGCGCTCGGCGCCGTGGCGCTGCGGACCAATGGCCACAACGAAGCGCCGGAGAAGGTGGGCGACAGCACCATCCAGGTGGGGCCGCTCCAGTACGACGAGGTCGCCCTGCGAGGGTTGGACCGGGTGCTCGCCCGCGCGCGAGTGCATGGCGTCAGGCTGGTGCTCACGCTCGGCAACTACTGGGATGCCTACGGTGGCACTCGCCAGTATGTGACGTGGGCGGGGCTGCCTTCTCCCATTCAGGGCGACCCGCGCTTCTTCACCGACCCCGTCGTCGTGGCGCTCTACAAGGAGCACATCGCGCGGATGTTGGAGCGGGTGAACACGGAGGATGGCATCCGCTATGGCGATCATCCGGCGGTGCTCGCGTGGGAGCTGCTCAACGAGCCTCGCGGCCGGGGCCTGGACGCGGAGGGCGCGAGCATGCGGGCGTGGGTGGATGAGGTGGCGCGCGAGGTGAAGTCCCGCGCGCCAGGTCACCAGGTGGGGACGGGAGAGGAAGGCTTCGAGCCGTCCTCGGAGGGCTACGACGGCGCCTTCTGGGCTCGCGCGGGCACGACGATGCTGCGCACGCCCGGCTCCAGCTTCACGCGCAACACCGCGTCGCCGTACATCGACTTCGCTTCGGTGCACTTCTATCCGGAGTCCTGGGGCCTGGACGACGCGGACATGGCCGAGGCGGGAGCGCGGTGGATTCGCGAGCACGCGGACATCGCCCGGGGGCTGGGCAAGCCGCTGTTCGTGGGCGAATTGGGGCTGCGCAACGAAGGGGCCCTGGATTTGTCCCAGCGCCGCGCGCTGTATCGCGGCTGGCTGGAGTGCATGCGCAAGTCAGGCGTGGGCGCCGGCGCGCTGTGGATGTTCGCCAACGACGCGCGGCCCGACGCGTGGGACGAACACACGTTCTACTTCCGCGATGGCACGCGGCCGGAGGACCCGGCCAATCGCTATGCCGACCTCGTCGTGGAGGCGGCGGGCGCGGCGAGGCCCTGACACACGAAGGCCCGGTTGGGAGTCGTGCTCCCACCGGGCCGGAGGTGTCACGAGAGTGACGGGGACTCAGTACGCGACGTGCACGTGGTCGCCGTGGCCACCGATGGCGCCAATGGGCGTGCCGTTCTTGATGCCGCCCTTCGGGTCATAGAACAGCTCGGTGGGCTTCGTGCCCGCAAGGCGCGTGTAGTACTCGGCCATCTTCGCCGGGCTTCCCGCCACGTCGATGGCGCGGCCCTTGTAGTGGTACGAGCCCGGCGTGTGCTGGCCACCCGTGGTGGAGGTGATGGTGAGCCCCATCTGCCGGGCCAGGTTCGACGCGAAGTCGAGCTTCTGGCGGTTGGTGCCGTTCACCGGGAAGTTGCCCGGGACGCCGCCGGGGCCCTTGGTGCCGTCCGGCTTGCCGTCCCACATGTCCTGGTTGCGCGAGTTGAAGATGGAGCGGCCCGTGTTGTTGCCCACGACGCCGTCCGCCTTCAGCCCGTGCTGCTTCTGGTAGGCCGTCACCGCCGCCTTCGTCTTCGCGCCGTAGATTCCGTCCGCCGTGCCGGGGTTGTAACCGGCCTTGGCCAGGGTCTTCTGCAGCCGCGTCACATCCGAACCGCGCGTACCGACCTGGAGCATGGAGGGCCTCTTTCTCTCGCCGAAGGCGGAAGGCTTCGTACAAGAGGGTTATCGGTGCCCATGTCCGTGAGTTGCGGCTTAAGTGGGATAAAGCAGGGAATGTCTGTTTTTAGGCCCTGCTTGAAAATGTCGCGTCACACCGAAATGAGGCCCTTGCGGATGCCCTCGGTGACGGCCTCGACGCGGTTGGTCACCTCGAGCTTCCGGTAGATGTGCTCCAGGTGGGTGCGGATGGTGGCCTTGCTGAGGCTGAGGAGGCGGGCGGCTTCGCTGTTGGAGACGCCCTTGGCGATGAGCTGGAGGATTTCGCGCTCGCGGTCCGACAGGGGCTTGAGCAGGGGCTCTTCAAGGGAGGGGTTCGCCGCGGCGGGAGTGGGGGCCGCGGGAGGGGGCGACGCGGGCTCGGAAGGGATGGGCGTGGCATCCGGGTCGACGCGGAAGTGACGCAGCAGTCTGCGCGCGAGGTTGGGCTGGATGACGGTGCCGCCCGCGCGGACTTCCTTGATGGCCTCGATGATCTTGTCGACCGGCGAGCCCTTGAGCATGTAACCGGATGCCCCGGCCTTCACGGCCTCGAGGACTTTGTCCTCCTCGTCGAAGATGGTGAAGATGAGGATCTCCATCTTCGGGTAGACGGCCTTGATTTCGCGCGTCACGTCGATGCCGCTCATGCGGGGCAGGCCCAGGTCCAGCAGCAGGACGTCGGGCATGACGCGGGGGACTTCCTCCAGGGCGGCCTCGCCGGACAGCGCGGTGCCGACGATGTCGATCTCCGGGTGGCCCTCGAAGAGGCGCAGCTGGTTCTTGAGGATCTTGGTCTGGTCTTCCACGACGAAGACGCGGATGGGCGGCTGCGCGGGAGTGGAAGGAGGCTGCGGGGCATCCACGGGGGCTCCGGTCATGTCGGGGGGCTGGGGAGGGAGAAGGCCACCTGGGCGCCCGAGCCCGGTGACGAATCCACGATGAGCTGGCCGCCGAGCTTCATGGCGCGCTCGCGCATGTTCAGCAGGCCGTAGTGTCCGCGCGGGGTGCGCTGCGGGTCGAAGCCCTTGCCGTTGTCGTGGACGATGAGGTGCACGTGCTCCTCGGCGTAGTCGAGCTTCACCTGCACGAGCTTCGCCTCGGCGTGTTTCACCGCGTTGGAGAGGCACTCCTGGAGGATGCGGAAGAGGGCGAGCTGCGTGTCGGGGGACAGCTTGCGCTGCGGGCCCGTGCGCTCGAACTGGATGGACAGGCCCGTGCGCTCCTGGAACGTCTTGGCGTAGTCCTCCAGGCCCTGCGACAGCTCGAAGTCCTCGCGCATCATCTGGAGGCTGCGGCGCAGCTCGTCGATGGACTCCTCGGCGGTGGCCTTCAGCTCGCGAATCTCCGAGCGCAGTCCGTCCTCGTTCGCGAGGTTCAGGATGTACTCCGCCTGGATGATCATCGACGAGAGCGAGGCGCCCAGGCCGTCGTGAATCTCGCGCGCCAGCCGGTTGCGCTCCTCCACCACGGCCAGCTCCTTGAGGTCTCCCTGGAGGGCCACGACCTCGCGGTGCGCGGCGGCCTCGCGCTCGTTCAGGTACACGAGCACGTAGACGATGATGAAGTTGAGCGCCAGGTACCAGAGCAGCGTGAGCAGCTCCACCGCCGTCACGGAGCGGTTGAGGAGCAGGTCCAGGCGCGTCGTAATCGGCAGCGCCAAGAGTGGCGGCAGGATGGCGAGCGGCTTGGGGTAGAGGATGGAGAAGAGGGTGGTGAAGAGCAGCTGCGTGGCCAGCAGGGGGCTCTGGAGGCCACCTCCCACCACGGGCTTGGCGATGAGCACCACGAGGATGACCAGGTCGAGGCACAGCGTGGTGTACGTCACCCAGCGGCCGGCCTTCGGGTGGTCGATGACGAGCAGGTTCGCGACGCTGTAGAGCAGCATCGTGAAGTAGCCCAGGAAGGAGAAGGCTCCGGTGAGACCGAAGTAGCCGCTCCAGGTGGGCACCGCCAGGATGAGCAATCCCAGCGTGAGGAACATCATTCGCGCATAGAAGAGGGCGCGGGCCCGGGCGACGAACCGGTCCTGTTCCCAGGACGCGGTGGCCTGCTCCGTGGAGACGCTGTCCGTCAGCTTGCGGCGCAGGAGGACCTCGCGCACTCGCGCGCGGAGGTCATTGGCCGGGGTCTCCTCGCCGAGGGCGAGATTCGAATTCATTGGGTGGCAGCTTACGAGAGCCGCCGGGTGTGCGGGAATCCCTGGGGTACTTCGCCCACCTCCCCGGCGGGCGGGGAGGCATGCGAGACGGCGTTGTCACCGGGGAGATGAGGGCTGCATGCAGACCTTGCGGGCCTCGGGCTTGTGGTTGAACACGTAGGTCAGCCGGTCCGTGGATTCGCCGGTGCGCTCGTCGAAGAGGGGCGTGCCGCCCGCGTACATGGTGCCCTCGGCGTTGCCGTACTCGTCCAGCTTGTGCTTCTTGAGCCAGCGGTCCACGCAGGACTCGAGCGCGGCCCGGTGAGCCTCGGGGGTGCCGGTCTCCTTGAGGGTGCGCTGGGGAGGCGTGGCCGCGTCGGGCGTCCCGGACGCGAGCGTGCCGGAGTCGGCGGTCGCCTTCTCGGAGCCGATGGGCGCGGCCTCATGGAGCGCCTGGCCACTGTCGGAGGGGAACTTCGCCGCTTCGCTCGAGCCCTGGGCGTCAGCCGCGGGCAGGGATGCGTCCGCGGGGCCCTGGGCCTCGCCGGTGTTCTTGTGGCAACCGTGGACGAGCAGCAGGGTGGTGGAAAAGACGAGCACGCCGGTCAGGTTTCTCATATGTCCTGGCTGTGGAAAGGGCGCCTGCGCCCAACTGTTGACAGGTGCGACGCAGGGTCCCGCACGTTATTCGCATCCGCCCTCGCGGAGCAGCAATCGATGCACGGCCCAGAAGAGCACCACCATCCCCGGATTCCCCACGCCTCCCGCATCGAGCGCTCGCGGGTGCTCGTCGTGGGAGCAGGCGGGCTTGGCTGCCCGGCCTCGCTGGCGCTGGCCCAGGCCGGTGTCGGCCACCTGACGCTGGCGGACCCGGACCGAGTCGACGTGACGAATCTGCCCCGGCAGCTCTGGCACCGCGCGCAGGACGTGGGGCGCAACAAGGCGGAGTCCGCGGCGGCGGGGCTCATGCGGGCCTTCCCCGCGCTGACGACGGACGTGCTTCCGGAGCGCGTGGACGCGGACAATGTGGAGGGACTGTTCCGCGCGCATGACGCCGTCATTGATGCCACCGATGGCGTGGGGACGAAGTTCTTCCTCTCGGACGTGGCGGTGCTCACGGGCGTCCCGCTCGTCTACGGAGGCGTGCTGCGGATGCAGGGGCAGGCGATGCGGGTGGAGCCCCAGGGGCCCTGTCTGCGCTGCCTCTATGAATCGCCGCCTCCACCAGATTCGGTACCCACGTGCGCGCAGGCGGGAGTGCTCGGCTCGCTCGCGGGGCTGGTGGGTTCGGTGCAGGCGCTGCTGGTGCTGGAGTTGCTGGCCGGCGCCGCGCGCCGTGTGCCAGGTGAGGCCACGCTGCACGTGCTGGATGGGAACACGCTGCTGGGACGGCGTACGCGCGTCGAGCGGGCCGAGGACTGTCCAGGCTGCCGCATCACCGCTGTTCCGACGTTCCCCGAGGAGGGCACGGCATGCGCGCGCTGAGGGCGGAGGCACGGCCATGAGGCCGGCGACGGCGATGTCGGGCCTCCTCGATGTTCTCCAGGTACAGCGCTCTGCTCGTCGGTGCGCGGAGACACGGCCATGAGCGAGGTGACGGCGACGCTGGACATCACTCGCGAGGTCTGCCCGATGACCTACGTGCGCACCAAGCTGCGCCTGGAGGCGCTGGAGTCGGGGGCGTTGCTGGAAGTGTTGCTCCGGGGCACCGAGCCGCTGAAGAACGTTCCCCGCAGCGCGCGCGAGGAGGGGCATGAAGTCGTCTCCCTCGAGTCGCGCGACGATGGAACGCACCGATTGGTGCTCCGCAAGCAGGGAAGGTGAGTGAGCCATGGCGACGATTCGGATTCCCTCGACGATGCGGACGCTGACGCGCAATCAGGCGGAGGTCAGCGCCTCCGGCGCCACCGTGCGCGAGGTGCTGACGGATTTGGACGCGCGCTACCCCGGCATCGGCTCGCGACTGCTGGACGAGCGCGGCGCCGTCCGGCGCTACGTCAACGTCTTCCTCAATGAGGAGGACATCCGCGCCCTGCGCGAATTGGACACACCGGTGAAGGACGCGGATCGGCTCACCCTCATCCCGGCGATGGCGGGAGGGTGACGTCGCATGGCCCTGCGTGAAGATCAGATCCTCCGTTACTCGCGGCAGATCCTCCTGCGCGAGGTGGGCGGTCGAGGCCAGGAAGCGCTCCTGTCCGGCGGCGCGCGCGTGGACGCCACGGGCGCTTCGGGGATGACGGCGGCGGCGTATCTGGCGGGAGGAGGATCACCCGTGGCCGGAGTGGGCTCGCTGACGCTGGGGCCATGGGCTCCAGGCTTCCTCATGTCGGCGACGGACGTGGGTCAGCCCGTGGCGGTGACGCTGGCCCGCGAGGTGGCGGCGCTCAACCCGGACGCGGCGAATCCGGAGCGTGGCGGCGGACTGCTGGCGGAACTGCCCACGGCGTGGAGCGGGGATGCCCCCTGGGTGGCGCTCTGCGGCGATGGCGCTCGGGCCGGCGTGGTGTTCCGGGGCGCGAAGGGCTGCGTCTGGTGCTTCGGAGAAACGGTGCGGCACCTGGGGCCGCCTCCGGATGGCGCGCTGGGCGTGGCGCTCGGGACGCTGGGGGCCATGGTGTTCCAACGTCTCCGGCTGGGCATGGAGCCGGCCCTGGGCGGCCGCTGGTTGGTGCCCCCGGGAGGGCTGGAGGAGATGGACGTACGCCAGTGTTCGCGCTGTGCCTCGCGAGCCGAGCCTTCTTCGCCGTGATGCCCTGGTCGGATCCGCGCTGGCCGGAGGCGGTCCGTCGCGAAGTCATCCAGCACCTGGAGTCGTGCTACCCGCTGGAGGGCTGCGGAGTGATCCTCCACGCTCCCGGGGACGGCTCCTGGCGGGTGTGCCCCCTGCGCAACGCGTCCCCGCGCCCGGTACACGCCTATGCCTTCTCCCCCGAGGAGTGGCTGGCGGTGTGCGTCCAGGCGGAAACACGGGGAGAGCAGGTCGTAAGTGTGTTCCACTCCCATGTAGACGGGCCTCCCACTTTTTCGAGCGAGGACCGCTCCCTGGCCGCCCCCGCCGGGCATCCGCTCCTACCGGGAGTTTCCTATCTCATCGCATCCGTACACCGAGGCTGTGTCTCCTGGGTGTCCGAGTACGTGTGGAGGGATGGAGATTTTCAGACGTGACGGGTCTGAAAAGACCATTGCAAGAACGAAAAAGCCCAGTATGCGCAAGCACTTGACCGCCTGTTACCCCTACCTGCGGAAAGGTGCGCCTGAATTGTCAAGTGAGTGGGTTTTCGTCTATAACCACGTCCATCTTCTGGATCTGCGGCGTCCACCGCGGCGTGCAAGAAGCGCTCCGGACGCAGGGAGTTGAAAACCCTTATGGCCTCCAACACTGGATTCACCCTCTGGCTGACCGGCATGTCCGGGACCGGTAAGAGCACCACTGCCGCTTACATCGCGGCGCGGCTCCGTCAGGTCGGCCGCAACGTGGAGATCCTCGACGAGGGGGAGCTCGCCGACGAGCTGTGGGCGGGGTTGGGTGATTCGAAGGATGAGCGCAACACGATCGCCGGTCGTCTCGGCTTCGTGGCGAACGTCCTGACGCGCAATGGTGTCGCCGCCCTGGTGCCCTGCGTGAGCCCCTACAAGGGGAAGCGTGAGGAGAACCGCCGCGCCATCGGTCGCTACGTGGAGGTCTACGTCGACTGCCCCACCGAGAAGCTCATCGAGCGCGACAGCACGGGTCGCTACAAGAAGGCGCTCAACGGGGAGATTCCCAACTTCATCGGCATCACCGAGCCGTACGAGCCGCCCAACTCGCCGGAAGTCACCATCCACTCCGACGTGGAGTCGGTGGAGGACGGCGCCGCGAAGATCTTCCAGTCGCTGCTGGACCTCGGCTACATGACCACCGAGGAGCTGAAGATCATCACCGGCAAGAAGATGAAGGCCAACCCGCTGCCGGCCAAGGGTGAGCGGGCGGAGAAGGCTGAGAAGCCCGAGAAGGGTGGCGGTGCCAAGGCCCGTCGGGCGGAGGAGCCGAAGGTGGCCGCCAAGGTGAAGCCTGCCAAGGCCGACAAGGCGGACAAGGGCGCGAAGTCGCGTCCCGCCACGCGCGCTGCCCGCGTCGCGAAGCCGGCTCCCGCGGGGAAGAAGCCCGCGAAGGGCAAGTCCCGCTGAAGAGGGGGGGGCCGGACACGGCCCTCGTTCCACTTCAAGTCAAGGGCTCCAGGTTGCCGCGCGATGCGCGTGCAATCCGGGGCCCTTTCGTTTTAGGAGTCCCCCATGCTGAGCCCCGAGCGAATCCAGGCCCTGTGTGAGTCGTCGCGTCCCAAGCTGGAGGCCATGCGTGCCGCGTTGCGCGCCCATGGAAGTGCGCTGGTGGCCTTTTCGGGAGGCGTGGATTCGACCTTCGTCCTGAAGGTGGCCGTGGAGGAGCTGGGCGAACGGGCCCTGGCGCTCACGGCGCTGTCCGCCTCGGTGGCCCCCGAGGAGGCGCAGGAGGCGCGGGAGCTGGCGGAGAAGATGGGGGCCCGGCACGTCGTCCTGGGCAGCAACGAGCTGGCCAATCCGCAGTACGCGGCCAACCCCACCAACCGCTGCTACTTCTGCAAGACGGAGCTGTACGACATCTGCGAGGCCCAGCGGACGGAGCTGGGGCTGGCGGTGGTGGTGGACGGCTTCAACGCGGACGACTTCAAGGATCACCGGCCGGGGCACAAGGCGGCGCGTGAGCACACGGTGCGCTCTCCGTTGGCGGAGGCCGGGCTGACGAAGGAGGAGATTCGCGCCTGGAGTCAGTTCCTGGGGCTGCCCACATGGGACAAGCCGCAGATGGCGTGCCTGGCGTCGCGGATTCCGTACGGCACGGCGGTGACGCGGGACAGGCTGCTGCAGATCGCCGCGGCCGAGTCGGAGCTGCGCAAGCTGGGCTTCCGGCAGTTCCGTGTGCGCTACCACAGCGACGTGGCGCGGCTGGAAGTGGCCGCCGAGGAGTACGAGCGGTTCCTCGTCGCGGATGTGCGCCAGCGGATCAACACCGCGTTCCTGGCGCTGGGGTTCAAGTTCGTGGCGTTGGATCTGGAGCCGTTCCGCTCAGGCCGCCTGAACGAGGCCGCTGGCGTGACGAAGCCCGCGACCCAGGGGGCCACGGGCTTCGCACTGCCCGTCGTGAGCTAGGGCTTCGGGATGAAGCCGGTGCCGACCATCCGGCCCTCGACCTTGCTGCTGTAGGAGCTCGGCGTCCAGCCGAGGGCTCCGAGCTCGACGGTCGTATCGAACTGGAACGCTTGAGGGGTGGGGTACCCCTGGCTGTCCACTGTGCCAGTGAAGGCTGGGCTGACGGGGCCTGCCCTGAAGCCGAAGTTTGAATTGGCGAGGAGTCCTGCGAGGGACACCGAATTGCTGTCGGGCTGTGCGGACAGCTTGAAGGTCATGGTGTGCCCTGAGAGCCCGATACCGACGTTGTAGTGGAGGGGTTCGAGGTAGTCCCCCCCGAACTGAGGCGTCAGGGGACCCGTGGTGACTTCGAGGTTGAGAGTCCCATCTGGCCCCGGTGCAAGCCGAGTCAGCGTCACGGACTCGAAGCTGAATGCGAAGGGCCTGCTCTGGCCTTCCATATAAACGCAGGAGCAGGGCCGGCCACCTTGGTACACTTTGGTGAACTCCACCTGCCCGGTGATCCACCCTCCCTTGTCCACGCGGATGCCCACATCCACGGTGCCGGGGAGCACGATCTTGAAGATGAATTGGACGGTGGTTGTTTCCTTCTCGGCGATCGTGAACTGCAAGGGGTTTGGAGAGATCATCAACGCCTCGATGCGCTTGCCGGGCTCACCTGCAGTCACCTCCTCGAGGTGGTAGTCGCCCTTGAGCTCGATGTAATAGAGGCCCGTCGGGAGCTGGATGGAGAGAGTCTCCTCGCTGATGTCGGTGATGGTCGCGTTCTGAGGCCCGGTGAGCTCGAAGGTGGCCCCGACCAGGCGGTACGTCTTTCCCTCCGAACTCGATGTCAGCAGGGGGAGTTGCATGGCGCCCTTGCCGGGCTCGTACTCACTGGGAGGCCCAGAGGAGCCGCCGCACGCGGCGACGAGCAGCGCGAATGCAAGTGTGCCGAGACTTGATTTCTTCATGGGCATGTCCTCCAGGGGGTGGTCATCGTAGGCATCTTGAACGACCGCGTTAAACGTGTGGGGCGTATCGCATGATGAGGCCGCGTGTGCCTCGGGGCTGGTAGAACACGCGGTCGCAAGATGGCTCGCGAGTGCACAGTGACGTCCGGATGGTCCTCGGTGCTGACGAATCCTCTGCGGGCCGTGGCACTGCTGATCACAGTGCTCCCGCCAGGGGACGCGCCGGCCGCCGAGTACGTGGACTCTCCGTACCGGGACCGCAGTGCCTTCTCGCTGATCCTCGGCCCGGGCGCCTCCTATACGGAGTTGATCGACAGCGGGGATGCCGAGGTGGTGAAGGGGCTCGACGCGCTGCTCGACGTGGGGGCCAGCCTCACGTTGGGGTACGACGGGAACGAGGTCTTCGTGCTGATCCGCGGCAGCCTCCGGGAGCCAGATCTCTCGCTGGTGGGCGGGTTCCGAAGCGTCTTCGGGGACGAGTCCTGGCAGTCCTTCGTGGATCTCGGCGCCGTCGTGCGTCCGTTTTCTGGGCCGTGGGTGGGGCCTCGCGTAGCGTTGGGCCTGCGACACACCTTCTCGGAGCGGTTCGCGGTGTACGGGGGACTCGGGCTCACGCTCGGGTTCGGATCCGGACTGCGCGCCGATGCCGAGGGCTTCACCGGGCTGCAGTGGATCTTCCCGGTAGGCGGATCCGAGTGAAAATCTTGCGATCAAATAGGTCTGTGAGATGGTGTGCGCATCTGTAGGAGGTTGCGCACTTGGACATGAATCCCCGTCTCACTTCGGTGGTCTTCCGGCTGAACCGCGAAAAGCTCGATGCTCTGAAGGAGCTGTCGCGCACCACCCGCATCCGTCAGAGCGAATACCTCCGAGAGGCCATCTCGGATCTGCTGGCGAAGTACGAAGAGCGCCTCGTCGACTGATCAGCGCGAGGATCCGCCGCGTGTCACCCGGGTAGGAAGGGTGGCTCCAGCGGCAGCCCTGGAGGGTGGAGACGCTCCGGGGCGGTGAAGGGATCCACTCCAGGAGGGTAGCGAACCTCCCAGAGCATCAGGCCGTGAGCGGGCGCCTTGAAGCCCTCCATGGCCGCCCCTGTCTCCAGGGCCGCGAGCCACGCCTCTTCTGGCAGCAGCCCCGCCGCAACCTTCAGCGCGCCACCCACCACGTAGCGCACCTGGTAGCGAGCAAAGCCGTCCCCGGTCAGCCTCACCTCGTAAAGGCCACCGCCCCGCTCGTGCAGGGTGGCGGACTCCAGCGTGCGCGGCTTGCGGGGGCTGGACTTCTCATGGAAGGCGATGAAGTCCCTCGTGCCCGCCGCCATGGCGAGCAGCTCCGCCACCCGCTCGGGTGTCACCGTCGCGCCTCGTCCCTGGAGCCCCGCTTCGCCCGCCACGTCGAGCGAGTAGGGCGCCCACTCCGGCGACGGCGCTTCGCCGCCCAGCCACAGTCGATATCGATACTCCTTGCCGCTCGCGCTCCACTGGGCATGGAAGGAGCCGGGCCGGCGCACCAGGCACAACCCGAGCCCCGCGGGCAGGTGCGGGGGCAGTCGCTGGGCGAGCGACTCGGGTGAGTCTCCCGCCTCCAGCCGGACGCTCACCACCTGCATTCGCGCATGGACGCCCCGGTCCGTCCGCCCCGAGGGCATCACCGTCGCGGGCACTCCCACCGAGCGCAGGGCCCCCTCCAGGGCCTCCTGGACGGTGGGGCCTTCCGGCTGGCGCTGGAACCCGCGGAAGTTTCCGCCGCGGTACCAGATCCACAGTGCGACAGGAATCCGCTTGGAGGTCGAAGTAAGCACGGCGTTGCGAGGGCGCGGGGTAACACGGGATAATCGCGCGTGAAATGGCAGCTGGACAAGAACTCGCGGCGGACGTGGATGGGCAGTGGCTCTTCCGACATGGAGACCTGGTCCTTGGACCGGTGAGTGGCTCCCAGATCGTGGAGAAGCTCAAGACGGGCGAGTTGACGCCCGATTCCCCTCTGGCCCTGGCCGGCGAGAGGGACTTCCACCCCATTAAAGATGTGGAGCCCTTCAAGGTGCACGTGGCGCTCTCCGAGGCACGGGTGCGCGTGGACGCGGCCGTCCTGGTGGAGCGGGAGAAGAACCGCAAGCGGGTGATGGTGCTCGGCGGCGTCGCGGGTGCGCTGGCGCTGGTGCTCGGCAGCGCGGGCCTGCTGCTGGCGCGCAACGCCGCGGTGCACGGCTGGTTCGGAGAGGACGAGTTCGAGGGCATCGAGATGGAGGCCCCCGTCATCCGCGTGGCGCAAGCGCGCCAGGACAACGAGGAACTCTTCGATTATCCCACGCAAGGCTCCGCCCGGCCGACCAAACCCGGGGAGACGGGCACGACGAAACCCGCGAACGGCACGGGCAAGCCCACGGCGGTGGCCTCCGCGTCACGCACGGAGGACCGCAAGCCGCCGCGTCCCTCGGGGAGCGTGAACACGGACGCGGAGGGCATGGAGGTGGCGCAGCAGTTCGACCAGTCCGCCATCAACCGCATCGTCGCGGGCAACAAGTCCACGCTCTTCAAGTGCTTCAAGGAGGAGGCCGAGCGCAGTCCCGGGCTGGCCACGAAAATCCCCCTGGAGTTCGTCATCGGCAACGACGGCAAGGTCAACAAGCTGTGGGTGGACAACCCCCAGTTCAAGAAGGGCCCACTCTACGACTGCCTCTTCACGGAGCTGCAGAAGTGGCCGTTCCGGGCCTACGACGGAGAGCGGGCGACGGTGGGCCTGTCGTTCAATATCGGCAAGCGGGGGTAGGGCCACTTTCTTGCCCACCTCGCGGGCATGCCGCATACCGGGGCCATGTCCGCCGCATCCGTTGCCGAGACCGAAATCGCGAAGAAAGCGCTGAGCGTGCCGCCGGGGACGTTCCGTCACACCGTGCTGATGGCCGCCAAGCGCTTCAAGTCCACCTGGGCCGAGCTGGGCAAGTTGCTCGTGACGGTCCGGGACGAGGCGAAGTTCGAGGAGTGGGGCCACCCCACCTTCGAGGCCTACTGCCTCAAGGAACTGCACATCAAGAAGCAGACGGCCCTCAAGCTCACCCGTTCCTTCAGCTTCCTGGCCAAGCATGAGCCCGAGGAGGAGCTGCGGGCTCAGGAGTTCCCGGAAAAGGCTCCGGCCTTCGAGGTCATCGAAGTGCTGGCCGACGCCGAGGAGCGGGGCCAGTTGTCACCCACTGAATACAAATCCCTACGTGACAGCATCTGGAGTCCGGAGAAGTCTCCGACGGAGCTGAAGAAGGAGTTCACCGAGCGCTTCCCCCGTCCGCCGCCCGAGCCGCCGCCCGAGAGCCTCCAGGTGCGCAAGCTGGCGTCGATGGCTCGGAAGCTCGCCAGCGAGCTGGCGGGGTGCCGCAAGATTCCGAACGCCGTTGCCGAGCGGGCAGCCGCCCTGGCGGACGACGTGGAAGAGCTCGCCGCGGGCGTGACGGACGCCTGAGCCACTGTTACTGAACGCTCACCCGTTGCGGAGGCTGTACGCTCCGTAACGGGCCCGCACCGTTGGGCTTCCTGCCCAGGGGGGAGGGCCCTATAGTGGTTATGGGCCCCCATGTAGGTGGGCCCGGCGGCTGTTCGAGACGTGGGCAGGCCGTTTGGGTTGGGGAGCGGTGGACGGCGAAGTGGCTCCGGGGGAACCGGGGTCGGCGAACTCGGAGGCGGCAGTGAAGAAGGAGCACCACGTCAACCTGTCCTGCTCGTTCTGCGGAAAATCGCAGCGCGAGGTCCGCAAACTGATTGCGGGACCTACGGTCTACATCTGCGATGAGTGCATCAAGCTCTGCAACGACATCATCGCGGATGAGAACGAGCGTGAAGAAGGCAAGCCTCAGGTCAGCCTGCCAACGCCTTCGGAAATCAAGGCGTTCCTCGATGAGTACGTCATCGGGCAGGACCAGGCCAAGAAGGTACTCGCCGTAGCGGTGTACAACCACTACAAGCGAATCTACCAGAAGAAGCCTTCGGCTCGACCGCGCCCTGGCGTGAAGAGTCCGTCGGGCGAGGAGGTGGAGCTCAGCAAGAGCAACATCCTGCTCATCGGCCCCACGGGCAGCGGCAAGACGCTGCTGGCGCAGTCGCTGGCGCGCTTCCTCAACGTCCCGTTCACCATCGCGGATGCCACCAGCCTCACCGAGGCCGGCTACGTGGGTGAGGACGTGGAGAACATCATCCAGAACCTGCTCCACAACGCCGACTACGACGTGGAGAAGGCGGCGCGCGGCATCGTCTACATCGACGAGATCGACAAGATCGCGCGCAAGGGCGACATGCCCAGCGCGACCCGCGATGTGGGCGGTGAAGGCGTGCAGCAGGCGCTCTTGAAGATCATCGAGGGCACGCGCGCCAATGTCACCCCGAGGGGTGGCAAGAAGTACAACCAGCAGGAGTACGTGCAGGTCGACACGACGAACATCCTGTTCATCTGCGGCGGCGCGTTCCACGGCATCGACGGCGTCATCAAGCGCCGCGTGGGTGAGAAGGGCCTGGGCTTCGGGGCGCGAATCTCGCACCGCGAGGACCGCAGCGTGGGCGAGCTGCTGGCGCTGACGGAGCCGGAAGATTTGATGAAGTTCGGGATGATTCCCGAGTTCATCGGTCGTCTGCCGATGATCGCCACGCTGAATGATTTGAAGGAAGAGGACCTGGTCACCATCCTCGCCCAGCCGAAGAACGCGCTGGTGAAGCAGTACCAGAAGCTCTTCGAGATGGAGAAGGTGAAGCTGACCTTCACGAAGGAGGCGCTGCGCGCCATCGCTCGCGAGGCGATGCGCCGTCACTCCGGAGCGCGTGGCCTGCGCGCCATCCTCGAGGATGCGATGCTGGAGATCATGTACGACGTGCCGTTCCGCGAGGGCGTCAAGGAGTGCAAGATCACCGAGACGGTCATCACCCGTCACGAGGCACCCCAGCTCGTCATGGAGAAGGAGAAGAAGACGGCCTAGCCGCCGCGCTGCTTCTCTGATGTTCCGGCCCCTCCTTCCCGTGTGGAACGAGGGGCCTTCTCATGTCCGGCGTCAGGCGGCGGCGGTGGTGCCCTTGGGCGCGGGGAGGGTGATGATGAACTCCGCGTACTCGCCCAGGATGCTCTCCACCCGAATCTCGCCCTGATGCTCCTGGACGATGTCGTGGCAGAGCGACAGGCCCAGGCCCGTGCCGGAGCCGGCGGGCTTGGTGGTGAAGAACGGGTCGAACAGCTTCTCGCGAATCTCCAGCGGAATGCCCGGCCCGTTGTCTCGCACGCGCAGCTCCACGCGGTCTCCCTGCCGGCGGGTGGAGACCTGGACGCGAGGGACGAAGCCCGCGTCGGCCTTCTGCTGCTTCTGCACCGTGGCGTAGAAGGCGTTGTCGAGGATGTTGATGAGCAGGCGGCTGATGTCGCCGGCCACCACCTCCACGGTGCCGACGGTGGCGTCCAGCTCCGTGTCCGTCTCCACGGTGGCCGCGCCCTGGCGGGCTCGCAGCCCCTGCACGGCCAGGTTGACGCTGTCGCGAATCAACATGTTCAGGTCCGCGCGGGTGCGCGAGCCCTCCGAGCGCCGCGAGTGCCGCAGCATCGTCTTGATGATTCCCGATGCACGCTGGCCGTGGGACTGGATGCGCTTCGAGTTCTGCTTCAAGTCCTCCAGCGTCTCCAGCACGTCCTCCGCCGTCGTGGCGTCGAACTTGTCCGTCATGCCCCGCAGCGTGGAGTCCAGCTCGGCGGCCAGCTTCGCGGACAGCTCCGAGAAGTTGTTCACGAAGTTGAGCGGGTTCTGCAGCTCGTGGGCGATGCCCGCGGTGAGTGAGCCCAGGGACGCCAGCTTCTCCTGCGCCACCAATTGCCGCTGCATCTCCTGGATGCGGCTGAGGGTACCCGCCAGCTCCACGTTCTTGCTCTGGAGCTCCGCGGTGCGCTCATCCACGCGCCGCTCCAGCGTGTGGCTGTACTCCTCCAGGCTCGCGTACAGGCCCGCGTTCTCCAGGGAGATGGCGCCCTGGAAGGACAAGAGGCGCAGCACCTCCAGGCGCTCGGGCGTGAAGGCGCCTCGCGTCGCGTCGTTCTCCAGGTAGAGCACCCCCGTGAGCGAGCCCTGCTTCAGCAGCGGGCTGCACAGCACGGACTTCGGACGTGCGCTGCGGACGTACGGGTCCTCGGAGAAGGGCTCCTCCGCCGTCGCGTCATCCAGGAGCACCGTCTCCCCGGTGCGCACGACGTAGTGGACGATGGAGGCCGGCAGCGCCGTGGACGACTCCACCGGCACGGCCTGCCCTTGCAGCACGCGGGCTCCATCCACGGAGCCCTCCGCTTCGATGAAGAGGCCCGCGGGCTTCTTGAGGATGAGGAAGCCGCGCCGCGCCCCCGCGTTCTCGATGAGCAGCGTCATCAATTTGCGCAGCAGCTTGTCCAACACGATTTCGCCGGACAGCGCGCGCGCCGTCTTGAGCACCGACTCCAGGTCCAGTGCGGCCAGCGGAGTGCCACCGGACTCCTCGGTCCGAGGGAACTCTGGAGCCGAAGAAGTCAGCAGGCGCGGATGCTCTCGCTCCATTCGCGAGACGAGGGCCCGTGCGCCCCAGCGCAGATACGCGCTCCGTGCCTCTTCCAGATACGAGCGGGCCACTCGCTCGCGACCCACGGACAGGTGGAAGTGCGCGGCCCGCTCGCAGGCCACGCCCTCGTCGAGCGACAAGCCGTGCTCCCGGGCCAGTCGGATGGCCCGGTCATAGCCATCCGCTGCTTCGTCGGCGCGCCCGTCGACGCGTGCGCGCTCCGCGTCGAGCAGCTCCGCGCGCGCGCCATAGTTCATCGGGGCGATGCGGGCCCAACCCCGCATCTGCTTGCGGAGGGTGTCGATGGCGCGCGAGGAGCGGATTCGCTCCAGCGGTCCCTTCGTGGGATGGAGCTGGAGGAGCGCCAGTCCCTGGAAGAACTTGTACCAGGGCAGGTACATCTGCCCCGCGATGAGCTCCACGCGCGCGTCCACCGCCGCCGCGCTCTCCAGCGCTCCGCTCGCATCACCCCACAACCAGCGCCGCATGGTGCGCATGACGTCGCAGGTGGCGATGCCGTTGGCATAACCGAGCTGGTGATACGGGGCGACGATGTCCTGCTCCCGTGCCTCCACGTCCCCGGTGAAGGCACCCGTGAGCACGTCGAGCGTGTGCCGCGTGTACTGGAGGAAGGGCACGTTCTGGTGCCGGTGCGAGGCGAGGGCATCGATGAAGCGGTCGACGCGCGGGCCATGCTCTCCCAGTCCATCTCGCGCGATGAGCGACACGGCGCAGCCCGCGCTCGAGTTGTACGCGAAGTACTCGATGTCTCCTGTCTCCTGGCCCTTGCTCGCCCCGGCGAAGAAGTCGTCGATGCACGGCGACAGCGGCTCCTTCCAGTGCCGGATGAAGAGGTTGAAGACGAAGTGGACCATCGACCGGAGGCTCTCCGCGCTGAAGCGGTCCAGCGTCTTCAATGCCAGCCGGCCGTAGCGGTAGCCCTCCTCGGGATTGCCCAGGTGGACGCTGAGCATCAGGCCATAGCCCACGTAGCCGAAGGCCGCCGTGCCCGTCGCCCCATGCCGGATGGAAATCTGGAGGTTGCGCAACACGACGAGCGGGAAGAGCAGCGGCCGGGCCATGAACGCGGCCGTGGCCAGCTTCATCATCACCCGCAGCGTGGCGAGCAGCAGCGGGTCCGTCAGCTCCGGAAGTGACTCCAGGTCCTCGGGCTTGCGCAGCCCCAGGTACATCTTCGTCTTCGCCACGGCGGCCAGGACATGCGCCTGCTTGGGCTTCGCGGGCAGGTGCTGCCCCAACGTCCCGAGGACCTTCAGCCCCAGGTCCACCGCGCGCTCGTGCTCACCCCGGTGCGAGTGACACTGGAGTCTCACCAGATGCACCCGCACCTGTTCGAGCCGGTCCACCGCGTGGGCCAGCGCCGTGCTGGCCAGCCGCTCCATCTGCTCGAAGTCCGCAGCGAGGTACGCCGCCTCGGCCGCTTCGACGTGCAGGTCGAACGCGAGCGCGCGGTTCCACTTCCAGCCCTCGTCTCCGAGGAGCTGTCGCCCTGTCGTCAGGAGCCGCAGCGCCGCGGCCCACGCACCGCGTGACTTGGCGCCGCGCCCCGCGCGCAGGTCCAGCTCCGCCACGCGGTTGCGTTCCTCCGCGTCCTTCAAGACGGGCAGGGCGAGGTGGAAGTGGCTGACGATGTCGGCGAGCTGCTCGTCCATCAGCTCGGGAGGCGTGTGCCGCAGCAGCAGCCGGCCGATGCGCGCATGCACCTCCGGATGCTCGCTGACGGGCGTCAGCTCCAGGGCTGCCTGCTGGACGCGGTCGTGCGCGAACTGGAAGCTGTCGCTGCTCTCGGTATCGGCGAGCCGTTCGCCCACCGGGGCCACCAGCCCCGCCTGGAGCACTTCGTCCAGGGCCTCTTCCGCCTGCTCCGGCGAGCGCTCCAGGACGACGGCGAGGTTGCGCAACGTGAAGGTATGTCCGAGTGCCGCCGCCACTGGCAACAGGGCCTGCGCACCCGGGCTCAGCTCTCGAATTCGCGCCGTGAGCAGCGCCACCACGCCGTCGCTGAAGTCCTGTCCGCGCAGCGCTCCACCATCCCACCGGAACCCGCCGCCCTCCGCGTCGAAGCGCACGAGCCCGCGCTCGTAGAAGGCGCGCAGGAGCTGCACCGCGAAGAACGGATTGCCCTCCGTCAACGAGAGCACCACCGCGTCCAGTTGCGTGTCCGGCTGACCCGCCGCCGCGGGGAAGACATCGGCCACGAGGCGGGTGAGCTGTGCGGGTGTCAGCGGCTCCAGGTCGATGCGCTGCACGGGCGTGCCCGCATCTCGCAGGGCCTGAGTGAGTCCCTCCACCGGATGCTCGGGCCCCAGCTCCTCGGAGCGACAGGCCGCGACGACGAGCAGGTGATTGAGTCCCCGGTCCGACAGGAGCAGGCGCAGCAACTGGAGGCTCGCGCTGTCCGCCCACTGGAGGTCGTCGAGCACGATGACGAGCGGATGCTCCTGCGTGGCGAGCACCCCCACCAGCTTGCGCAACACGAGCTGGAACCGGAGCTCCGACTCCGCGGGGCCCAGCTCGGCGACAGGGGGCTGCTCGCCCAGCACCAGCGCCAGGCGCGGCACCGCGTCCACCACCAGCCGCCCCATGCCACCCAACGCCTCCAGCAAGCGCGCGCGCCAATCCTCCAGTCGCTCCTCGCCAAGCAGGCTGCGGGCCACCTCGCGGAAGGCCTCGAAGACGCCGCTGTAGGGCGTGTCACGAAGGAGCTGGTCGTACTTGCCCCTCACGAACAGGCCATGTCTCGCCGACACGGGACGCTTGAGCGTGCCCGTGAGCGCGGACTTGCCCATGCCGGCCGCACCCGTGAGCAGCACGAAGCCGGAGCGACCCGACGCCGCGCGATCAAAGGCGGCCTTCAGCTCGGCCTGTTGTGTCTCGCGCCCATAGAGCTTCTCGGGCACGGCGAAGCGTTCGGGCACGTCCTTCGTGCCCAGCTCGAAGTCGGGCACCGCGCCGGTGGTCTCCTCCAGCGCGTCGAGGCAGCGCTGGAGGTCGGCGACCAGTCCGTACGCGCTCTGGTATCGGTCCTCGGGTGACTTGGCGAGCAGCTTGAGGATGAGGGCCGAGAGGGGGCGAGGCAGCTCCGGCACGAGCTCCTGTGGCGCCGGCGGGGGGAGCGCCACGTGCGCGTGGATGAGCCCCAGGGCATCGGTGTCCGCGAAGGGCCGACGGCCGGTGAACAGCTCGAACAGCATGACACCCAGCGAGTAGAAGTCGCTGCGCGAGTCCACGCTGCGGTGGGTGCGGCCCGTGCCCTCGGGCGACAGGTATTCGAGCGTGCCCTCCAAGCGCTCCGGGGCGACAGGCGCCACTTCGGCCCGCGCGCGGCGCGTGGCCAGGGTGAGTCCCGTCAGCTTCACGGACGAGCCGTCCGCGCTCAGCAGTACGGAGGCGGGTTGCAGGTCCCGGTGCAGGATGCCGGCGGCGTGGAGTTGGCCCACGGCGCGAGCAAGGGCGACGGCGATCCTGCACCCGGCGCGGCCCTCCATGCGGCCCGCGGCGAGTCGCTGGGCGAGGGTCGTCTCTCCAAAACCCTCGAGCACGAGCACGGACATGCCGGGGCGGGATTCTTCGAGGGAAAGAGGGTGGAGGACGCCGTCGAGGCGGAGGGTGTGGGTGAGCTCGAATTCGTGGCGAAGACGATTGGTGAGGGACGGGGGCCGAGTGGGCTCCGCGACCTTCAGGGTGACCCGGGCACCATCTTCCGCGCGCGTGGCGCGAAGGAGCTGGAAGGAGCCGGAGGAGGAGAGCGCTCTGTCGCTGCGGTAGCCAGGAACCTCAATCATTGCTCAACCCGTGCGCGCAGGGGCGCGGCACCCCCCCTTGGAAGGGGGAGGCTAGCTGTGCACCCCCAGGCTCGCAACAGCGCCCGGTCGCTTCACCAGGAGGGTTGCCTGCTCGCCGGAGTGGAGCGCGCGGCCCGGGTGTGCCATGGAACCTCCACGGTGATGAGACCTTCGGCCAGGGTGGAGCTCGACACGCGGCGGGACGGCAGGCGCGTTCTCGTCATCGGAAGTGGTTTTGGAGGGCTGGCGGCCGCGGTCCGACTGGCCGCGCGAGGCTGGCGAGTCACCGTCCTGGAGCGGAGGGATGGACCTGGTGGTCGGGCCCATGCCTTCCAGCAGGACGGGTTCACCTTCGATGCCGGCCCTACTGTCATCACCTGTCCGCACCTGCTCGAGGAGCTGTGGGCCCTGGCGGGACGGAAGCTGGCGGACCACGTGGAACTCAAGCCGGTGACGCCGCTGTACCGCATGCGTTTTCCGGACGGCGTCACGTTCGACTACCACACGGACAAGGAGGCGATGCTGGAGTCCGTGCGACGCATCTCGCCTGGAGACGAGGCGGGCTACCTGTCGCTCAGTGCCCGTGTCGAGCGGATGTACGAAGCGGGCATCGGCCCGCTGATGAGTGCGCCGGTACCGCACGTGCTCAGCCTCGCGCCGTTCACTCCGGCATTGGTGCGCGATGAAGCCTTCCGGAGCATGTATGGACTGGTGTCGCGTCACGTGAAGGACGAGCGACTGCGGCAGGCGCTGAGCTTCCATCCGCTCCTCATCGGCGGCAGTCCCTTCTCGCCCGCGAGCGCGGTGTACACGTCCATCCAGTTCGTGGAGCGGCGCTGGGGTGCGTTCTTTCCGGTGGGAGGAACGGGGGCGTTGGTGCGGGGAATGGTGTCCTTGCTGGAGTCGCTGGGGGGCGAGGTTCGCTACGGCAGCGAGGTGTCGGAAATCACGGTGGAGGGGCGCAAGGCCACGGGGGTTCGGCTCGGGGATGGTTCGTGGCTTCCCGCCGAGGCCGTGGTGTCCAATGCGGACGCGGCGTGGACGTACCGCTATCTGCTGCCCAGGCATGTGCGCAGTCACTGGACGGACACGCGCATCCAGCAGGCGCGGTACTCGATGAGCGTGTTCCTCTGGTACTTCGGAACGCGGCGTCGGTACCCGGACGTCGCGCACCACACGTTGCTGTTCGGACGCGACTTCAAGGGCATGTTCTCCGGACTGGCCGGGCCGGGGCTGCCTTCCGAGGACCCGCTGCTGTACCTCCATCGCCCCACGGCGACGGACGTGGGGCTGGCTCCGCCGGACCACGATGCGTTCTACGTGTTGGCGCCCGTGCCGCACCTGGGAGACGGCTCGAGCTGGAAGGCGAGGGCGGAGATTTTCCGTCGCAAGCTGGCGGCCCGGCTGTCGCGCACGGTGTTGCCTGGGCTGGAGCAGGAGTTGGTGACGTCGCGAGTCTTCACGCCGGAGGACTTCCGGGATGACCTGCGCTCGTTCCGGGGCGCGGCGTTCAGCTTCGCGCCCACGCTGATGCAGACCACGTTCCTCCGAGCCCAGGCCAAGAGCGAGGACGTGGACCGGCTCTACCTCGTGGGTGCGGGGACGCATCCGGGGGCGGGACTGCCCGCGGTGTTGTGCTCCGCGAAGATCGTCGACACGGTCATGGCGGAGGCCTGAGCCCGCATCGCCGCATGGAGGCGTGAGCCTCGTGCTGACGAGGCGGCGGAGCGGCTTCAGGTCTCGATGGCGGCGCGTGAGTCCGTATCGCCGAACGGAGGCGTGAGCTTCGTGCTGGGGCCGGGTCTGCTTCGGACCTCGATGGCGACGGGGCAGCCCGCATCGCCGCGCTGCGTTCACGCGGAGATTGAGGGCGGGGCGCGCGTGCCCGAGAATCAGGCCACGGAGGAGCGCGTACATGACGACGGTCGAGGACCTGCCCCACTGTCACATCATCCTGAAGGCGGCGCTCCAGGCCGCGCGCCCGGAGGACCGGCCCGACGGGCCGTGGGCGCTGGGAGGGCCGCGCCCTGTCTGTCCGGCAGCGGGGCAGGTGGAACTGGGGCTGTGGTTCTCCTCGCTCGTCGCGCCGCACCTCGCTGACCGGTTCGAGGAGGCCGTCGCACGACGCGTGCTGGACCACGTGCGTGACTTCCTCGCGAAGCCGTCGCGCCTCACGCCGCAGGAGTCACTCTCGCTCGGGCATCAGAAGCAACTGACCAGCCACGCGGGCCGCGCATACCACCGGCTCATCGCGGACTCCCGCTCCGAGCCCAAGGAGTCGGAAGCACTCGCGGTGGCCCGGCGCACAGCGGGCGCGGCGGCGGCCCTGTGTCGGGGCAAGGACACGTATGTCCACCTCACCGCGGCTGTGGCTCGGGTGGTGAAGTACCTGCGCGAGGCGGAGACGCGCGGCGACTTGAGCGTGCATGACTTCATCGTGGAACTGGACGCGCGCATCCTCCGGCTGGAGTGTCAGGCTGCGATCACTCCATTGCTCGCGGCGGACACTCCGCCGCCGGAACTCGACGCGGTGCTGTGGCGGTTCGATGGAGGCAAGGGTCAGGCGCGGCACTTCATCGCACGTCTGCGTGGTGGAACCCTGGGCCTGGTGACGAAGCTGGGCGCGCGCTGGGCCTGGGTCGAGGGACGCCGTGATGAAGTCCTGGCCTCCGTGCCGGACACGCTCTTCGAGGACGCCACCCGTACCGTCATGGCACGGGAGTGATGCGAGGAGTCACCACGCCGCGGGGCTCGCGCGGAACTCGGGGGTGATAGGTTTTCGAGAGGCTTTCCCCTGGGAGGTATGGATTTGGGCTCAACCCCGTCAGGCCGAGTGAGTGCATTCCTCCGGAGTTTCGGTACCTGGGTCGATGGAGCTCACTCCGCCAGGGTTCAAGAACTCATCGAGCGCCTGGCGCAGCGGCCGTACGATGACTTCGCGGTGCGGGATCTCGCGGAGCTTGGCCCGCACGCGCGCCACGCGGGGGGTGTCCTCGTTGAACATCTGGCCAGCAAAGGCTGGGACATGAGGATCACCGCGGCCCTCGCGCTCGGCCTCATCCAATACGCGGAGGCCACCGATGCGCTCATCGCGCAGCTCGAAGATGGCCCGGACTGGCGCCGTGTCCATGCCTCGGCCCGCGCTCTCGGGTTGCTCTACGCGGAGCGAGCCATCGAGTCGCTCGAGCGCATCGCGGCGAGGCATTGGTATCCGCCCGTGAAGGAGGCGGCCAGCCAGGCCGTTCGGGTCATCCGGGGCGAGGAAGAGTATCCGGCGGGGAGGATCAACTCCGTGTTCTTCGCCCATGAGCATGCGGGTGCATCCCTGACGGCCACCTCCCGTCCGTTTCTCGACCTGGGCCCGGATGAACTCCCCGCGGTCTTCCTCGCGCAACGGACCTACTCCGCCGAGGTGTTCGACATGGGCGAATATCCTTCTCGGGTGAAGAAGCGAAACCAGCGGCCCCAATGCGGCCTGCGTGTCTCGGACGGATATCTGCTGGGTGCCAGTCGGGGAGAGTGGGGTGGCGAACTCGTTCACCAGCGGGACGACGCCACCGAAACGCACATCCTCTACACCCATGTGGTTGGCATCCATCGCCTGGGGCCGCACATCATCGTCGCGACAGGACTGGCCCACCTCGGAGGGAACACGGGTCGACTGTACCGGGTGTTTGCCCAGGGCGAGACCTTCGACGTGGAGCCCTGGCGACAGCTCCCCGGTGCTCCTCAGGGCTCTGGATGGCTCGCCGACGGACGCCTCTACATCTCCTGTTTCGGGGGAGCTGTCCTCGTCTCCCCCGAGGGAGACTTCGAGATGGCGGACTCCGGGATGCTCCCGGCGAAGTGACGCTCAGTCCTTCTTGCCGCCCCCGCCCGGAGGCGACCGCGGGCGCTGGCGCGGGAAGTTCGGGAACACGTCTCGCTCGAATACCTTGCGCAGCTTCGGGAAGTTGAGCGCCCACCTCACTCCCAGCCTCCACGGCGTGAAGAGCACGCGCGGGACACGGGGGAACAGTCCCGGGAGCCACTCCGCGTACGTCTTCTCCATCGCGTCCACGTTGTAGTCCTCGCGAACGTCCACGCAGTACTGCGGGCCCGCATTATCCGGCACGTGGCCGTCGAGGATCTCCCCCAGCCCTGGCGGAAGGAACGTGGTGTGCAACGTCATGCCCACGTCGAAGTACTTGCTGCCCAGCCGGCAGATGGGCCCCTTGCTCATGTTCTCCGAGTCGAAGATCCACACCTCGTTACCCGTGGAGTCGGCAGGCAGGTCCGGCGTCGGGTCGGAGACCACCAGCGCCACGACGTAGCCCTTCCAGTACGGCACCTTCGGCAGCTTGATGCTGGGCACGAACTGCGGCGCGAAGCCGAACCAGCCCGTGGGCAACACGTAGCCGTCGAAGCGACCCGACTTGACGTAGAACTTGAAGAAGCTCGCGGCCCGGCCTTCCTGGATGGGCAGGCCGCTCTTGTCTCCAACGATGGGCTTGTAGAGCTGGTAGACGTACTCGGGGACCATGTCCGCCGCGAACCCATCCGAGTTGAAGTAGATGGCCAGTTCGTCATCCGGAATGACCCAGTTCGGCTCCGCCCCGTCGCTGTTGTCGGAGGTGGGCGAGCGCCACTTCTGCCGCAGATACAGCCGCAGGTTCGTCTCGAGTTCTCCGTTGACGAGGCCCGCGTTGGAGAAGACGGTGAGGCCCCAGGTGAAGTTGTCGTGCGAGTGCAGGCGCGACTCGATGCGCCGGTTGCGCATGTCGATGCGGTGCACCCCCAGCGAGCTGCGCGTCACCGGCACCGCCGTGGGCATGCCCTCCTGGTAGGCCTCCGCCCGGCGGCCATTGATGAGCAGGTCCCCTTCCTTGATGGTGTGGGACAGGTCCTCGGACGGCGAGTGTCCCGCGACCAGGGTGATGACGTCGTCCGGGTTCTCGTAGCGAGCCGCGAAGTGCAGGCCACCCCCGCCGGACTGGAAGCGATGCGCCGGAATCCTTGGCGGGTCGTCCCGCGACAGCGTGCCGGGAGAGGGCCGCAGGTCCGAGCGCTTCACCACCCAGAACACCGCCTGCGGGTACGCGCGCTCGGAGGTGAATCTGTCCACCAGTCGCTGCACGCGCGTCATCCCCGGCAGCGCCGCCTGCACCGCGATGGTCCAGAAGTTGATGGGGAAGTTGCTGTCGAGCAACACGACGTAGTCGCGCGTGACGGCGATTTGATGGAGCGACTGGGCGACCACCGGATTGCCCGTCGCCGCGTCCATCAGTGCCCAGTGGTGCAGCCGGTTCTCCCACGTGTCCCAGCTCGACAGGTGCGTCCAGCCTTCGCCGAGCGGCCACTTGGGGGCGTGGTTGGTGAAGAAGAGGCGAGGCTTCTGCTGGGACTCGGTCTCCCGGGGAGAGATGGGCTCCGCCACTTCGGGCGCGAACGCGGGGTGCGCGGTGCTCTGGAGCAGCGGGAAGGCCCAGGGCGTGGGGATGGCGGGCTTCCACTCGCGCAGATAGCCGAGCGGCGTGTACGCCTTGAGCGTCATCGGGTGGATGGCCCACGGGCGCCCCGCGTCCGTGGTCACCAGCAACATGTTCTCACCCTCCACCAGGAACGGCGCCGTGTTGGGGGCCTCCTGCGCGCCCAGCGCGATGCTCACGTCGGAGAGCGTCGTCTCACGGAACTCGTTGAGGTAGCGGGTGATGGGGCCGCGAGAAGTCGCTCCATCGTTCACCGGTTCCCGCGCGTAGTACGACGGCGTCTCCATGATGGCGGAGCTGAAGGTCGCGTCGGCGCCGTCGAAGTCGAGCCGCAGCACCAGCCCATCCGAGGCCAGCGCGGGCGAGCCCGCATGGACGCTGGGGCCCGCGACGAAGACATGTCCATGCAGATCCGGCGGCAGCTTGCCGGCGAGCACCTTCAGCGGCTCTTTTGAGTACGGCGTCCGATCGGACGTCATCGCGTTGCGCGGCATGCCCGGGCGCAGGCCCGGATGCACGACGAGGCCGGGGTAGGTGGTTCCGTCCGGCATGTGCGGCGGCGCGGGAGCGGGCTCGTCGTCACCGGCGGCGTGGGGAAGAGGAGGAAGAGGGGGCTTGATCGCTTCGTGCATGGACGCCTCCACGGGTAGGGAGGTGCAAGTCGTGTCGGGGGAACGGGGCCGGCACGCTATCACGCGCCGCATCTCCACCTCGCACGAGGTGGCCCGTCCGCTTGGGTAGGGAGGGACCGGGATGGGGTACCGGGTGTGGACCCCATGTGCCATCATCCCGCCGCTCGGGGCGAACAAACATGAACGAACACGACATGTCTCAGCCACGCGTCATCGGCGGGCGATACGTCCTGGAGCGGGTGCTCGGGGGCGGTGGAATGGGCACCGTGTGGGTGGCGAGGGATCCCAAGCTCCAGCGCCTGGTCGCCCTCAAGCTGATGGCGAGCCACTGCGCGCCCACCCCCCACGCGCTGCGCCAGTTCGAATGGGAAGCCCAGGCCATCGCCCGCTTCCAGAGTCCACACGTCATCCAGGTCCATGACTGCGACCTCTCCGGTGACGAGCCCTACATCGTCATGGAGCTGCTGGAAGGCGAGGACCTGGAGGCGCTGCTCAACCGGCGCGGAAGGCTGTCGCTCGCCATGGTGGAGCGGCTGCTCACGCAGGCCTCCCGCGCGCTCACCGCCGCGCACGCCGCGGGCGTCATCCACCGGGACCTCAAGCCCGCCAACCTCTTCCTCTCGCGCAGCACGGCGGGAGAGCTGGTGAAGGTGCTCGACTTCGGGCTCGCCCTGTTGACGCAGGGAGGCGACGCGCAGCCTCATCCGGACGAGGAGATGGCGGGCACGCCGCGCTACATGAGCCCCGAGCAACTGCGCGGCCTGTCGCCCCGGTTGGACCACCGCTGTGACTTGTGGGCCCTGGCCGTGGTGGCCTACCGCGCGCTCACCGGTCAGCACCCGTTCCCCCTGGAATCGCTGCGGCAGTTGCGGCTGGGCAACGTGCCTCCGGCCCCCGTGCCGCCGTCCACGCTGGTGCCCGGGCTGGGCACGGAGGTCGACGCCTTCTTCGCGCGCGCGCTCGACGTGGAGCCCTCGCGGCGCTACCAGTCCGCGCACGAGCTGTCCTCGGACTTCATCGCGCGGGTGGAGGCGGGGCGTCCGTCACGGCCAGCGAAGGTGCTGGTGGTGGACGACGAGCCGGACGTCGCGGTGCTGATGGAGCAGAGCTTCCGCAAGCAGATCCGCCGCTCCGTGTACCAGTTCCTCTTCGCGTCGGACGGCGAGGAGGCGCTGGAGGAGCTGCGCCAGAATCCCGACACCGAAGTGGTGCTCTGCGACATCAACATGCCGAGGATGGACGGGCTCACCTTCCTGTCCCGCGTGGGCGAGGTCAGCTCTCTGACTCGGGTGGTCATCGTCTCCGCGTACGGAGACATGAGCAACCTGCGCACGGCGATGAACCGGGGGGCCTTCGACTTCATCACCAAGCCCATCGACTTCCCGGACATGGAGGCGACGCTCATCAAGACGCTCAAGCATGTGCGCGAGCTGCGCCGCACGGTGCGATACACGGAGGAGAACGGCCTTTTGCGCATGTTCGTCCCCGGCGGCGTGCTGGAGCGGATTCCTCCGATGTTGCAGGGCACGGAGGACATGTCGGGCGAGTGGGTGGAGGGCACCGTCGTCTTCATCGACGTGGATGGCTTCACACCCGTGCTCAGCCAGCAGGCGCCCCCGGAGTCGCTGCGCCGGCTCAACGCCAACTTCGAGGCCATTGTCCCGGAAATCCTCGCGCGCGGTGGCACGGTGGACAAGTTCGTGGGGGACGCGGTGATGGCCGTGTTCCGAGGGCCAGGGCACGTGGACCAGGCGCTGGAGGCGTGTCTGTCCATCCGCCGTCAACTGGAGACCCTGGCCACTCGCGGCGGCGCGCATGCGCCCTACGCGCATGGTGTCTGCATGGGGCTGGACTCGGGAGACCTCGTCGCCGGGAGCATCGGCGCGAAGGCGTCCGGGCGGCTCGACTACACGGTGCTGGGCGAGGTGGTGAACACCGCCTCGAAGCTCGCGGGCCTGGCCCGGCGAGGGCAGGTGCTCCTCAGCGACAGGACGCGTGAGCGCGCCCGGGAGTCCTTCGTCTACGCGCCGCAGGGAGAGCAGGTGCTGCACGGCGCGACGACGTCACTCACCGTCTTCGAGCTCTTGCGCGGCGAGGGGCCCCGGGACGTGACGCCCGAGGACTCCACGCCGTTCGTCGTGTCGGAGAAGCGTGAGGAGACGCGCGAGCAGGGACTGGCGGCGCTGCCGTCCCGGTAGGGGACGGCGGAGCGCTCAGCTCTGCGTCACTCGCACGGTGGTGTTCATCTCCCGGCCGGTGGCCGGGTCCCTGGCGCGCATGGTGAGGATGCCTTCGATGTTCACATCGAAGGTGATTTCCACCTGCACGCCGCCGGCGCGGGCCTGCTGGATGCCGGAGAAGGTGAACTCGCCGAGCATGTCATTGCGCACCACCATCTCGTGGTCGCCCTGGAAGATGCGCATGGCCAGCTCGGTCTGGTTGTCCATGCTGGTGGTGGCCAGCAGCTGCTTGGCGTTGGGAATGGGCGCGTTGCGCGGGAAGACGACGTGGAAGGCGCCGCCGGCCTTCTCCAGGCCAATGGCCATGGGAATCACGTCGAGCAGCTGGATGCGCAGGTTGGTGTCGTCCTGGAGCGAGTGCGCGTAGAGCGCCGCGCCAATGGCGACGGCCTCGTCCGGGTGTACGCCCTTGCTGGGCGGCTTGCCGAAGAACTTGGTCAGCCGGTCCTGGACGACGGGCATGCGCGTCTGCCCACCCACCAGCATGACCTCGTCGATGTCCTTGGTGGACAGCCCCGAATCCACCAGCACCCGCGCCACCATCTGCAGCGTGCGGTCCACGAGGTGGTTGGTGAGCTGCTCCAGCATCTTCCGGGTGAACTTCATCTCGATGTTCAGGGGCTGGCCCTGGGACGTCATCGTGATGAAGGGGATGTTGAACGGCACCTCGTCGCGCGCGGACAGGTCGATCTTGGTGCGCTCGGCCAGGTCCTTGATGCGCTGCATCGCCACCGGGTCTGTGGCCAGGTCGATGCCCGTCTTGGCCGCGAAGTCCTTCAGGACGTGGTGGATGATGGCGTTGTCGAAGTCGATGCCGCCCAGGAAGACGTCGCCGCCGGTGGCCTTCACCTCGAAGACGCGGTCCCGGATTTCGATGATGGAGACGTCGAAGGTGCCGCCGCCCAGGTCGTAGATGACGACCTTCTGCTTCAGGCCCTTGCCCACGCCGTACGCGAGCGCCGCCGCGGTGGGCTCGTTGATGATGCGCACGACGTCCAGGTCGATGAGCTTGCCGGCGTCCTTCACCGACTGGCGCTGCCTGTCATTGAAGTACGCGGGGACCGTCACCACCGCCCGCTTGATGGGCATTTTCAGGTAGTTGGACGCGACCTCTCGAATCTTCCCGAGGATCTTCGCGCTGACTTCCTGGAGGGTGAACTCCTTCTTGCCCACATCCAGCGTGACTTCGTTCTTCTTGCCGGGGCGCAGGTTGTACGCCACGACCTTCTTCATCGTCTCCACGACGTCGCTGCCGAACGTGCGCCCCACCAATCGCTTGGCACCGTAGACGGTGTTGCGCGGGTTGAGCTGCCACTGGCGCTTGGCCTCGTAGCCGATGAGCTCGTTCCCCTTGTCGTCAATCGCGAAGATGGAGGGGATGGTGTACTCACCGCCCTTGTAGGGGATGAGCTTCACGTTCCCGCTCTCCTCGACGATCGCCGCGCACGAGTTCGTCGTGCCGAGGTCGATGCCGATGATGGGCTCCTTGTGCATCGTGTTTGGACTCCGGGTGGGCACCGAAGAGAAGGTCCGGACCGTATCTCACCCCCGGCCCCCACGCGAGTATGCTTACACCCAGCGCGCCCGCTCGCCTCCGGTCGGCTCCTGGCAAAACCCTGGAACCCCGCACGATGTCGGGCGAAAAGTCCAACCCGGCCACTCTCTTCCCTGGAGGGCAACCGGCTGCCCGAGCCCGTGGGCTGGACGACATGACGGCAAAGGGGCCTGGACTTCCAGCAGGCCGGGCGGAAAGGTCTTGGGGAGGCCAACGGAGGCTGCGGAGCGCCGGGCCCCTGACTAGAGAGAACTGACCCGTACGAGGAGAGCCACCGTGGACGCGAAGGGTTATCTGCAGGAAGTGGGCACGCAGGTGAACGCCGACTTCGTCAAGAACCGTTCGATCCTGTCCTTCGAGGAGTACCTGTCGCTCTTCATCAACGATCCGCGCGCCCAGGCGCGGAACGCGGCGCAGTACCTCCGGGACGTGATGGACCACTTCGGCACGGAGACGGTGCCGCATCCGACGGGGACGATTCGCCGCTTCAAGGTCTTCAACACGGAGGGCAGCGGGCGGGACGGCCGGGTGGCGGGGCAGGAGGAGGTGCAGAACGCCATCTACCGGGTGCTCGGCAACTTCGTGCGCGCCGGCCGCATCAACAAGCTCATCTTCCTGCACGGCCCCAACGGCAGCGCGAAGTCCACGCTGGTCAACGCGCTCAAGGCTGGCATGGAGACGTACTCCTGGCTGCCGCAGGGGGCGCTCTACCGCATCGCCTGGGTGTTCCCCTCGGAGAAGCTCATCAAGGGCTCCATCGGCTTCGGGGAGCGCACGGACGGCAACGGGGAGCTGACGACCTTCGCGCATCTGGACGCGGAGAACATCGACCTGCGCATGCCGTGCGAGCTGCGGGATCATCCGATGTTCGCCATGCCACCGGGTGAGCGGCGCAAGGTGTTGGAGACGGCCCTGAAGAAGAAGGGGCTGGGCACCGGGGACGGGGAGTCGGGGGACTACATCCTGTCCGACTACGTGCGGGACGGAGAGCTGTGCTCCAAGTGCCGCCGCATCTACACGGCGCTGCTCAACTCGTACAACGGCGACTGGCTGAAGGTGATGCGCCACGTCCAGGTGGAGCGCTTCTACGTGTCGCGCCGCTACCAGGTGGCCACGGTGACGGTGGAGCCGCAGATGAGCGTGGACGCCGTCGTCCAGCAGATCACCGCGGACCGCACCCAGCTCAACGTGCCCGCGCCGCTGCACAGCACCGTCCTGTTCGAGCCACACGGGCCGCTCGTCCACGCCAACCGGGGCCTCATCGAGTACGCGGACCTGCTCAAGCGCCCGCTGGAGGCGTTCAAGTACCTGCTGGGGTTCAGCGAGACGAGCGAGGTGCCGCTGGAGCCGTTCGTGCTCCAGCTGGACGAGGTGCTCATCGCGTCGTCCAACGAGAAACACCTGGGCGCCTTCAAGGAGCTGCCGGACTTCGCGTCGTTCAAGGGGCGCATCGAGCTGGTGCGCGTGCCCTACCTGCGCCGCTACCGCACCGAGCAGCAGATCTACGACGCGCAGGTGTCCGCGACGACGGTGGGCAAACACGTGGCGCCCCACGCGACGGAGCTGGCCGCGATGTGGGCCGTGCTCACGCGCCTGAAGAAGCCCATTCCGGACCGCTATCCCAGTGACGTGAAGGAGCTCATCGACCACGTCACGCCGGTGGAGAAGCTGCACCTGTACGAGGAGGGCGCGCCGCCGGACCGGCTCAGCCTGGCCAACACCAAGGAGCTGAGGAAGCTGCGCGAGGAGCTGTTCACCGAGTCGGACGCGTACCCCAACTACGAGGGGCGCGTGGGCGCGAGCGCGCGCGAAATCAAGACGGCGCTGTTCAACGCCGCGCAGAACCCCGACTACAAGTGCCTCAACGGACTGGCGGTGCTCGAGGAGTTGGAGGCCATCTGCAAGGACAAGAGCGTCTACGAGTTCCTGCTCCAGGAAGTGGTGGACGGCTACCACGACCATGAGGAGTTCGTGCGCGTGGCGGAGGCGGAGTACCTGGACCGCGTGGACACCGAGGTGCGCGAGTCCATGGGCCTGGTCTCCGAGGGCCAGTATCGCGAGCTGGTGGAGCGCTACATCCAGGGCGTCAGCCACTGGGTGCGCGGCGAGAAGATGCGCAACCGCATCACCGGCGAGATGGAGAAGCCCGACGAGCAGCGCATGCAGGAGGTGGAAGCCATCGTCATGCCGCGCGGAGAAGAGGTCTCCGAGTTCCGCCGCGGGCTCATCTCCTCCATCGGCGCGCACCGGCTGGACAATCCAGACCTGGCGATGGACTACCCGCGCATCTTCCCGGACATGTTCAAGCGCCTGAGGGACCACTACTTCGAAGAGCGCAAGCGGGTGCTGCGCAAGAACAAGGAGAACGTCCTCAAGTACCTCTCCGAGGACCGAAACCAGCTGTCGACGCGCGAGCAGACGCAGGTGCAGGGCACGCTGAAGACGATGGCGGAGCGCTACGGCTACTGCGAGTACTGCGCGAAGGACGCCATCCTGTTCCTGATGAAGAAGCGCTACGCCTGAGGCCGGGCGGGCAGGCGACCGGCCCCTGCAGGGCGCCTGCTTTCCAATGAGGATGGGGCGTGGGGAAGATGGGCGTCGCAAGCGAGTTCGCAGTCTCAGCGCCGTCCTTCATCCCGGAGAGTCGATGACCCGCTTCCTCCTGGGCGCCCCCGTCGCCCTGCTCGCCCTCGCATCGTGTGCCGGTGCGCCCGCGTCTCCCGCCAGCGCTCCCGTGCCACAGGCGCCGCCGGAGGTGGTGCGGGTATCCACGCCGGAGCCGTCGAGGCCGACGCGCAAGGAGATGGTGCGCCGCATCCTCCCTCACAACGTGCGCCTGCAAATCACGGAGGCGGACAAGGTGAGGCGCACGGCCTCCGGCGTGGTGGTGGGCTCCGAGCGGAGCGCGGAGGGCGTGGTCGCGTGGGTCATCACCAATGCGCACGCGGTGGTGATGGACGACCTGAAGGCCCCCACGCTGAACGTGCTGGTGGACCGCCGCGCGGATGTGGAGTCGCACGTGGGCCAGGTGGTGGCGACCGGACAGGTGCCGGACCTGGACCTGGCGCTCGTGAAGGTGCCGGGGCTGGCGTTGCCCGCGGTGGAGTTGGCGGACGAGGCGGAGCTGGAGTTGGGCGAGGACGTCGTCGTGGCGGCGTCGCCCTATGGCCGCGCGCTGTCGCTGTCCGGCGGCATGTTGTCCCAGGTGGAGTGGGACCGGGAGTCCCGGCGTCCGAGGATGGTGAAGACGGACGCGCCCATCGGCTACGGCGCGTCGGGCGGCGGCATCTTCAGCCTGGAGTCGGGCCGGCTGCTGGCCATCGTGGAGGGCTACCGCACGGCGCAGGTGGACTTCGCGGTGCGTGAGGAGAGCTACAGCTTCGACGTGCCCATGCCCGGCGAGACGTTCGCCGCGCCCAGCACCAAGGTGCGACAGTTCCTGCAGGCCAAGGGCTTCGGGCGCTTGTTGGAACGCAGCCTGCCTGGCGAGGGAGGCGTCGCTCACGCCGCCGGGCGCTGAGCCGCCTTTTTGTCGACAGCCGTCCGCTGCGCGCTACATCTGCTCGGGCCAGGAGGCGAGCGGATGTCGGGACGTGTTTCGTGGGATCAGTACTTCATGGACATCGCCAAGCAGGTGGCGACGCGGGCCACGTGTGATCGCAAGCACGTGGGGGCCGTCATCGTCCGTGGACGAACCATCCTGTCCACCGGCTACAACGGCTCCATCCGCGGCCTGCCGCACTGTGACGACGTGGGCCACATGATGGAGAACGGACACTGCGTGGCGACAGTGCACGCGGAGGCGAACGCCATCATCCAGTCCGCCACCAACGGCGTAGCCATTGACGGAGCGACCATCTACACGACCGCCAGCCCCTGCTGGCCGTGCTTCAAGCTGATCGCCAACGCGGGCCTCGTCCGCATCGTCTTCGGCGAGTTCTATCGGGATCCTCGCATCTTCGAGGTGGCCTCCCAGCTCAAGCTGGAGCTCGTTGGCCTGGGTGAGGCCGCGCGCCCTCCCGCGTCCTCGACCTGAAGCGCCTGCTGGAACCCTTCGGGAAGCGTCATCCGGACAACACTCCGGAGCCTGTCCAAGCCATTGACTCCACTCGGGAATTTGCCGTTTCCGGCAAGAATTACCGACCCAGGGTTGACGTTGTGGAACAGGCTCCCTAACTCTTGCCGGCGGTGGGGTGGCGGCGGGAGAGGGAGACGAAAAACCCGAGGAGTTTCCGTTGGTTAGCTCGACGGCTGTGTCCAGTAGCGTGGTGCGTGTCCAGGAAGCGACGGATCCCGTGGTGGGCGCTGCCCGCTATGGCGCCGTGCAGACGCTGATGGACAGCCTGCTGCACGACGTCCGCAACCCGCTCAATGCGATGGCCATCCACCTGGAGGTGCTGTCGGAGAAGCTGAAGGCGGAGACCGGGCAGGTGCCGCCGTCGCAGGAGAAGAACCTCAAGGCGCTGCGCGAGCAGATCCAGCGCGTGGACGGAATCCTGCGGCAGTTCTCCGACTTCATCGTGACCCGGGGCGGCACGGCGGGCGAAGTGGACCTGTCGGACGCGACGACGCGGGCGCTGGGCGTGGTGGCTCACGAGGGACGCAAGCGCCGGGCCACGGTGCAGGTGGCGGTGGAGGCGGGCGTGCTGGTCCGCCTGGCGGACACCTCGGAGCTGGGCTTCTTCGTCATCCAGGCGTTGCTGCGGGGCTTCCGGCGGGCCGAAGGCGGGGGCTCGGTGCGCGTCACGGTGCGAGGGGAAGGCTCGGTGGCGGTGCTGGAGGTGGAGGACACCGGGGGCGACAGCGCTCCGGAGCACGCGGACGTGGTGGCGGCCCTGGGGCTGCGCTGTGCCCAACTGGGAGTGGACCTCCACGTCCGAGGTGGTTCCTGCCGGCTCATCTTTCCTCGCGCTTGAGGGCTGTACCGGGCGCCAGGCTTCTCCTTCAGAGTCATCCCCCATTCGCGTCACGACGCAGTACCGGAGGTCTTCATCTTGGGTAGCGCACGAATCCTGGCCGTGGACGACGAACGCGACACGTGCGAGGCGCTGGCGGAAATGCTCAGCACCTGGGGGCACAAGGTCGAGACGGCCTTCGACGGGCACGATGCCCTGCGCAAGGCCGGAGAGTTTCGACCGGACGTCGTCCTGTCGGACCTGGCGATGCCGGAGACCGACGGACTGTGGCTGCTGCGCAACCTCAAGGAAGAGCTGCCGGACTGTCCGGTGGTGTTCCTCACGGGCCGCGGCACCATCGACGCGGCGGTGGAGGCCATCCGCGAGGGTGCGTATGACTTCATCGTCAAGCCGCTGGACACCGCGCGCCTCAAGGTCTGCATCGACCGCGCGCTGGAGAAGAAGGAGACGATGCGCGAGGTGCAGACGCTGCGCCGTCGCCTCAAGCAACTGGGCTCTTCCGACCTGATCGCCCAGTCCGCGGGCATGCGCAAGGTCATCGAGCTGGTGGAGAAGGTGGCCCCGTCCAAGGCCAGCGTGTCCATCAGCGGCGAGTCCGGCACGGGCAAGGAGGTGGTGGCGCGCGCCGTCCACAACCTGTCCCTGCGCCGCGACAAGCCCTTCATCGCCATCAACTGCGCGTCCATCCCCGCCACGCTGATCGAATCGGAGATCTTCGGCCACGAGCGCGGCGCCTTCACCGGCGCGGATCAGCGCCGTCCGGGCGTGTTCGAGCTGGCCCACGGCGGCACGCTGTTCCTGGACGAATTGGGAGAGATTCCCATCGACCTGCAGGCCAAGCTGCTCCGCGTGCTGGAAGAGAGCCGCCTGCGCCGGCTGGGTGGCAAGGTGGAACTCGAGGTGGACGTGCGCGTGTTGTGCGCCACCAACCGCGACCTGAAGCAGGAGATCAAGAACGGGCGGTTCCGCGAGGACCTCTACTTCCGGCTCAACGTGTTCCAGATCCACCTGCCGCCCCTGCGCGAGCGCCGCGAGGACGTGCCCATCCTGGTCCAGCACTTCGTGGACAAGTTCCGAGGGGATTCAGCCAAGCGCGTGTCCGGGGTGCACCCGGAGGCCATGGAGGTGCTCAAGAACTACGAGTGGCCGGGCAACATCCGCGAGCTGCGCAACGCGGTGGAGCGCGCGGTGATCCTCTGCGACGGGGAGCTGATCACCCGGGAGCACCTGCCGCCGGACATGGCGGGCAAGGGCCCGGAACGACACACGTTCCGGCTGCCTTTTGGCCTGAGCCTGGACGCGGTGGAGCGCGAGTACATCCTGGGAAGCCTCCAGCGCAATGGCAACAACAAGGCGCGCACGGCGGAGGTGCTCGGGGTGAGCGAGAAGACGCTCTACAACAAGCTCAATCGCTATGCGGCGGAGGCGCGCACTCAGCAAGGCGGGCCCTCGCGTGACAACGGGCCGCTGGGCGGACAGGGAGGCGATGGCCCCCTGAGCGCCCACAACCTGGTCGCTCGCTGACCTGACGGGTAGGAAATCCCCTCCGGATTCCGCGCTGTTGGAGCGGCTCGGAGGGGCGGTCAAGAAGGCCTTGGCAGGAGGTGCCGAGAGGGGCCGACCCTCCGCGAAACCCCGCGTCAATTCTTGACTTTTGACCTCTGGACAAGGGATTCTGTGGTCGACTCCCACCCACAGGGATGGCCCGGCCGTACAGGTCGACGCACCGGGCAAACTCCGACGCCTTCTTCTCGGCAAATCAGGAGTGTGCATCAGAGTGCCGCCGGGGGGGCACAAGGAAGGCCACAACGCAATGAGCGACGCGCGAGTTCTTCACTTCTTCGGCGGCAAGGGCGGGGTCGGTAAGACCACGCTCGCGGCGGCGTACGCGTTGCGGTTGTCGGAGGAGGTCCCGAAGGAGCGGGTGCTGCTCGTTTCGCTGGATCCGGTGCGCTCCCTGTCGGATCTGCTGAAGAAGAAGCTGACCGCGAAGCCCTCGAAGCTGGTGGCGGGCAAGGGTGAGGGTGGCGTCTGGGGCCTGGAGCTGGAGCCGGCCGCGCTGCTCAAGCCGTTCCTGGCGGACTACCTGCCCGCGCTGAAGAAGGCCGCTGGCAAGGGCACCCACTTCTCCGAGGAGGAGCTGGGCTCGCTGTATCAGCAGGCCGTCCCCGGGCTGGAGGAGCTGGTCGGGCTCTTCCACGTGGTGTCGCTGCTGGAGGGTGAGGATTTCGACCGGGTGGTCGTGGACTGCTCGCCCACGAGCCACACGCTGCGCCTGTTCGACCTGCCGGTGGGGCTGCGCAAGTTCCTGGGCCTGGTGAAGGCGGGCGGCGACAAGCCGGCGCCGTCCACGGGCAAGGGCAAGAAGGCGGAGGCCGCCGCGGCGGAGCCGACCTACCTGGAAGCGCTGGGGCAGAAGGCGGAGAAGCTGCTGGGGCTCTTGAAGGACCCCGCGCGGACCGCCTTCCACCTGGTGGCGCTGGCCGAGCCGGTTCCCGAGGCGCAGACGCGCATGCTCTTCACCCAGCTGCGCGAGCGCGGGCTGCCGGTGACGGAGATCGTCGTCAACCAGGTGGAGGACCGCGAGGGGTGTCCCGCGTGTCAGGGCCGCCGGGGTCTGCAGGCGCCGCACGTGCGCAAGTTCCAGGCGCTGGACAAGGCCGTGCCGGTCCACCTGCTGGGTCGTCGTGAAGTGGCGCCGCGCGGGCTGGACGGCGTGGGCCTGCTCGCGAAGGCGTGGGCGGGTGGCAAGGAGACGAAGGCGCTGGAGTTCGCCGCCGCGGAGGGCCCTCCGGCCCTGGTGCGCGCGCCGTCCATGCCGCCCATCGCCGCGCCGCCGCTGCCGCCCACGCGGCTCATCTTCTTCGTGGGGCAGGGCGGAGTGGGCAAGAGCTCCTGCGCCGCCGCCGCCGCAGTGACGCTGACGGAGAAGGAGGGGCCGGTGCTCCTCATCTCCACGGATCCGGCGCACTCGCTGTCGGACGTGCTCCAGAGCCGGCTGACGGACACCGAGACGCAGGTGAAGGGCACCAAGGGCCTGTACGCGCGCGAGCTGGACATGGCGGGTTGGTTCAACGCCCTGCGCAAGCGGCTCAAGGAGAAGGCGGAGAAGGCCTTCGAGGGCGCGCCCAAGGCGGGCAACGACGTCCCCGCGGATCTGCTCTACCTGCGCAACCTGCTGGAGTCCGCGCCCCCGGGCATCGACGAGCTGGCGGCGATGAGCGTGCTCACCGACGCGCTGGTGCAGGAGCGCTTCAAGCGCATCGTCGTGGACTCGTCGCCGGTGGTGAACTCCGTGCGCGTGGTGGAGCTGGCGGAGACGGCGAAGACGTGGCTGGGCGCGCTGCACGCCGTGCTCAACAAGCACCGGGCCAAGGGCCTGGGCGAGCTGGCGGACGACATCGCGGGGATGATCAAACACGCGAAGCGCTTCGAGGAGGCGCTGGCGTCTCCCACGGAGGCGCGCTTCGTCGTCGTCACCCGCGGCGAGGAGCTGGCCGCGTCCCGCACCGAGCGCGTGGTGGAGTACCTGAAGGAGAGGAAGCTCCCGGTGGAGCGCATCCTCGTCAACCGCGTGGGCCCCAAGTCCACCTGCGAGAAGTGCGAGAACCGCCGCAAGCTGGAGCTGAACGCGGCGAAGGCCATCGAGAAGAAGCTGGGCCTGCCCGTCACCATGGCACCGGCGCTCGGTCGGCACCCGGCCGGGCTGCGCGAGCTGAAGGCGTTCCGGACGGCGTGGTACGCGCTGTCTCCTCCGGCCGCGAAGATCAAGGCCGCCTGAAGCAGCGAGGTGGGGGCCCCGCCATTGTGCTGGTGGCCTCCCACCTGAAACGCCCGCCGAGGCCCGTTCCCGTCCGCCCCCGCTGAGCACCTTGGCGTCCTCTCACGTGAGGACCAAGCGCTCTTCTCGTGGGGCTTCTGTATGCGTGCGAGCCCCGTCATCCCAAGTGGTGGCTGGTCAGCACTCGGACGCGGGACGTCTCAGGCGTCGCACTCCGAGGGCGCGTCGGTGAACGTTCCGAGTTCGGGGAAGGTGAGTGCTCCTGCCTCCGTCAGCGTGCCCGTGCGGGGTGCCTGTCCCTTGAGGCGCAGCTCCACCTGACGGCCGGTCACCGAATACGTCCCGGACACCTCGCTTCGCTGGGGCTTGCCCTCCGCGTCCACGGAGCGGGTCCAAAGGACGGCCCTGCCCCGGGTGAGGAAGCGCAATCCCCGGGTGCTGCCCAGGACGCCGACGCCCGGGCCGTACCAGGCCACGGTGCGCAGCAGGAAGGGCACGTCCGCCTCGCGCTCCGGGACTCGGCCCAGCAGCCGCTGCCAGCCCAGCGTGTCGCGAATGCCGTCCAGGTCGGCGTCCTGGCGGGCGCGGGCCAGTCGCCGGGCGTCCAGCCTCACCGCCTGGGAGAGGTGCTCGACGATGACGTCCCGGTGGGCGCCGTACTCGCACACGCGGCCCTGCTTGCGCAGGACGCCCAGCGTGGCGGCGGCGTTGTAGCGGGGCAGGGCGTACGCCGGGTCTTCCTTGGCGGCGGCCTGGAACTTCTCCAGGGCCTCCGGGTAGCGGCCGGCCCGGTACAGGCGGAAGCCCTCGGTGTTGAGGCCCTTCGCGGAGGGGGGCGCCGGGGTGGCAGGGGGGGCGGTCAGCGCCAGGACGAGCAGCGGCAGGGCCAGAAACATGTCGCTCCGAATGGGACGCAGGTGTCCGGCAGCGTGACACGGTGCGGTGCGTAACCGCTTGCGCGTTGAAAGGTGCCTTACCCTGGTGCTAGTTCCGCGCCATGGCAACCGGCATCAGTTACGCGCTCGACTTCGAGCGCCCGCTCATCGAGCTGGAGAAGAAGATCGATGAGCTCAAGGCGTTGTCCACGGGTGGTTCCGCGGACTTCACCTCGGAGATTTCCAAGCTCGAGAAGAAGGCGAAGAAGCTCCAGACGGAGATCTTCAGTGACTTGACGCGGTGGCAGGTGGTGCAGATGTCCCGCCACCCCGCGCGCCCCTACTTCCTGGACTACATCCGCCTGCTGTTCACCGACTTCGTGGAGCTGTGCGGAGACCGGCACTTCGGCGAGGACCCGTCGATTGTCGGAGGCTTCGCCCGTTTCGACGGCAAGCCGGTGATGGTGATGGGGCACCAGAAGGGCCGCAACACCAAGGAGAACATGGCGCGCAACTTCGGCATGCCGCGCCCGGAGGGCTACCGCAAGGCCCGCCGGCTGATGGAGCTGGCGGAGCGCTTCGAGAAGCCCATCCTCACCTTCGTGGACACGCCGGGCGCCTACCCGGGCATCGGCGCGGAGGAGCGCGGCCAGGCGGAGGCCATCGCCGTCAACCTGGAGGTAATGAGCGGGCTGCGCGTGCCCATCATCTCCACGGTGGTGGGTGAGGGCGGCTCGGGTGGCGCGCTCGCCATTGGCGTGGGCAACCGCGTGCTGATGTTCCAGAACAGCGTCTATTCCGTCATCTCGCCGGAGGGCTGCGCCTCCATCCTCTTCCGCGACGCCAGCAAGGCGGACAAGGCGGCGGATGCGATGAAGCTCACCGCGGGCGACCTGCTCCAGATGAAGATCATCGACGAGGTGGTGCCCGAGCCCGCCGGTGGCGCGCATCGAGACCCCGCGAAGGCGGCCGAGGCGCTCGGCAAGGTGCTGCGCAAGCACCTGGGCCAGCTCGCCGAGCTGTCACCCGACGGTCTGGTCAAGGACCGCTACGCGAAGTTCCGCGCGCTCGGCGTGTTCACCGGTCGCTGAGGCACATCTCCAGGGCCTCTACCTCCATGCGACCTCTCGTTCCTCCCCATGTCGAAACGCTCAAGCCGTACGTGCCGGGCAAGCCCATCGAGGAGACCGAGCGCGAGTTCGGCCTGACCGGTGTCATCAAGCTCGCCTCCAACGAGAACCCGCTGGGGCCCTCCCCGCGCGCGCTCGAGGCCATGCGGCTGGCGTCAACCCAGGTGCATCTGTATCCGGATGCCACGTCGTTCCACCTGGTGCGCCGGCTGGCCGCGTCCCTGGGCGTGCAGCCGCAGGAAGTGGTGCTGGGCAGCGGCTCCAACGAGCTCATCGAGCTGCTCATCCGCACCTTCACCACGCCGGAGGACGAAATCCTCCTGTGCAGGAACTCCTTCTCCGCGTACCGCATCTCCGCGCAGGCCCACGGGCGGCCCTTCGTGGAGGTGCCCATGCGCGAGGGCTACCAGTACGACTTGGAGGCCATGGCGCGCGCGGTGACGCCGCGCACGCGGCTCATCTTCCTGGCCAATCCGGACAACCCCACGGGCACCGCGTTCGGCCGGAAGGAGCTGGAGACCTTCCTCGCGGCCGTCCCGCCCGAGGTGCTGATTGCCTACGACGAGGCCTACTTCGAGTTCGTCGACTGGCCCGACTACGTCAGCGGCGTGGAGTTGTTCCGGCGTCACCCGAACGTCGTGGCGCTGCGCACCTTCAGCAAGATTCACGGGCTGGCGGGCATCCGCCTGGGCTACGGCGTCATGGACGCGAAGCTCGCCATGTATCTGCAGCGCACGCGCATGCCCTTCAACCTGACGGTGGTGGCGCAGGCGGCGGGCCTCGCGGCGCTGGAAGACACCGAGCATGTGCGGCGCACGCGGGAGAACAACCGCGCGGGCCTGCGCTACTTCGAGGCGGAGCTGCCCCAACTGGGAATCACCCTCACGAAGAGCCACGCGAACTTCGTGTTCGCGGACTTCCGCCGCTCCTCCACCGAGCTGTACGAGCTGCTCCTGCGCAAGGGCGTCATCGTCCGGCCCTTCGCGGGCGGGGGTTTTCCCACCTGTCTTCGCATCTCCGTGGGGACGGCCTCGGAGAACGAGCGGTGCGTGCGCGCACTGAAAGAGGTGCTCTCGTGAGCCCACGCTGCTTCATTGTCGCCATCGACGGGCCGGCCGGTGCTGGCAAGTCCACGGTGTCCAAGCTGCTGGCGCGCCGGCTCGGCTTCTCCCTCGTCGACACGGGCGCCATCTACCGCTGCGTGGCGCTGATGGCGACGGACGAGCGCATCCCCTACGACGACGACGCGCGCCTGGGGGAGCTGCTGGGCCGCGTGCACATCCACTTCCAGGTGGTGGGCGAGGAGAACCGCGTCTTCCTCGGCGGCAAGGACGTGTCGGGCGACATCCGCTCGCCCGAAATCTCCATGGCCGCGTCGCAGGTGTCCGGGCGCCCTGTCGTCCGCGCTGGGCTGCTCCAGCTCCAGCGTCGCCTGGCCCTGGAGTCGAGCAAGGGCTCCATCCTGGAAGGCCGCGACATCGGCACGGTGGTGTTCCCGGACGCGGACGCGAAGTTCTTCCTGGAGGCCAACCCCGAGGTGCGCGCCCGCCGCCGCTTCGAGGAGCTGTTCCAGAAGGGCGTGGAGAGCAGCCTCGACGACGTGCTCGCGGACCAGACGAAGCGCGACAAGGATGACTCCGCGCGCGCGGTGGCTCCGCTGAAGGCCGCGGAGGACGCCATCCGCGTGGACTCCAGCAGCCTGCCGCTGTCGGAGGTGGTGCACTCCATGGAGGCGGAGATCCTCCGCCGCATGGCGGCACGCGGGTAGGGCGCACCTGCGCTCCACCCGTCCGGGCCGGCTCAGAAGGTGACGCCCTCCTTGGAGGGCGCCGGCACCACCAGCGACAGCCGGGGCTGCACGCCCTGGGCGTCGTAGAAGGCGTGGTAGAGGAACAGGTCCGCCACCACCTGCTTGACGTAGCCGCGCGTCTCCCGGAAGGGGATGGACTCCACGAAGAGGTCCAGCGGCAGGTCGCCGCGCTCCTGGGCCCACTTCGCCGCGGCGCTCGGTCCCGCGTTGTATGCGGCGGCGGCGAGCACCGGATGTGAGAAGCGCTCCATCAACCGTGACAGGTACCAGGCCCCGTAGCGGATGTTGCGCTCGGGCGAGAAGAGGTCCGCGGGCGCCGGGTCTGGCTCCGCGAGCTTCCGGGCAATCTCCGTCGCCGTCTTGGGGATGATCTGCATCAGCCCGCGCGCGTCCGCCGCGCTCATGACCTCCGGCTTGAAGGCGCTCTCCCGCCGCATGATGGCCCACACCAGGAACGGGTCCACCTTGTGCGCCGTCGCCGCCTGCTCCACCGCGTTCGAGAAGGCGCGAGGGTAGAAGGCCGCGAGCGCATCCGGCTCGCGAGAGCCGAAGGCCCGGCCCCACAGGTGTCGCGCCGCCACCGTGTGCGCATGGCCGAACTCACCCAGGCCGATCAACGCGTGCGCGAAGGGCAGGGCCTGGTCCGCGGAGCGCAGGCGCGCCACATGCGACTCCACCTCTTCGGCCGCGTCCCGGAACAGGCCTGTGCGCGTCAGCTCCACCGCCAGCCCCAGCTCGGGAGGGCGAGGCAGCTCCAGCGACAGCGGAGGACGCGGGAAGCTCGCCGGCGCCACCCGTCCCAACTCCTTGAGCCGCTCCGAGGCCAGCAGCGCGTAGAACGACGCCGGCGCCACGGTGATGAGACGCTCGTACTCCGGGCCGACCTCCGCCGCGGCCGCTCCGCCGAGCTCGCGGCTGCGCGCCATCCAGTAGCGCGCCTGGGGGGCCAGGCTGCTCCTCGGGAAGGTCGCCACCAGCGACTCCAGCGACGCGCGCGCCTTCGCGTAGTCCGCCAGTCGCAGGTACGCGAGAGACCGGAACCACAGGCCCTCGTCCCGACGCCGCGAGCGCGCGTAGCGCTCCCCATGCGCGGTGAAGGACTTCGCGGCCTCGGCGAAGCGCCCCGCCTGCAGGTCGAGCCAGCCCGCGAAGAAGGCGCCTTCCTCGCCCGCCGACTGCGAGGCGTACTTCTGGTCCAACGCCGCCATCAGCGCCCGGGCCTTCTCGTTGTCGTCCGCGCGCAGGGCCCGCCGCGCCACGAGCAGCTCCGCGTCGGCCGCGACACTCGCGGGCCCCTTCTCCGCGACGGCGAGCGCCTGCCGCGCGTCCTCGTCGCGGCCCAGCGCGAACAGGGCCCTGGCTCGCAGCAGCGACACCTTCGCCGTCTGCTCCTTCGAGAGCTTGTCGCCCTTCAGCGCCTCCAGCTCCTCCAGCGCGCGCTGGGACGCGCCACCGCTGAGGAATCCCTCGGTGCGCTGCGCGCGCTCCGCGAAGCCCAGGCGCACCCCGGGACGGCGGACCTCGGTGAGCCACTTCACCGCGTCATCGGCGTACGGGTGCGCGGGAAAGCGCAGCGCCACCGTCATCAAATCCGCCTGCTGCCCCGCGCGATTGCCCGACGCGCCTCGCGCCTGGGCCCGTTGGAAGAGCAGCTCCGGGGACGGCGTCGCCTTCACCGCCGCCTCCAGCACGCCCACCGCCTGCTTCGCCTTGCCCGCCTTCAGGAGCGATTCGCCCAGCCGTGACCGGGCCCGCGTCACCAGGTCCAGGGGCGCTCCCGGGGCCTCCAGCACCCGCGCGAAGTCCAGCGCGGCCCCCGCGGCATCCCCCACGTAGAAGCGCGCCTGGCCCAGATAGAAGGCCCGGTAGGGCTCCAGCAAGGCAGGGGCGGGGCCGGCCGCCAGCATGTCGCGCGCCTCGGCCGCTCGCCCGTCGGACAGGGCCAGTGTGCCCGCCAGCAAGGCGAGCCTCCCCGCGTCCGGACACTGCTTCGCCACGCAGGCAGCCCACTCGCTCTGGGCCCGAGAGGTCGCGTCGGTCTGATGAAGCCGCACGGCCTCCAGGGTTGTCGGGGATTGTCCCAGGGAAACCCCCAGTGCCCACCCCGCGACCGTCCCCATCCAGCTCATGTGTTCTCCCTTTCAGCACGCGGCTTTGCGGCCTGCCAACGAGACGCGTCCCTCAATCATTCCCCCTCTCACACGAGGGGGGTGGTTTGACAGCCGGCCCGACAAGTCCTAAATCCGCGCGCCATCGGGCCGGTTCGAAATGTCCTCAACCCGTCGTCATTCGCTGAAAGCGTTCAGGCGATTACGTGCTCTTGGGTCATTGAAGTCGGCCCGTTGCGTCACCCGGGGTGCATCACTACTTTGCGCGGCCGTTGCACGCTACCCCGGTCCGTCGTCGTCCAGGCGGGACCTGTCGTCCGGTAACACTGCTCGTTCACAGCGCTCGGGGGGGAAACAGCACAGAGGGAGGGCTCCATGAAGCCGTGTCCAGCCGATCTGCCGCAAACCATCAATCCCGAGGCCGGGCCGAAGCGTGCCGGTGTCGAGACGCATCGCAACCTGAATTGCCACCAGTATGACAACTGCCTGGACGAAGCGGTCCGGCGAGGGTGGCAGTCCTTCACATGCATGAAGTGCCCGATGTATCAGCACGCCGCGCCGCCGCAGATGGGCCTCGAGGCTTACGCCACCCAGCGCCGTCCCGTCTGATTCGGAGTCGCTTCACCGTGTGAGGGGAGGCCCCGTTATGGAGAGGGGCGCCCCACACGGGCCGCGCCCGCCGCGCCTCACTGGACCGCGGCGTAGATGACGGCGACCCAGTATTGCTTCGCGCCAAAGCGCTTCGAATCGCCCCGCACCACGCCCACGCCCACCCGGTTGTTGGTGGCTTCGGTGACGCTGCGGGACTCGGGGAGCGCGGCCGGGTCAGAGACCACGAAGAAGTCCACCGATGCGGTCCCCGCGTCGGGGAGCACCCGGAACACCCGTTCGTGCAAGGGCGCCTCGCCAGGCTGGGCCGCGGGCTGGTCCAACTCCAGCGCATGTCGGGCATGTGCCACCGCCAGTGACTCCAGCGCCTGACTCCGGGCCAGGGGCGGCAGCTTCTTCGCGGCGCGCCACCGCGCCAGGGCGTCATACGCATCCTGCTGGGGATTCTGCGGGTCCGCCGAGGCGGGCGACGCGGCGGTGAAGACCTCCGTGACGGTGGCCTCGCTGCGACCGCCTGCCACTGTTCGCAGGACGACGCCCACCCCCATGAAGCGGAACCCGGGATCCAACAGGTTCCGGCGGTGACCCGGGCTGTGCTCGATGCCGAAGTGCGCCGCGAGCGGCCCGGCGGCCTGCCCCAGGTTCTCTCCGGCCCGTCCGTAGCGCGAGCCCGGGGGAAGTCGACGGGTGAGGGTGCTCCCATCCGGCGCGATGTGCGCGAAGAAGCCCTCTGTCGTCATGCGCGTGCTGTACCCCTGGGCCACGCGCTCCAGCACCGGGTCCGGCATCAGCTCCACCAGCCCATGGGCCCGGCGCAGGGCGTTGATGCGCTCATGCAGCGCGCTCCGCGCGCCTTCCTCCGTGGTGGGCTCCACGTTGTTCTCGCGCTCGCCGCGCAGACGGACTTCCCCAATCTGCGTGAGGAACAGGGACGTGACTTCCGGGCCCGCGTCGCCCTGCGCGACCACCTCCACCGTGTAGGTGCCGGGCTTGAGGAAATCCAGGCGCGTGCAGAAGTCGGAGCCCTCCGTTCCTCGCCGCGTGAGGGGGACGATGACCACTTCGCCGTCGGGTCGCGTGACGTAGATCTCCGGCGCATGGAGCGGCGGATTGAGCCTTCCGCAGAGTGTCTGCACCGCGCGCTCGCCGGGCATGACGCGGGGGAACGGCTTCAGCTCCGCCTTGCGGTCCGACACCAACGTCACCAGGGCGGCGCGCTTGTCCACCAGGGCCACGCCCACGCCGAAGTGGGTGGCTCGATCCGAGTTGAGGTCGGTCCGGGCGCGCAGCGACTCGAGCGCATGCGCATGGGCCCACGCGCGGATGACGAGCGCCCGGGGTGCGGGATCCGCCGCGCCCGCGTCGCTGACGGCCTCCGTGAGCGTGAAGAGGTCGGGCGCACCCGTGAAGACGCCGCTGAGCGCATCGTGGGCCAGTCGCCTCGCGGCCACGCTCAGCGCGCTGTCCTCCGTGGGCGCGCGACGTCCCACGCGCTCGAACTCCCGCACCACATGCTGGGCGGCCTGCCGCTCCATCGACTCCGCCGGCGTCAGCGGGGCCTTGCGCTCGGGCGGTGGGGTGCGCGGCGCCAGGGGCACTGACGGCGCCGTCGCGGCCCTGGAGGGCGTGGCGGGCCTCGTTGCTCCCGTCGTGGGCCCGGGCGCGGCGGCCAGGAGCGCCGTCAGCGCGAGCACGGCGATCATCGGGTGTCCCACCGGAAGGTGAGCGCCTTCACCGTGCCGGGGCCCAGTCGTTCATTGAGCTGCGCGCACAGCGAGGGCGCCTCGGCCTCCAGGGTGCGGGCCCACTCGGCGCTCGTGACGATGACGACGAGGGTGCCACCCTCCAGCGCACGGGGGGAGCTATGGCGGGCAATGTGTGCTCCCACCACCGCGCCCCACACGGGCGCGAGGGCATGGCCCCGGCCTGACTCACCCGCGAGGCGCGCCAGGACACGGGGTAGGAGACTTTCCAGGGACTTGGGCTCGCCACGGGCCATCGCGCACGATGATGATTCGTGAGAACCTGAAAGCCAACCACCTGTTGCGTGACGTGGGCGAAGAGCGGGCGGCCGGGTCCGACGGTGTCCAGCGAGGGGGCTTCAGGGCCCTCCGCGCCGTCGCGCGATGGGCGTCGTGCCTGTATGGTCTTGGGCGTTCCGCCCCCCGGGAGCCGCACCGTATGAGTCCCTCGCCTCGTCCCCTGCTGCTGACAGCCCTCGTGTGCGCCCTGGGGACGCTGGCCGGCTGTGGGATGAACGCCGACGAAATCCCCGGCATCCCCGGCGACAACAAGCCGCTGCCGGGTCCCTGCGCGGTGGACGAGGACTGCCCGAACCCGTCCCTCTTCATCTGCAACACGGCGCTGTCCCGCTGTGAGCCCGCCTGTCGGACCCGCGAGGACTGTGAGGAGGGCAAGCGCCAGCAATATGCGCTGCCCATGTGTGACAACCCGCTGGGCTGTCAGTGCGACATGAACCGGTGCGTGGTGGGCCTGTGCGCCGCGGACGCGGATTGCGGCGTGGACGAGGTCTGCCGGGACGGGGCCTGCGGGGCGCCTCCTGCCCCGGCGCTCGCGGCCTCGTGCCAGGTGACGCCGGAGGTCGTCGTGGGCAGCCCCGAGTTGTCCGTCGTCTTCGGGGTGTGGGTGAAGGATGCGTCGGGGCGGCCCATGGTGCCGCGTGATGGCGCGACGTGGTCGTCACTCTCGCCGATGGCGACGGGCGGGGGCACGGGCGTCCGGGCTGCTTTCACGTTGCGGGTGCCCGGCGCGGAGCAGGACGTGGTGGAGGCGCGCGTCGGCTCGGCCATCTGCCGCGCCCGCGTCATGGTGCTCAGCCCCGACGTGCCGGACGGAGGGGTGCGCGTGCTGGTGTTTGACGAGCTGACGGGACGCCCGTTGCCGCTGGCCTCCGTGGCCGTGTCGGAGGTGGGCGGGAAGATGTTGTCGGTGGGGCTGACGGGGCTCGATGGCGTCGCGTGGGTGCCCGCCTCGGGCACCGTGGGCCTGTCCGCCTTCCACCCGGACTTCGGCTACCTGACGCTGGCCCGCCACGACGTGGACGACCACCGCGATGTCCGGATGGCGCTGCGGCGCAACCCGCAGGATTTCTCCGGAGGCGTGCGGGTCGACTTCGTCGAGCCGCGTGCTGTGGGCGTCCCTGCTCCCATGCTGCGGTTGGGAATGACGGGCCTGTCGGTGCCGGGGCTCTTCTCCGAGCTGGCATCGGGGACGTTGCTGGGCTTCGAGCGCGAGGTGGAAGTGAGCGCGGGCGGCACGCGGCGACTGCCCCTGCCGTCGGGCACTGCGCTCTGGTTGGAAGGGGGCACGCCGCCTCCGGCCTCCGCGCCCGGGGTGGCGGGTATCTGCGATGGCGCGCTGGCGGGCGTGTTGAATCCCGAGGAGGCCATCCTGTCCGGTACCTGTGGCACCCGCGCGGCCTGGGGGCTGACGGGGAGCGTGCCGGTGGCGGAGCTGCCGCTCAATGCGCTGGAGCCCGGAGCCGACCCGCTGCTGATGCTGGGGCGCCTGCTCCCCCTGTCTCCGCGCTTCTATTCGTCCGTGGCGCGCGATGCCGCCTTCCGCCTGGTCCCCACGCCGGGCCTCTCCACGGGAGTGCCAAGGCCAGACACCGTGGCGTATTCCGAGAGCGTGTCCCTGGCCTTCGAGGGCGTGCGCCTGGCGTTTCCCTTTGCCGTGCGCGTCCCGGAGCTTCCTCGCTACCGGGGGACCTATCTGGACCGGGCCTATGTGGTGAGCACCGTGGTGGCGCCGGGGCGAGGGCTGGTTCCCCTGGGGCTCGGAGCCGCAGCCAACGTCGCGCCCGCGGATCCGAACACGGACGCGGATGTGCGGGTGGGCCGGTCCGGCGTGGTGGCCCTGCGCATGGCCCCCGCGCACCATGGCCTGGAGGGGCAGCCCTACCGACTCCTGGTGGGAGCGACCTCCCGAGCGGCCCTCGACGATGCCTCCGCGGGCACGGCGACCGGCTTCGTGGTGGCGGATCTGCCGGGATTGACCTTCGACCCCCTGGGCGAGCACCCCGTCGAGCCCACCGCCGACTTCCTCCCGATTCCCGAGGACGCTCGCTACAACTTCGACGGCGCCGAAGCCCACGGACTCCAGGGACGAGAGCTGCGCGCCGACGTCGACGAGCCCGCCACCCTGGTCCGCGTCGTCTTCACGGACCGCCTCGGGCGACGTTGGACGGTCCTGGCCTCACCCGACGAGCTGGAGGAAGGCATCCGTGTCCCTCGACCTCCCGCGGGGCTCGAGGACCGGACCTACTTCGGCGACCACCTGGGCTCGCGGGCGCTCCTGCGAGTGGAGGTGCTCCAGGTCACCGGGCGTGATGCTCGTGACACCCTGGGGCCCTCGCGGCTGGTGGCGGCGGGCGGTCCGGGCCTGGACCACGTGGGGGACCTGACTCGCGCGGCGTCGTCGCTGGACGTGGGGCGCCCGGAAGTCACCTGGCTCTATCCGGAGCTGGAGGGACAGCGGCTGAGCCGGGGAAGCGCCGTCCGTGTCCGAGTCACCGGTTTTCGCCCGGGCGCGAGCGCCGGAGCCGACGGCCGCGTGCGTGTCATGGTACGGGGGGGCGGGAAGGGCTGCGAGGAGGTCCTCGTGAGCGACTCCGCCGCCTCACCCGCGACGGGGGAAGTACAGCTCCAGCTCCCGGCCAGTTGCTCCGGGATAGGGGTGTCGCTCATCGCCTCGCTGGAGGACACGGAGGGCGCGCTGCTGCGTCCACCTGTCTTCACGTCGAGGGGCGTGGATATCCCCTAGGGGGGATGAAGGAAGACGTCGTTGGTTGGATGTCCATGGACGGAGGTTCCCTACCTGGCGTCTCGCCTTGTGATTCGCTTTCTGGATTTGCAGGGTGGTAGCGTCTCGTGGGTCGTTCGCTGGAGGAGCGGTGCAGAAGGAGACGGTCGTCACGGTCATCTCGAAGATCTCCGACCGGCCGGTCAACCTCGACGCGGCGCTGGTGGTGATCTACGGATTGGACCTGGGTCGGAAGTTCGATTTGACGCGCGAGGAGACGCTGATCGGGCGCTCGTCGAAGTGCGACATCCAGATCGACCAGGAGTCGGTGAGCCGCAACCACGCGGCCATCGCGAATACCCGCGAGGGCGTGAAGATTCGCGACGCGGGTTCCACCAACGGCACGTTCATCAACGACGAGGTGGTGGAGGGTGATCGCGAGCTGCGCAACGGCGACCTGGTGAAGATTGGCCGCACCATCTTCAAGTACATCGCGGGCGGCAACATCGAGGCCGCCTACCACGATGAGATCTACCGGCTGACCACGATGGACGGCCTGACGCAGATCTACAACCGCCGCTACTTCGACGAGCAGCTGGACCGGGAGATCTCCCGCAGCCGCCGTTATGAGCGCGTGCTGTCGCTGGTGTTGGTGGACATCGACCACTTCAAGAAGGTGAACGACAAGTTCGGGCACCTGGCGGGAGACTCGGTGCTCAAGCAGCTGGCGTCCACGGTGCGCACGCGCATCCGGCGCGAGGATGTCTTCGCGCGCTATGGCGGCGAGGAGTTCGCCATCCTGTTGCCGGAAGTGGCGCTGGTCGGCGCGCGACAGCTCTCCGAGAAGGTCCGGCGGTTGGTGGAGAAGCAGCGCTTCGAGTTTGATCGCCAGCCCATCCCCGTCACCATCTCCCTGGGCGTGGCGGTGTTGGACCCTCGCCACCGCGAGCCCGGAGACCTGGTGCGCGCGGCGGACGAGAAGCTCTTCGAGGCGAAGACGGGTGGGCGCAACCGCGTCATCGCCTGACGCGGCGTGCGCCCCTCGGGGCGTCCGATTCAGCCGGCGAAGATGGAGCGCCGCTCCCGCAGCAGCGTGTGGATCATCGACTGGATGGCCTCGCGCGTGCGCTCGGTGAGTCGCCCCACTTCGCCCAGGTCCTCCGCGGCTTCAGGGGGCAGGCCGTCCATGGCGATGGGTTCGCCGAAGCGGATGCTCCACTTGGCGGGCAGCGGGCCCAGCGGAGTGAGGGGCACGTAGGGCAACCCGAAGAAGCTCGCGGGAATGCGTCCCAGCAGGGGGGAGGTCTCCTCCGCGCCGACGATGGCCACCGGGACGATGGGCGCTCCCGTGCGAAGGGCGAGCTTCACGAAGCCACCTCGCCCGAAACGCTTGAGCCGGTAGCGCTCCGCGAAGGGCTTGCTGAGCCCCTGGTAGCCCTCCGGGAAGACGACCAGTGGGCGCTGCTCGTCGAGCAGCCGCAGCGCGTTCTCCGGGCATGCCCGCACGGCGCCCAGGCGATTGAAGAGGGTGCCCAGCACGGGCGCGTGGAAGATCTGATCCTCCACCAGCCAGCGTGATTCGCGCAGGTCGGGGCGCTCGCGAGCCAGGGTGAGCGACATCACCAGGCCGTCATAGGGCAGGGCGCCCGAGTGGTTCGCCACCAGGATGGCCGCGCCCTTGGGGATGTGGTCCGTGCCCTGCGCGGCGACGCGCCAGTACTGGCCATAGAGGAACTCCAGCACGGGCTCCAGTCGCTGCACCAGTGACGGGTCCTTGCCGTACTCGTCCAGGTGGGCGCCTCCGCCCGTTCCCAGGCCCGCGCGGACGGCGTCCAGCATGCCGTTCATCGCGCCCCAGGCACGTCCCAGGCCCTCGCTGGCCAGCGCCTGTCCGGCGATTTCACGCGCCAGCGACAGCATGCCGGTGGCGCGCTGCGCGAGGGGACGAGGGGCGTCGGATTCCCGCGAGCCATCCGGAGCCCGCGCCGCGCGCGCCGCATCCTCCTCGGCGGTTGCGGGCACCAGGGACAAGGGGCCTCGACGGCCTGGGGGGAACTCGTCGCGCGTCGCGTCTGGCATTTCCACCTCCGGCTCCGGCGAGGAGCGGGTTGTCGAGAGGGGCGGGGAGGACAGCTCCCACACGTCATCGGCGTCGTCCGGGGTTTCGTCGAGGTCGGAGAGCTCCAGCACCGCGCCCGCCAGGTCCTCGTGCGGCTCTAGACGGGAGGTCTGCTCCGCGTCGGATTCGTTCGTGGTGTTGTTCGCGGCGCGCTCCTCGAGAGCGTCCCTGGAGTGCGTGAAGGGGGCGCGGCGATCCATCACCTCCGCGACGGCGAGTTCGGCGGCGCTCTCGGCCACCTGCGCGGCGACGGTGGCGGCGAGCTCGCGCTCGCGTTCCGGGCGGCGGGTCGAGGGGCTGTGGTCCAGGACCTCCTCGACCGCGGCTTCGGCGAGCTCGGTCGCCATCTCCGTGGCGAGGAGCCTGTCCACGGGCTCCTTGGAGCCGTCCCGCCGGTTCATTGCCACGTCCACGGCGTGCTTCGCGGTGACTTCGGCCACCTCGGCGGCCAGGGCTTCCGCGAGCGCGTGGTCCACCTCCCGCTGATGGGGTGTTCTCGCCGCGTTGGCGTCATCCAGGGCTGGAGCGCGCGCGGGCGGCGGCTCGCGCGGCGTCACCGGAGCCGCGGGTTCACGCAGGGGCTCGACCTCAGCCGAAGGCACTGCGGACGTGTCGGCGGGGCGCGTCGCGGCGACGTCCTGGCCGAGGGTGTCGTGGGACACCGAAGCCGCGGACTCGTCGCCTTGCTGCGCCCGTGCACCGCGCGATGCCGATGTAGGGGCCTGGTGGCCAGCACCCGATGCGCGCTGCGAAGCGCCCGCCCCGGAGGGCTGACGGGCTGCCGCACTCGCGCCATCCTTCGGGCCCTTGGCGCTATTCGTGCGAGAGGGTGCTTTCGCGTTGGCGTTGGATGCGTGCTTCACCTTCGCGTCGGGCGGCGTGGAGTTCGCCTTGAGCTTCGCCTCGTCGCCGACCTTCGAGCCGGCCGTGCCTCGCGACGCCGTGCCCTGTGGCTGTTTCGTTCCCACTCCGGTTCGCGAAGCGGATGCACCGCCTCCGGAATGTGCCCTGGCCTCGCCCGCGCTCCGGGCCGCCGCCGTGGTGGAGCCCTTCGCCCCTCCCGTGGACTTCGCGGGTGCGGGCTTCGCGCTGGAGGGCTTCTTCGCTCGGCCCTTGTCCAGGGTGCCATCATTCCTGGCGTGGGCCGCGCTCGAGCCCGACGACGCGCGGGTGTTCGCGGCCTTCTTCTTGTCGTCGGAGGTCCCGCGCTCGGAGGGCGAGCGCTCCTGCTTCGCATGGGGGCCGGGCTTCGCGGGCGCGCCATCGCGGGTGGCGGCTCCGCGCTGGAAGGGATCGTTCCCGAGGACACCCTTGGCCATCTCTAGCTCCTCTTGAGCGCCGCGGCGGCGTCCCTGACGTGGTGGAAGGGGATGAATCCGAGGGCGGTCTCGGCGCGCGCGCCGTCCGCCACCCACGAGTAATGGATGTAGTCGAGAAGGGCTACGGGCAACGTGTCCGCTCCCACCACATCCAGCGCGTGGAGTGCGCCACGGAACAAAGGCCCTGGGAGGGGGAGCGGGCGAGCACCCGCCTGCCGGATGAGGCCGGACAGTGGCAGCACACCCCGTCCGACGATGTTGAACTCGCCGGATACGTCCGCCCGCAGCGACAGATGAAGCGCCCGCCCCGCGTCCTCCTCGTGCAGTCCCTGCCACAGCGGGTCGAACCCGAGCAGCGTGGGGACCACGGACGTGCGTGTCAGCAGCCGCGTCACGGGATTCTCGATGGTCGGCCCCAGCACCGGCGCGAAGCGCAGCACGAGCACGCGCATCTCCGGATGCCGCTCGCGGAAGGCACGGACCTGCCCCTCCACCTCCACCTTGTCGGTGACGAAGCGGCTGTGAGGACAGCCCTGCAGCGGCGACTCCTCTCGCAGCAACGCGGGGTTGTTCCCCCGCGCCCCATAGACGGCCGTCATCGAGGGCACCACCAGCCTCGGCAGGCGCGCCCGGCCCGCCGCGGTCAGCACGTTCATCGTGCCGATGACCTCCAGCTCGTGCGCCAGGGAGCCGTTGCGGATGGGTCCGAAGAGGAACGCCAGGTGGTAGAGCGCGTCCACGGGGCGCTCGGCCAGCGCGTCGGTGAGCTCGCTTTCGGCGTCATGCCGGGTGAGGTCCACCTGGTGGAACTCCACCTTGGCCCCCTCCGGACGGGCGACGTCCAGAACGAGGATGCTCTCCACGTCGGGATCCCGCTCGAGCCGGGGCAGCAATAGCTTCCCGTACTCGCCGCTGGCTCCGGTCACCGCGACGCGCAACCGCCCCTTGCCTGGTCGTGACACGTCCATACGCGGGCTCTCCTGTTAGCCCAGCCGGTCCTGAATGTCAGCCTGCACCCATCTCGTCTCGCTGGACAACGTTCGTTCCGTGGCGGAGGGTGGATGATTGCCATGGCTCGCATCGCACGTCTCAGTGACGTCCTCATCAACAAGATCGCCGCCGGCGAGGTGGTGGAGCGCCCCGCGTCCGTCGTGAAGGAGCTGGTGGAGAACTCCCTCGACGCGGGATCGAGCACCATCCGCGTCGACCTGGCCGGTGGGGGCGTGGACCGCATCATCATCTCGGACGACGGGCACGGCATGGGGCGGCACGACGCCACGCTGTGTCTGGAGCGTCACGCCACCAGCAAGCTGCGCGAGCTGGACGACCTGTTCCACATCGACTCCATGGGGTTCCGGGGCGAGGCCGTGCCCGCCATCGCCTCCGTCTCCCGCTTCTCCCTCCACACCGCCGAGGTGGGCGCGGACGTAGGCACCCGGGTGACGCTGGAGGGTGGGGTGGACCCGCTCATCGAGGATGCCCCTCCGCGCACGGGCACCGTCATCACCGTGGAGGACCTCTTCTTCAACGTGCCCGCGCGCCGCAAGTTCCTGCGCCGGGGCGACACCGAGCTCAAGCACGCCGAAGAGGCCGTCGTCCGCCTGGCGCTCGCGAACCCGGAGGTGGGCTTCTTCGCCACCCACGAGGGCAACGAGCTCTTCTCCAGCGCGGCCTGCCCGGAGGACCCCCGTGAACGCATCGCCGCCGCGCTGGGCCCCGCGGCCCACCCGCACCTGTTCCCCGTGGAGGAGCGGCGCCTGGGTGTCAGCGTCACCGGCTACGCGGCCTCGCCCGAGTTCACCTTCCCCAACGCGCGCGGGCTCTACACGTTCGTCAACCGCCGCTACGTCCGCGACAGGGGCCTCATCGGCACCATCCAGCGCGCCTACCAGGACTTCCTCGCCGCGGGCCGGCAGCCCGTCGTCGTCCTGCACATCGACGTGGACCCCATCGCGGTGGACGTCAACGTGCACCCCCAGAAGCTGGAGGTCCGCTTCTCCGATGCCCGAGGCGTCCAGGAGGCCATCAGCGCCGCGCTCAACCGGATGCTGCGCGCGGCCCCATGGCTGGGCGCGGGCGCCGACCCCAATGGCCCCGGCGGGAATCAGCCGCGCGATGCCGCGCACTACGCGCTCGCCGTGGAGCGCTTCCTCACTCGCGCGCAGGAGGCCTCCTGGGGCGCGCCGCTGCCCACCACGCTGGACGCAGCATCGGGGGGCGCTCCGTCGCACGCCCTGTCCGGAGCGCCCGGGCCCATGGTCGGGATTCCCTCGTCGCTGCCCTTCGGCGCGGTGGGGCGCCCGCCCGCGTTCGGCGAGGCCCAACCCCAGCTCAATGAGGCCCCTCCGCCGGGCTACTTCGCCGCGCTGCGACCCATGGGCCTGCTCGGAGGCCGCTTCCACCTCTGCGAAGGACCCGGCGGCACGCTGGTGGTGTTGGACCCTCACGCGGCGCTGGAGCGGACCCGGCTGACGACCTACCTGCGCGCGCTGGACGATGCGAAGGGCCCTCCCGCGCCCTCGCTGTTCGGCACCACGCTGGAGTTTCCCGTGCAGGTCGCCAAGGCGCTCGTCGAGGGGCGTGAGGCCCTGTCGCGCCTGGGCGTCGACGTGGAGCCCTTCGGCGGCACGACGGTGGCGCTGAAGACGGTGCCTCCGGGGTTGGAGGGGGCGGATGCTCGCTCGTTGCTGGAGGCGCTCGCGCGCGCGTTGCCGCCCAAGGGCGCCGCGCTGGACTCCGTCACGCTGGCCGAGGCCGTGCGGGTGATGGCGTGTCATGCCGCGCGCAAGGCGGGCTCCGTGCCGCTCACGGACGCGCAGCTTCGCGCGCTCCTGGGCGAACTGGACCGGGCCGACTTCCATCCCCCCTGCATCCACGGCACGGTGGTGGTGCTGGAGATGCCCCTGCTGGAGCTGGAGCGCCGCGCCCGCTGAAGCCGGAATCCCAGTCCCTCCGCGCCCTTGCACGGCCGGAAAATTGACCCGTGGGAGGCCGCTGCTACGGTGGGCCACACGCCTGTAGCACGGGGCGGACCGGGCACGGACGGCCGGGAAGAGCATCCCTCACGGCAACAACCACGATGGGAGCGGCCACATGCGCGGTGTCATCACCCTGCGGGACGTGGTGTCGAACCTGGGCGTGGTGCTCCGTGAGTTCGGAGCCCTGTGTGTCGTCCGCTGTCTGGTCGCCTCGCTGCGCCGCCAACGGACGACGTTCCTCGAAATCGCCGTGCGCCCCAAGCGCTCCTGACCTTCGCCCCCGAGTCCCTGCTTCGATGCTCCGTCGACTTCCGCTTCTGCTCGCCCTGTTGTTCGCCGCTCCCGCTTTCGCCCAGGACGAGGAGGACGATGGGCCCACCTCGATGGATGGCGTGGGACGCATCACCGTGCAGGGTGGCTGGCGTTCCACCTCCAACGAGACGTTCTACAAGGGCTGGTACGGCCGGACGGGCAACGGCGACCTGGCGCGCGCGCGGAAGACCGGAGGGGGGCCGTTCGGTGTGGCCTCCTTCGCCTATTCGCTGTCGGACCTCGTGGAGCTGGGCATCGACCTGTTCGGGACCGGCTCCCGGCTCTACGTCACGGAACCGGGCGTGGAAGGCCTGCCTCCCACCGAGCGGGGCATCGACACCCTGGCCTACGGCGCGATGCTGGGCCTGCGCTTCCAGAAGCTGCTCCCCGAGGTCGGCCCCTATGGGCTGGTCCCCTTCCTGGGCTTCTTGACCGGTCCCACGCTCATCAGCTCGGAGCGCGACGGAGAGGCCGTGCGGGAGAGAACGACGCAGGCCTGGGCGGGTTCGCTGGGAGCGACATGGCGCTTGTCCTCTCGCTGGGGCATCACCGGTGAGTACCGCTTCATGTTCCTGCGCGGACCCGTGGGCCCCGAGGACGCGAAGATTGGCTCGTTCAGTCTGGGAGGGAGCTGGCTGTCGCTGGGCGTGACGTACACTTTTCCGCCCGAGCCATCACGAGGTCTCCCAGGCTCTGGTTTGTAGCTCGCAGAGCGAGCAGGCGTGGACATTGGAAGGTTGTTTGCTCCCGGAAATGTGACAAAGCCTCCGTGTTGTTCCGGTGCGGAAATTGTCGCCGTATGACCGGGAGAACTCCTTACGATGCGTGAATCGGCCGAGATCGTTACCGGGCCCAGGAAGATGTCCATGCCAGAGCAGGCGAAGACCGAGATTGATAAGGAATTGGCGGACCTCCGCCGCGAAGTCGTCGAGGCCCGCAACCTCGTCATCAAAAGTGACAACCTGCTGAAGAACCTCCACGCGGAGGTGAAGGCGGTCGGCAAGCGTCACGAGGACTTCCAGAAGCGGCAGTGGATTTCGTCCGCGGCGGCCTACGTGCTGTTCGCGGTCATCGCGGTGGGCGCGGCGGTGATGATCACCAGCGCGCGCAGCTCCAGCGCCACCAACGAGCGGGAGCGCCTGGAGAAGATGGTGGCGGACCTGACGGGCCAGCTGGAGAAGCAGCGCTCGGACACCTCCGCGCACCAGACGGCCCAGCGCGGCGCCGCCGAGGTCTACAAGATGATGACCTCGCTGCCCGGCGACGAGCGGCTCAAGGGCATCGACGCGCTGATGAAGCTGGACACCCAGCGCCTCAGCTCGCTGGAGCGCCAGGCCCTCAATGACCGCGCCACGTCGCTGCGCCGCGAGACGGGTGATGCCGCCTTCGAGCGCGGCAAGATCGCCTTCCGCAAGAACGAGATGGACCAGGTCGTCTCGGAGATGGAGCGCTTCCTGGCCATGAACCCGCCGCAGGAGCAGTCGCTGGACGCGTCCTTCTTCCTGGGCACCGCGTACAACCAGCTGCGCAAGCACGACAAGGCCGTGCCCTTGCTGGCCCGCTTCGTGGAGGGAGACCGCAACTCCAAGACGCGCGACTACGCCATGCTGCTGCTGGCCCAGTCGTACCAGGAGGTCGGGCAGATGGAGAAGGCGCTGGAGACGGCGCGTGACGCGGCTGGTGCGTACCTCAACAGCCAGTACCAGATGCAGTTCCGCAGCCGCATCGCCATGGTGAAGCGTGCCATGAACGGCAACACGGAGGCCGCGGGTCCCGCGCCCGCCGCCGCCCCCGCCGCGGCCCCCACCCAGCAGGTGGCGAGCCCCGCGGGCCAGTAGTCCCTGGACGCACCCCGCCCGCCTGTCGGGTGGGGTTACACGGAAGCGTTGCCACGCGGGGTCCACAGTCATAAGACCTGGACCCCGTGTCCGCTCCCGACCCTCGGAAAGATCCTCGCTTCCGCCGCTACCGTGGTGCCGCGTATGGGGTCTACATCGCGCTCACCACGCTCTTCTCGCTGTGGATCATCTGGAACGTGAGCCGCTCGGTGGCGGCCATGACGCCAGAGGAGTTGCCACCCGCGGCCACCACGCTCAGCTTCCAGGAGTGTCTGGCGGGTGCCCGGGCCCTGTGGGACGAGCTGGAGGCGGGGCGCGAGAAGCTGGTGCGCGTGTCGCCCGCGCGAGACACGGACCAGGAATGGATGCGCTTCCGGACCTCGTGGCTGGCGCGGATGCGCGAGCGGGAGTCCCAGTGCGATTTGAAGGCCCGCGAGCGCGCGCCGCTGCGCACCGTGTACCGCCGCCTGGAGGTGGTGCTGGACCTCTACACCACGCACGCGGTGCAGTACGCCGACGAGGTGGGCGGCACGGTGGACTCGTTCCACGCCGCCTTCCAGGCCGCCAGCGCCAGTCCGGCCGCCACGTCGCCCCGGCCGTGAGTCAGCGCACCGGCAGCAGCGCGGTGTAGCGGCCCAGCGTGTCCGTCACGGACTGGGCCAGCAGCACGGAGGAGGGGCGCCCCTCCACGTTCACTACCCGATAGAAGCGGATGGACGTGAAGGGCAGGCCCGGAGGCACGCCCGGCTCTCGCGTCGACGACAGCACCCGGCCGCGCAAGGTGCGGCCCCGCTGGAGGGCGAAGGCCGTCACGGCCTGCTCGGAGCCGTCATTGGCGGGCAGCACCGAGACGAAGCGGCTGACGCGGGGCAGGTTCTCACCCGGCACGACGTCCAGCCGGTAGAGGGCGGGGTCCAACCGCAGCACGTATTCGCCGTTGGCGTCCGTGAGGGTCTCCGAGGCGAGGTTGGGCGGAAGCAGCCGGCCGGGGACGACGTCCACGGGCTCCACCACCAGCCGCACGCCCGCGGCGGGGGAGACGTTGTCGGGCTGCAGGAGCCGGCCGCGCGCCACGCGGCGGTTGACGCACACCACGTCCGGCAACACCGTGTCCTCGCGAGGCACCACGGCCGCGGAGGTGGTGAGCCCGGAGGTGGAGCCGGCGGGAGGCACCACCACCAGCTCCAGCGGGGACTCGGTGGCGCTGGGCAGGGAGCGCAGCTCGAAGCGGCCTTCCTCGTCCGTCGTCGCCACGGCGCTCTGGAAGCTCCCGCCTCCTCCCACGCGCCCCTGGATCGACACCGTGGCGGCGACGACAGGCCGGCCGTCCAGGGCCACCACGCGTCCCGACACCCGCACCGGGGCCCCGAAGTCACCCAGCTCCAGCGGGCCGGGCAAGGGGACGCTCGGGTCCACCGTGAAGGTCTGCTGGGGCAGGAGCGCGCCCGCGTCCCGCGCCGTCACGCGCAGCAGCACCGTGGAGGCGCTCGCGGCCACAGGCGGCAGCGCCAGCGCGAAGGCGCCCGTGCCGCGATTCACGGGAACGCGCTGGGAGATTGGCTTCAGCTCGGCGTCCAGGGCCTCCACCGAGAGGTCCGCGTCCAGCGGCGCGCCCCCGTGTCCGGTCAACTGCCCTTGCACGGGCACCACGGCGTCGGCGGCGGGCAGCAGCCACTCCAGCGCGAGCGCCTCGCCCGGGAACACGGTGCCCAGGTTCGTCATGGGTGGCACCAGGAGGTCCTCGGCGAGCACCGTCACCGCGTACTGTCCGCTGGCCACCGGCAGGGTCCACTGCCCGTTGTCCGGCACCAGCGTCGCCTCGTGGTAGCGGGCCACCCCGGGGATGAGGGCGCTCGTGCCGACGGCGCGCACGACGAGCGGCTCGGAGTAGGGACGGGAGGTGGTGGTCGACGACGCGGGCGGCACCGTCGAGCGCAGCGTCGTCCCGCGCAGCGAGGCCTTGTCGAACAGCTCCAGGTTCTGCTCGGCCCGCAGGCGACCCACCGGGAAGTCCTGCGCGTACAGGCCGAGAGCGGGGTTGGGCGTCACCTCCACGACGATGTCCTGGCCCGGGTCGCCACAGCCGTCCACGAAGCACACCTCGTTGGAGGCGCAGTCCGCGTCCGAGCGGCAGACGAGCAGGGAATCCTCCGGCTCCTCTTCAAGCAGGGCACAGCCGGTGCCCCAGAGCAGCGTCAGCGCGAGGAGGAGCCGCGCGGGGCCCCCCTTCATCGGCAGTCCCCCTGCACCGTGTTCACCACCCAGGAGTAGCTGATGACGAACCCCGGGTCGATGATGGAGCCTCCGTCGGGCAGGTTCACCACCTGCGATTCGGGCTCGCGGTCCGTGAGCTCCGCGTCGCTCACCAGCGCCTCCACCAGGTGCTGGCCCGGCGTGCTCAGCTCCGCGTTCGCCGAGGCCAGGTTGATGCGCAGCGTGCCCCGGTCCGGACGGCGGGCCTCGCCGTTGTTCGTCAGGGCGATTTCCCGGTACGGCCCGCGCGGGTCCTGCGGGCTGTAGTCGATGAACCAGTGCACCTTGATGCGGTCATCCACGTCCGGGTCCTCGACGGCGACCTCGAACGTCAGCTCGCACCGGCTCCCGCCGAAGTCCTGGATGATGTGCTCCTGCGGCAACACCAGCGACTCGATGATGCGCGGCGAGCGGTTCATGAAGCGCGGAGGCTCGTCGAGCAGGGTGTCGTCCTGGGGCAACAGGCAGCCGACGAGCAGGCCCAGACTCGCGGCCAGCACGCACGTCGCCCAGCCCTGGCCGGAGCGCCTGTCCCAGACTTCTCGCCGCGTCGTCGAGTCCATCACCAGTGCGACTGGGGCCGCTTCAGAGCAGCTCCTCGCCCTCCTCGGGGGGCAGGGGCCGCCCGGTCTTCTCCGCTTCCAGCTTCTCCAGGTGGCGGAAGATGGTGCGAGGGTCCACGCCCAGGTCCTTGGCCGTCTTCGTCCGGTTGCCGTTGTTCCGCGCCAACACTTCGTTGATGTAACGCTTCTGGAATTCTTCCTTGGCCTGGAGCAGCGGCATGATGGGCTCCAGGTTCTCCGGCTTGAGGTCCAGGTCGTCGGGGCCCAGCAGCGGCTTGTCGGACAGCACCACCGCCTTCTTGATGCGGTTCTCCAGCTCGCGGATATTGCCGGGCCAGCCGTACTTCTTCATGGACACGGCGGCGGACGGGGTGAAGCCCTTGGACCGGGAGTTGAACTCGCGCGAGTACTTGTGGAGGAAGAACTTGCCCAGCACGACGACGTCCTCGCCGCGCTCGCGCAGGGGCGGCAGCTTCAGGGTGACGACGTTGAGCCGGTAGTAGAGGTCCTCACGGAAGGTGTTCCGCTTCACCTCGTCCTCGAGCACCTTGTTGGTGGCGGCGACGACGCGGATGTCCACCGGCTCGCCGCGGTTGTCGCCCACCTTGTAGACGATCTTCTCCTGGAGCGCGCGCAGCAGCTTCACCTGGAGCTGGAGCGGCATCTCGCCAATCTCGTCCAGGAAGAGGGTGCCGCTGATGGCCGCCTGGAACTTGCCCGCCTTGGTGGCCACCGCGCCGGTGAAGGCGCCCTTCACGTGGCCGAACAGCTCGCTCTCCAGCAGGTTCTCCGGAATCGCGCCGCAGTTGATGGTGATGAAGGGGCCCTTCACGCGGGGCGAGCGGCGGTGGATCTCCCGGGCGATCAGCTCCTTGCCGGTGCCCGTCTCGCCGGTAATGAGGACGGAGATGTCCGTGGGGGCGATCTTGTCGATGCGCTTGTACACGTCGCGCATGCCCTGACAGGCCCCGACGATGTCGCCATAGCGCTGGTCCTCCAGCTTCCGGCGCAGCTCCGTGACGTCGAGCTTGAGGTCGTTGACCAGCATCGCGTTCTGCAGGACGAGCGACGCCTGCGCCGCGAAGATGGTGAGCATGTCCGCGCTCTTGGGCTCGAACCGGTTCACCAGCCGGTCATTGCCCACGTAGATGACGCCGAACAGGTCACCCTTGTGCATCAGCGGCACGCACATGACGGAGTGCACGCGCAGGTTGACGACGGACTCGCTGGCCTTGAACTCGGGCGCGTCCACCGCGTCCGCGACGATGAGGGGCCGCTGCTCCTTGACCACCTTGGCGATGATGGAGTCGGACAGCTTCTCCACCGCGTCCTCGATGTTCTCCCGGGCCACGTTGCGCGCGACCTTCACGCGCGGGTCCCCGCTCTCCATGAGGATGAGGAAGCCCTTGTCGGCGCGCGTCACCTCGATGGCCTCGTCCATCAGGCTCTCGAGGATGCGCTCCACGTCGTAGAGGGCCAGCAGCCGTTCGCTGAACGCGGTGAGCCGCCGCAGCATGGCCAGCTCTCGGCCGGGCACGCCGGGCAGCTCCGTGGTGTGCGAGTCCGCGGTTTCCGGACTGGCCACCGCGTCGCGGTGAGGCGTGAGGGCGGAGGGGGGGGGCGCGCGCGGCGCGTCCTCGCGGGCGAACGTCAGCTCGGTGCCGCCCACGCGGACCACGTCGCCGGTGGCGAGCGCGTGTGAGTCGCGCTTCTTGCCGTTGACGTGGAAGGTGGCGCCCAGGCTGCCGACTTCGTAGCGACTGCCGTCGAACGTGACGTGCAGGGCGCTGTCGGGAACGCCGGAGTCTTCGAGCGGGATGTCGTTGTCCGGGCTCCGGCCGATGCTGGTGATGCGCTTGTGCAGGGCGACCGCGCGGACCTTGCCATCAGGACTGCGGACGGTGAGGCTGGCCATAGGGCTTCACGTACCTGGAGAAAAAGGCTCAGAAGGAGAGGGTGAGTCCGGCGCCGAGTCCGCCGGAAGTAGGGTACAGCCCCAGCCGTGCGGTGGGGCGAGGCGCGGTCGCGCGCGGCGGCCGGGAGACCGAGGACTCCGAGCGGGGCGCGTTGGAAGAGGGCGGATCTCGCGTCTCCACCGAGGTGCGTACCACCTGGTCCTCGTGGTGGTACAGCGCGTCCACCACGCCCAGCGCATAGATGGTGTAGAAGCCGGCGGCGGAGGCCAGCTTGAGCAACTGCCACGTGTCCCGCTGACGCTCGCGGTTGGTGGGGATGTACCGGATGGTGATGGACGCCTTGCCATCCTCGTCGAGCACGTTGTCCAGCTCGAGGGGCCGCTCCTCGAAGAGCGACTCGTAGGCGAAGTAGGAGATGATGCTCGTCACCGCGAGCACACCTTCGGTGGCGGCGAAGACGATGCCCAGGCTGTTGCGGCCTTGCTGGAACTGGCCCGCGCCGAACGGCACGAAGTTGACCAGGAAGTTGCGCTTCTCCACCGTGCGGACGTTGACCTGACTCGCCAGCTCCTCGGCGCGGCGACGGAGGACCTCGGCTTCCATGCGCTCACGTTCGCGGCGCTCGGCCTCGGCCTTCTCGCGCTCCTGGCGCAGCCGGCGCTCCTGCCGGAGGAACTCCAGCTCATTGGTCATGTCGTCCTTGATGCTCTCCAGGAAGGTCACCGCCGGGGGCGGGACGACGAACGGGTCCAGGCTGAAATCGGGGTCCAGTCGGAGCAGGGCGCGCAGGTGACGCGAGGCCTCCTCGGTGCGTCCCAGGTTGAAGGCGGCGAGTCCGGCCAGCTTGTGCAGCTCCACCAGCTCGTCCTCGTTGAGCCCGCCACGGTCGATGCGGGCACCCGCGCGGTCCAGGACCTCGGCGTACTTGCCGTATTCGAAGCTGGCGCGCAGGGCGGCGACCTCCGGGTCTCCGGCCTCCTGCGCGAGCGAGGCGGCCGGGGTCCACAGCAGGATCCAGAGCGAGATGAACGCGAACCTTCGACTCATTCGGGACGCAGGCTCCCGTGCAGAAGGGTGGGCTCGCCGGGACGCAGGTGCACCACGCGTCGCTCCGTCTGGAAGCCCGGATGGGAGATCTCCACCGTGACGGTGTGCTGGAAGCCCGCGGGCCCGCGTGGCGAGCGAATCTCGAACGGGTGCTGGACGCTGTCGCGCGCGGTGCGCACCTGGTCGCCCACTCGCACGGTGGCCTCGGCGGGCTCGTACTCGAGCGACAGCGGCGCCGACTTGGGCTGGGCGCGCAGGTGGAAGATGTTCTCCCCGTCGGGCTGCACGTCGATGGTCTCCACCACGTCCTCGCAGTAGTCGCAGGAGATGGTGATGGCGTGTGGGCCGGGGGCCATCTCCACGTCGTGCTTCTGGAGGGCCTGGGCGCTGGGCATGCCATCGTCCACGCGAATGAGCCCGAAGGGCCGCACGAGGATGGACACCAGGATCTTCTTCGACGCGGATTTCCGGCCGGCGACACGGTCCTCGCCTGGACCTCCCGGCAGGGCGCGGGCGTCCTCCTGGGCGCCTCCGGTGGGACGTACCGCGCTCGCGCGCGCCGCGCTTCCGCCCGAGGCGGGGGCCTGCCGGGTGTCGAGACGGCCCACGAGGGACTCCATGCGGGAGGAGGTGGCTTCGGGGGTGTAGCCCGGGGGGAATCGCGACGGATCGGCGCTCCTCGTGCGAGCACCGTCGGTCGGCGCGGCGGGACGAAGGTTCGGTCGGGGAGCCGTGTCCACGGTGCCGGAGCCGGGGGGCTCGTGCGCGTCCGTGCCCGGGTTTCCCGCGCCGAGTGTTCCCTCGGGGATGGAGTTTCCGACCCCGCCGTTCGCGCCATCGTGACTGGTGTCGCCGGAGCCCGGGTTGACGCCCTCGCCGCCCTTGGGAGGGCTGTCCGTGCCCGGCTGGAGGGCCGCCGCATCCGCGCGTGCGTGGTACGCCTTGTAGGCGCCCAGGCTCACGGCCGTGGCGGTGAGCAATCCCACCGCCAGCCGGATGCCGCGCCGCCGCCAGGTCTTCACGCGCTGCGCGCGCTGGATGCCCTTGAGCAACCCGAGCGCCCGAGCGTTCTGCGCGTCCAGCGCCAGCACGTGATTGAGGCTGCCGAGCGCCCTCGACGTGCGCTTCTCCGAGAGCAGCCGCTCCCCTCGCTCCAGCAGCCTGGCGACAATGCGCTGCCGCGCCAGCTTCCGGTACGACGGTGGATCGGCGAAGAACGACACCAGCTCCTCGCCCACCCGGGAGAAGCCCAGGCCCGCGAGGTAGTCCGCCAGCGCGTCACGCAGTTTGCTGGCGTCCGGATAGCGCTGCTGAGGATCTCTCTGGAGACAGCGCGCGCAGATGTCCGCCAGCTCGTCCGACAGGGCGGGGAGGCGGCGGCGCGGATCCTCGTAGTCACCGTCGAGGATGCGCTTGAGCGTGGCCGTGGTGTTGGGCGCGGAGAAGGGCAGCCGCCCCGTCATGGCCGCGTAGAACATGATGCCCACGCTGAAGACGTCCGCCTCGGGGCCCGCCTCCAGGCCCTCGATGATCTCCGGGGACATGTGCGCGGGCGAGCCCACGAGCGAGCCCGTCACCGTCATCCGCTCCTCGATGTCGAGCAGCCGGGCGATGCCGAAGTCCATGAGCTTGAGGATGCCGTCCTCGCGCACCATGACGTTTTCGGGCTTGAGGTCGCGGTGGATGACGCCGGCCTCGTGCGCATGCGCGAGCGCCGCCGCCAGCTCGTGGATGATCATCGCCGCCAGCTCCGGCGGATCCAGCGGACCTTCGTCCAGGACCGTCTTGAGCGTCCGGCCACGGATGTACTCGGTGACGATGAACGCGTCCTGCGCGTCCGCGGCGGAGAAGTCGAACACCTCCAGGATGTTGGGGTGGTGCAGCTTCGCCACGGCGCGGGCCTCGCGGGCCAGCCGCCTGCGCGACTCGTCCTTGCCGGCCAGGTGCGGGTGCAGCACCTTCACCGCGACTTCACGGTCCAGGGCCGTGTCGAGCCCTTTGTACACGACGCTCATGCCCCCCGAGCCGAGTTGCTCGAGGATGCGATAACGACCGATATGGCGGCCGACGAGCGTCATGACATGCGGCGGTTGTGCCTGCCCCTCCCTCAGTCCCCGAAGCTGATGCCCATGCTCTTGGCGAAGCGCACCAGTTCGCCGGATGGGTCCACCCGGCGCTCCTTTCGCGACTCGCTCAGAGGTACCGCGACGAGCTGCCCGGCGCGCAGGGCCACCATGTGGTCCCACTGTTCGTCGCGCACCAGGTCCAACACCCCACAACCATAGCGCGTCGCCAGCACGCGGTCCGCCGCGCTCGGACTTCCTCCTCGCTGGAGATGCCCCAGCACATTCACCCGAATCTCCGCCTCGACGTGCTGCGCCAGCAGATCCGCGCACACCTTGCCGGAGCCGCCCAGTCGCACCACGCCTCGCCCGGGGACGTCTTCGGCCCGGTCCAGCACGGCCAGCGTGCCGCCCACGGGGAACGCGCCCTCGGAGATGGCGATGATGGAGAAGCTGCGGCGGCGGGTGGCGCGGCGGCGCAGCTTCTCGACGATGGCCTCCACCCGGTACTGAATCTCCGGGATGAGGATGACGTCGGCCCCGCCCGCGAGCCCGCTCTCCAGCGTGAGGAAGCCCGCGTGGCGCCCCATGATCTCCACCAGCATCACCCGGTCGTGGGACTCGGCGGTGGAGTGCAGCCGGTCCAACGCCTCCGTGACGATGAGGCGCGCGGTGTCGAAGCCGAACGTCTGGTCCGTCCCGCTCAAGTCATTGTCGATGGTCTTCGGACAGCCGACCACCTTGAGGCCCTTCTCGCTCAGTCGGTGGCCAATCGACAGCGTGCCGTCACCACCCACGGCGATGACTCCGTCGAGCTTCAGCGCCTCGCAGCGCCGCAGCACCGCGTCGGACACGTCGCGCTCCACCCAGTGGCCACCTTCGCGGAAGGCGTAGAGGAAGGGGTTCGCGCGGTTGGACGTGCCGAGGATGGTGCCGCCCTTGGGCAGGATTCCCCGCGTGTCCTCCTCGGTGAGGGGACGCGTGAGGTCTGGCTCCACCAGCCCCATGTAACCGTTCTCGATGCCCACGAACTCATGGCCGAACTCATGCGTGCCCCGCTTGACGAGGCCACGGATGAGCGCGTTGAGCCCGGGGCAGTCTCCGCCACCGGTGAGGACTCCGAGTCTCAGGGAACGGGCCATAGGGGTCGGACGCGGGTGTCAGAGGGAGGGTGGCCCACCATGACAGCGACGTCGGACCTGATGATAGGAGGCCCCGGAGCCGGGGTGCAACGCGCGAATCATTCGGCAGGTCGGATTTCCGAGTGGAAACGCGAGCTTCCATCAGTCCCGCTTGAGGCGGCGACGAGAAGCAACCCTGTCGAGGAGGGCTTGGAGACGGGGCTGAGGGGCCTTGGGAAGGGCCTTGTCTGTCGGTGACTGTAGGGGCATCTCCCGGGCCATCTGGAAGACCTCGAGCAGCCGTTCCTTGAAGAGCTCGTTGTCCGGACGCTCCTGGAGGGCGCGGCGATAGGCGGCGGCGGCCCCCACGTAGTCCCCGAGGGCGAACAGGCGCTCACCCTCTTGCGCGGGTGAGGAGGGACCGACCGGCAGCTCCGGCTCCTCGGGCGGGCGAGCGGCCTCCAGCTTCTGGAGTTCCAGGGGGAGCAGGGACTCGCGCACGTTGGCGAGCTTGTCGGCGAGCGAGGCGTCATCCGGGAAGGCATGGGTGAGCGTCTCGTAGAGGTCGACCGCCTCGACGAGCTCGCCACGGCGCAGGGCTCGGTCGGCGCGTGCCTCCATCTCCACCCGGGCTGCAGGAGTCATCTGGGCGCGAGGTTACCCGCGCCGCCCGGGGATGTCACAACGAAGGCATGTGAGCGGTGACTTCGCCGCGCCCGGGGGCACGGGGTATCCGTGGGTTCGTCGTTTCTCGGGGCCCATGACCTGGCCTGCGGATGTGACGCGGGGGGCCTATGCTCGCGGCGTGAATCTCGCGTGGGCGGCTGGAGGCTGGTTGCTGCTGTCGGGCGCGCTCGGCTCCGAGCTGCGTCGAGACGGCTACGTGCTGCGGCCGCCGGAGCGCTTCCACATGGTGCGGTGGGAGCCTTACGTGGGCTCGGTGGCGGGAGCGGTGTCGCTCGACGCGGAGGCGACGCGGAGCCTGTCGGCGGCGCTGGCGGATGGGGAGGGGCCCGAGGCGGCGACGATGCTGGTCTCGGTGGTGGAGCGGAGTTTCTCCGCCAGTCCTTCGGAGCGGGATGACTTCGCGTCGGCGGTGATGCAGCACTTCCAGCGGGAGCTGGGGGTGACGCTGTCTCCGGAGCGCGTGGACCGGGTGGGTGGAATCGTTCCGCGAGTGGAGGTGCTGGGCACGCTGCGCGAGGCGGGACAGGTTCGCACGGTGCTGGTGGCGGGGCTCGCGTCCGAGGGCCGGCACGCGGTGGTGGTGGTGAGCGCGCCGGCGGTGCGCTGGGAGTCGCTGGCGCCGGGGGTGCGCGCGTCGCTGGATACGTTCCGGTTGGAGGCGACGACCGCGCCGGGCGTGGTGCCGCGCCGGGTGCTGGGGGCGCTCGCGGGAGCACTGGCCGGGGCGCTGGTGGCGTCGTACGCGGCGTGGCGCCGGATGCGGGCGGGGCAGGGTACTTCCGAGGCGTGACGACGCCCCGAGCGCCTGTCGCGAGGTCGGCAATCGGGGACGGGCACCGGATTCCCTAAACCTCGCGGACCCCCGCGAGCCACCTTCGGCGGGGCGGAACCTATCCGCTGGCAGCCACGCCGCCAACAGGGCAGGTGGGTCGGCGAGCGCACGCGGGCCTCACGCTCCGGGCCGTGCGCGACTCGGTGCCCAGGCGCTCGGTGCTGGGATAGCGTGCGCGGCATCCATGTTCGTCCTCCTTCTCGTCGCCGTGCTTGGGCAGGCGCCGTCGGTCGCTCCCTCGGAACCGGGCGTGCAGGCCCCCGCTCGAAGCGAACCCGACTCCGCGCCTGCTCCCGCGCCCGAGTCCCCTCCGGCCGTGCTGCCTCCGGCCACCCACGAGCTGTTCCAGCGCATCCAGAACCGCGTCGCCCAGGTGCGCATCATCGAGCGGCGCTCGGGCACGCGCTCGTCCATCGGCTCGGCCTTCTTCGTCTCGGCCAGCGGACACGCCATCACCAACTACCACGTGGTCTCCGACGTGGTGCTCCACCCGGAGGACTACACCGCGGAGCTCGTCCTGCGCAGCGGCGGCGAACCCGTGCCGGCGCGCCTGGTGGACGTGGACGTCGTCCATGACCTGGCCGTCATCCGGATGGATGACGTCGTGAAGGACTTCTTCGCGCTGGAGGACCGCGAGCCGCAGCAGGGCACGCGCCTGTTCGCCATGGGCAATCCCCATGACCTGGGAACCACCATCGTCGAGGGCACCTACAACGGCTTCATCCAGGACTCGCTCTATGAGCGCATCCACTTCAGCGGCGCCATCAATCCGGGCATGAGCGGCGGGCCCACGCTCACCGGACAGGGGCGCGTGGTGGGCGTCAACGTCGCCACCATGGGAAACCAGCTCGGCTTCCTGGTGCCGGTGAAGCACGCGAGCGCGCTCCTGGCGCGCGCGCTGGAGGCGAAGCCGGACGAGGCCCGCACGCTCGTGGACACGGTGCGCGCGCAGCTCGTCGACAACCAGCAGCGCCTCACCGAGCAGCTGATGGCGGCCCCGGTGCCGAAGCAGAAGCTGGGCAGCTACCAGGTCCCCGGCCGGTGGATTCCCTTCCTCAAGTGCTGGGGCGACACGCCGCATGACCCGGAGGTGCCCTACACGGTGACGAACTACCAGTGCTCCTCGGAGGAGGACATCTACCTGTCCTCGCATCACCGCACGGGCGTGGTGGCCTTCCTGCACCAGCAGGCCTCCAGCCAGAAGCTGGGCGCGCTGCGCTTCTCCTCGCTCTACAGCGCGCTGTACGCGCAGGACCCGGACACGGTGGAGGCCTCGCGCGAGGACGTCACCAACTTCCGCTGCACGACGGAGTTCGTGGACGTGGAGGGTCTGCCCGTCCGCGCCGCGCTGTGCCTGCGCGCCTACAAGCGCTTCCCGGGCCTCTATGACCTGGTGCTGCGCGCCGCCGCGCTCAACGCCAGCACCAGCGGCGTCGACACCAGCCTCACGCTGGGCGGCTTCACGGCGGACAACGCGCGCAAGCTGGCGCGCCGCTACCTGGAGGGGCTGTCGTGGACGAAATGATCTTCCTGGAGGTGCTGGAAGGGGATTCCGTCCACGAGCGCCACCGCCTGGAGCGCTTCCCCGCGACGATTGGCCGGGCGTACTCGAACGACGTCATCCTCGATGACCCCAAGGTCTCCCCCGAACACTTGCGCATCGAGCGGCGCGAGGACGGCGCGCTCGTGGTGCGGGATGTGGGCAGCCACAACGGCACCTGGCGCGTGGAGCCCTGGGCACCGCTCGCCGAACTGGAGCTGGCGCCCGATACGCGCGTGGCCGTGGGTGACACGGTGCTGCGCTTCCGGCGCAGGGACCACGCCGTGCCCGGCACGGTCATCACCTCGGCCGTCGCCCCCCGGGAGCGCGTGTTCGAGCACGCCCGCGCGTTCCCCATCGCGATGCTGGCCCTGATCTTCGTCAGCTCGCTCGAGACGCACCTGGGCAACTACGGCCGCACGGACTGGGGCGAGCTGACGGTGGCGGTGGTGACGCCGCTCACGCTGACGTTGCTGTGGGCGGGGGGCTGGGCCGTCGCCAGTCGCATCTCCCGCCGCCGGTTCCACTACCGCACGCATGCCACCATCGGCAGCCTGGTGCTGCTGGGGGCCGTGGCGCTGCCACCGCTCGTGTCGGCGCTGGGCTTCAGCCTGGGGCTGGGTTCGGGCCTGTCCTGGCTGCACCACGCGACGTTCCTCTCGCTCATGGGCTGGGGCCTCTTCTGGCACCTGCGCTACGTGGCACGGTGGGAGCCCGCGAGATTGGTTCGAGTGCTCGTCGTGGTGACGCTCTCCTTTGGCGCCCTGTCCCGCGCGAACGACCTGCTGGGAAACGAGCCCTTCAGCACGTCGCTGGACTTCCCGCGCACGCTGCTGCCGCCGGCCTTCCGCATGACCCGCGCCCAGCCCGTGGAGTCCTTCTTCGAGGAGATGGAGGGGCTCCAGCAGCAGGTGGACGCGCTCGCGAAGGAGGAATAGCCGCGAGGGCCCGACGACGTCACGGGTGGGATGGTGATGTCAGACCTGGAAGGTAGAAGCCTTCCACGCGCGCGAGCACCCTCCACGGGTGGCTCGCGGCGTGTGTCGCTGAGCGACCAGGAGGTCCAGGTGCGGGTGAGCGTGGCGCCGGAGCTGGCATCGTTTCGGGAAGTAGCGCGGGGGCTGTTGGCGCGGTGTCTGCCCCCGGAGCGGGTGTCTTTCGAGGAAGCGCGGGGCCCGTGGGATGGACGGGTGGATGCGCTCGTGAGCGGCATGGGCACCGGCGCGCTGCCGGTGGTGCCCCGGGACTTCCTGGGGCTGGCGGAGAAGGTGGTGTGTCATCGGGAGCCGGAGCGCTGGGCGCTGCTGTACCGCGTGCTCTGGCGGCTGACCCACGGGGAGCGGTGGCTGTTGGAGCGGGAGTTGGACCGGGACGTCCAGCGGCTGCGGCGGATGGAGCGCGCGGTGCGGCGGGACGTGCGCAACCTCGTGATTCGCGTCCGCTTCCGGCGGGGAGCGTCCGATGGCGCGGAGCGGTATGTCGCATGGTACCGGCCGGAGCACCTCGTCGTCAGGCTGGCGGCGCCCTTTCTCGTGGGGCGCTTTCCCACGCTGCGCTGGAGCCTCTTCACCCCGGACGCCAGCGCCCACTGGGACCTGGCGCGCCTGAGCTACGGGGCGGGACTGGCGTGGGAAGCGCCGCCGCAAGCCCCGGCGCGGAGCACGGCCGCGCGCAAGTCGCGGACACCGTCAGAGGGGACTCCGGTGATGATGGTGGGGGACGTGCCCGACACGCGGGAGGACGGTGACGTGCCGTGCTTCGTGGGGCCGGCGGGGCGGTTGTTGGAGGTGGTGCTCTCACGGGCGGGGCTGAAGCCCACGGACCTCCATGTCTCGCGGGGACCTCCGCCGGATGGGGACGCGGAGGCCGCGGGCTGGCGGGAGGCGCAGGCGTTCCGGGAAGCGCTGGCGTCGGAGGTGGCCTCGGTGCGCCCGTTGTTGATGCTCGCGCTGGGCAGCACGGCGGGCCAGGCGGTGCTGGGGCCGGGGTTTCGTCTCAACCTCAACCGGGGACAATTCGTCCAGACGCCCTGGGCACGCGGCGCCATGGCCACCTTCGCACCCGCGGACGTGTTGCGCCGGGCGGACCCTCGTGAGCGCGCGGAGCTGCGCATCCATTTCGAGGCGGACCTTCGCTCGGCGGCGCAGTGGCTGCGACACGCCGGTCGGCGCGGGTAACGTTTCGACGCGGCCGCCATATCGTTCCCCACGGGGATGGTTGCTCCGTGGTTTGCCGGCTGGGGCGGGTCGCCGCGAGGGGCGTAATCTCGGAGGACGCAAAGCCCACGACAAGGGGACCTTCGATGCGCCGCTCCTCACTGACCCTGTTGCTGCTCCTTTCCGCCGCGTGCGCCCGCTCGCCCCTGGTCCGCCAGGGGCCCCCCGTCATCGTCGCCACGCCGGCGCTCGCGCAGCAGTCTGGCTTCGCGCCCTGGGCCATCTCCATGCCCTTCGGACACGCGCAGGACGGCAGCACGCTGGTGCTGCGGTTCCTGGAGCGCGCGGAGACGTCGGGCGCGCGCTACGTCAGCAACGTCCAGGTGGTGTTCATGGCGGACGACGGGGGCACGGAGCTGGAGTGCCGCACGCACCTGATGCCCGAGGGCCCCGTGCCGCCATGGAAGGCCCTGGTCCGCACCGCCATGGCCGCGGGGGAATACGCGCCGCTGCGGGTCATCCGCCGCCCCATCCCGTACACGATGACGCAGTGCCGGGAGCATTGGGTGTCCACCACGGTGACGGAGGCCACCCGGTCCGGTCCCAGCTCCGCTCGGGGCGCGGCCGTGTTGATGACCACGACCTCCCTGACGTCGCGTCCCGAGATTCGCTGCGAGCCCGTGACGGCGACGCGCATCCTCTCCCGGTATGCGTTCGAGGACGCCGTCGACTACGTGCCCCCGCGCATCGAGCGGCTCATGGAGTCCCGCCCGGAGCTGAAGCTCCTGGAGACCGAGGCCGAGTGTCTGCCGAGAGACCCGCTGGCTCCCCGCACCAACCGCATCGAAGCGCTGGCCTATGGCGGCTCTGGCCCGCGAGCCGCCTTCCTGGATGTCCCTCCGGTCGCGCCCGCGCGTGCGCCGAAGCCCGCTCCCACCCAGGTCGACCTCTGACGTCGACCCGGTACCGTACCGCCGCGCGGCTCACATGCCGCGCAGCGCGTGGGGCTGGTAGGGCGCCTCCAGGGCCTGGAGCTCCTCGGGCTGGAGCTTGAGGTCCACCGAGCGCATGGCGTCCTCCAGGTGCTCCAGCTTCGTGGCGCCGATGATGGGCGCCGTCACCACGGGACGCGACAGCAGCCACGCCATGGCCACCTGGGCCGGAGGCACGTTGCGCGCCTCGGCCACCCGCCGCGTGGCCTCCACCACGTCCCAGTCTCCCGCCTGGTCATACAGCACCGGCGCGTACGCATCCGTCTTCGCGCGCGGCGTGGCGTCCCGGTCTCCCAGCGACTTGCGCGTCCCCGCGAGCAACCCGCGCGCGAGCGGAGACCAGGGGAGCACGCCAATGCCCTCCGCCTCGCACAGCGGCAGCATCTCCCGCTCCTCCTCGCGATAGACGAGGTTGTAGTGGTCCTGCATGGACACGAAGCGGGACCAGCTGTTCACGTCCGCCACGCCCAGGGCCCGCGCGAACTGCCACGCATACGTGGACGACGCGCCCAGGTAGCGCACCTTGCCCTGGCGGACGAGCTGATCCAACGCGGACAGCGTCTCCTCCACCGGCGTGTGCGGGTCCATCCGGTGGATCTGGTAGAGGTCGATGGTCTCCATGCCCAGCCGCTTCAGGCTGGCCTCGCACGCCTGGACGATGTGCTTGCGGGACAGGCCGCGCATGTTGGGGCCATCGCCCATGGGGAAGTACACCTTGGTGGCGACCACCACCTCCTCCATGCGCGCGTAGCGTCGCAGCGCACGGCCCGTCACTTCTTCGCTGACACCCAGTGAGTACATGTCCGCGGTGTCGAAGAAGTTGATGCCCATCTCCACCGCGCGGCGGAAGAACGGCTGCGAGGCTTCCTCGTTGAGGACCCACGGGCGCCATGAGGGGGTGCCGTAGCTCATGCAGCCCAGGCACAGGCGTGAGACGCGCAGGCCGGTGCGGCCCAGTTGCGTGTACTTCATGGGGAGCTCCTCTCGTCGGGTGTCGACGCGGCACATCGCCACGAACGTTCGTGAATATGCAACCGGTCAACACCGATGTGCTGGGTCATTCGTGATGACACGACTTTTCTGGATGCCGAGAATCCATTAAAAGTAGGGGGAATCCAGGGGGCGTCGGTCGGTGCAGCAAGGTCAACGCCCCCCGGGTTCACGGGACGCGTGTGTGCCGGGCTGAAACGGCTTCCGTCCTCCTGAAAATCCCCCCGGGACACTCGACATGCACTTGCCGACTCGCGCTGCCCCCGCCTCCGCGTTCGTTCGTCCCGAGAACGCTACCCTCGTCGACGTGTGCCGTGCCCGGGCGGTGTCTCAGCCCACCGACTCCATCTTCACGTTTGTCGACGAAGAGGGGGAGCACACCGTCACCTATGCTGAACTGGATGCGCAGGTGCGCGCGGTGGCGGCGCGGCTCCAGCAAGAGATGGCGCCAGGAGACCGGGCGCTGCTCATGTACTCGCCAGGGCGCGAGTACGTGGTGGGCTTCCTCGCGTGTCTGTATGCGGGCGTGGTGGCGGTGCCCGCATATCCGCCGGATGTGATGCGACTGGGTCGCACGCTGCCCCGGCTCCAGGCGCTGGTGGCGGACTGCGGCGCGCGTGTGGCGCTCACCACGTCCGGAATCTCGGAGCTGGTAGGGCCGCTCACCGAAGGACTGGAAGACCTGCGGGCGCTGCGCTGGTTGTCGACGGACACGGTTCCTCTCGGTGAGGCCGCGTCGTGGCGCGAGGCGGGCGTGCGCGACGACACGGTGGCGTTCCTCCAGTACACGTCGGGCTCCACCGGCTCGCCACGCGGCGTGGTGCTGGCGCACCGCCAGTTGATGCACAACTGCGAGCTCATCTCCCGAGGGTTCGACGCGAAGCCGGACCCGAGGTTCGTCTCGTGGCTCCCGCCGTACCACGACATGGGGCTGATTGGCGGCATCGTCCATCCTCTGTTCCGGGACATGCATGCGTCGCTGATGGCGCCCTTGTTCTTCCTCCAGCGGCCCATGCGGTGGTTGGAGATCATCTCGCGCCACGGCGGCACGGTGAGTGGCGGGCCCAACTTCGCGTTCGACTTGTGCGTGCGCAAGAGCACGCCGGAGGAGCGGGCCGCGCTGGACCTCAGTCGCTGGGAGGTGGCGTTCTGTGGCGCGGAGCCGGTGCGCGCGGAGACGATGGACCGTTTCGCGGAGGCCTTCGCGCCCGCGGGCTTTCGCCGCCACGCGCTCTATCCCTGTTACGGCCTGGCGGAGGGGACGCTCATCGTCACGGGCCGCCAGCGCGTCGCGGAGCGTCCGGTGGAGTTGGTGGTGAAGAGCTTCTCGCGCGAGGGCCTGGAGCGGGGCGAGGCGCGAGCACCGGAGCACGCCGACGCCGGAGCAGTCCTCGTGGGCAGCGGCGAGGTGCTGGGCGCGCAGGAGCTGCGCGTGGTGGACCCCCAGACGCGCGAGCCGAAGGCCCCGGGCCAGGTGGGCGAGCTGTGGGTGCGCGGGCCCAGCATCGCGGAGGGTTACTGGCAGCGCCCCGAGGAGACGGAGCGTGACTTCCGGGGCCGCCTCGCGGGGACGGGCGAGGGGCCCTTCCTGCGCACGGGAGACCTGGGCATCGTCGAGGGCGGCGAGGTCTTCGTCACGGGCCGCTTGAAGGACGTGCTCATCCTGCGCGGGCGCAACCTCTACCCGCAGGACCTGGAGTTGACGGTGGAGCGCGGCCACCCGGCCCTGCGTCCGGGGTGTGGCGTCGCGTTCTCGGTGGAGGCGGAAGGGGAGGAGCGGCTCGTCATCGTCCAGGAGGTCTCCGGGAAGGCGGCCGAAGGGGGCATCATCGACGAGGCGCTCGCGCGCATCCGCGCCACGCTCGTCGAGGAGCACGGCGTGGCCGCGCACGCGGTGGTGCTCATCACGTCGGGCAGCCTGCCCAAGACGTCCAGCGGCAAGGTGCAGCGGCGCGTGACGAAGCAGGCGTTCCTCACCGACGGCCTGGAGGTCGTGAAGGAGTGGCGGGAGAGCCGCGCGGACGTGCTCGCGCGGGACGAGGTGGCGAGCGTGTCCGAGGCGCTGACTTCAGGAGACGTGTTCTCGTGGCTCGCGAGCGAGGTGGCGCACCGGCTGGGTGTCTCCGCGAGCTCGCTGGATGCCGATGCGCCGCTCACGCAGTACGGCCTGGACTCGCTGCGCGGGCTGGATGTGATGCACGCGGTGCAAGAGACGTGGCGCGTGTCGCTGCCCCCGACGTTGTTGCTGCAAGGGCCGAGTCTGCGTGACGTGACGGCGTGGGTGGAGCGCTCGCGGAGCTCGGTGGTGGAGTCGTCCACTCCAGCGGTGTCGGAGGACGCGACGCCGCATGTCTCGGACGGTCAGCGCGCGCTCTGGTTCCTCCAGCGCATGGCGCCAGGAAGCACCGCGTACCACATCGCGCGCGCGATGCGCCTCGCTCCGGACGTGGACCTCGGGGTTCTGGAGCGCGCGTTCTCGGTGCTCATCACCCGCCATCCTGCCCTCGCGTGCGCCTTCCCCGAGGAGCGCGGCGAGCCCGTGCTGCGTCCCGCCGCCGCGCCCGCCCTGGAGCGCGAGTCGGCCGAAGGGTGGGCGGAAGGGGCCTTGCGCGAGCGGTTGGAGGTGGAGACCCACCGTCCCTTCGACCTGGAGCGCGGGCCCATGATGCGCATGCGCGTCTTCACCGACGTCGCGGGTGGACCGGTGCTGCTGCTCGTGTTCCACCACCTCATCACCGACTTCTGGTCGTTGGAGGTGATGGCCGAGGAACTGGGCCTCCTCTACACGTCCGGTTTCCAAGGCGTGGCTCCGACGCTGCCGCCACCTCCGGCTCGCGTCGCGCCCATCCTCCGCGCGCAGGAGGCGCTGTATTCCGGTTCACGAGGCGACGGGCTCCAGGCGTGGTGGCGTGAGCAACTGAGCGGAGAGCTGCCGGTGTTGGAGTTGCCCACTTCGCGTCCACGGCCTCGGCTCCAGTCCTTCCGAGGCGCGGCCGTGACTTTCCGAGTGGAGGCGGAGACCGCCTCTCGCCTGGTGTCGCTGGCGAGCGCGCGCGGTGCCACGCCCTTCATGGTGCTCCTGTCCGGCTACCTCGCCTTCCTGCGCCGCTACACGGGACATGAAGACCTGCTGGTGGGGACGCCGACGGCGGGTCGGGCACGCGCGGATCTGGCTCGACAGGTGGGCTACTTCGTCAACCCCGTGGCCCTGCGCGCCACCGTGACGAAAGGGTTGTCGTTCTCCGCGCTGCTGGCGGAGGTGCGCGGCACGGTGCTGTCCGCGCTGGAGCGGCAGGAGCTGCCCTTCGCTCGGCTCGTCGAGCGGCTCCAGCCTCGGAGGGATGCGTCGCGCGCGCCCGTCTTCCAGACGATGTTCGTGCTGCACTCCGGGCGTCCGGGTCGTGAAGCCCTCGCGCCCTTCGCGCTCGGAGGCGAGGGGACGCGGGTCCGGCTGGGGGCGCTGGAGCTGGAGTCCGTACCGCTGCGCAATCAGGCCTCGGCCTTCGACCTGACGTTGTCGATGGCGGAGTCGCGCGGTGGCTTCGCGGCCAGCCTGGAGTACTGCACCGACCTCTTCGATGCCGAAGTCGTGGAGCGCATGGCCCGTCATCTGGGCGCGCTGTTGGACGCGGCATCGCGGACACCCGACGTGCCGGTGCTCGACCTGCCGGTGCTGGATGAGGAAGAGCGGGGCGCGGCGCTGGCCACCGGCCGAAGGCGCGCGATGTCCGAAGCCCCCCCGATGACCGGTCTGCACGAGGCCTTCGAATCCTGGGTGGCGAAGACGCCGGAGGCCGTGGCCCTGGTCGCGGGCACGTCGCGGTGGACCTATCGCGAGGTGAATGACTGGTCGGACCGTGTCGCCGCGAGGCTGCGCTGTCAGGGCGTCGGTCCGGAGTGCCGTGTTGGTGTGCAGATGGAGCGCGGGGGCCCCGAGGCGCTCATCGCGTTCCTCGCGGTGTTGAAGGCCGGTGGAACGGTGGTGCCGTTCGACGCGGGCTACCCGTCGGAGCGAGTCTCGTGGATGTTGAGCGACGCCGGGGCGCGCTGGCTGCTCGTCCAAGAGCGGCTCGCACGGCGGCTGACCCTGCCCGAAGCCGTGACGACGCTGCTCTGGGAGGAGCACGGAGCCCGGGACACACGTGACGGGGAGTCGCCGTTCGAAGCACGGGCGCTGCCCTCGTCGGACTGCACGGCGTACATCATCTACACCTCCGGAAGCACCGGCCGTCCGAAGGGCGTGATGATCTCTCACTGGAGCGCCCTGCAGTTGGTCGAGACGATTCGACAGGGCTTCGCGTTGGCCCCCGGAGCACGCGTGCTCCAGTTCGCGTCACCGGCCTTCGACGTCTCCGTCTGGGAATACATCCAGGGCCTGATGACGGGTGCGACGCTGGTCCTGCCTCCTCCTGGCGAAGTGCTCGCGGGTGAGGCGCTGCACCGCGTGCTGCGAGAAGAACGCATCACCCTCGTGACGCTCCCTCCCTCCGCCTGCACGTTGCTGCCGGAGACACCGCTTCCCGACCTGAAGACGCTCGTCTCCGCGGGCGAGCACTGTCCGGAAGACCTGGTGACCCGCTTCGCTCCTGGGCGGGTGATGCTGAACGCCTATGGGCCTACCGAAGTCACGGTCTGCTCGGCGTGGTCCACGTGCGTGGTCGGAACCGGGGCGCCGGACATCGGTCCGCCCTTGCCGCATGTCGATGCCTACGTGCTCGACGAGGCCCTGCGGCCCGTTCCTCCTGGGGTGACGGGGGAGTTGTTCCTGGGAGGACCGGCCGTCGCACGCGGCTACGAAGGGCGCCCGGACCTGACGGCGGAGCGCTTCGTCCCGGACCCGTATGGCCCACGGCCCGGGGCGCGCCTGTATCGCACCGGGGACCTGGCGCGCTGGCGTCCCTCTGGCCACATCGACTTGCTGGGCCGCGTGGATGCGCAGGTGAAGCTGCGCGGGTTCCGCATCGAGCCGGGCGAGGTGGAGGTGGCCCTGCGCGAGCTGGCGGGAATGCGGCAGGCCCATGTCCGTGTGTGGCGCCCGCCTGCGGGTGGAGAGCCTCGGCTGGTCGCGTACGTGGTGCCCCCGGAAGGCGGGATGCCGACGCCGGGAGAGGTGCGAGCGAGCCTTCGCGCGCGCCTGCCCGAACACCTGATTCCCGCGGACCTCGTCACCCTGGAGGCACTGCCGTTGTTGTCCAGCGGCAAGGTGGACACGCGGGCCCTGCCGGCTCCGACGCGAGCGGCGCCCTCGGAAGGTGCTCCGCGCACACCCTTGGAGCAGACGTTGGTCCAGGCATGGGCGGAGACGCTCGGGTATCCGACGGTGAGCGTCCACGCCCACTTCTTCGATGACCTGGGCGGCAGCTCGCTGTCGGCGGTGCGCGCGTGCGCGCGGCTGCGCGAGGTGCTCGGGCGGGACGTTCCCGTCACCCATTTCTTCGAGCATCCCACCGTCCATGCGCTGGCGCGGAGGCTGTCCTCCGAGTCGGAGCCAGGGACGCAGACGGTAAAGCATCAGGAGCGTGCGGAGGCCCGTCGTCAGGCCCTCCAGCGTCGCGGCGGAAGGAATACCTGAGAACATGGCGGACCAGGACCTGACGGGCGGAAGTGGCAACGACATCGCGATCATCGGCATGTCCGGGCGGTTCCCCGGCGCGGCGAATGTGCGGGACTTCTGGCGCAATCTGCTCGACGGCGTGGAGTCGGTCTCCCGCCTGTCGCCGGAGGCGCTGGAGACTTCGCCGCTGGTGCCCGAAGCGCTGCGGAGACACCCGGACTTCGTGCCCGTGGCCGGAGTGATGGAGGGGGCGGACACCTTCGACGCCGACTTCTTCGACGTGCCCCCACGCGAGGCGTTGTGGATGGACCCGCAGCAGCGGGTGTTCCTGGAGTGCGCCTGGGCCGCGCTCGAGGATGCGGCCTATGACCCGACTCGCTACTCGGGGAAGATCTCCCTGTACGCGGGCGCGGCCCCTTCGCTGCACACGTTGGGCATGTTGGGACAGGGGCAACTGGACCCGGCCTCGCTGTACGAGGTGATGGGCACGTCCGGCGAGAACCTGGCCACCAAGGCCTCCTTCAAGCTGAAGCTGCGTGGCGAGAGCCTCGCCGTCTACACGGCATGTTCCACGGGCCTGGTCGCGGTCCACATGGCCTGTCAAAGCCTGCTGCTGCGCCAGTCCGACATCGCGCTGGCGGGCGCGGTGCGTATCTCCCTGCCGCAGCGCACGGGGTATCTCTTCCAGGAGGGGATGATTCTCTCCCCCGACGGACACTGTCGTGCCTTCGACGCGCGCGCGGCCGGCACGGTGCCGGGCAATGGCGTCGCGGCGGTGGTGCTCAAGCCGCTGGCGGATGCGCTGCGGGATGGAGACCACATCCATGCGGTCATCCGAGGCTCCGCGCTGAACAACGATGGTGGCCTGAAGGTGGGTTACACGGCGCCCAGCGTGGAAGGGCAGGCGGATGTCATCGGCGAGGCGCTCGCCTATGCGGGACTGACCGCGGACGACATCGGCTACGTCGAGGCGCACGGCACTGGCACCGCGCTGGGAGACCCCATCGAGGTCGCGGCGCTGACCCGCGCCTTCCGGCGGGACACGGACCGCAAGGGCTTCTGCGCCCTGGGCTCCGTGAAGACGAACATCGGCCACCTCGATACGGCGGCCGGACTCGTGGGGCTCATCAAGACGGCCCTGGTGCTCTCCGAGGAGGTGATGCCTCCCACGCTCCACTTCACGTCGCCCAACCCCGCCATCGACTTCGCGAGCAGCCCGTTCTCCGTCGTCGCGGAGAAGCGCGCCTGGCCGCGCGGAGACGTGCCCCGGCGCGCGGGCGTGAGTTCGTTCGGCATTGGCGGCACCAACGCGCATGCGGTGCTGGAGGAGGCGCCGAAGAAGGAAGCCTCGGGCCCGAGCGCTCGGCCCGCGCAGCTCATCACCCTGTCCGCGCGCACCGCACAGGCGCTCTCCGCGTCGGTGCGTGAGCTGGCGGAGTGGCTGGAGACGGCCCCTGGGAACATGTCGCTCGCGGACGTGGCCTTCACGCGCAACGTGGGGCGCGGTGGCTTCGAGCATCGGCTCGCGGTGGTGGCTGGGGACCGGGCGGAGCTGCTCGCGCGGCTGCGGACTCCCAGCAACGGACGCGTGTTGGAGGATGTGGCGGCGGCGCGCGAGCGGCGCGTGGCCTTCCTGTTTCCGGGGCAGGGCGCGCAGTCGCTGGGGATGGGGCGCGAGCTGTACGGCGCGGAGCCGCTCTTCCGCGAAACGGTGGACACCTGTCTGCGAGAACTGGGGCCCTCGCTGGAGCAGGTGCTGCGAGACGTGCTGCTTCCGGGCCCGGGCGCGGAGGCCGCGGCACGCGAGGCGCTGGGAGACCCGCGCCATGCGCTGCCCGCGCTGTTCTGCGTGGAGTACGCGCTGGCGAAGCTCTGGGAGTCGTGGGGCATCCAGCCGGGAGCGCTGCTGGGACACAGCTTCGGCGAGTACACGGCGGCGTGCCTCGCGGGCGTCCTGCCGTTGGAGGACGCGCTGACGCTGGTGGTGGCGCGCGGTCGGCTGATGTCGAAGCTGCCCCCGGGAAGCATGACGGCGGTGGGCTGCGCGGAGGAGGAGGTGCGCCCGTTGCTGACGGGAGCCCTCGCCCTGGCGGCGGTGAACGGGCCCGAGCGGTGCGTGGTGTCGGGACCGACGGCGGAGGTCGAGGCCCTGGAGCGGGAGCTGGTGGCTCGAGGCGTCGGCGTGCTGCGCCTGCCCGCCGGGCACGCCTTCCATTCGGAGGCCGTGGAGCCGCTGCGAGAGGAGCTGTCGCGCGTGGTGGCGGGCCTGCGGCTCTCCGCGCCCCGGGTGCCGTATGTCTCCAGCGTCACGGGCACGTGGATTCGTCCGGAGGAGGCGACGGACCCCGCGTACTGGGCACGTCAGATGCGGGCCCCGGTGCGCTTCGGGGAGGGACTGGAGACGCTGAAGGAGGGCGGCTTCACGCTCTTCCTGGAGGTGGGACCGGACCAGGCGCTCACGGCGCTGGCGCGACTGGGACTGCGCGGACACGGAGGGCGAGTGGTGGCCTCGCTGCCTCGGGCCGACTCGAAGGTGGGGGAGTACGGCGTGCTCATGGCGGCCCTGGGCGCGCTGTGGGAGTCCGGGCTCGAGCCCGACTGGAAGCGGGTCTACGCGAACGAGCAACGCCACAGGGTGTCGCTGCCCACGTATCCGTTCCAGCGTCGGCGCTTCGCGCTGGATGCGCCCAAGGTGCTCGCGACGACGACTGCGGCCACCGTGGCTCACGCGCTCGACACCAGCGGCGCGGAGTCACCCGAGGTGATGGACGTCCCCGCGGACAAGGCGGGCCCGCGAACGGATGTGGAGCGGGGCGTGCTCGGCATCTGGCGCGAGCGGTTGGGGCGCTCGGATTTTGGCATCCACGACGACTTCCTGGAGCTGGGTGGAAACTCGCTGATGGCGGCACAGATGCTCACGCGGCTGCGTGAAGCCTTCCCCGTCCAGCTTCCGCTCAGTGATTTGTTCGAGGCGCCCACCGTGGCGGGCCTGGCCGCGCGAATCCAGACGCGACTGGGGACCGAGGGACTGTCCGCGAAGGACGGTGTCCTGCCGCCGCTCGTGCGGGTTCCTCGGGATGGGGTGCTGCCTTTGTCGGTGGTGCAGGAGCGGGTCTGCGCGCTGGAGCAGGCGCTCCCAGGCAATCCCGCGCTGAACATGTCCGTGGCCCTGCGCCTGACGGGCGTGCTCGACGTGTCGGTGCTGCGGCGAAGCCTGGAGGAGGTGGTCCGGCGTCACGAAGCCCTGCGCACGTCGTATCCGCTCGTGGACGGTCGGATGGTGCAGCGAGTCTCTTCGGAGGCGCGCGTTCCCCTGGTCATCGACTCCCTCGATGAGATGGCGGAGGAGGCGCGCGAAGCGGAGTGGCGACGGCGGGTCTTCGCGGAGATGTCCCAGCCGTTCGACGTCGCCCACGGGCCGGTGGTTCGCGCGCGACTGTTGAAGCTCTCGGCGCGGGAGCACCTGCTCGTCATCTCGGTCCATCACGTGGTTTGCGACACGTGGTCCCTGGTGGTGTTCAGCTCGGAGCTGGGCGCGCTGTACGGCGCCTTCAAGCGAGGGGAGTCGTCGCCGCTTCCGGAGCTGGCGATTCAGTACATCGACTATGCGGCCTGGCAGCGGAAGTTCCTGGAGTCGGGGGCCTCCACCGCGCAGGCGGCGACGTGGCGTGAGCGGTTGGCGGGCATGCCCGGGCCGCTGGACCTGCCCGTGGACCTGCCGCCTGGCGTGGGGCCCGCGCTCAGCGGAGTCCGACGCGGCGTCGGCTTCTCGGCGTCGTTGACGAGCGGCATCCACGCCCTGGCGCGGCGAGAGGGCGTCACGGCCTTCATGGTGTTGCTCGCGTCCTGGCAGGCGCTGCTGGCGCGATGGGCGGGCCGCGACGACATCATCGTGGGCACGCCCATTGGCAATCGGAATCGTCCGGAGCTCGAGCCGTTGATTGGCTACGTCGCGCATGCGGTGCCCCTGCGCACGGACCTGTCGGGTGACCCGACGTTCCGTGAGCTGCTCGGGCGCGTGCGCGATGTCACGCTGGACGCGTACGCGCAGCCGGACGTCCCCTACGAGCATCTCATCCGGGAGGTGGAGCCCACGCGGAACCCGGGCCGCGAGCGCGTGTTCGATGCGCTCTTCGTCCTGCATCCCCGGTTCGATGCGGTCCTGGATGCTCCGGATCTGCGGATGCAGTTGGTGGAAGTCGAGGAGGGGCCGCCGCGGTTCGGCGCGGTGCTGTCGCCGTTGTCCGTGTCGATGGGTGAGGATGCTGGCGGTTTCGCGGGCACGCTCGACTACGCGGTGGAGCGGTTCGCGCCCGAGACCATCGACCGGCTGCTGTCGCACTGGACGGTATTGCTCACCTCCGCGCTCGCGGACCCGGGGCAACCGCTGTCCGGACTGCGTCTGGAGGCCGAGGGCCAGGAGGCGCTCGCGCGCGTCTCGCCCGCTGACTTGTCGGCGCCGCCGAGCACGGTCTCCGCGTTGCTGGAGTCTCGTGCCACGCGGGCTCCGGATGCGGTGGCTGTGTCGACGGAGGGCCAAGGTGACTTCACGTGGCGCGCACTGCGCGCGGAGTCGCGCCGGCTTGCGTCCGAGCTGCGTGCGAAGGGCGTGGGCCCCGAGGTGCTGGTCGCGCTCTGTCTTGAACCGTCCGTGGAGCGCGTGGTGGCGCTCTGGGCGGTCCTGGAGGCGGGCGGCGGCTACGTGCTCCTCTCCACCCCCCAGCTCAGGGAACTCGCGGCCCTCGCGCCTGCTGGTGGCCCACCGCCCTTGTTGCTGACGCACGAGCGGTTGCACACGAGCGTGCCGTTGGACCCGGCTCGGGTCATCTCCGTCCGCGCGCTCTCCACGCTGGCGGTGGAGGGAGGCCTTACGTTGGATGCCTCCGCCTCGCGAGGCTCAATGGAGTCCTCGGCTGAGACCCTGGTCTGCCTGGAGTCGCTGGTTGGACCGACGGGAGCGCGACTGCGTGCCATGCACACGGTGCGCACGGTGGATGCGCTGTTCCGGCGCCTCGACTCGAATGCCGAGGTGAAGGAGGGGACCTGGCTGTCGGCGGAAGAGGCGGGGGCGCCGGGGACGGGACTGGAGTTGCTGTGGGCGCTGACGCGAGGCCTGCGCGTGGTGCTGCCGTCGGAGCGTGCCCGCCTCGTGCTGGCCACTTCGAGCGGAGCGGGCACACGGCCTGGGCCCGACTTCAGCCTGTCGTTCTTCGCCAACGACGAGGACTCGCTGGGGGGACGCAAGTACCGCTTGCTGATGGAGGCGGCGAAGTACGCCGACGCGCAGGGCTTCTCGGCGGTGTGGACCCCCGAGCGGCACTTTCATTCCTTCGGAGGGCTCTACCCCCGCCCCGCTGTCGTCGGCGCGGGCGTGGCCACGGTGACGGAGCGGCTGGGGATTCGCGCGGGCAGCGTGGTGCTCCCGCTGCATGACCCCATCCTCGTCGCGGAGGAGTGGTCGGTGCTGGACAACCTGTCCAACGGCCGCGTGGGTGTGTCGTTCGCATCGGGCTGGCATGCGAATGACTTCGTCTTCGCGCCGGACCGGTACGCGCGGCGCAAGGAGGTCATGTTCAAGGGCATCGAGGAGGTGCGCACGCTGTGGCGTGGCGGCTCGGTGCTTCGGCGCAACGGCGCGGGTGACGAGGTGGAGGTGTTCCTCCGTCCACGTCCCGTCCAGAAGGAACTTCCGTTCTGGCTCACGGCGGCGGGGAGCCCGGACACGTTCCGCATGGCGGGTGAAATGGGGGCGTACGTCCTCACGAACTTGATGGGGCAGAACCTGGAGGACCTGTCGTCGAAGGTGGCCCTCTATCGCGAGGCCTGGCGGCAACACGGTCATCCAGGGCGGGGACACGTGAGCCTCATGCTCCACGCATTCCTGGGCGAGGACGAGGCCGAGGTCCGCCGCCGCGTGCGCAAGCCGCTGCTCGAATACTTCCGCAGCTCCGTGGACATCCTTCAGGCCTTCGTGGCCAGCCTGGGCCTCAAGGGAGACTTCCGCTCGCTGACTCCGGGGGACATGGATGCCCTGCTGGAGCACGGGCTGACGCGCTACGTGGAGGATGGGGGCCTCTTCGGAACCCCGGACACGTGCGGGCCGGTGGTGGAGCGCGTGAAGCGCCTGGATGTGGATGAAGTGGCCTGCCTCGTGGACTTCGGCGTGGAGGTGGAGGCGACGCTCGACTCGCTCCAGCAGTTGGATGTGCTGCGGCGGCGACATGCGCCGCTGTCCGCGTCGCCCGTGCCCACCGTGACGCTCCACGAAGGGCCGAGCGCCGCCGAGGCGTTGTTGTCCCTGGTGCGCCAGACGGGCGCCACGCACCTGCACCTCACGGCGACGCTCGCCAAGGCCCTGTCGGAGCTGCCCTCCGCCGCCGAGGTCCTGCGTCCCGTGCGGCGCGTCTTGCTGGAGGAGGCGAAGGGAGAGGTCGCGGACGCGCTGTCGCGTGCGCTGCCGGTCGAGGTGTCGCGCCGGGACCCGCTGCTCGGCCTGGGGGCGTGGACGCGGTCCGGGTCTGCTTCACCTTCGTCGAAGGAGCCCCTGTCCTGGGACGTGGTGGATGCGCGAGGCCGCTCCGTGCCCACGGGTGTGGTGGGCGAGCTGGCGGTGCTGGGCGATCAGGCGCCACGCGGCCTCTGGAATGCTCCGGCGTCCGCCGCGCTCCGGCTGCTTCCGGACGGCGGCGCGGGGCCTCGCCTCGCGATGGGGCGCAGGGCGCGCCGCCACCTGGATGGCTCGTTGGAGTTGCTGCCGCCGCTGCCCGTGTCGTCACGTCGTCCGACCCCGCCCCGCGTCGTGGCGCAGTCGAACGGCGCCGCTCGGCGCGAGGGCCCTCCGCCCATTCCGCATGTCTCCCGGGAGCGCCCGCTGCCGCTCTCGTTCTCGCAGCAACGGCTCTGGTACATGGACCGGTTGGAGCCGGGGAATGTGGCCAACAACAACGCGGTGATGCTCGCGCTGACCGGCACGCTCGACGTGGCCGCGCTCGAGCGCGCGATCAACGAGGTGGTGCGTCGCCACGAGGTCCTCCGGACGACGTTCTCGATGTCCGACGCGGGCGGAGTGCAGCACATCTCCGCGGCGCTCGAAGTGCCCCTGCGGGTCTTCACGATGGATGCAGGGGACGCCCGGGGAGTGGACGGCTGGGCGCGGGACGAGGCGCGCAAGCCCTTCGACCTGGAGACGGGGCCGCTGCTGCGGGCTTCACTCCTGCGCGTCCGCGAGAACGAGGATGTGCTGCTGATCGTCATGCACCACATCGTCTCGGATGGCTGGTCCCTGGGCGTGATGTTCCCTGAGCTGGCGAGCCTCTATGCCGCCTTCCTCGCGGGCCAGCCGTCTCCACTCCCACCCATCACGGTGCAGTACGCGGACTACGCGGCCTGGCAGCTCGAATGGATGCGAGGCCCGGAGCTGGCGGCCGAGCAGGCCTGGTGGAGCGACGTGCTGGCGGACGTCCCCGTGCTCCGGTTGCCCACGGACCGTCCCCGGCCTCCGGTGCAGACCTATCCGGGCGCAAGACTGCCCCTCTCCCTCTCCCGGTCTCTCACGGACGCGCTGGTGTCACTGGGTCGGCGAGAAGGCGCCACGCCGTTCATGGTGTTGATGACCGCGTGGCAGACGCTCCTCCACGCGTACACCGGGCAGCATGACTTCGCGGTGGGCACTCCCGTCGCTGGACGCAACCGACCCGAAATCGAGCCGCTCATCGGCTGCTTCATCAACTCCATCGTGCTGCGCGCGGACCTGTCCGGAGACCCCACCTTCACGGAGCTGCTGGGCCGCGTGCGCCGCGCCTCGCTGGGGGCCTTCGCCCACCAGGAAGTGCCGTTCGAGAAGCTGGTGGACGCGCTCCATGTGGCTCGCGACCTGAGTCACACGCCCATCTTCCAGACGATGCTCGTGCTGCACAACACGCCGCCCATCGAGCTGACCATGGCCGGTCTGCGCTTGAGCAGCCAGGCCGTCCACACGGGGGCCACGAAGCTGGACCTCATGCTGGAGTTGGTGGAGTCGAAGGAGGGGCTGTCCGGAGGCATCGACTACAACACGGACCTCTTCGACGCGGACACCATCCACCGACTCTCGGGGCACCTGCTGCGACTGCTGGAGCAACTGGCCGCGCATCCCGAGCGACGCCTGTCCCAGCTCTCCGTGCTGTTGGAGGATGAGCGTCACCAGCTCCTCGTCGAGTGGGCCACTGCGCCCTCGCGCGAGTCGACGGCGGGCGAGACGGTGACCGCGTGCTTCGCCGCGCGCGCCTCCTCCGACCCCGACGTCGTGGCGGTGGACGACGGCACCCGCCGACTCACCTACCGCGAACTCGATGCGCTGTCCGCGCGCCTCGCTGGAGCGCTGAAGGCGGTGGGCGCGGGCTCGGGGAACATCGTCGCGCTCGCGCTCGCGCAACCGTCCGACGTGGTGGCGGGCCTCCTCGGCATCCTGCGCGCGGGCGCGGCCGTGGTGGTGCTCGACCTGGAGCATCCCTCCGAGCGGCTGTCCGGAATCATCGAGGACACCCAGGCGCACGCGGTGGTGACGTCCGGCGCCTGGCTGGCGCGTGTGCCTTCGCGAGAGGGCATGGCGGTGGTGACCCTGGAGGCCCTCCCGATGGGTGCAAGCGCGCTGCCCTCGGAGCCCCAGCCGCACCAGGCCGCCTGCATCGTCTACACCTCGGGCTCCACCGGCAAGCCGAGGGGGGTGGTGCTGGAGCACCGCCAGCTCGTCTCGGCGACGCGGGCACGACAGCAGGTTTATGGCGCCCCCGGAGTCGTGTTGTCCCTGGCGCCGTTCACCTTCGATGCCTCGCTGGCGGGGTTGCTCTGGTCGCTCTTCGAGGGTGGCACGCTGCGCTACCCGGACGTGGAGGACCGCGAGGACCCGAGGAAGCTGGCGGAGCTGGTGGCCAGGGCTCGCGTGACGCACCTTATCTCCGTGCCGGCTCTCTACGCGGAGGTGCTCGCGGCGGCGCCAGCGGGAGGATTGGTGGGCCTGCGCGCGGTGAGCGTGGGCGGAGAGGCCTGCACGCTCGAACTGGCGCGCGCGCATCACGAGGCCCTGCCGTCGGTGCCGTTGTTCAACGAGTACGGTCCGACGGAGGCGACCATCTGGAGCACGGTGCATCGTGTCCGGCGGGACGAGCAGGGACATGTGCCCATTGGTCGGGCCGTGCCGGGTGCCCAGGTGTACCTGCTGGATGCCCGAGGTGGGCTGGCGCTGCCTGGCGCACCGGGCGAGCTCCACGTGGGTGGCTCCGGCGTGGCGCGAGGGTACCTGGGCCAGCCCGGGCTCACCGCCGAGCGCTTCGTGTTGGACCCCTTCGACACGCGACCGGGCGCGCGCATGTACCGGACGGGAGACATGGCCCGCTGGCGCCGCGATGGGAGCTTGGAGTTCCTGGGCCGCGCGGATGCGCAGGTGAAGGTGCGAGGCTTCCGCATCGAGCCGGGTGAAGTGGAGGCCGCGCTGCTCGCGAATCCCGAGGTGCGGGAGGCGACGGTGGTGGCGAGGGCGGAGGGGAGTGGGCCCCGTCGGCTCGTCGCCTATGTCGTGGCGCGGAGTCCCGGAGAGGTCGAGGCGCTGACCTCGGGCGCGCTGAAGTCGTGGCTGCTCTCCCGCCTGCCGCCCTACATGGTGCCGTCCGCCTTCGTCACGCTTGCCGCGCTGCCTCGTACGCGTCACGGCAAGGTGGACGCGCGCGCGTTGCCGGCACCGGAGGCCCAGCCGTCGAAGGCCTCGAGCGCGGAGGACGCGGTGCCCCGTACGGAGGTGGAGGCGCGCCTCGCGGAGCTGTGGCGGCAGGTCCTCAACGTGGAGCGTGTGGGCATCCACGACGACTTCTTCGAGCTGGGCGGCGACTCCATCCTCGGCTTGCAGATTGTCACCCGTGCGCGGGCGGCGGGTCTGGAGCTGTCTCCGAAGCAGCTCTTCCAGAACCCCACCGTGGCGAGGCTCGCGACGGTGGCGGGAACACGGCTCGCGGTGCAGGCCGAGCAGGGACCCGTGGTGGGCCCGGTGGCGCTCACGCCCATCCAGCACTGGTTCTTCGAGCTGGGGCTGGAGGAGCCGCACCACTGGAACATGTCGCTGATGTTCGAGGCGCGGGCCGCGCTCGACGCGCCGCTGCTGGAGCGCGCGCTGGCGCGGGTCGTCGAGCACCATGACGCCCTGCGGTTGCGTTTCGCCAGGAAGGAGGACGGCTGGCATCAGACGTCCGTGGCGCCGGGCGTGTCGGTGGAGGTGGCGCGCGTGGACCTGTCGACCGTGCCGCCGGAGGCGATGGGGCTCGCGCTGGAGCGGTGCGCCCTGGAGCTTCAACAGTCCCTGCGCCTGGAGGCGTCGCTCGTCCGGGGTGTGTTGCTGGAGCGAGGTCCCGGACGTCCGGCGCTGCTGATGCTGGCGGTCCACCACCTGGCGGTGGACGCGGTGTCCTGGCGAATCCTCCTGGAAGACCTGGCGACGGCCTACGCGGAGCTCGCCGAGGGCGGCGCGGTGCGACTGCCACCGAAGACGACCTCCTTCCAGGTGTGGGCTCGGGGCCTGGAGGCACTGGCACGTTCGGAGAAGCTGCTCGCGGAGCGCGCGTGGTGGCTGGAGCGGCCCTGGTCCGAAGCCGCGCGGCTGCCGAGGGATTTCCCTGCGGGCATCAACACCGAGGCCACGGCTCGCCGGGTACAGGTGTCGCTGGATGCGGAGCAGACGAAGGCGCTGCTGCACGACGTGCCGAAGGCCTGGCACACGCAGCCGCAGGACCCCTTGCTCACCGCGTTGGCGCAGGCCCTGACGGCCTGGACGGGACGGAGCGTCGCGCTGGTGGACGTGGAAGGGCACGGCCGTGAAGAGGTGCTGCCGGGCGCGGATGTCTCCCGCACGGTGGGGTGGTTCACGCGTGTCTTCCCGGCGCTCCTGGACCTCCGCGACGTGCAGGGGCCCGGCGAGGCCTTGCGCGTCGTGAAGGAGTCGCTGCGCGCGGTCCCGTCGCAAGGCATGGGCTGGGGGCTGCTGCGCTACGTGGCGAAGGACGCTTCGTTGGCGGCGCTCCCTGTCGCGGAGCTTGGCTTCAACCATCTGGGACAGGTGGATGGCATCGTCGGTACGGGAGGCCCCTTCGGACTGGCCCCGGAGAGCGACGGGCTGAGGCAGCGCGCGGACAGCGCGCGGCGGCCGTACCTGCTGGATGTGACGAGCGTGGTGCGCGAGGGCCGGCTGGAGGTGACGTGGACCTTCAGCGAGGCGGTGCACCGGCGAGAGACGGTGGTGGGTGTGGCGGAGGACTTCGTGGCGAGACTGTTGGCGCTGGTGGCCGCCTCGCGAGCGCCCGACGCGGGGGGACATTCTCCGTCGGACTTCCCGCTCGCGAAGGTGAAGCAGTCGCAGCTCGACAAACTGGCGGCGCGGTTCGGAAAGAAGACGCGATGAGCGACAACATCGAGGACCTGTACCCGCTGTCGCCTCTGCAGGGCGGCATGCTCTTCCACGCCATCGCGGAGCCAGGAGAGGGGCTCTACTTCAACCAGCTCGTCTGTGAATTGCGGGGACAGCTGGACGTGGACGCCTTCATCCAGGCCTGGCGGGGCGCGGTGGCGGCGCATCCCGCGCTGCGCACGGCGCTCGTCTGGGACGACGTGGACGAGCCGGTGCAGGTGGTGCTGCGAGAGGTGGAGTTGCCCGTGCGCGTCGAGGACTGGCGCGACCTGTCGGCGGACGCCTTCGAGGCCCGACTGTCGACCTTCCTGGAGCAGGACCGGCGTGAGGGGTTCGACCTGTCGCGCGCGCCGTTGATTCGACTGACGCTGCTGCGAAGCGCCGCCGATGCGTACCGCTTCGTCTTCAGTCACTCTCACTTGGTGCTGGATGGCTGGTCCGTGCCGCTGGTGGTGCGGGACTTCTTCACGCTGTACGAAGGCTCGCTCGCGGGGCGGTCTCCGAGGCTCGTCTCGCCTCGTCCGTTCAGCGACTACCTGGGGTGGCTGGCCGAGCACGACCTGAAGGACTCGGAGGACTTCTGGCGCCGCGAACTGGCCGGGGTCGATGAACCCACGCCGACGGGCGAGGGGGCGGGGGAGGGCACGGGGCGAATCACGCGCACCCGCCATCTGTCGGAGTCCACCACCGCGGCGCTCAACACCTTCGCGCGTCGACACGGGCTCACGCTGAGCACCCTGGTGCAGGGCGCGTGGGCGCTGGTGCTGGGACAGCTCTCGGGCGCCGAGGACGTTATCTTCGGCACCACGGTCTCCGGTCGTCCTCCGGACCTCGCGGGCGTGGAGGACATGGTCGGGTTGTTCATCAACACCCAGCCCGTGCGAGTGCGCTGGTCCCAGGACCTGACCTGGTCGACGTGGCTGCGTCGCATCCAGGACACGCAGGTGGAGGCGCGCCAGCACGAGCATGCGCCCCTGGTGAAGGTGCAGCGCTGGAGCAACGTCCCCGCGGGCACCTCGCTCTTCGACACGCTGGTCGTCTTCGAGAACTACCCGCTGGATGCCGCGCTCACGTCCTCCGCTCGGGCGCTGGAGGTGCGCGACGTACGGGCCAGGGAGGCGGACCACTTCGGCCTCACGTTGATCTCCACCTCGGGCGCGAAACTTCCGCTGCTCCTTCGCTACGACCAGACCCGCTTCACGCAGGCGTTCGCGGATGCGCGACTGGAGCGGATGGTCCTCGTGCTGGAGGCCATCGCGGCGCGGCCGGAGGGGCGACTGGGGGAGCTGTCCCTGTTGTCCGGCGCGGAGCGGCACCAACTCCTGGTGACCTGGAACGACACCCGCGCGGACTTCCCGGAGCAGGCCACCGTGCATGGCCTCTTCGAGGAGGCGGTGTCGCGCACCCCGGACGCGCTGGCCGTGTCGATGGGAGATGTGCGCTGGAGCTACCGCGAGCTGGACGCGCGGGCGAATCAGCTCGCGCACCACCTGCGCGGCCTGGGCGTCCGGCGAGGAACGCTGGTGGGCCTGTGCTTCCGTCGCTCTCCAGACATGGTCGTGGCGCTGTGGGCCGTCCTGAAGGCCGGGGGCGCGTATGTGCCCATCGACCCGGCCTGGCCGTCGACACGGGTGTCCTTCCTCCTGGAAGACACCGGTGTGCCGGTGGTGCTCACCGAGGAGGTGCTCGCGGACGCGCTGCCGGCGACCTCGCAGTTCCTCCTCTGCCTGGATACGGACTGGGCGCGCACCGCGGGTCGCGAGCCCGTGACGCCGCCAGAGCCACTGGCCGGAGCCGGAGACCTCGCGTACCTCATCTACACGTCTGGAAGCACGGGGCGACCCAAGGGGGTGATGGTCGAGCACCGGGGCGTGGTGAACTACCTGACCTGGGCGCAGCGGGCCTATGGGCTCGCGGAGGGCAGCGGCTCGCCCGTGCACTCGCCGCTGTCGTTTGATTTGACGGTGACGAGCCTGGTGGCGCCGCTGGTCGCGGGGCGGCCGGTGGTGCTGGTGCCGGAAGACGTGGGCATCGAGGGCCTGGGTGAAGCCCTGCGCGCGGGCAACCACTTCAGTCTGGTGAAGCTGACGCCCACCCACCTGCGCATGCTGGCCGCGCAGCTTCGTCCCGAGGAAGCCGCGGGACGCACGCGGGCCTTCGTCATTGGCGGTGAGGCGCTGACGGCCGAGGGCATCGCCTTCTGGCGCGAGCACGCGCCCGACACGCGCCTCATCAACGAGTACGGCCCCACGGAGACGGTGGTGGGCTGCTGCGTGTACACGGTGAGCGCGGCGGACCCGGTGAGTGGTCCGGTGGCCATCGGTCGGCCCATCGCGAACACGCGCCTGTATGTCCTGGATGCGAGCCTGGGCCCGGTGCCGGTGGGCGTGGTGGGAGAGCTGTTCATCGGTGGCTCCGGCGTGGCGAGAGGCTACTGGCGGCGGCCGGAGTTGACGGCGGAGCGCTTCATCCCGGATGCCTTCGGTACGGAGCCGGGGGCGCGGCTGTATCGCACGGGAGACCGCGTGCGCTGGCGCGCGGATGGACGCCTGGAGTACCTGGGCCGCGCGGACTTCCAGGTGAAGGTGCGCGGCTATCGCATCGAGCTGGGCGAGGTCGAGTCCGTGCTGCGGACACACCCCTCGGTGGGCGACGCGGTGGCGGTGGTTCGCGAGGACGTGCCCTCCGGCGCGAGGCTCGTGGCGTATGTGGTGCCCTCCGGCGCACAGCGACCGGAGTCCTCCGCGCTGCGCGAGTTCCTGGAGGAGCGGCTGCCCGAGTACATGGTGCCCGCGGCCTTCGTCGTGTTGGAGGCGTTCCCGCTGTCGGACAACGGGAAGGTGGAGCGGCGAGCCCTGCCGGCACCGGAGCTCACGGTGGTGGAGCGGACCGCCGAGATCGCACCACGTGACGCGAAGGAGGAAGCCCTCGCGAGCATCTGGGCCCAGGTGCTGGGGCGTCCCCAGGTCAGCGTGCACGAGGACTTCTTCGAGCTGGGGGGTGACTCCATCCTCGGCATCCAGGTCATCTCTCGCGCCGCGCAGGCGGGGTTGCACCTGAGCGCGAAGCAGCTCTTCGACCATCCGACGGTGGCGCGGCTGGCCGCGGTGGTGTCCGAGGCACCCAGGGAAGTCATCGCCCAGGGGCCCGTGACGGGTCCGGTGGAGTTGACGCCCATCCAGCGCTGGTTCCTCGCGCGTGAGCTGTCGGGGGCGCACCACTTCAATCAAGCCCTGCGCTTCACGCTGCGCGAGCGGATGGTGGCCGCGCATCTGGACCGAGCCCTCCAACTCGTGCGCGAGCACCACGACGCCCTGCGCCTGCGCTTCACGAGGGACGGGCAGGGCGGCTGGCATCAAGAGCTGATGGGGTTGGAAGGAACCCTGCCGCTGGAGACGGTCGACCTCTCGCGGTGCGCGCCGGGGGCTCGGAGTGCAGAGGTGGAGGCGTACTCGGCGCGGGTCCAGGAGCGCTTGAAGCCCTCCACGGGAGACGTCGCGCGGGCGGTGCTCTTCGACCTGGGGCCGGAGGTGCCCCAGGAGTTGTTGCTCGTCATCCACCACCTGGCCGTGGATGCCGTCTCGTGGCGGGTGCTGCTGGAGGATCTGCTGTCTGCCTACCAGCGGCTTCGCGCGGACGAGCCCGTGCGACTTCCCGCCAAGACGCTGTCCTATCAGTCCTGGGCCTCGCGCCTGGTGGAGCATGCGCGCACGCCGTCCGCGCGGGAGGAGGCGACCTTCTGGCTTGGGCTCCCCTGGGCGCGCGTGGGCTCGCTTCCCCGTGAGGTGGAGGGAGGCGTCGCCAACACGGAGGGTGCTTCGCGTCTGGTGGAGGTGACGCTGGAGCCCGGGGAGACTCAGGTGTTGCTCCAGGACGTGGCGAAGGCGTTCCGCGCGAAGCCGGATGAGCTGTTGCTGGCCGCGCTCGCGCACGTGCTGCGTCGCTGGACGGGGGCATCGTGCGTGCGGGTGGAGATGGAGGGGCACGGGCGCGAGAACCTCTTCGGAGAGGTGGACCTCTCGCGCACGGTGGGCTGGTTCACCAGCCTGTACCCGGTGCTGGTGGAGTCGATGGGGGATGGGCCCGGGGCGTGGGTGCGAGCGGCGAAGGAGGCCGTGCGGCGCACTCCGTCGAAGGGCGTGGGGTTCGGTGTGCTGCGCTACCTGTCGCCGGACCGGGCGCTGCGCGAGCGACTGAGCGCCTTGCCCGTGCCGGAGGTGGGGTTCAACTATCTGGGGCAGTTCGACAATGTGCTGCCCGCCACGGCGCCGCTGCGCTTGTCGGAGGGCTCGGCGGGGCCCACGCACGCGCCAGAAGGGCTGCGCGCGCACCTGCTCGACGTGGACTGCGCCGTCAGCGGCGGCCGGATGCGGCTGATGTTCACCCATGGCTCGGGGATTCATCGGACCGAAACCGTGGAGAGGCTGGCTCACGCGCTGCGAGCGGCCCTGCGTGAACTCATCGCGCATGGGACGTCCGAGGACCCGCGTGGACTGTCACCTCTGGACTTCCCCCTGGCGAAGCTGGGGCAGGGCGCGCTGGAGGGGCTCGCGGACCGGCTGGCCTCCCAGGGACAGCGGCTTCGCGACGTGGAGGACCTGTATCCCTTGTCGCCGTTGCAGCAGGGCATCTTGTTCCACCACCTCCAGGAGGACGAGACCCAGCCCTACTTCAACCAGATCGCCTTCGAGCTGGATGGCGCCCTCGATGTGACGGCGCTGACGGAGGCGTGGCGGCAGGCGGCACAGCGCTTCACCATCCTGCGCACGGCGTTCTTCTGGGAGGGATTGGACGCGCCGCTGCAGGCGGTGATGCGCGACGTGGAGCCCACCGTCTCCGTGGAGGACTGGCGCACGGTGCCTCGGGAGGAACTGGAGGCCCGGGTGTCGGCCTTCTTCGTGGCCGACCGTCGGCGCGGGTTTGAACTCTCCGTCGCGCCGCTGTTCCGGCTGGCGCTGTTTCGCACGGACGAGCGCGTCTGGCGCGTGGTGTTCAGCGTCACGCACCTGTTGCTGGATGGCTGGTCCACGCAGTTGGTGACGCGGGACGTGTTCACCCGGTACGAGGCGCTTCGGCGTGGAGTGACGCCGCCGCGGGGGGATGTGCGGCCCTACCGGGACTTCATCGCGTGGCTGGAGGGGCAGGACCAGGGCGCCGCGAGGGACTTCTGGCGCAAGGCGCTCGTGGGCTTCGCGGAGCCCACGCGGTTGAATGTGGGAGGTGTGCCTCGGGGACAGGGGGAGCGGGGGGACGAGGAGGTGCGGCTGGGAGCGGAGGAGACGTCGGCGTTCGGCGCCTTCGCCCGGCAGCAGGGGCTCACACCGGGCACGTTGCTGCAGGGCGCCTGGGCGGTGCTGCTGGGGCGCTACAGCGGCGGCGATGACGTGGTCTTCGGTCTGACGGTCTCCGGACGGCCGCCCGAGCTTGCTGGCATCGAGAGCATGGTGGGTATGTTCATCAATGCCATCCCCGTGCGCGTGCGGATGCCCGCATCGCGGCCCGTGGGGCCGTGGCTGAAGGAACTGCAGTCGTGGTTGCAGGAGGCGCGTCAGTACGAGTCCTCTCCGCTGGTGGAGGTGCGCCGCTGGAGCGAGGTGCCTTCGAGCGAGCCGCTGTTCGAGAGCCTCGTCATCTACGAGAACTATCCGATGGAGGCGGGGCTCTCCACGCCGTCGGATGAGCTGGTGGTGCGCAACCCCACGTCGATGGAGGTGGACCACCACCCGCTGACGTTGATGGCGCTGCCGGGACACGAGCTGGTGCTTCGGCTGACCTATGACGCCAGGCGCTTTGGCGCGACGGGGGTGCGGCGGATGCTGGCGCACCTGCGTCACGTGTTGCGCGAGCTGCGTGAGAAGGTGGAGCGGCCGTTGTCGGAGTTGGCGTTGCTCGACGTGGAGGAGCGACGACAGGTCCTCACCGAGTGGAATCCCCTGGCGCGTGATGCACATGTGCCCGTGGCGGTGTTCCGTCCGGTGGAAGCCCAGGTGGCTCGGGTTCCCGAGGCCATCGCCGTCACTGATGGGACGCGGGCGCTGACCTATGCGGAGCTGGAGGCTCGGGCGAATCAGCTCGCGCATCACCTGGCGGAATTGGGAGTTTCCGTCGGGAGCAAGGTGGGCTTGTGTCTGGACAAGAGCCTGGACCTGGCCGTCGCCGTACTGGGCACGCTCAAGGCGGGGGCCACCTATGTGCCGTTGGATCCGCGCTATCCGGCGGAGAGACTGACGTTCATGCTGGAGGACTCGGGCGCCGTCGTGGTGCTGAGTCACTCCCGGCTGGGCACGGTGTTGCCGGTGGACTCGCGCGCGCGTCGCGTGTTCATGGACCTGGAGTCCGAGGCACTGGCGCGTCAGCCGACCCGGGCTCCTGCTCGAGAGGTTCCTCCGGAGTTGGCGTGTTACGTCATCTACACGTCGGGCAGCACGGGGCGGCCCAAGGGCGTGGCGCTGTCGCATCGTGCGCTGTCACATCTGCTGACGTGGCAGCTCGAGCGGTCCGTGAATCCCACGGCGACGACGCTGCAGTTCGCGGCGCTCAGCTTCGATGTGTCCTTCCAGGAGATGTTCTCCACCTGGTGGGCCGGTGGCACGTTGGTGCTGCCCTCGGAGGACGTGCGTCAGGATTTGTCAGCGCTTCTGACGTTCCTGGACAGGCACGCGGTGGAGCGCCTCTTCCTGCCCTTCGTGGCGCTTCAAGCCCTGGCGGAGGTCGCGGTCCAGAGCCCGACGGTGCCCAGAGCGCTGCGCGAAGTGGTGACCGCGGGTGAGCAGCTCCAGGTGACGCCCTCGCTGGTCGCGTTCTTCGAGCGTCTCCCCGGGTGCGTGCTGGAGAATCAATACGGGCCATCGGAGACGCATGTCGTCTCCGCGCACCGGTTGCGGGGGGCGCCTTCATCGTGGCCGCGTCTTCCGTCCGTCGGCGCGCCGCTGCCGCACTGTCAGCTCTATGTGTTGGATGCATGGGGACAGCCCTGTCCCGTGGGGATTTCGGGCGAGCTTTTCATCGGTGGCGCGCATCTGGCGCACGGGTACGTGGGTCGGCCGGAGCTGACGGCGGAGAAGTTCGTTCCGCATCCGTTCAGCGAGGAGGCTGGCGCCCGGTTGTACCGCACGGGAGACCTGGCCCGATGGACGGCGGAGGGGACGGTGGAGTTCGTGGGCCGCCTGGATGGTCAGGTGAAGCTGCGAGGCTTCCGCATCGAGCTGGGCGAGGTGGAAGCAGCGCTCCGTGCCGCGCCGGGTGTTCGCGATGCGGCCGTGGTGGTGCGTGAGGATGTTCCTGGGGACCGGAGGTTGGTGGGGTACGTCGTCCTCTCGGAGCCGGAGGGGGCGAAGCGGGAGGCTCTGCGCGCGCATGTCGGGGCACATCTGCCCGAGTACATGGTGCCGTCCACGTTCGTGACGCTGGACGCGCTGCCGCTGACGCCGAGTGGCAAGGTGAACCGCAAGGCGCTGCCCGTGGTGGATGCGGGGCGCGAGGGCGTGAGTGCCTATGTGGCGCCGCGCACCGCGACGGAGGACTTGCTGGCGGGGCTCTTCGCGGAGGTGCTCGGGCTCGACAGGGTGGGGCTGTACGGCCACTTTTTCGAGCTGGGAGGCCACTCGCTGCTGGCCACGAGGGCCATCTCCCGGGTGCGGAGTGCGTTTGGTATCGAGCTGCCGCTGCGCGAGCTGTTCGAGGCTCCGACCGTGGCGGAGCTCGCGAGTCGGGTGGATCGACTGATTCGAACGGGGGCTGCACAGGTGTCGCCGCCGTTGGTGCCAAGGGAAGGCAAGAGTCGGCCGCCGAGGCTGTCCTTCGCGCAGCAGCGCCTGTGGTTCCTGGACCAGCTCGAGCCGTTGAGCGCTTCGTACAACGTGCCTGGCGCGGTGCGGATGACGGGGCCGTTGAACCGGGATGCGCTGGCTCGAACGTTCCAGGAACTCGTTCGGCGTCACGAAGCGCTGCGCACCACATTTCGAAGTGTGAACGGCGTCGCCGTGCAGATCGTCGCGCCGGAGTCACCGGTGGTGTTGCACGACGTCGATCTGGAAGGGCTTCCCGAGGAGCGCCGCGAGGCCGAAGCACGTCGTCACGTGGAGCAGGCCGTGTTGCTTCCGTTCGACCTGACGGTGGGGCCGCTGTTGCGAGTGACGCTGGTGAGGCTGTCAGCGGAAGCACATGTGTTGGTGGTGGTGCTGCACCACATCGTGTCGGACGGGTGGTCGACGGAGGTGTTGGTGAGGGAGGTGGCGGCGCTCTACGAGGCGTACGCGGCAGGCAAGCCGTCACCGCTGGGCGAGTTGCCGGTGCAGTACGCGGACTACGCGGAGTGGCAGCGAGGGTGGTTGCAGGGAGAGGTGCTGGAGCAGCAGGTGGAGTACTGGCGGAGGCAATTGGAGGGAGCGCCGAAGGCGTTGGAGTTGGTGACGGACAAGCCGAGGCCGGCGGTGCAGAGCTTCCGAGGGGCCATGTTGGAGAGGCGGTGGCCGAAGGAGCTGTGGAGGAAGGTGGAGGAGGCGAGCCGGAGGGAGGGAGCGACGCCCTTCATGGTGTTGCTGGCGGCGTACCAGGTGGTGCTGGCGAGGTACGCGGGGCAGGAAGAAGTGGTGGTGGGGTTTCCGATAGCGGGACGTACGCACGCGGAGACGGAAGGGCTGATTGGGTACTTCGCGAACACGTTGGTGCTGAGGGGGCGAGTCCGCGAGGAGGAGAGCTTCCGGGAATTGGTGGGGAGGGCGAGGGAGGTGACGTTGGGTGCGTACGCGCACCAGGACGTGCCGTTCGAGAAGTTGGTGGAGGAGTTGGTGCCGCGGAGGGACATGAGCCGCAGTCCGCTCTTCCAGGTGTCGTTGACGTTGCAGAACACGCCTGGGGTGGAGGTGAAGCTGGGGGAGGGGTTGGTGCTGAAGGGGCTGGAGACGGACACGAAGACGTCGAAGTTCGACTTCTCGTTGCTGGTGGGGGAGGACTCGGAGGGGATGGGGGCGTCGCTGAACTACAACAGCGACCTGTACGAGGAGGGGACGGCGGCGAGGTTGGTGGAGCACGTGAGGGCGGTGTTGGAGGGGGCGGTGGAGGGGTTGGAGAAGAAGGTGTGGCAAGTGCCGCTGGTGGGGGCGGAGGAGCAGCGGCGACTGGTGCGCGAGTGGAGCGGGCGAGAGAAGAGAGGCGCGCGCGGGGACGAGACGCTGGCAGCCCACTTCGAAGCCCAGGTGGAGAAGACGCCGGGCGCGGTGGCGGTCGAGTGCGGCGAGGAGTCGCTGACGTACGCGCAGCTCAACGAGCGAGCCAACCAGCTGGCGCACCACCTGAGGGGGGTGGGAGTAGGCCCCGAGGTGAGGGTGGGGCTGTGCGTGGAGCGCGGGGTGGAGTGGGTGGTGTCGGTGCTGGGAGTGGTGAAGGCGGGAGGGGCGTACGTGCCGCTGGAGGCAGGAGTGCCGGCGGAGCGGTTGAGGTGGATGAAGAGGGAAGCGGGAGTGGCGGTGGTGGTGGGGACGGACGCGCAGGTGGAGGAAGTGGCGGAGAGCGCGGACGTGGTGGTGAGCGTGGACGGAGAGGGCTCCACGATTGCGCGCCAGCCGCGAAGCAACCCGAGTCTCCGAGGCAGCGGAGGCAACCTGGCGTATGTGATGTACACGTCGGGAAGCACGGGGACGCCGAAGGGCGTGGGAGTGCCGCAGAGGGCAGTGGCAAGGCTGGTGCTGGGAGCCAGCTACGCGCGCTTCGGCGCGGATGAAGTGTGGTTGCAACTGGCGCCCGTGTCGTTCGACGCGTCGACGTTGGAGGTATGGGGCGCGTTGCTGCACGGGGCGAAGTTGGTGGTGTACCCGGCGAAGGAAGTGTCGCTGGAGGAAGTGGGCCGCGAGCTGACGAAGAGTGGAGTGACGTCGTTGTGGCTGACGGCGGCGCTCTTCGAGCAGATGCAGGCGTATCAGCCGGAAGCGCTGAAGGGCGTGCGTCAGGTGCTGGCGGGAGGAGACGTGCTGCCGGCGCAGCGAGTCCGAGAGCGACTGCGGCAGGGAGGCACGCTCATCAACGGGTATGGGCCGACGGAGAACACGACCTTCACGACGGCGTACCGGATGGAGGGAGAGGCCGCGGCAGGAGCGCGAGGCATTCCGATTGGGAAGCCCGTGGAAGGCACAGAGGTGTACGTGCTGGACGCGCGAATGAATCCGGTGGCGGTGGGAGTGCCGGGAGAGCTGTACGCGGGAGGAGAGGGGCTGGCGCAGGGGTACGTGGGGCGTCCCGACTGGACAGCGGAGCGCTTCGTGCCAAGCCCATTTGGAGAAGGCGAGCGGCTGTACCGGACGGGGGACGTGGTGAGGTGGCGGGGGGACGGGGTGCTGGAGTTCCTGGGCCGTCGAGACAGTCAGGTGAAGGTGAGGGGATACCGGATTGAGTTGGGGGAGGTGGAGGAGGGGCTGAAGCAGCAGGCGGGGGTGAAGGAAGCCGTGGCGGTGGTGAGGGAGGAGCGGGGGGACAAGAAGCTGGTGGGGTACGTGGTGGGGACGGGGTTGGACGCCAGCGTGGTGAAGGAAGGGCTGCGGAGGAAGCTGCCGGAGTACCTGGTGCCGACGGTGGTGGTGGTACTGGAGGCGCTGCCGCTGACGGCGAATGGGAAGGTGGACCGCGGGGCGTTGCCAGCACCGGAGGACGTGACGCAGGCCGTGGAGGAGTACGAGGCGCCGCGAGAAGGGATGGAAGCGAAGCTGGCGGAAGTCTTCGCGGAGGTGCTGGGCGCGAAGCGAGTGGGGAGGAAGGACGACTTCTTCGAGCTGGGCGGGCACTCGCTGCTGGCGACGCAGGTGGTGGCGAGAGTGCGCGCGCTGACCGGCGTGGACCTCCCGCTGCGCACGCTCTTTGAAGCACCTACGCTCGAAGCCCTGGCCGCGCGCATCGACTCCTCGCGCGAAGCAGGTCCGTCGTCCGAGGCGTTTCCCTTGGTCGCGCTGCCGCGCACGGGGATGCCGCCGTTGTCCTTCGCGCAGCATCGACTGTGGTTCTTCGACCAGCTCTCTCCGGGCAGCGCGGCCTACAACATCCCCATCCACCTTCAAGTGGAAGGTGCGCTGAACCTCGTTGCCCTCCAGCGAGCGTTCTCCGCGCTGGTGGCGCGGCATGAGGCGCTGCGCACCACCTTCGCCCTGCATGAGGGCGAGCCTGTTCAGGTCATCCACCCTCCCACGGACTTCCCGCTCGCGGTGGAAGACCTCGGTCAACTGACTGAGCTGGAGCGAGAGGCAGAGGTTCGTCGTCGAGCTGTCGAGGACTCGCTGCGTCCGTTCGACCTGGGACAGAAGTGGCTCGTGCGAGCCACGTTGTCGCGGCTGGAGCCCGAGGTGCATGTGCTCTCGCTGGTGATGCACCACATCATCGCGGATGGCTGGTCCCTCGGCGTGTTGGTGCGCGAGTTGAGCACGCTCTATGTCGCCTTCTCCGAGGGCCGTGCTTCACCGCTCGCCGCGCTCCCGGTGCAGTACGCGGACTACGCACGCTGGCAGCGCGAGTGGCTGAGTGGTGAGCGACTGGAAGCGCAGCTCGACGGCTGGCGCAAGCGCCTGGCGGGAGCACCTCCCCACCTGGAGCTGCCCACGGATGGTCCAAGGCCCGCGATTCTGTCGCACCGGGGCGCCACGGTGCCGGTGCGACTTTCGAGGGAGCTGAGCGACGCCATCGGAGCACTGGCCCGCGCCGAGGGGGCCACGCCTTTCATGGTGTTGCTCGCGGCGTTCCAGGTGTTGCTGGCGCGCTATTCGGGTCAGGAAGACGTGAGCGTGGGCTCGCCCATCGCGGGCCGGAGGTACGCGGAGACGGAGGGCCTCATCGGCTTCTTCGTCAACACGCTGGTCCTGCGAGCCCAGGCACGGCCTCGGGACACGTTCCGTGAGCTGCTGGCCCAGGTGCGGGAGACCACGCTGGGCGCCTACGAGCACCAGGACCTTCCGTTCGAGAAGCTGGTGGAAGCGCTCCATCCCGTGCGCGACCTGAGTCGCACCGCGCTGTTCCAGGTCCTCTTCGTCCTTCAGAACGCGCCGGTGGAGGCCCTGGAGCTGCCCGCGCTGTCGTTGAAGCCGGTGCCGACCGAGGGCACGGAGTCCGCGCGCTTCGAGCTGTCGTTGAACCTGAGTGAGTCGGCCGAGGGTTTCGCGGGGACGCTGCTGTTCAACTCGGACCTGTTCCTGGCGTCCACGGCGGTTCGGATGGTCTCCCACCTCCAGGTCTTGCTGGAGTCCATCACCGCGAACCCGGAGCAGCGCCTCGCCGCGCTCCCGCTGATGACGGCCTCCGAGCGTCGACACGTCCTGGAGTCCTGGTCCACCGCGACCGCTGATGCCCCGTTCGAGGCCGCGCTGCTGCACCAGCTCATCGAACGACAGGTGGCTCGTACACCGGACGCGCCGGCCGTGTGCTGTGAGGAGACGGTGCTCTCGTATCGGCAGCTCGATGCTCGGGCGAATCAGCTCGCGCATCATCTGCGAGCCTTGGGCGTGGGACCGGACGTCCCGGTGGCGCTGTGTCTGGAGCGGAGCGCGGAGCTGGTGGTCGCGTTGCTGGGTGTCCTGAAGGCGGGTGGCGCATATGTGCCGCTGGAGCCGTCGCAGCCCGCCTCTCGCCTGTGCCTGATGGTGGAAGAGGTCGCCGCGCCCGTGGTGGTGACGGAGTCACGTCACGAGGCCTTGTTCCAGGCCTGTGCGGCGCGAAGAGTGCAACTGGACACCGAGGCGGAGCAGCTCGCCCTCCAGCGAGTGGATGCTCCGGACCATCGAGGTGCGTCGGAGAATCTGGCGTACGTGTTGTTCACGTCGGGGAGCACCGGGCGCCCGAAGGGCGTGGCCGTGTCGCATGGCGCGCTCGTCAACTACGTCCAGGCCGCGACGGAGCGGTTGAAGTTGAGCGAGTGCTCCAGCTTCGCGCTGGTGTCCACATTCGGCGCGGACCTGGGGAACACGGTGTTGTTCCCCGCGCTGTGCACGGGTGGTGTGCTGCATGTGCTCACCGCGGAGCGCGCGGGGAATCCCGTGGGAGTCGCGGAGTACTTCCAGCGTCACGGCGTGGACTGCGTGAAGATCGTCCCCGCGCATCTGTCCGCGCTGTTGACTGCGCCAGCACCGGCTCGGGTGCTTCCGCGCAAGAGACTGGTGCTGGGAGGCGAGTCATCCACCTGGGCGTTGCTGGAGCAGGTGCGTGCCCTGGCCCCGGAGTGCGAGGTGTTCAACCACTACGGCCCCACGGAGACGACGGTGGGGGTGCTCGCGGGTGGGGTTGATACGGGCGAGGCGATTGTTGCGCCTCACTCGACGCCCGCTCGTGCGGATGCGGGTCCGTCGACACGACGGGGTGCGGTGCCCTTGGGTCGACCCCTGGCGAATGCGCGGGTGTATGTGCTCGATGACGAGCTTCGGCCGGTGCCAGTCGGTGTTCCGGGCGAGCTGTTCATCGGAGGGGCGCAAGTCGCTCGTGGCTACCTGTCGCGCGCCGAGCTGACGGCGGAACGGTTTGGTCCAGACCCGTTCAGTGCCGTGCCGGGAGCGCGGATGTACCGCACGGGGGATCGCGTGCGGTGGCTCGCGGATGGGCGGGTGGAGTTCCTCGGCCGTTCTGACTTCCAGGTGAAGGTGCGCGGCTTCCGAGTGGAGCCGGGAGAAGTGGCCGCAGTCCTGCGCGAGCATCCCTCGGTGAAGGATGCGGTGGTGGTGGCCCGTGAGGACACGCCTGGAGACCAGCGCCTGGTCGCGTACGTCCTCGCGGATTCGGGGCAGGCGACGGAGGTGGGGGCGTTGCGAGGGTTCCTCCAGGAACGTCTGCCGGCGCACATGGTGCCCTCGGCCTTCATGTGGCTGGACGTGTTGCCGCTGACACCGAACGGAAAGTTGGATCGTCGAGCGCTACCAGTGCCCGAGTCCGGGGCCATGGTGTCGGGAGCCGCGCATGTCCCGCCCGCCACGCCGATGGAGGAGGCGCTGGCTTCCATCTGGGCAGAGGTCTTGCGAGTCGAGCGGGTGGGGCGACACGATGACTTCTTCGCCTTGGGTGGGCATTCGCTCGTCGCGACGCAGGTGGTGGCCCGTCTGCGTGCGTCGCTGGGAGTGGAAGTCCCCCTGCGAGCGCTCTTCGAGGCGCCCACGCTGGAGGCGTTGGCGAGGAAGGTGGACCAGGTCGCGCGAGCCGTCTCGTTGCCCGCGCTGCGACCTTCGCCTCGGAAGAGCGCGCTGCCGTTGTCCTTCGCGCAGCAGCGACTGTGGTTCCTGGATCGACTCGAACCAGGGAGCGTTGCGTACAACGTTCCGACCGCACTCCGGTTGGATGGGCCGCTCGATGTGGGGGCGCTGGAGCGAGCCTTCGCGGAAGTGGTGCGTCGTCACGAGAGCCTGCGCACCAGCTTCCCTGATGAAGGAGGTGTCCCCGTCCAGGTCATCCAGCCTCCGACGGCGTTCCAGCTTCAGCGAGTCGAACTGCCCGAGGATGAAGCCACGGTGCTGCGCTGGGTGGGTGAAGAAGTCGCAAGGCCCTTCGACCTGAAGAGGGGGCCGCTGCTGCGAGTGACGCTGGTGAGGTTGTCAGCGGAGTCGCACGTGCTGGTGGTGGTGCTGCACCACATCGTGTCGGACGGGTGGTCGACAGCGGTGCTGGTGAGGGAGGTGGTGGCGCTCTACGAGGCGTATGCGGCGGGGAAGCCGTCACCGCTGGGCGAGTTGCCGGTGCAGTACGCGGACTACGCGGCCTGGCAGCGCGGCTGGCTGCAGGGTGACGCCCTGGAGAAGCAGCTGTCCTGGTGGCGCCAGGAAATGGCAGGGGCCGCCCAGGCTCTGGAGCTGCCCACCGACAGGCCTCGCTCCTCGAATGGTTCCGCACGCGCGGCCGCCGTTCCCATCCGCATCCGTCGCGAGTCCACCGAGGCGCTGCGTGCTCTCTGCCAGCAGGAGGGACTCACGCCCTTCATGGGCATGCTGGCCATCTGGCAGTTGCTGCTGGCCCGCTACTCCGGCCAGGACGATGTCTGCGTGGGTTCGCCCATCGCCGGCCGCCGCTTCGCGGAGCTCGAAGGGCTCATCGGCTTCTTCGTCAATACGCTCGTCCTCCGCGCCCGCATCGACTCCCGTGCCACCTTCCGCGAGCTGCTCGCCCAGGTGCGCAAGAACACCCTGGCTGCCTACGAGCACCAGGACATCCCCTTCGAGAAGCTCGTCGAGGAGCTCCAGCCCGAGCGCAACCTGAGCCGCTCACCGCTCTTCCAGGTCATGTTCGAACTGCATGCCCTGGGCGAGTCGCGGCGCTCGCACGCGGGCCTGGAGCTGTCGCCCCTTGCCCTCAACCCTGGCAACGCCAAGTTCGAGCTCATCCTCGATATGGGCTTCGTCGAGGACGGGAGCCTGGAGGGACGGCTCGAGTACAATACGGACCTGTTCGACGCCTCCACGGCCGAGCGAATGATGCGGCACCTGGAGGTGCTGATCTCGGCCGTGCTGGCCCGCCCGGATGCGCCGCTCGCCACCTGCTCGCTGTTGCCTGGCGAGGAGCGCGAGCAACTGCTGTCGCGGTGGAGTGGCACCCAGGCCGCCTTCCCGCATCAGGCCTGCCTCCACGAACTGGTCATCCCGGCCTCGCGCGACCTCGACTCGGCGGCCATCGAGTCCAGCTCCGGCGCGCTCACCTACCGCGAGCTGGAGCGCCGCGCCAATCAGCTCGCCTGGCACCTGCGCTCCCTGGGCGTGGGCCCGGAGGTCCGCGTCGCCCTGTGCATGGAGCGCTCGCCGGAGCTGATCGTGAGCATGCTCGGCGTCCTCAAGGCCGGTGGCGCCTACGTGCCACTCGACCCGATGCAGCCTCCCGTGCGTCTGGCCTTCATGCTCCAAGACTGCGGGGCCACCGTGCTCCTCACCCAGCAGCCGTTCGCGGCACGCCTGCCTGCCTTCTCCGGCGCCACCGTGTGCGTCGACACGGCCGAGCTCTCCCGCCAGCGAGAGGACGCCCCGGTCTCCGGCGTGATGGCGGAGAACCTCGCCTACGTCATCTACACCTCGGGCTCCACCGGCCAGCCCAAGGGCGTGCTCGTCACCCACCGCGCCGTCTGCAACCTCGTCCACTGGGAGAAGCAGGCGTATGCCCTGGGGCCGTCCAGCCAGGTCCTCCAATTCGCCAACCCCAGCTTCGACCTCTCCGTCGAGGAGATCTTCAGCACGCTGACCGCGGGCGGAACCCTGCATGTCCTCACCACCGAGCAGGCCATGCCAGGGCCGGCGCTGCACGAGCTGCTGCGGCGCTCGTCCATCTCCGTCCTCAGCCTCACCCCCGCGGTGCTGGCGGCGACCGCCGCTGAAGAGCTGCCGGCGCTGCGCACGGTCATCTCTGGCGGCGAGGCCTGCTCGGCCGAGCTCGTGTCGCGCTGGGCTCCGGGCCGGACCTTCCTCAACACCTACGGCCCCACTGAGGCCACGGTGGTGGCGACGCTCCGCGAGTGCGCGCCGCAAGAGGGACAGCCGCCGCCCATTGGCCGCCCCCTGACGAATGTGCGGGTGTACGTCCTCGACGAGCGCCTGGAGCCCGTGCCCGTGGGCCTGCCCGGTGAGCTGTTCATCGGCGGGGTGCAGCTCGCGCGCGGCTACCTCGGCCGTCCGGAGCTGACGGCGGAGAGCTTCATCCCGCACCCGTTCAGCACCGAGCCCGGCGCGCGTCTCTACCGCACCGGCGACGTGGTGCGCTGGCGGGCGGATGGGCAGCTCGCCTTCGTCGGCCGCGCCGACGACCAGGTGAAGCTCCGAGGCCTGCGCATTGAGCTGGGCGAGGTGGAGTCCGCGCTGCACCAGAACCCGGAGGTGCGCGAGGCCGTGGCCCTGGTGCGCGAGGACGTCCCCGGCGACAAGCGACTGGTGGCCTACGTCGTGCCACGCCAGGGGGCGGGGCCCGAGCCCCTCGCCCTGCGTGGTTTCCTCCAGGAGCGCATCCCCAAGTACATGGTCCCTTCCGCGTTCGTGGTGATGGCAGCCCTGCCGCTCACCGCCAACGGCAAGGTGGATCGCCGTGCGCTGCCCGTGCCGGATACCACCCGAGCCGTGCAGGACCGGTACGAGGCGCCGCGCAATGACACGGAGCAGCAGCTCGCCGCCCTCTGGAGCGAGGTCCTCGGCGTCGAGAAGGTCGGCATCCACGACGACTTCTTCGAACTGGGCGGGCACTCACTGCTGGCGACGCAGGTGGTCGCGAGGGTGCGCGCGCGGACCGGTGTGGACGTCCCATTGCGCGCGCTCTTCGAGGCACCCACGGTGGAACAGCTCGCGTCCTGGGTGGAAGGGACTCGCGCGGGTGGCTCGGTCAGAGACTGCGTGACGTTGCAGGCGGATGGCTCGGGCACGCCGGTGTTCTTCGTTCACGCGGTGGGGGGCGCGGTGGGCCCCTACCGGCTGTTCGCGCGCACGCTGGGAACGGAGCGGCCCTTCTACGGGCTCCAGGCGCCTGGGCTGGACGGAGACGAGGCGCCGTTGGAGCAGGTGGAAGCGTTGGCTCGTCGCTACATCGCATCCATGCGCGCTGTGCAGCCGGAGGGTCCCTACATCCTGGGCGGCTGGTCCATGGGTGGCGTCGTCGCTTTCGAGATGGCGCGTGAACTGGAGCGACAGGGGCAGCGGGTGGAACAACTCGTGCTCCTCGACAGCTTCGCTCCAGGGGACGAATCCCTCATGACCGTGCCCGAGGACGCGCTGTTGCTCACGGGCATGGCGATGGATCTGGCGCGTGCGGCGGGGTCGGAATCGACGCTGCGTCCGGAGTTGCTCATGGGCCTTACGGAAGACGGGCAGCTCGCCCGATTCGCCGAACATGCACGTGTCGCCGTCTGGCTGCCTCCCGAGGTCCGGGACACCGACCTTCGAGCCTGGCGAGACGTGACGCGAGCAAACCTCCGAGCACTGTCCACGTATCGTCCAGGACCCTACGCCGGGCCCATGCTGCTTCTCCGCGCGAAGGACGCGAGGCGCGAGCGGGCCGTGGACGCGAGCCATGGGTGGTCGCGCTGGGTCCCACCGGGACAGCTCAAGCTGGAGGACGTCGCCGGTGACCATTACAGCATGCTGCGAGCGCCGTACGTCCATGCACTGGCCTCGCGACTGGCGCGCATCCTCGGGGACGAAGAGGCTGACGAGGACCGGGACGCGGGCACATAGTCGAAGTGCACGTCGTCCCGGAGTTGTTATGACAGGGCCATGACGACTGGAAACCGCGAGAGCGCCCACGAACTCAGCGAGTGGACCGATGGGATACGTCCCTATGGTCCACTCTCGACGCTCAAGCCGCTCGCCGAGGGCCTCTGGTGGGTGGACGGGCCCGTCGCGAAGATGAGTGTTGGCCCGGTGACGCTGCCATTCCCCACGCGCATGGTCATCATCCGGCTGCGCTCGGGGGGCTTGTGGCTCTGGTCTCCCACGGCGCCCACGCCCGAGCTGTTCGCGGAGGTCGATGCGCTCGGCCGTGTCGAGCACCTCGTGTCGCCGAACCGGTTCCACTACGCGGCCATCCCAGCCTGGAAGGCGCGCTACCCGCACGCGACGGTCTGGGCCTCGCCGGGAGTTCGTGAGCGTGCACGCTCGCAGAAGCTCGATGTTCCGTTCGACGCCGACCTCCAGGATGGCGCCCCCGAGGTCTGGGCGAATGACTTCGAACAGCTCATCTTCCGAGGGAGTCGCTTCGTCGAAGAGGTCGTGTTCTTCCACAAGGACTCAGCGACGTTGATCCTCGCGGACATGGTCATGGCGCTCGAACCCGAGCGCGTCCAGGCGCGTTTCCGGTGGGTGCTGAGCCTCGGAGGCACGATGTGGCCGGGACAGACGCCTCGCGAGGTGCAGGCGACCTCCTTCGGCCGAAAGCCTCAAGCACGAGCCTGCTATCAGCGGATGCTTGGATGGCAGCCGCAGCGGGTGCTCTTCGCGCACGGTCTCTGCTACCTCGACGACGCGGTGGCCCAGCTCGAGCGTGCCTTCGCCTGGCTGCGCTGACCCCCCATCGTGACCGGCGAGTGAACCATGCGACCTGAATCAGGAGATACGAGAGCCTGCGCCATCTGCGGGAGCACGGACCCGGATCGTCTTTCAGTGAAGATCGATGGCTCCGTCTGCCCATTCCCTGAAGACGATGAACTCTCGCGCTTCAGTGACGCGCGGCTGCACCTCGACTGCCTTGCCCGCTGGGAACATCGGATTCGCTTCTCTCGGGGCTACTACGACCTCGCCAGAGATGAAGCACCAACGGGGAGGACTCTGCAAAGACTGCTTCTGGCGGAGGGCGACAACTGGGTCTTCATGACCTCCACTATCGGCCGACGTGAAGTGAGGCGAGAGCCCACCTCGCTGACCATTCAGCTCGCTGACTGGCCGGTCCAACTCTACTTCTTGGCCTCGATGTGGCCAGCCCCGCTCACCCGGAGGCTGCGAAGCAAGCGCGTGGGTGACGTGTGGGAAGTGGCCAATGAGGCCATGAACCAAATCATCCAGCTCGCGCCCGACATGGCCGCGCTGCGGGAGATGTACCGACAAGCCATCGAGCGTCGGGCTGTATCTCCGTTCAGCCCGCCCACGCGAGCGGGCATTGTGCGGAGATATCGCAAGACGAGAAGTTATCTCCCCTCCTTCACCCCCGAAGAACAGGCTGTCCTGGATGTCCTGACGGCCAGGCATCACGCCAGGGGGAAGCGCCTTTCGTTCGAAATCCTCCTGGCGAGCTGGTTGCGATTCGCGGAGGACGTGGACGACACCAAGAGCCTGGCGGAGGAGTTCGCGGAGTATCTGTATCGGCGCGATGCCGTGGAGCAACTGCTGGGCGAATGCTCTGCTCCTCTCGTGGAGAAGCTCAGGTCCCTGGTCGCCGCTGCCGATGAGAAGTACCGGGCTGCGACGGTCGATGATGCGGGGCGCGCTCTCTCCAGGTGGTGGTCGGTCGAAGCGGGAAGTGACTGGTGGTGGCAGCGTCGTCCCACCACCGGGCCACTCAGTGACCTCCTCGACAGTCGAAGGGACAGAACCTAGCGGCTGTTCGCCTGGGGCGCGGCGACGAGAGATGGCGTGAATGCGTCCACGAGCCCCTGCGTCACCGCGGAGCCAAAGGCCTCCAGCGTGCGCTCCTCACGCCACCGCGCGGCTTCCTCGAAGTCGAGCGCATGGTGCGTCTCGATGATGACGGAAGGGATGGTCGGCTTGCGCAGCACGAAGATGCGTCGGTGCGTGGGCTTTCTCGCTACGAAGACCCCGGCCTGCGCGGAGTCAGCGGCATAGAGCCCCGTGTAGTCCACGCCGTCGTAGTGCAGGAATCCCACCTGGGACAGGTTCCGGGCGAGTGCCCGCGCCAGCGTGGCCCGTCGTGCCTGGAGGGGAGGCTCGGCCTCCTCGGACCAGAGCACGCTGAACCCAGGCGTCTCATCTTGCCGGTTGCATTCCTGGCCCGCCGTGGGTGACCACGGGTGCGCGGTCCCCCGAGAGTCCGAGTGCAGACTCACCAGCACGTGCGCGCCCCAACGCTCGGCCTCCGCGAGCCGGTCCGCGTAGGCGACTCGCTGCCCCGACTTGCGGCTGATGCGCACGTCGAAGCGCCCCGTGGCCTCCAGGCGCCGGGCCAGGTCCTCCGCCACGCGCAACGTGAAGACCTCTTCGTCCTCACAGGTGACGGACCGGGTGCCGGTGTTCCCCTCCGCTCCATGTCCCGCGTCCAGGTACACGCGCTGCTTGCCGAAGCCCTGGGGAAAGCGTGCCGACACGAGCGTCAGGGGCGCCCCGGAGGCAGGCCATTTGGGCGACGAGCGGAGGGCCTCGGGCTCCCCGGAGGGTGGCTTCGTGGGAGGTTCGACGACCACGCCCTTGGGTTCGGCCGGCGCGGTGGGAAGGGAGGTGCGGTTGCCCTCCACCGACTCCTTCACCGCGGCCGGGTCGACGGGCAGGGGGGCCGGTTTCGCCTCCGTCGAGGCTCGCAGGCACGCGGGCCCGGCGAGCAGGATGAAGCCCAGTCCCCACACTCCAGCGGATTTGGTCATGGCAGGTGCGACGCCTGGCAAGGGAGCGTCGTTCCGCAGTGTGCCGTGGAAGGGCAGGAAAGCGGAAGTCGTGGAAGGAGGGTTGCCTGCCTGTCCGCCTCGCCGTGGCGCTTGCGTTTCCCCGCCGCTTCGCGAAGAAGCGAAGGGCCATGTCCGTGGAGCGCCCGCAGCCTGTTCCCTCGTCTGTCCCACACTTCGCCACGGAGGGCGCACTGCGGTCCTGGTTGCGGGAGCAGGGCATCGAGCATCTGTCCCGCTTGAGCCTCACGGTGTTGACGCCCCTGGTGGACGCCGCGCTGTTGCCCCAGGCCCGTCCAGCGACCGCGCGCCGCCGCCTGGTGGAGATGCTCAGCGAGGAGGCGCGGACCCGCTGGAGCCAGGAGTCCCTCCCATCTCCGAAGATGAAGGAGCTGCTCCCGCTGCTCGCATGGCGCTTCGTGGAAGAGGAGCGGCGGAACGCGGAGCAGACCCGGGCCTCGCTCCCCGAGCGCCTCGCGCCGCCCCAGGATGTTCGCACGCACCGGGTCCACGGCCTGCTGCTGGACCTCCGCTCCCGCGCGCCCGGCACCGTCGCTCCGCGGCCCACGAGCGCGCTGAGTCGCGACGCGCTCCAGCTCGACCCCGAGCTCCCGGGCTTCCGCTTCCGTGAGACGCGCTGCTCGGAGCTGCCCTACGGCGCGCAGATGGGGTTCATCCTCCCCGAGGCGAGCCTGACCTTCACGCCCACCTCCGTGCAGGCCGACTGCACTTGTGGCGCGCCGCCCTGTGTCCATCTGCTCGCGGCCATCGACACGGTGCTGCTGTGGCTGCGCCAACCCTGGACGGAGAGTTTCGGCGAGACGCTCGATGAGCTGGTGCGGCCGGGGTGGGACCGCACGCTCCGGGCGCTGGAGCGCGCGCTCGATGAGGGGCTCGGAAGCGGCTCGGGCGTGGAGGTCTCCTGGCGCGTCGACGTCATCGAGGGCTACGGCGTGGAGGTGCATCCGTACGTGCACCGGCGCACCAAGAAGGGCCAGCGCTCGACGGGGGCGAAGGTGAGCCGGCGCAAGCTGCTACAAGAGCACGGCGCGCAGTTGTCCTCCCTCGACGCGCGCCTTGCGTCCTTGCTCCCGGACAACGACGGGCCCGCCTCGCGCGCGCTGCTCGTCGAGTTGGTGGAGCATCCCCGGCTCTACCAGGAGGGGACGCAGGACCTGCTGGTCCAGGTCGAGCGCGCCAAGGTGGGCATCGTCGCGGTGGAGCGGGGTGGGGCGGTCGTCGTCACCGCGGGCGTGGAGGGCGCGACGTTGTCCGCGTCGATGGTGGACCGCGTGCGCAAGTCGAAGCCCGAGGAGGCCCTCTTCCTCTGGGACGAGGGCGCGCGTCGGCTCACGCTCCTGGACGTGGGCCCGGAGGTCCGCGCGCTCGTCACGGTGCTCCAGCGCCACGGCAACGTCTTCCCGCCGGAGAGCCATGGCGTGCTGCTGGAGAAGCTGGCGAAGCTGGCCGTGCGCCTGCCCGTGGCCCTGCCTCGCGGAGTCATGGGTGAGCGCGTCCCCGTGCTCCAGCTTCCGGTGCTGCGGCTCGAAATCGAGCCGGGCGGCGCGGTGCGCGCGGACCTGCGCGTGCGTGCCCTCCCGGACAGCGCCTCCTTCATCCCTGGCGAGGGACCCCGGGATGTCTACGTGCGCCGTGGCAACGACGCGGTCCACACGGTGCGCGACTTCGTGAAGGAACTCGCGCTGGCCGAGTCGCTCCAGACGCGCCTGCCCTTCGGCCTCGCGGAGCCGCAGGTGATGCCTTTCTCCTATTCGTTCTCGGGAGTGCAGGGCGCGCTCGCACTGCTCGCCGCGTGTCAGGAGCTGGAGCCTGCTCCGGAGCTGGAGTGGTTGGGCTCGCCGCTGCGAATCGCGGCCCACCGTGGTGCCAGCGCGCTCCAGATTTCCGTCGAGCGCAAGCGGGACTGGTTCGGAATGCTCGGCGGGCTCGCTGTGCAGGGGGAGCGCGTGGAGCTGGCGCGGCTGCTCGATGCCGCGCGCCGCAAGGAGCGCTTCGTCCTGGTGAAGGACCAGACCTATGTGGAGGTCGAAGAGGCGCTGCGCCAGCACCTGGAGCGACTGGCGGACCATGCCCACCAGTCGCGGCACGGACTGGAAGTGGGCCCGGCCGCCGCGGAGTCCCTGTCCGCCCTGAGTGGCGCGGGGGCCGAGCTGGAGGCGGACAAGACCTGGCAGGGCCTTGTCCAGCGCATCTTCGCCGCGAAGGAGTTGAAGCCGAAGGTGCCCGCGACGCTGAAGACGGAGCTGCGCGACTATCAGGCGGAGGGGTTCCGGTGGCTCACGCGGCTGGCGTCATGGGGCGCGGGCGCGGTGCTGGCGGACGACATGGGCCTGGGCAAGACGGTGCAGGCGCTGGCCGTGCTGCTGGAGCGAAGCAAGCACGGACCCGCGCTGGTGCTGGCGCCCACCTCCGTGGCCTTCAACTGGATGGACGAGGCGAAGCGCTTCGCGCCCTCGCTGCGGATGCGGCTCTTCTCCGAGGCGGCGGACCGGGGCGGTCTGCTCGAACGGCTGGGGCCTCGGGACGTGCTCGTCATCAGCTATGGCCTGCTAACGCGCGACATCGGCCGGCTGTCCGAGCTGCGCTTCGCCACCATCGTCTTCGACGAGGCCCAGGCACTGAAGAACGCCGGCACGCATCGCTTCCGCGCCGCCAGGGCGCTCCAGGGAGACTTCAAGTTCGCCCTCTCCGGCACCCCGCTGGAGAACCACCTGGGAGAGCTGTGGAGCGTGTTCTCGCTCGTCTTCCCGGGGCTGCTCGGCAGTCACGAGGCGTTCCGCACCCGGTTCGCGATTCCCATCGAGCGACGGGTGGATCCAACGGCGGCCCCCGCGCTGGCTCGCGTGCTGCAACCCTTCCTGCTTCGCCGCACCAAGGCCCAGGTGGAGGCGCAGCTTCCCCCGCGCACCGACGTGCGTGTGCCCGTCGTGTTGTCCTCGGCGGAGTGGACGCTGTACGAGGACGCGCGACTGGCGGCCATCTCCTCGCTGGAGTCTCGTCCGGAGGTCATGCGCGAGCGGCGTGAGCGCGAGCACGAGCAGCGCTTCGAGGTGCTCGCGGCCCTCACCCGGCTGCGGCTGTTGGCCTCGCACCCGCGCCTCTATGACGCCGCGTCACGCGTGGAGTCCTCCAAGCTGGAGCGCTTCCTGGAGCTCGTCGAGGAGCTGCGCTCCGAGGGCCACCGCGCGCTGGTCTTCAGCCAGTTCACCTCGCACCTGGCGCTGGTGAGAGAGGTGCTGGACGCGCGGGGCATCACCTACGAGTACCTGGACGGGCAGACGGCCCCCAGGGCCCGCGCGGAGGCGGTGAAGGCCTTCCAGGAGGGCACCGCGCCGCTGTTCCTCATCTCCCTCAAGGCCGGCGGCTTCGGCCTCAACCTCACCGCCGCGAACAGCGTCATCCACCTGGACCCCTGGTGGAACCCGGCCGTGGAGGACCAGGCCTCGGACCGCGCGCACCGCATCGGTCAGGAGCGTCCCGTCACCGTCTACCGGCTGGTGGCGCGCGGCACGATTGAGGAGCAGATGCTCTCCCTGCACGAGCACAAGCGCGCGCTCGTCGCGGACGTGCTCGAGGGCAAGGACGGCGCGGGCCGGCTCTCCACCCAGGAGCTGCTCGGCCTGCTCGCCCAGCGGCTCTCCGGGCCCGACGCGCAGGACACGCCTTCGACGCGGCACTGACGTCGCCGAGACCCGCAAAGACAACGGGCAGGTCCCTCGGAAGAGGAACCTGCCCGTGTCACATCTCAGCGGCCTGCGTGGTTAAGCGCGGACCTCGGGAGAGCTGGCGTCCGCGGCCTGGGGAGGCAGCGGCTCCTTGCCCGGCTCGCCACCCGGCGTCCCCGCCGACGACTTGAACGGCGACGTCTCCAGCGCGGCCTTGAGCACTTCGTCCATCTGCGTGACGAAGATGAACTCCAGCTCGTTCTTGGCCTGATCCGGCACGTCCACCAGGTCCTTGCGGCACCGCTCGGGCAGGATGACCCGCTTGATGCCCGCCCGGTGCGCCGCCAGCACCTTCTCCTTGATGCCACCCACCGGCAGGACCAGGCCACGCAGCGTGGCCTCGCCCGTCATCGCCGTGTCGTGCCGCACCCGGATGCCCGTCAGGAGGCTGGTGAGCGCGGTGAGGATGGTGACGCCCGCGGAAGGACCATCCTTGGGGATGGAGCCCGCCGGGAAGTGCAGGTGCAGGTCCGTCTTCTCGAGGAAGTTGGAGCTGATGCCCAACTGCTCGGACTTGCTGCGCAGGTAGCTCAGCGCCGCCGTCGCGCTCTCCTTCATCACGTCGCCCAGCTGGCCGGTGAGCGTCATGCCGCCCTTGCCCGCCATCTTGGTCGCCTCGATGAAGAGCAGGTCGCCACCCGCCGCCGTCCAGGCCAGGCCCGTGGCCACGCCCGGAACCTCCGTGCGCTCCGCGACCTCCGAGTAGAACATCTCGGGCCCGAGGACCTCCTTCACGCGCTCCGAGTCGATGGTCTGCTTGTCCATCTTCCCGCCAGCGACTTCCACCGCCACCGCGCGGCAGATGTCCGCGATGCGCCGCTCGAGGTTACGCACGCCCGCCTCGCGGGTATACGAGGTGGTCAGCGTCAGCAACGCCTCGTCGGTGATCTCGATGTGATCCGCGCTGAGGCCGTGCTCCCTGAGCTGCTTGGGCACCAGGTGGATGCGCGCGATGCTCTGCTTCTCCTCGAACGTGTAGCCGGACAGCTCGATGATCTCCATGCGGTCGCGGAGCGGACCGGGGATGGGGTCGAGCTGGTTCGCCGTGGCGACGAACATCACCTTCGACAGGTCGAACGGCACGTCGAGGTAGTGGTCGCTGAACGTGTTGTTCTGCTCCGGATCCAGCACCTCGAGCAGCGCCGCGCTCGGGTCGCCGCGGAAGTCCGCGCCGAGCTTGTCGATTTCGTCGAGCATCATGACCGGGTTCTTGGTGCCGGCCTTCTTCATGCTCTGGATGAAGCGGCCGGGCAGCGCGCCGACGTAGGTGCGCCGGTGGCCGCGGATCTCCGCCTCGTCACGCACGCCGCCCAGGGACAGGCGCACGAACTTGCGGCCCGTGGCCTTGGCCACGCTCTGACCCAGCGACGTCTTGCCGACGCCCGGAGGACCGACGAGGCACAGGATGGGCCCGCGCATGTCGTTCTTCAGCTTGCGCACCGCCAGGTACTCCAGGATGCGCTTCTTGACCTTCTTGATGCCGAAGTGGTCCTTGTCCAACTGCTGCCGGGCGTTCTCGATGTCGAGGTTGTCCTCGGACATCTTCGACCACGGCAGGTCGGCGATCCAATCCAGGTAGGTGCGCGCGACGGTGTACTCGCTGGAGGCCGCCGGAATGGTCTTCAGGCGGTTGAGCTCCTTGTTCGCCACCTTCTCCACGTCGGGAGGCAGGGCCGCCTTCTTCAGGCGCTCCTGGAGCTCGTCGAGCTCCTCTTCCTCCTCACCCATCTCCCCGAGCTCTTCCTTGATCGCCTTGAGCTGCTGGCGCAGGTAGTACTCGCGCTGGGTCTTCGACATCTCGCCCTTCACGGCGGAGTCGATCTTGTTGGAGAGCTTGAGGATCTCCCGCTTGCGGTTGAGCAGCTCGAGCACGAGCTTCATCCGCGCCTTGAGATCAACCGTCTCCAGGACGGCCTGCTTCTCCTCGATCGGCACGTCCACGTTGGCGGCGATCAGATCCGCCAGATGGCCGGGGTGGGTGATGCTCTCCACGAGTTCGGTGGCGGCGGCCGGCAGCTCGGGCATCAGCTCGATGACCTCGCGCGCCAGCTTCTTGAGGTTGATGCCCAGGGCCTCCACCTCGACGTTTTCAGCGGAGGTCTTGTCCTCCACCGCGTCGACGCGGGCCTTGAGGTAGGGGGCTTCCTGGACCAGCTCCACCACCCGGAAACGGGCGAGTCCCTGCACCACGAGCGAGTAGTTGTCCTCGCCCATCTTGAGCAGCTTCACGATGCGGGCGACGGTGCCCATGGTGTAGAGGTCGGCGGCGCCCGGATCCTCTTCTTCGGCGCGGCGCTGCGTGACGACACCGATGACCTGGTCGTCGCGTACCGCGTCCTTGATCAGGGCAATGGTCTTCTGACGGCCGACGGCCAGCGGGAGCACGCCGCCGGGGAAGAAGACGCTGTTGCGCAGGGGCAGGATGGGGAGCACCTGCGGGATGTCTTCCTTGTTGATGAGCCCGGGAGGGGCCATCGCGGTGGGCATGGCGCTCGCGGCGGTGCCCTTCTTCTTCTCATCGGACATGAAGTTCGGCCTCTTCCTTCGTCTTCAAGCCCGGCCGTGCGAGCGGCCGAGCCGGTGAACATCTGTCGGTTTCTTGCGGCAGATGAACCAACGTAACAACCAAAACGCCCATGGCAAACGCCGTGTGCGATTTTCCACGTCCAAGTCGGATGCCAGACGCTGCACCTTGTCTCGCGTCCGGGCCTGGGGTGGGGCATGCTCGCCCCCCCAGCCCTGATGCGTCGCGCCGCCTGGGCGCGCCGCCTCCTAGGAGGCCGCCATGAAGTTGAAGCCCTGTGCCCCCCTGCTCCTCTTGCCGGCCCTCTGGGTGGCGTCCTGTACGTCGCCTGTCGACGAGGCGGGATCCACCCTTCCGGGCAAGTGTCAGAGCGAGTCCCCGGTGGTGGCTCCGCAGAAGACGGACATCCTCTTCGTCATCGACAACTCGGCCTCCATGGCCGAGGAGCAGGCCGGCATCGCCACCGAGCTGCCCGCGTTCATCAAGGCCCTCCAGGAGGGCGGCGGCGTGACGCAGGACTTCCGCGTGGGGGTGATCACCACGTCCGTCTACCGGCGGATCCTCTTCCAGGGTGTGGAGCAATACCGCGAATACCCCGCCGAGTCGGGACATCTCCAGGCTGTTCCGGAGGCGGATGGACAGCCCTCGGACGCGCGCTACATCGAGAGCACGGACGAGCACCTGCTGGAGCGCTTCCGTCGGCTGGTGCAGCAGGGCACGGCGGGCAGCGGGCAGGAGTCCCCCTTCGAGGCCGTGCGCCTGGCGGTCTCCGAGCCCCTGGCCAACACCTCCATCGGCGAGGGAGGCAACGGCGGCTTCCTTCGGGACGGGGCTCGGCTGCTGGTGGTCGTGGTGACGGACGAGGAGGACTGCAGCTCCAAGTTGCGTCCGCCTCCGGTCACCGTCCCGGACGACACGTCGGTGGACAAGTGCAGCGAGAACGCGGCGCTGCTGACGACGGTGGACGAGTACTTCGAGTTCTTCAGCTCCCTGCGGGACTCGAAGGGAGGGCGCCGCGAGGTGCTCTGGGCCACGGTGGGACCGGTGGCGTTGAGCGACAAGCGGGCGGAGCTGGTGCTCGACGTCACGCCGCAGGGCACGTACGTGCGCAACGTGGACTGCCCCACGTCGTACGGGCCCGGGCATCGGCACCGGGCGATGTCGGAGAAGTTCGACACGAAGTTCGACAACCTGGATTCCATCTGCCGGGCGAGCTACCGGGACACGCTGCTGGGCATCGCCGAGCTGGCCGCGGTGGCGCAGAGCCTGGACGTGGTGAACCTGCCGGATCCGCGGCTGGCGCAGGTGGAGCTGACGCGCGCCGGGGGCACGGTGGAGCGGTGCTCGGTGGCCGCGGGCGACCTGACGTACGAGCCGTCCGGCGAGGAGCGCCCCGCGCGCATCTACTTCGGCGGCAGCTGCCTGCGCCGGGCGGATGACGAGAAGGTGGAAGTGAAGGTCATCTGCGCCGGATAGGACGTGCAGGGGCTTGAGATCCCTGGCCTCGGGCCAGTGGATCCGAGCCGGTGCGTCGTGTCGCCTCACCCATCGCCGTGCGTCCTGGGCGGGCGCACGTCAGACCCGTGAGCATACTGAACTGCCGTCCAGTCGGACGTTCGGTGTGCCGGGTTCCGGCGAGGAGGCGAGATGGGCGCGGCTTTGGAGCAGCGGGTGGGCCCGGCGGGCTCGGCGGGCTCGGTCGTGGACCAGCTCCGGGAGCGGATCCGCCAGTTGCAGGCGGCGCCCCGGCGCTACCTGTCCGTCCTTCGCACGGGGATGGAGGCGGTGGACGCGCTGCTGCCCTCGGGCGGCTTCCCGCTGGGACAGGCGGTGGAGCTGTGCGGAGAGGCGGCCTCCGGGCGGACCAGTCTGGCGCTGAGCGCGGTGGCGGCGGCGCACCGGGAGGAGCGGCTGTGCGCGTGGGTGGATGGGCCGCGTGAGCTCTATCCCCCGGCGGCCGCGGCGCAGGGCGTGGACCTGGAGCGGCTGCTCATCGTTCGTCCCAAGGCGCCCGAGCAGCGGGTATGGGCGGCGGTGCAGCTCGCCCGGAGTGGGGCCTTCGCCTGCGTGGTGCTGGACCTGACGCGAGGGGTGGGGATGGTGGGGCGGTCTCCTCGGGTGGGGCTCGCGGAGGCGCGCAAGCTGGCGGACGCGGCGGAGCGGGGGGGCGGGCTGTTGTTGCTGCTCACCTCGCCGGACGCGCCGGCGGATGGAATGACTCGGCTGCGGACGGAGTCGGGGGATGGGGAGGGGTGGTCGGTGGAGGTGGTGCGCAGCCGGCGCGGTGGGACGGGGGCGCGGGCGGTGGTGCCGTGGAGCGCGCTGTATCCAGAGCTGGGGCTGGAGGGGGGCGGACGGTTGCTGGAGGTGGGGCCCTTGGATGCGGATGCCACGCCGGACTTCCTGAAGGAGGGGGCGTGGGTGGCGCGCAACGGCCTGGGGATCCAGGGCCAGCGGCCCGGGCGGGATGGCGCCATGCCGTCGCTGCGAGCGGGGCTGAGCGCGGCCTCGGCGACGCACTGAGGCCCCATGCGCAGGGCGTATCTTCACTTCACGCGCTTCCCGGTGCAGCGCAAGGTCATCGAGTGCCCGGAGCTGACGGGGCGGCCCTTCGTGCTGGTGGAGGAGTCGCGCGGCCAGCGGCGGGTGGCGGCGGCGTCGACGTCCGCGCTGAAGGCGGGGGTTCGGCCCGGGACGACGCTCACGGCGGCGACGGCGCTGGATCCGGAACTGCGGCACTTTCCCTATCGGCCGGAGGAGGAGGCCCGGGCGCTGGTGGCGTTGGGGGAGGCGCTCTTGTGCCTGGGGCCGGGCTTCCAGCTCTCCGCGCCGGATGGACTGTGGTTGGACGCGGGGGCGGCGCACCTGTCTGGAGGCGAGGAAGGGCTGTGCTCGCGGGCGTTGGCGCTGTGCTCGGAGCTGGGGTACCGGGCGCACGTGGCGGTGGCCTCGGAGGCGTTCACCTCGCGGGCGCTGGCGCGGTACGGGGCGCGGCGGGTGGAGGTGATTCCGCTGGGGGATTCGGCTCGGGCGCTGGCGCCGTTGCCGTTGGCCGCGCTGGAGGGGCGGGAGGGTGCGTCCTTCTCCGCGCTGGGGCTCACCACGCTGGGGGAGGTGGCGGCGTTGCCGGCGGGAGCGGTGGCCGCGCGCGGCGGGGCGAACGGGGCGCGGGTGCATGCGCGGTGCGGGG
>NZ_JABUMS010000097.1:0-384 GCF_013336705.1 Myxococcus sp. CA051A | reverse complement strand
CTTCGACCTCGATGCCACGAGACAGACCCTAAGATTGTATCGCGCCGTAGACGTTCCGACCGTGCCGCAACCGCTACCTGCAGGGATCAAGCGGGTGCAGTTCGTCGCTGACCTCTCGAACGCACACGAGTTGCCCCTCGACCAGGCCCGCGCACTCGCTCCGCTGTACGCCGACCTTTTGCCAGAGCTATTCGTAGGAGTACCCGCATGACCAAGCCCAAAGTCATTAGCCTGTTCTCGGGTGCCGGTGGTCTGGACTACGGCTTCGAGGCCGCCGGATTCGAGACCGCAGTCGCGCTGGAGATGGACCACGCGTGCTGCGAGACGCTGCGTGAAAATCGTCCGTCGTGGACCGTCATGGAGACCGACATCCTGAAGGTCCGC
>NZ_JABUMS010000096.1:0-384 GCF_013336705.1 Myxococcus sp. CA051A | reverse complement strand
TGGGCGCGCGGCTGGACCTGATTGGCGAGCGCGTGCACCGGCCGTCGTACGTGTCCACGCGTTTCGCCGCGGCGGCGGCGCTGGACTGGGCAGCGGCGCCTTGGCTGAACGTGTCGCTGTCGTACGAGGTGGAGAACAACCGGCTGCGCTCGCGCGCGGGCGTGCTGGAGCTGCTCAACCGCGCGGACCAGGAGCGGCTGCGCTACCCGTTCGGAGACTTCGCGCTGCACTCGCTGCGGCCCTCGGCGACGCTGGACTTCCGGGACGACCCGGCGAACCCGCGCAGGGGCGTGGTGTTCATCTCGAGCGCGGAATTCACGCGGGGGTTGAGCGTGAAGCCCACGGACGTGGCGGGCAACCGCGTGGAGGGGTACCCGATTGACG
>NZ_JABUMS010000095.1:0-390 GCF_013336705.1 Myxococcus sp. CA051A | reverse complement strand
GGCGACGAACTGCACCGGCACCCGGGGCGTCATCGCGCCGCTGGCGCGCAGCTCCGCCTTCCACTTGCGCTGGAAGATGACGGAATTCGCAGGAGCCGAGGGCTCAGGTGGCGGAGTCGCCATGCGTGCTCGCGGTGGAGGCTGGCAGGAGCGCCAGCAGGTTGTTCTGGATGTTCTGGCAGATGGTGTCGAGCGGCAGGTCGTTGTCGTCCGTGCCGAAGGGGTCTTCAATCTCGACGCCAATCTCCTCGATACCAAAGAAGACATACGCGACGACGAACGTGGCCACGACTGTCACCCAGCCAAAAGTGTCCACCAGCGCGAAGGGCAGGGTGAAGCAGTAGAGGATGAGCGCGCGGCGCAGGTGCACCATGTACGCGAAGGGCATGG
>NZ_JABUMS010000094.1:0-394 GCF_013336705.1 Myxococcus sp. CA051A | reverse complement strand
AGCCGAGCCTCTTCCTCGCGACCCTCTTCCCCCGCACGGACCCGAGCCACTTCAGCGAATCGCTCGTCTTCAGCGACCCGAGCCTCCTCAGCTAGGCGAGCTTCTTCAGCGCGTTTCTCTTCCTCCGCACGAACCCGAGCCTCTTCAACGAGCCGAACCTCCTCAGCAAGCCGAGCCTCTTCCGCGCGGAGCTCTTCCTCCGCACGGGCCCGCGCCTCTTCCGCTAGCCGAGCCTCTTCAGCGCGTCGCTCTTCAGCGAGCCGAGCCTCTTCAGCGAGCCGAGCCTCTTCAGCGCGTCGCTCTTCAGCGCGTCGCTCTTCAGCGAGCCGTGCCTCTTCAGCGAGCCGTGCCTCTTCCGCGAGTCGCTCTTCCTCAGCACGAACCCGGGCCTCTT
>NZ_JABUMS010000093.1:0-395 GCF_013336705.1 Myxococcus sp. CA051A | reverse complement strand
TACTTCTCCCCGGAGCAGGCGCAGGGCCGGCAGGACCTGGACGCGCGCACGGACGTGTACGCGGCGGGCGTCGTCCTCTACGAGATGCTCTGCGGCCGGCGCCCCTTCGAGGGCGAGTTCGTCACCGTGCTGCCCCGCATCATCACCGGCGACTGCCTGCCCCCGTCCGCCGTCAACCCGGGCATCGGCGAGGACCTGGAGACCATCGTCGCGCACGCCATGGCGGTGGACCGCGAGGCCCGCTACCAGACGGCGAAGGACCTGAGCGAGTCCGCGGTGGAGCTGCTCTACCGGGACACGCCGCGCTTCACGCCCACGATGCTGAGCCAGCTCATGACGTACCTCTTCGCGGAGGAGCTGGCCGCCGAGGGACGCAAGGTGGAGCTGCCGCCCGG
>NZ_JABUMS010000092.1:0-396 GCF_013336705.1 Myxococcus sp. CA051A | reverse complement strand
ACGACGCCCGAGGAGTCCAAGACCTCCCCCGTGGTCGTCACGCGCGCACCGTAGATATCCAGGGACGAGCGAGCGTCCTGCCAGGCCACGTAGAAGTCCGTGCCATTGAAGGCCACCGACGGGCGGGTCTGGCCGTTGTAGATGGTGGAGATGGCGAACCCGGAAGCGTCCACCACCGCGCCTGTGCTCGTCACCCGCGCGCCGAAGATGTCGCCCGCATCATTGAGGCGCGCGTCCTCCCAGACGATGAGGTAGTCCGTCCCGTTGGAGGCCACCGACGGCGTTTCCTGCGACTGGCTCTCCGTGGAGATGGCGAACGCGGAAGCGTCCAGCACCACGCCCGCGCTCGTCACCCGTGCGCCGAAGATGTCGCCCGCCGACTCGAGGCGGGCATCC
>NZ_JABUMS010000091.1:0-398 GCF_013336705.1 Myxococcus sp. CA051A | reverse complement strand
TTCACCGCAGCCGCAACCCCCGGGTTCCTCGTCAGATGACGGTTTCGCTCACAGCCTGCCTGCAGCGTGCTCCGCGCCGGATTTCCGTGCGCCGGACGCTGCCCGCGCACGGCCGAGCCACCGCCTGGCTTGTCACCCACGCCGCCCGTCTCGCGTAGCTCACGACGGACGGCGTCCGCTCCACCCCCACTGAACCTTCGCGCCACGCACCCCCACCTTTCCAGGTGTGCGTGCCGTCCCCATCCCCTTCCCACCGGAGGCAATCGCCATGACCCACGACCACCCCCTCATCGTCACCGACACCGACCTCCAGCGCCTGGAGCGCGTCGTCGAACAGTACGGCAACGCCCGCAACGCCGAGCTCGTGGAGCAGCTGGAGTCCGAGCTCGCCCGCGCCG
>NZ_JABUMS010000090.1:0-401 GCF_013336705.1 Myxococcus sp. CA051A | reverse complement strand
CCGGCTCGCTCATCTGGATCGCTCTCCTTTTCTTCGGCCTCTTCAAAGGCTGGCAGGCACTCCAGGATGCCGCCACGAACCGCAAGGCGGTCTATTCGCTGATGCTGGTGGATGTCGCCGCGCTGGTGATCCTCCTCGTCCAGCAGTTCAAGGTGCTCGACTCGCCCCCGGCGGCCATCCTGGTGGGGCTGTTCACGTTCGTCCTCATGCTGCTGGGACTGTTCCTCGCCGTCACCGGCCTCATCGAGCTGCGCTCCGACAAGGAACGGCTCCTGAAGGGCCGCTCGCACGCGTGGTGGGCCATCGCGATCTCGGCCCTCATGCTGACCGGCATGGGCATTGGCTTCGCCAGGGTCATGTCACGCCGGAATGAAATCCCGGCGAATCTCCGGGTGGAGAAG
>NZ_JABUMS010000089.1:0-413 GCF_013336705.1 Myxococcus sp. CA051A | reverse complement strand
TGGCGCCTCCGAGCACGGAGGCGTCGTAGGCGAAGTACAGCTCGGGCCCACCATCCGCGAGCGGGCCCCTGCCCTCCAGCCCGTCCACGTACGTTCCCAGCGTGGCCTTCAGCGCATTGCGCCGGGTGAAGCGGTGCAGCCACACCTCCTGTGCTCCGCAGACGTCGCGGAAGTACGCGGGCGTCCACTTCCCCAGCGCGGGCCAGTCCTGGATGGCGCTGGTGAGGATGACCGGCGTGGTGCGCGCGGCGAGCGCTTCGGGTGAGAGTCGCGCGATGCGCTCGACGGGTGTCCAGGGCTTCATGCCGCCACCTCCCTCGCAACCACCGGCACCGCGAGCCGGCGCTTCGCCCACGCGGTGAGCCCCAGGGCGCTCACCACCGTCAGGGCCACCGTCGCCCACAGGCCGAGCG
>NZ_JABUMS010000008.1:370002-528315 GCF_013336705.1 Myxococcus sp. CA051A | reverse complement strand
ATCGTCCACGGCGGGAACTCCTCGGCTCCCCTGCCAGGGGGAGACCGTCTCGGTTGGTTTCACCGAGGAGCTTCCCTCTTTCACGCTCATCCCTGCTCGCCGACTACACACTTATAGGGACACGACCGGGCCGCCGGGGACGAAGCGCAGGAGTGCCCAGGCCGGCCTCCGGCAGGAGCCCCGTAACCGCCTTGCGACTCCCTTCGGAAGCCTGCAAAGCATGTAGGGGACGAAACCGGAAAGCAGAGAGAGCGGCCGTCCTGGAAACCCTAGAGCGGAGAACTAGGGGTCTCGGGGAATTGTGTTAACCGCTGCCCCAACGGTTAACAGCGCCTGTTAACCGCTCTCGGTTCCTCTCTCCCCAGATTGGGCGCAAGAGAGCCCCAGACAGCCCAATCTGCGGCCGAATGGATGGGCAATCGCGTTCTGAGTCGCAGAGCGTAGAGAGTGTCCTCTGAAACGCCGTGGGGCAAAATCCCTTGTAATTCAGGGGCTTAAGCACGAGTGACTGATGCAGTCCATCGAGCGACTCGTGTTAACCGAAAAGGCCCTGCCAGTTTGCAGGCCCTTTCAATCAGCTCCCCAGGAGGGACTCGAACCCTCAACTTCGCGGTTAACAGCCGCGCGCTCTGCCATTGAGCTACCGGGGAATGTGCTGCGTGAAGAGAGAACCGGAGGCAGGAATTGCACCTGCACCTGCGGAGTCAGAATCCGCCATCCTCGCTCATTAGACGACTCCGGTATGAAAGTGACACATGTGAAGCGGGCGACGGGATTCGAACCCGTGTCGACGGTATGGGAAACCGCCATCCTACCGCTGGACGACACCCGCGTTGTTATCGCTGCTTCGAGTACCTCCGGAGGGATTCGAACCCTCGCCGTCCGCTTAAGAGGCGGATGCTCTTCCAATGAGCTACGGAGGCATATTGCCGCCACCCCCATGCGAGCAGGCGGCGTGCATTCACCACGACGATTCAGTTGTCAGGGAGCTGGAACTGTCAGGTTGACCGGAGGGATTCGAACCCTCTTCCCCGGGGTCACATCCCGGTGGCTCACCATTCGCCTTCGGCCAACATGGAGTCGGGGTACCCGGAGTCGAACCGGGATCACCCGCTTATCAAGCGAGTGCTCTGCCTTTGAGCTATACCCCTGAAAGATGTCTGGGTTTGGGTGAGGCGGACCCTGCTCGTGTGGCGCATGGGGACGCTGGGAGTTGAACCCAGCAGGCCCTGTCGGGCTCGGGCTCTACAGGCCCGCGCGTCTGCCGTAACGCTCTACGTCCCCTGGAGGAGCGGAGGCCCGAAAGCCGAAAGGCCGGGTCCCCTGGATGGGAGCCCGGCCTCTGCGTGGCTTGGCGCGTCGATGACGAAGCGCGAGCGTCAGCAGGGTACGGGCGGATGGCCGTGAAGGTGGCCGAATCCCACGTTGCGAATCGAGCCGGTGCTCGAGAAGGAGCAGGAGGCGGCGTCGAACTGGGGCCAGGGGTTGTTTCGATAGCTGTGCTTCGCCTTGCTCGACTGCATCGTCACCGTCTTCATGGTCACCGCTCCTTTCTGGGGGAATCTACGGCGGTTGATTTTCATCTCTGACAAGCGCCGCGATTGTTTCTTGTCGCGGCGTCGATTCCCACGAACGTCTGGAAGAAGCGCTCGGAGTCCAGGGCCACCGAGATGAACGTCTGCGTACCCTGCGCAAGCTCGGCTCCCCACTCTCCGCGCTGGCGCACCATCTCCACTTCCGCCCAGGTGATGATTTCGGGGTCGATGGCCGCGCATGCGGCGATGGGGTCGTGCAGGAGTTTGCCTTCGGGGCGCTGCGCCAGGTAGCGCTCCATGGCCTCGAAGATGAGCCCGAGCCCCGGTGTCGTCGAGGCATAAGGCCGCATGCGCTCGTGAAAGGGGCCGTCGTAGGCCAGGCCATGGGTGACGTTCTTGGACACGAGTTCGCGTCGGCCCACGCGGTCCGAGGACAGGGCCAGCAGTGCGCCCTTGGGGTCTCCGTTGAAGTTGAAGGTCGGACAGGTTCGCCGGCCCTCGAACTTGGGCAGCCGGTGCTCGGGTGGAACCACGTTGTCGCCAGCGAAGCCGCCCTGCGCCACCCACCGGTGCAGCTTGATGTCCGGGTGAAGCTCCAGCAGCAATCGCAGATTCTGGAGCGGCGCACCCGTGAGCAGTGTTGCCTCGGGGAACCGCCCGAGCACGAGCGCCAGCACCTCGTGCGCCAGGGCATCCGGAGTGGAGGGAGGTAGTTGCCCCAGCCATTGGGTGTGGAAGGCCGAAAGGCTCTCCTTCTCCGCCGCCGGATTGCGCGCGCCCACGGGCACATCACTCCTGCCGGCACGTGCGAGCAGGTGTCGCACCATCCCCACCTGTGCCAGCGTGCCGGGTGTCACGGTCACCGCGCGCAGCGCGACGGCGGGATGTGTGGCCAACAGGCAGAGCGTGAGCGCGTCGTCCGGATCGCTCGTTTCCATGTCGAAGAGAATGTCCTGGGCCATTGGCGTCCCTGAGTAGAGAGAGGCGGGGTGTCCCCGTCAAATCGGGGTCAGTGGTGGGTGGTGGGGACGACGGAGGAGAGATTCACCAACGCGTCCCGCTTCACTCCTTGCTTGATGAAGTCCTGCACGGAGCGGGCGAGCGTGGCGGCCAGCAAGCCCAGGAGGGGCAGGTGCGCGCCCCCCTCGCAGGTGGCCTGGCCCGCGGTGTCCTCCGCGTCCGGGACGAAGCGCTCGTCCCAGCGGACCAGACCGAACGTCCCGTCAGCGCTCACCGCGCCGTGCACCAGGGGCTTGCCTGCTCCTCGGGCGAAGTCGCTGAGGAGCTGGCGGCTGTCCTGGTTGTCGAAGCAGTCCACCAGCAGGTCCGCGCCACCACACAACGCCGCCACGTTGTCGCGGGTGACGCGCACGCCGAAGGACTCCGTCTTCACGCCGTGCAGGTTGAGGAGTTGGAGCTTGAGGGCCTCGGCCTTGTTCTTTCCCAGGGAGGGCTTCACGTGGGCCTGGGCGAGCAGGTTCTTGGACTCCACGCGGTCGAAGTCGACGAAGACCAGGGTGGCCTCCAGGTTGCGGCACAGGAGGGCCGCCTGGGAGCCGATGGCGCCCACGCCGCAGAAGAGGATGCGCATGGCGGCTCCTCAGCGGGCCCCGAAGGGCACCTTGGGGCGCAGGTAGATGCGCTCGTCGCCGCGCGCACCCCGGAACCGGTCCACGACGAAGTGCTGGAACGCGTCGTCGCGCAGGTGGGCCAGATGGAGGCCCGGCACTCCGCCCGCGCGAATCAGCTCCGCGGCGATGCGGCGCACGTCGGAGTCCGACACCGGCCGGTCCAGCTCCACCGGCACATCCGCGGACATGCCGTCATAGGTGATGTTCAGGGTCGCCATGGTCGTCTCGCGCCTCCTCGCGCGTGCCAGGGGCCGCGAAAAGGGCGGCCGGCCAGGCACCTCGCGGGACGGAGGCGCGCCAGGCGTCCTGACTCGGGACAGGCGCTGCGTGAAAAGACGAGGGCCGGGCTCCGTCGTGATGACGGAGTCCGGCCCTCGGGGGCCGCGAGGGGGAGGGGTCCTCGCGGCCGGACGCTTACTTCGAGGTTTCGCCGCTCACGGGTGCCGGCGTCGTCGCGGGCTCCGTGCTCACGGTGGGCAGCACCGGCACGGCGCCGATGAAGCCCGAGTAGGCCATGCGGTTGGGCGTGCACTCGCCGGGGCTACGCACCTTGTCGAGCGTGGCGTTGTCGAACAGCGCGCTGGCGACGGTATCGGGCGTGGCATTGGGGTTCAGCTCCAGCCAGAGCGCGGCCACCCCCGTCACGTGGGGTGCGGACATGGAGGTGCCGCTCATCTCTCGCGACTCCCTGTCGCCGTAGTGCCAGGCGGAGGTGATTTTGTTGCCGGGGGCGAAGACGTCCACGCAGTCGCCGTAGTTGGAGAAGGACGTGCGCTTGTCGCTGGTGTCGGTGGCGGCGACGGTGATGGCCTCCGCCGTCCGCGCCGGGGAGTGCTTGCAGGCATCGCCGGACTCATTGCCCGCGGCGAGCACGTAGGTGACGCCCGAGGCGATGGAGCGGCGGACCGCTTCGTCGATGGCCGGGTCCGAGTCTCCGCCCAGGCTCATGTTCGCCACGGCCGGGGCCTGGTGGTTCTTCGTCACCCAGTCAATGCCCGCGATGACCTGGGCCGTGGAGCCCGAGCCGTTGCACGCGAGCACCCGGACGGAGTGCACGGTGGCGTTCTTGGCGAGCCCATACGTGCTGCCCGCCGCCGTGCCCGCTACGTGGGTTCCGTGGCCATGACAATCATTGCCCTTCATGCTGTCGCCAATGGCGTCGAACCCGACAGACGCCCTGCCACCGAACTCGCGGTGCGAGAACCGCACGCCGGTGTCGAGGATGTACACGTGCACCCCCAGCCCCGTGGCGTTGTACATGTAGAGCTTGTCCAGCGGCAGCGTGCGCTGGTCCACGCGGTCGATGCCCCAGGTGGGGCTCGGCTGGCTCTCCCGGATGGACAGCACCCCGTTCTCCTGGACGTAGGCGACCGAGGGGTCCTCGGCGAGGGCGCGCGCCTGGTCCTCGCTCATCCGGCTGGCGAAGCCGCGCAGCGCGTGCTCGTACACCGCGAAAGCGGTGCCGCCGTACTTCTGCGTGAGGTTCAGAGTGGCCTGGGTGACGGCGAGCGCCTGCAGTCCCGGCTCGGGCGCCTTGAGCACCACCACGTACTCACCCGGCACGTTCTTGCGAACCGTGAGGAACTTCTCCGTCGGTGGCGCGAGGAGCGCGGCGGTGGCCGACGGGTCCTTGCATGCCGGCCGGCTGCTCGAGCAGGCGCCCAGCAGCGCCAGTCCACCCATGGCCAGGGTCAGCTTCGTCATCCGTCGATTCATGTCTCATCCCCCTGCAATGGGTTACGCGGAATGATACGGATGGACTTTAAATTCGGCTTAATCCTGATTTAGCCCTCTGGGATGAGACAGCGGTTCGTCATTGAACGTCCTGGGTGTTCGCCGACATGCGGGCGCATTGCCTACCAGGGACGAGCGTTGGCTCCCCACCAATACAGCGCCGTCTCCAGCGGGTGTTTGTGTGGCTTTTCGAGCATGGGTCGGATGCCCATTTCTCGCGCGGTATTGAGCAGGTCCTGGTGCCAGGCGCGGTGTTCCGGGGAGAGGCGGGTGGCGGCGATGGCCAGGGCGCTGGCGCCCACGGAGTAGCCGCCGTGCAGGAGCGGTCCGCTCGCGGCGTCCTCGCGGCCCTTCACGCCCCGGGGCCATTCCCGGCAGGCGGCGAAGGGGAGCAGGTCTCCTCCGGGACGGTCGCAGTAGCCCTTCACCAGGGTGGTGGTGAAGGTGGACGCGGCGGGGTGTGAGCCCATGGCAAGGAAGGCGCCCGTCCATGCCAGCGCGGTGCCGCGCGGCGTGGACTCGACGAGCTTCCCCTTGGCGTTCACCCGGGTGGGAAACCCCGAGGGCAGGGCGGCGAGCTCCACCAGTCGGGCCGTGAGCCGCTCGCCCATGGCGAGAGACGCGGCGTTGCCGCGCAGTCGCCCATGCAGCAACAGGCCCGCGGCGGCGGGGGCGCTGTCACAAGGCCAGATGGACTTGCCGAACGAGGGCAGCAGGAGCTGCCGCGAGAGTGCCTCCACGAGCTTTTCGGCCAGGGTGTCGAAGAGTGCCGTCGACGCCGGGTCGGCCAGCCCCGCGCGCTCCATTCCCGCGAGCATCAACAGCACATAACCTCGGTAGAGCACGCTGTGGGGCAGGAGGTGTTCCTCCACGCGTGCGCTGCCGTCGGAGAGGAAGGGCCCACGTCCTTTCGTCAGGGCATCGTCGAGCAGGGCCTTCACGCGTCGAGGTGTCTCTGGCAGGTGGGCGCCATCCAGCGACAGTTGGACGAGGATGAAGGACAGGTGCGCGGCACACAGGAGCTGGGCCTCGGAGAAGCGGCGGTTCGCATCGCCCAGCAGCTTGGGCTTGCAGCCGAGCCCGAGGATTCGCTGCTCGAGGACTTCGAGTGCCTGGACCGAGGGGACGTCCAGGTCAGGTGAGGAAGGCGTCGTCGTGGCCGGTGGCGCGGCGGCGGAGTTGAGGGTGCCGGTGCTCCACATCAGCAGGACCAGCAGCGGAGACAGGGTGCGGAGGAGGGCGCGAGGCATGGGCCTGGAAGGACATCACGCCCTCCAGGCCCGGGCCCCCGCGTGGCGCTCAGTGGTCGCCAGCCAGGCGGGAGTGGTCGCTCCCGCCCGGTGGATGGAGCGTGCTCACGGTGTGTCGCGTTGGACCTTGAGGTCCTTGAAGCGTCCCTCTCGCTCCAGTCGCCAGAGGTCCTCGTCGGTGACGAAGGGCTGGCCGAGCAGCTCCCGTGCCCGCTTCACCTTCGCCAGCAGCAGCGGGTCCGTCACCGGGGTGCTGTTCTCCCGGGTGGGGCGGGGAGGGGGACGCATCACGGAGAAGGTTCCGCGCGCGGGGTGCCCGTCCGCGGTGGTGCCCTCCAGCAGGTAGGTGACTTGCGTCACGCCCGACTCGGACCGCGTGTCCAGGGAGACGGGGATGTCCACGCCCCGCCCTTCAGGGAGGGTGTCCACATCCAGATTCACCTCCTCGGTGTCCTCGGGCAGGGGCGGGGCATCGGGCTCCGGTGTGCGCGCGCGCAGCGCGGTGACGCGCTCCAGTCGCACGGGTCCCTTCCAGCGGTGGGACAGGCGGAAGCTCTGTCGGACCACGCCGTCCGCATCCTCCACGGGGAATCGTGGGGTCCCCACCGCCAGGATTGTGACGACGCCCTTCTTGTCGAAGTTCTCGAAGGTGCTGTCGAGGAGCTGAAGCGACGAGCGGCCCGTCACCTTCTTGCCCGTGGCATCGAACACGTCCACCCGGACGAGGTGCTGGATGTACATGGCGCGGGGACGCGTGACGTCGGGGCTCAACGTCTGGGTCACCATGGGCGTGCTCGTCGTCACCGTGTGTTGGTCGTCGAAGGTCCAGACGAACCGCACGGGCGTGAAAGAAGCCCGTGCGGCCTTGTCCCTTCGCGGTGGTTCGAGGATGCGCGCGAGGAACTCGAAGTCCTCCTCGGTGTTGGGGGCGCGCCGGGAGAAGACCTCGACCAGTCGCTCGGGCTCGCAGTCCTTCACGGTGTATCGGGGCACCTGCACGGTGGTGGCGACGTTGTCCTTGCCGAACACCGTCACGGTGGGCAGCTCGTACGTCCCATCCGGCTCGCGCCAGACACGCAGGGGAACGCGCATGCCAATGCCCGCGCCAATGGTGGTGTGGAGATAGGCGTCATTGCCGTCCGGCGAGTGCGCCCGGACGTTGATGAGGTTGTCCTCGCCGGAGCAGACCTCCTGCTTCTCCACCGTCACGCTGTCGATGATGGGGGCGGGCGCGGGTTTCGGTGCGGGGCGGACCACGGGTTCCACTTTCGTGGGCAGCACCGGAGCGGCGCTGGTGGGCGTGGGTGGAGGACGGTGGTCCGCCGCGGCGACAGGCGTGGCATCTGGCGGAGCGGGTGGCTCCAGGGAGAGCAACCCGCCGGCCACCAGCGCCGCGATTCCGAGACCGAGCATGAAAGTGAGTCTTCGGCGCCACCAGGGCGGTTCCGAGGGATTCATCCGGGGGCTCCTGTCGATTCAGTGGGGAAGAGCGCTTACTGCCAGCAGCCGTAGACGTTGCCGCCGGAGTTCCACTGGAGCTGGTGGGAGTAGTCGGAGGCCCACAGCGTGGTGGAGACGGGATGCACGCTCCAGCCGCCGATGCGGTCCGGGCTGATGGAGGTGGCGGTGGCGTTGGGGTCGTCGCGCACGCCCTTCCAGATGACGCTGCTGCTCGTGTCGCAGCGATTGGCGGACATGCAGTTGGCCACCTGGTTGCCGGCGTTGGTGCACACGTTCCAGAAGACGGGGCAGATGACGGTCAGCGCGGCGTTCTCGAACCAGCCGAGCGACTCCTTGCACTGGCCATGCACGCCCCAGTGGATGGTATTGGACGCGTTGGCGATGACCTCGTGCGGATAGGTGTGCGTGGTGACGAGGCCCCTGCCCGCGTAGTTGTGGGCGTAGGCGAGAAAACTCGAGCACATCATTCCGTTGTTGGCCGCGCCGCCGGGAATCTGGTGCGCCGACTCCACGTCCCTGTACTGGAACAACGAATACGGCACGCGCGCCCCGTTCCACAGGGGCCGGTCGATGAGCTGGCTGCCGTCGACGCGGGACACATCGCTGGCATACGGGTGGTTGAACCAGAGACTGTCCGCGATGCGCGCCGCGCCCGTTGCGTCTCCCAGTTGCCACGCGGTCCAGTCGGGGCCATGGCCATTCGCGTCGTACAGGTAATGGTAGATGCCGCCCTGGTTGATCTGCTCCAGCCCGGGGTAGCCGTCCCGGAGCTGGTTGATGTTGAGCGGTGTTCCGCAGACGGTGGGCCATGAGTTCTGGTCGGGGTCCCTCATGGTGGCGTGAGTCACGCCTCCCGTGGCGCCATGCGAGAGCATGGAGTGCGTGCGGAACTCGCCAATGGCATCAATCACATTGCGGATGGGACCTTCATCACTGCGACTGAACACCACCGCTCCGTTGGGGGCATTCCAGCCCGCCGCGGTGTAGCCGCACTCAGACGCGGCGGCGGGGAAGGTGGTTCCCAGCGCGGATACGGCCAGACAGCCTGCGAGGACTCGACGCATCAGATACTCCCGGACATGCGACGCTCCCGTGGGCCGGCCCCTCTAGCGACCCAGGCGTGACTCGGGGAGAGGTCCATGGGAGCGGGCTTCACCGATGCCTGGGAGCGAGCAGGGTACGCACGGTGTCTCGGCATTCCAGGCCGGACCCGGAGGGCAGTGTGACAGGGGACACGTGGTCAGCCCGCCGGGGCCGTGTGGACGTTGGATGGTTCACGCCGGAGGTGCTCGCGAGTGCCGTGGCGGGTTGCCGGAGCGGTGCGGGTTCGCAGACTTGGGGCACACGAGGAGGCGGACCCCGCATGGAGCTTCAGCCGGAGATGCATCGTTGGGATGTCACGCCGACGGAGGCGGTGGCGCTTCAGCGTCAGCTCAAGGAGCGCGTGGTGCTCCATCCGCCCGCGGGACTTCGGGTGGCGCGCATCGCGGGCGCCGATGTGTCCACGGAGAAGGGGAATGACACGGGGTTCGGCGGCATCGTCGTGCTGGACGCGGCCACGCTCTCTCCGGTGGCGCAGGCTGGCTCCGCGGTCACCCTCGGGTTTCCGTACGTGCCGGGCCTGTTGTCCTTTCGCGAGCTGCCCGTGGTGGCGGTCGCCTGGGAGCGGCTCACGGTGAAGCCCGACGTGCTCATCTTCGACGGGCACGGCATCGCGCATCCGCGCAGGCTGGGCATCGCGAGCCATGGTGGGTTGCTGTTCGGGATTCCCTCCATCGGCTGTGGCAAGTCCCTGCTGGTGGGGACGCACGGCAAGCTGGGGGAGGCGCGAGGTGCCACGTCACCCATCACCCACAAGGGCGAGGTCGTGGGGATGGCGGTCCGCACGCGCAAGGCGGTGCAGCCCGTCTATGTGTCACCGGGTCACCTGATGGACCTGCCCACGGCAGTGGAGCTGGTGCTGCGGGCCAGCCCGAAGTACCGCGAGCCGGAGACCACGCGCCAGGCACATCGGCTGGTGAATGCGCTGAGGCGCGCGGACGGTGAGGCCGCGGAGCTGGAGTGAGGCGACTCCCATTGATTTGACCGCCGGCCCATCCCCCTCTATGTCCGGAGTCCTCATGACGGGGTCGTGGTCCTGGCGCTGGGCTGCCCGGGCGGACGTCACCCCGGCCGCCTTCGCGGGAAGGAGTGCCAGGGCATTGGCACCGTACCCCGGAGGTGGTGAAGCGAGGGCGGGGGTCGCCATTGGGAGTGTCGATGCGGAGGCTGTCGTCACGGTGGAGTGAGCTGGAGTCCCATTACTCCGTGGTGGTCGTGGGGTCGGGCTATGGGGGTGCCATCACCGCCAGCCGGCTCGCACGCGCAGGTCGCCAGGTGTGTGTGCTGGAGCGCGGGCGCGAACTGCAGCCGGGCGACTACCCGCGCACGGAGGCGGACTTCGCCAAGGAATTCCAAGTCCACCTCGAGGCGGAGAGCGGCGTCGACCTGGGTCGCTCCACGGCCCTGTTCGAGCTGCACCGGGGTGGGGACGTGGCCGTCGTGACGGGCTGCGGTCTGGGCGGCACGTCGCTCATCAACGCCGGAGTCACGCTGCGGCCAGACCCTCGCGTGTTCCAGGATCCGCGCTGGCCCGAGGCGCTTCGCGCGGATGTGCCCGGCCGCCTCGAGGACGGCTTCACCTGGGCCGAGCGCATGTTGCGTCCCACGCCCTATCCCGAGTCCTCGCCGCCCCTGGCCTCGCTGGAGGCCATGGAGCGGGCCGCGCGCCACCTGGGGGGCACCTTCCGGCGTCCACCGCTGGCGGTCTCCTTCGAGGGCGGCGTGAATGAAGCGGGCGTGCGACAGGGCGCCTGCACGCTGTGCGGGGATTGCCTCACCGGGTGCAACCAGGGCTCGAAGAACTCCGTGCTGATGAACTACCTGCCGGATGCGCACCGCCACGGTGCGAAGCTCTTCACCGAGGTGGGGGTGCGCTACCTGGCGCGCGACGGCGGACGCTGGCGCATCTACTACCGGCCGATGAACAGCGGCCGTGAGCGCTTCGAGGCGCCGGACCCGTGGGTGACAGCGGACATGGTCGTGCTCGCCGCGGGGACCATGGGCACAGCGGAAATCCTGCTGCGCTCCCGCGCACTGGGCCTGCCGTTGTCGGGGATGCTGGGCCAACGCTTCAGCGCCAATGGCGATGTGATGGCCTTTGGCTACAACACGGACGTCCCCATCAATGGCGTGGGCCACGGGACGCATCCGGCGGAAGGTCGCGAGCCCGTGGGGCCGACCATCAGCGGCATCATCGACGCGCGTGCGACCTCCCGACAGGAGGACGGCATGGTCATCGAGAATGGCGCCATGCCGGGGGCGTTCGGAAGGCCGATGCTGGGGCTGCTCGCCGCCGCTGCCGCGGTGGGCGGGGAAGACACGGACGAGGGGCTGAAGGACAAGCTGGAGGAGCTTGCGCGCGTGGCGGAGAGCGCGGTGCGCGGGCCGTACCATGGGGCCATGCGGCACACGCAGACCTTCCTCGTCATGTCTCACGACGCGGGTATCGGTGAGCTGCGGCTGGAGGGCGACCGGGTTCGGGTGAACTGGCCGGACGTGGGCACGCAGCCGGAGCTTGCGCGGGTGGACAGTCGACTGCGCGAAGCCACGGCGGCCCTTGGCGGGACGTTCGTGCGCAACCCGCTGTGGAATCGACTCACCGGACATGAGGTCCTCTGCACGCATCCGCTCGGTGGCTGTGTCATGGCCGAGGACGCCAGCGCGGGTGTCGTGGATCATGAAGGGCGTGTCTTCTCCCACGAGGAAGGCACCGAGGTTCATGGCGGGCTCTATGTCAGTGACGGCTCGGTGATTCCGAGGCCGCTGGGGACCAACCCCCTCTTCACCCTCTCCGCCGTGGCCGAGCGTTGCGCCGCGCTGATGGCGAAGCGGTACGGGTGGACCATCGACTACACGCCCGCGACGGAGGAGCCGGACGTGGGAGCGCGGGTGCCAGTGGGCGTGCGCTTCACCGAGACGATGTACGGCTCCATCTCGGGCGCGGTGGAGGAGAACTCGCTCGTCGCCGGAGACCCGAAGCGCATCGACGCGACCCAGCTGCGCTTCATCGTCACGGTGGAGACGCAGGACCTGGAGCGGACGCTGGAAGACCCGCTGCATCCCCTGGGACTCTCTGGCGTGGTGGAGGCCTTGTCGTTGTCTCCTCGGCCCCTGACGGTGGAGCGAGGCGAGCTGCATCTGATGACGAGGGAGGCGGCGCGACCGGGCGGGCGGCGGATGCACTACCAGCTTCCTCTGGTGGCAGAGTCGGGCGAGCGCTTCTTCCTCGACGGCTATAAGGACGTCCACGACGACGCGGGCTTCGACCTCTGGGTGGACACCACACGGCTGCTCGTGTCGGTACACCGGGGGAATGACGCCTCGGGGCCCTGCATCGCGCGGGGGCTCTTGCGGTTGAACGCAAAGGACTTCGCCGTGCAGCTCTCCACGCTGCGCGTGCCGAGTGCCCGAGACACCTCGCGTCGGCTGTCGACGCTGCTGCGCTTCGGGCGGTTCTTCTTCGGCGCGCTCTACGACACCTACGTGCGTAAAGCCGCGTAGCGGGCAGGGAGGCGGCGGCCCGCCTTCCATGCAGGTCGAGTGATGCTCCTCCGGTGGGCCGTGGGCAACCTGATGCCCACGAAGGCACATCGGGAGGACAGGTCATGGCGGACAAGCGGGAGCAAGAGGGCCGGCGGGCTTCACGAGAAGGCGCGCGCGGCGAGCTGCCCATCGAGGCCCGTCGTGCCCGGCGAAGCGCCGCGCACGCGAGCCAGACCTACCGGGCCTTCATCAAGCACCTGTGCGAGCGCGGTGGCATGTCGCCCGCGGTGGCGGAGCAGGCCGCGGTGTCCGTGCTCTGCGCGGTGGAACAGCGCATCAACAGTGAAGAGACAGAGGACCTGGAGGCGCAACTCCCCAGCAAGCTGGCGGAACTGCTCCACCGGTGCGAGCGCCACGAGGACGAGTTGCCGGGGGGCTTCGGGCGTGAGGCGCTGCTCAAGCGCGTAGGGGAGGACCTGGCGCTCAACCCGGACGCGGTGGTGCCCGTGGTGCGCGCGGTCCTCAACGCCGTGAGAGATCAGATCAGCGAAGGGGAAGCCGAGGACGTCATGGACCAGCTCCCCGAGGACCTCAAGGAGCTGTGGCGCCGCCCGAGCTGAGCGGGCATCACGCGCGTGCCATGGGCGCGTGAGTCATGCCCGAGACTTCGCGCAGGGGCTCGGCCCACCAGGGCTCGTCGGAGACCCAGACATCGCGGCCCTCGACGCGGGTGACCATGCCGCCGGGGGCCACGACGGAGAAGCGCGGTGCGCGCCCGAGCGCCTCCGTCAGCGCGGTCATCGTCGTCTCATCCTCGGAGGAGAAGCCGAGCGGCCCCTCGGGATGACTGTGCGCCACCTCCACCAGTTCGTGACGCCAGTACCAGATGGCCTCCCACCGCGTGCGGGAGTCCGGCAGCAGGACGGGACTGTCGGAGGTCTCGCACCACAGCACCTCCTCGTCCTGGCCGATGAGCAGACAGACCTCTTGCGTCGACATGACTCTCCTCCTCTCCGCACGTCACGCGTGCCGGGTGATGACCAGGACATCCGTGTCGATGGCCTCGCGGATGACCGAGGGAAGGCTCTCCAGCGTCACCTCGCTGTCCGCTCCCGCCAGACACACGCCCGCGTCGACCACCTGAAGCGTGTTCGCGTCGACGACGGAGATGAAGCGCTCCCCCATGAAGGCAAACGTCACTTCCAGTTGATGTCCCCCCATCCGTCGATGGTTCAGCAACCGCGCCCCCGCGCCCTGGAGCGCGACCTCCGCGCGCGAGTGGTCGCCCACCGGCGCGCCTCGCCCGTGTCGAGCCCCCGTGAACTCGACCTGCCGCCGAGCCCGCTCCGCCAACTCCATGGCCCGCGCCCGCGCTGCCTCCGCTGTCTGCGCCGCCTGTGCTTGCACGCTCGCCGTGAGCACTCGTGCCGCGAGCGCGCGCCGATGAGCCTCTCGCTCCGCGACGAGGGCCCGCAGACAGGACTCCGCCTCGACCCGGCCCTGCTCGGCCACCCTCAGTACCCGGCCGCGCGTCTCCGCTGGCGCGAAGCGGATGTCGAGCGTCCGCGACGCCGACTCCAGCAGCGCATAGCCATAGGCCGCCCGCAGCGGCGCGCTCACGCCCTTCACGGTGGAGAGCGGCTGGCCCTCCTCCAGGGCTCGACGTGCCTGGTCCTCCGCCTCGCCCTCGAAGTCCACGCCGTCGAACAGCAGCGAACCGTCATGCCAGCGCCGGGCACTCACGGGCGCGAGCACGGCGGGCTCTTCCTCCGGCATCAACTCCAGGGGCTCGGCCACCGCGCCCTCGCGGACCAGCCGAGCGCCCCACATGTGGCCTCGCACGCGCGGCAGCCTGTCCAGACCTTCGGGGCTGGCAGGCTCACGCGCCGTGGCCTCCCGCCCCTTCACCTCGAAGCGCCACCACCCCGGCGCCACGGGGGAGGTGACACGGAGGCGGCGCGAAGCGGTGGTGTCCACGGTGCCGCCGCCCAGATACGGCAGCACCGCCGACTCCACCTTCCCGAGGAACTTCCGGTAGTCCACGCCGCCTCCTTGTCACCACGACTTCGGGTTCACGCCACCTTCAACAGCGGCGTGCGCATCACCCGCTCCACCCAGCCGGACTGGCTGGCACCAGGCTGTGTCGGCGCATCCAGCAGCGCCTTGAGCACCCGGGGGACCTGGTAGGGGTCCGCGAACTGGTCCACGTTCACCTCGCTGAAGGGCACCTTCATGAAGCTCGCGCACGTGCGAACCGTGTTGCCACGGCCCCCCGCCACGCTCACCAGCAACGCCAGCGCCGCCACCGTGTAGCCGCAGTCCCGGAACGCCCGGGCGAACTGGTCTCCCGCCTCGCCCGCCTCGTCGCCCACGACGATGACCACCAACTTCGCCCCCTCCGGCACCTTCACGCCGTCGCGGTGCAGGGCATGCACCCCGGCCGCGTGAGTCGTGCCGCCCGACGCCTTGAGCCGCTCGAGCATGTGCTGCACCGCCGTGCGGTTGGACGCCTTCGGCTTGAGGACGGTGCCCATCGTGTCGAACGCCGCGATGTGCAGCTTCTCCATCGGGAAGCCCGCGAGGATGCGCGCCAGCGCCTCCTTCGAGTTCTCGATGGCGCCCTCCATGGAGCCCGACTTGTCGATGAGGAACATGACCCTCACGTCGGTCTCCGCCGTAGCCTCCGCCACCGCCTGTCGTGCCGCGTTGTCGCTCGCCTCCTCCAGCTTCTGGCGCAGCACCTCGCTGCGCACGTTCTTCGCGATGTTCAGCGCGCGCTGGTCCGTCGCCGTCTGGACGGCCTTCTCCCAGCGCCCGCGCACGGAGGGCTCCGCCAACAGCCCCAGCTCCTCGAGCGTCGGCGTCATCAGCCGCAAGTCCCTGTCCGACAACGAGGGCAGCAGCGCCGCCATGATGGCCGGAGTCATGCCCAGGTCCTTCGGCAGCCGGCCCACCACTTCCTTGTAGGAGAGGCGCTCCAGCTCGATCCACTCGCAGATCTCCGCCTCCGACAACCCGTCGAAGCGCTGGCTCTTCACGAGCGTCAGCCCGTTCAGGCCCACCGTGCGGTGCCCGCCCTCGGACTGCTTCTGCTTCCAGCCGAGCACCTCGAAGAAGCCCTGCGCGCGCGGCTTGTACCCCGCCTTGCGCGCCAGCTTCTTCAGCGTCTCCTTGTAGCCCGCCTTCACCAGGCCCTGGAGCATGGGCAGGTTGGCCTCACGCGCCGCCAGCCACCGGGACGCCACGCGCTTCCAGCGGCCCATGGGCGCCTTGCGGGACGCGGGGTCTCCGAAGCCCGCCTCGCGGTTGAGGCGCGCGATGTCCGGCAGCTCGAGCAGCTCCGCCACCCGCAGCACCGCCTTGGGCGTGAGCATGCGCGTGGACTTGCGCTCGTAGTGCAGCACCATGGCCTCGCCAATGGCGCGCCAGTCGTCGTCGTGGAACGCCACCTTCCCGTCCTCGCCGACCACGGGCTGACCCGCGTGCTCCTGCACCAGCATGAGCGCGCACGTGGCCACCTTCAGGTCACGCCAGTCCGTCTGCGTCAGCGCGTACGACGCGAAGTGCGCCATCAGCTCCGAGTTGAGTCGGTGGATGTCCAGGAGCTGCCGGTAGAGCCGCACCGCCGCGGGCACGAAGAGGCCCGGCTTCACGGGCTTGCCGAGCGTGCGCTGCGCCGGGGTGGCGTGCGCCGCGGCCACCCACGTGCCGTTCACGTCCAGCCCGGGCCGGTTGTGCCACAGGTGCGCGGAGCCGCTGAGCACCAGGTCCAGCAGGCGCTCGGCGGGGCCACGCTGCGTCTCGGGCAGCAGCGGGGTGTTCTGGTTCGCGGTCGTCATGGGGTGCCACCTTTCGGGACGTGCGGCGGGTCAGGCGCGGGGCGGACCCCAGGCGCAAAAGGGCGTGAGGGGAGTGCACCGCGCGTGGAACGCACGGGGGCCTTTCGTGCACCAGGCACGGCCACCCGCGCGAAGCTGGGATGAGAGGGAGAGAGGGTGCGCCCGAGTGACGAGGCCTGTGTTGCTGGATTGAGTGTCCAGTGTTCTGCCAGTTGAACTACGAGGCCTGACGGCCTCGGCGGGACTCGAACCCGCATCTCTCAGGCGTGTCTGGCCCCGTCGGCCGGGCGCGAAGCTGTATGCGCAACCGCCACCGGGTGGCGGTCAGGCGCGGGTGCTCAGGAGTAGACGCACACGTCGCCGTGGATGGGGAACCGCGCGACGTCCTTGCCACCCTTGTAGCTTCTCCGGGCAGGCACCGAGACGAGCTCCCACGTGGGCAACACCACCGCCGTCAGTGAGCGGCCATACACGCAGCCGGTGTCGATACCCACCGCGTGCTCGGTGACGAGCGGCTGGTCGAACACGGTGTGTCCGAAGATGACCCGCTCTGGCCCCGTCCAGTGATGGGTCCAGAACTTCCATCCCGCCGGTGCCTTGGACGGCCAGCAACTCTTCTTGCCGGGCGGCTGGATGCACTGGGCGTGGAGCAGGTGGTAGGGGTCCTGCTTCTCGACAGGCAGGTGGGGCAGCATGCCGGCGTGCACGACGATGGCGTTGTGCTCGGGCAACCGGAGGTAGTGGGGCAGCCCCGCCATCCAGTCGAAGTGCTCGGTGTCGAGCGCCTGGCGCGTCGCCAGGTGGTCCGGCAGCAGCCGGTCATCCTCGCGGTGGCGCTGCTGGAGGTGCTTCTCCTCGTGGTTGCCGAGGATGGCCTCGTGCCGCATCGCCAGCTCCACGCACTCGCGGGGCTTGGGGCCCCGGTCCACCAGGTCCCCGGCGAAGATGACCCGGTCGCTGGACGTGGCCCCCACCTTGGCGAGCAGCTCCAGGGCCTCGTCGTGGCAGCCGTGGAGATCTCCGATGACGATGGTGCGGGGGGACATGACAGGGTTCCTTGAAAGAAGAGTGAGCGCCCGAGTCGAGAGGCCGGTGGGCTGAGTTTGGAGTTCAGTGCCGGACCGCCGGCGTCACCCACCGGGTGGCGGGTGCGTGGAGTCGAACCACTGCGTGTAGGGCCTCTCGGGCCGGGCGCTCGAAAGCGTTGCGGCCAGGGACGCGGCCTTTCCGGGTTCCTGACGAGGAAATTCCCGCTCCCCTCCCCGCATTCTCTTGGGGGATATTTGTCAGGAAACCGGCGCCCCGCGGGTCGGGCCTCCCTGGGTGCTCCGTCTGTCCGGTCGTCCGGGTGGCCGGGGTCCTCTGCTCCACTCGGAGGCTGCCTGCGGATGCCAACGTGGTACCTTGCCGCGCCACATCCCTGTAACCCCATCTCCCGGGGCGGTTCTCCGGGCACAGCCCTCAGGTCCTTCCGGTGTTCGAGCAGCTCACGGATGACGAATTGTTCGCGGAGGTGGTCCGCCGCCGCGCCACGGGCGAGCCCATTGGAGGCCCGCTCGGTACGTTGGTTCAGCGATGGAACCGGCCTGCCCGGTACGTCATCAGCAAGATTCAGGCGAGCTACGGCCGTGGGTCCCCAGCGGACTCGGACGAGCTCTTCCAGGACGCGGTCGGTAAGTTCCTCGACCGCGGGTTGGATCAGTTCCGTGGCATCTCCCAGCAGATGCCGGGCCGGAGCGCGTCTCCCAAGACGTTCTTCCTGCGCATCGTCAAGCACGTGGCCATCGACTTCTACCGGAGGCACCGCGAGGAGCTCGCGGCGCCTTCGTCGGACCCCGATGACGCCATGGAAGAGTCGCCGTCCGAGCGGTCTCGCGCCGTGGAGATGGGCAGGAGGACCGAGGAGCGGGCGGACGCCCAGGAGCTGTACTGGGCCGCGTTCGCACGACTCCAGCAGGAGCACCCCAAGGAAGCCTCGGCATGGGAGCTGTATCACCACGAGGACGTGGAGGATCACGAGGAATGCGCGCGTCGCTTGAACATCACCGTGGTCAATTCCTACAAGCGCGTCAGTCGCGCCCAGGCCTACTTGAAGCTCTACCTGCTGGATCTCCAGCGCGAGTCGCCACGAGGGGAGGAAGCGTGAGCCTCCTTCCCGGTCACACCCCGGGGTATTCAGGAGGAATGAAGTCATGAAGACCGATGCCATGTCTCGCTACGCCGCCCGTCGTTCTGTTCTCACCGCCGGGTCCACCTCACCAGGAGTCGTCCTCGAAGCCGCGGGGGACTTGTTGAGGAGGGCGACCCGGCTGGGGACAGAAGGTGTGGAGGCCGCCCTTCGCGGCCTCGGTCGACCGGGGGTGGAGACCTGGCTCCAAGCGCAGAAACCGCAGGCGCTCCAGCCCGTGCTGTTGAGGGCCGCGGAAGAAGCGATGGAAGTGGCGCTGGACGGCGGGGACGAGGCGGAAGTGTGGCGGGCCTCGGCGCTGGAGGGACTTGCCGCTCGGGACAGGGCCGCCTCCGCCGCATTTGCGCTGGCCGCCTGGGAGGCCCTCCACGGTTCCTTGGACGGTGAGGGCGCTCGAAATCGAGACCGCTATCTGGAGTCGCTCGGGAGCCTGGATTCGTCGCTTCGTCCCAGAGCGCGTTGGTTCATTCCCCTCAACCCGCAGCGTCGGCAGGAGTTCGAACTCCTCGACTCGGCGGAGCAGGACAAGGCCTGGTGGTTCGCTTCCCGGGCCGGCTGCGATGACCTGGTGGCCACCTGGACAGGCGCGCCCCAATCGCCCACCCCCCACATCCAGGGCTGTGCCGAGTGCCGCGCGGACATCGCGGATGCGGCGCCCGTGGACGCGCCCCCGCGTCGCCATCTCACGCAAGATGACCTCTGGCGCTTCGACATGGGGATGATGTCCTCGGACGAGCGCGAGCGGATGGATGCGCACACCGCGCGCTGTGGCGAGTGCGCCCAGGCGGTGCTGGCCTTGGGCGAGGGTGACGACGCGATTGAGGAAGCCCTGGAGATGGAGGAGGGGGACGGGACGATGGCCCGCTCCGCGCGCTCCTCTCGCGAGCCGGTGTCGCAGCGCCCCTCTGCGGCGCGCCACCCGGAGCACCGTGAGATTCTGGAAGAGCGGCGGGAGTTCCGCGTGGTGCTGGTTCGCGAGCGTCAGCGCGTCAAGCTGCTCGTGCAGCCCCTGGCGGGCCGGACGGTGACGGCGGCGGTGTTCCTCAGTCCCGGCCGTCCCTCGCTCAAGCCCACGTCCGGGCCGGAGGGTCTGGCCTTCGACCTGTCCACGGCGTCTTCCACCGGCGCGCGCTCCGCCCACCTCACGGTGCAGGCTGGCGGCGAGACGCTGGAGCGCGACTTCGCCTTCTGACTTCGCGGGACGGGGCCCTCGCGGTGAGCGCGGGGCCCCACTGTTCCCGGGTTGCTACTGATTCGGAGTGCCGGTGCGCTGCGTGTCGAGCGCCTCCCGGCTGAGCACGGGCGGCTGCGGAATGGGGAAGTTGCGAGCCGGCGTGGAGCGGCGGAAGCCGTTGGCCAGGAATGCCGTGACGAGCTGGGCCGGCGGAGGCCGGGTGCCCAGCGCCGCGCCGCACACGTCGATCTGGTCCATGATGCGCGGCCCTTCGTTGACCTGGTAGCGGTTGCAGGTGCTGTCCACCGCGGCATTCTTGTCCCGCTGCAGCTCGCGCGTCAGCCGGCCCCACTTCATGGTGAGGGTGTCCGGAGAGAGCATGATGCTGACGGGCTCTCCGCCCCACGTGCCGTCGATGAGCGTCTTCGAGGTGCCGGCCCGTACCTTCAGGTCGAGCTGACGCTGGCCGAAGGTGCCCGTCACCTCGATGCCGTGCTCGTAGATCTCCTCTGAAAGGATGCTCACCCAGACGCCATCCGTGCGCCGGGTGTACGGCTTGTCCGCCGCGACGCGGCCATGGTTGAACCAGACGTCGCCCACGCGGCCCAGGGGGACCTGGTCGTTCTTCGCCACGGGCGCGACTTCGTCCAGCCCAGCGGGGCCGGTGGATGCGACCACCGGGCGCGCGGCGAGCAGGTCCGTCACGGGCACCGTGTTGTCCACGATGTCGAAGCGCACGCCGTCCAGCCACGCCTGCCCCGTGCCGCTCATGATGAGGCCGGCCATGATGGTGGTGGCCTCCTTGGGGACGTCCAGCACCACCTCGTAGCGCTTGCAGCCACGGGTGCCGACCAGCGCGCGCGACTGCATGTTGTCGAAGGCGAGGGGCTGCTTCGGGTCCGGCCCCTCCACGCGCATCCACAGGCCGGCCCAGCCGTCCACGTCCTTCACGCGCGCGGCGGCGGAGAAGCGCAGCCGCTTGCCGCGGAAGTCCTGCGCGCCAAAGGCCTGCATGAAGGTGCCGTAGCCCGCCTCGTCGAGCGATAGCGAGCGCAGGTACGCGCTGCGAGCGCCCTCGCAGGGCGCGCTGTTGTCCACGCCGGCCTCGTAGCGCTTGGGTGCGCTCTCCGTGACGTACCAGCCGACTGGCAGCTTCGGGGCGCCGCCCGACGGCTGCGCCAGGGCCACCGGAGCGGCCAGGGCGAGCAGCAGGGCGACGAGTTTCTTCCGGAAGTCCATGGCGGGCGTCCTCACAGCGACACGGGCTGGCGCGCGCTCAGCGCGCCTTCGGGGAGGCCGGTGCGGGCCTCGTAGCGGGGGACCTCGGCGGTGCCCCCGGGATTCATGACCAGCAGGCCGCGCTCGGCGGCCTTGCGCGTGCAGAAGTCCTGCGTGGCCAGGTCCGGACAGGCGACGACGTTCGTCTTCGTCGGGGAGTCGCCGTCATCCAGGTCCACGGCCACCATGGGCGGCCGTGGATCGAGGCTGTCGGGCAGCGACGGATGGGGCGCCTTGTCGCCGGTCAGCAGCACCAGTGCGAGCGAAGCGGCGGCAGCGAGGGCCGCGATGGCCGCGCCCGTCACCGCGCGTCGCGCGTGCCACGCCGCGGGGCGGATGACGCGCTCTTCCTGGGGGAAGGTGCTGGCCGCCTCGGTGAGCTGTTCGGACAGGAGGGCCTCTTCCTGCAGCAGCACGGCGCAAGGCTCACACTCCAACGTGTGGGCCTCCAACGCCGCCGCCTTCTCCGGGGCCAACGCGCCCAGGATGTATTGCTCCGCGGAGTCGCGGGTCAGGTGGGGCTTAAGCATGGGTCTCCTCCTCGAGCGCGGTCCGCAGCTTCTTGCGGACCTCGCACAGGATCTGCCGCACGCGCTGGACGGAGAGACCGACCTTCGCGGCGACTTCGGCATGGGGAAGCTCCTGGCCGTCACAGGCCAGGAGAAACACGCTCCGCGCGCTCGGCGACACCTGGGCGAGCGCGGCATGGGCGCGGGACAGCTGCTCTTCGGAAAGCAGGCGACGCTCGGCGGACACGGAGGGGTCCACCGGGTGCTGGCGCTCGGGCAATTCCTCCACCGCCCCGGAGATGGACTCTCGCCGGACGCGGCGGGCATCGTCCGCGGCCAGGAAGGCCGCCTGGGTGAGGGCGAGGTTGGGCAGGCGCAGCTCCGTCAGCAGCCCTCGCTGCTGTTGTTGGATGAGCCGGGCCCACGTCTCCTGGGCCAGCTCGTGCGCCCGGTCCACCCGGACGCCTCGGGCCAGGAGCGATACCACGACGCGGCGGTGGTGGCGCGCAACCAGTGCGTCCCACGCGCCCCTGTCCCCGGCGAGGGCCTTGCGCGACAGGGACTCCTCGTCCGTCCCGCGCGACGCCTCCATCGGCTCCTCGGCTTCCCTCGGTAGTCGAACCGTCGTCATCCGCAGGCCCTGCACGGCTGCACTCATGCCGTCTTCCCGTCGCTCTGAAGCGTCTCCGGGACGTGGCCGCTCCCCGGTGCCCGGGTAACGTGTGTCCGAGGCGGACATATCGTCGGATGCCGGGAGGGTGTGCGGAGGGGTAGTCAAGGGTCAGTTGATGGCGGGGCTTTCCCCTGAGGACCAGGGGAGGTTGGAGAGGCGGACGACGCCCTGGCACCGCCCACACATCCGCCCCTGTTCGTCGTACACGCGGGCGGTGGCGAAGAGGAGGGTGAGGCCCTGGCTGTCGATTTCGGCCTCCACGCGAATGTGGTCGCCGGTGACGGGCCGCTCGAAGCTCATGGAGAGCTGCACGGTGGCGCAGCGGCGGCTGGGGTCCACCAGCGCGCCACAGGTACCGATGGCCAGGTCGAAGAGCGCGGCGAGGATGCCGCCGTTGACGGCGGCGGCGCTGCCCACGCCCCCTCGGTGCTCTGGCCGCAGCTCAAGTAGGGAGACGACGACCTTGCGGCCTTCGGGGAAGGACACGATGGCGCCGAAGTGACGCATCGTCAGGCTCTGGTTGAAGAGCTCTGCGTAGCGGTCCAGCGCGGCCTGGGTGGGCCGCGACGGAGGACCTGAGGGGGAGTCGGACATGGTGTTTCGCCCTTTATAGCCGAGGGCGAAAAGCCAGGGGACCGGCCGGGCGTCCGGGTGTGGTGGAAGGCCGCCCACCGGACGGAGAAAGACGTTAGAAGCACAGGCCCCCTCTTGAGTCCCACCGTGAACGCCCACGAATCCGCCCTCCTCGAAGACCTGAACCCTCCCCAGCGCGAGGCCGTGCTCCACCAGACGGGCCCTCTCCTAGTCCTGTCGGGCGCCGGCAGTGGCAAGACGCGCGTCATCACCCGCCGGGTGGCGCACCTGGTGAAGGTTCAAGAGGTCTTCCCGTGGCGCATCCTCGCCGTCACCTTCACCAACAAGGCGGCGCGGGAGATGCGCGAGCGCCTGGTGCAGTTGCTGGGGCGTCAGGCGAACGACCTGGTGGTGAGCACGTTCCACTCGGCCGCAGCGATGATTCTGCGGCGCGAGGCGGAGCACGTGGGGCTCACCCGCTCGTTCGTCATCTACGACGATGGGGATCAGCTCAACGTCGTGAAGCGGGCCATGCGGGAGGCGGGGCTGGAGCAGTCCATGCAACCGCGCGAAATCCTGAGCCGCATCGACCAGGAGAAGAACGCGGCCCGGCTGCCCGAGGACATGGAGGTGGCGCCCGGTGACGAGCGCGGCCAGCTGGTCCACAAGGTGTACCGCGCCTATCAGGACCGCCTGCGCGCGGCCAACGCCGTGGACTTCGGCGACCTGCTGCTCCTGCTGGTGACGCTGTTCCGCAAGCGGCCGGAGGTGCTGGAGAACTACCGGCGCCGCTTCCACCACGTGCTGGTGGACGAGTTCCAGGACACCAACCCCGTGCAGTACGCGCTCCTGCAGCAGTTGGCGCCGCCGCCGTCGGCGAACCTGGTGGTGGTGGGGGACGACGACCAGTCCATCTACCGCTGGCGCGGCGCGGACGTGGACAACATCCTCAACTTCCCCCGCGAGTACCCGGGCGCGAAGGTGGTGAAGCTGGAGCAGAACTACCGCTCGGACCGGAACATCCTGGACGCGGCCTACGAGGTCATCCGGAAGAACACGCGACGGATGGAGAAGAAGCTGTGGTCCGACCGGCCCGCGGGCCAGACGCTCCAGCTCATGCTCAACCGCGACGAGCGGATGGAAGCGCAGGAGGTCGCTCGCCAGATTCTGGCGCTCCAGCGCGAGGGCTTCATCAAGTACTCCAGCATGGCGGTCTTCTACCGCGTCAATGCGCAGAGCCGCGTGCTGGAAGAGGGACTGCGCCTGGCGCGCGTGCCGTACACGCTGGTGAGCGGACGCAGCTTCTATGACCGCGCGGAAGTGCGGGACGCCTCCGCGTATCTGCGGTTGATGGTGAACCCGCGCTCGGACGCGGACCTGCTGCGCATCATCAACACCCCGGCGCGCGGAATCGGTGACACCACGGTCGAACGGGTGACGGACCACGCCAACACCCAGGGGCAGAGCCTCTTCGAGGTCCTCGCCGAGCCGGAGCGCATCCCCGCGCTGAACTCCACGGCGGTGAAGCGGTTGCGCACGTTCCACGCGCTGCTGAAGTCGCTGAACGTCTATGCGCAGGGAACCACGGACGCGGCGAGCGCCGTGGACGAGATGCTGCGCGAGACGAAGCTGGTGGAGACGCTCGTCGCGGAGGGCAGCGACGAGGCGACGACACGCGCGGAGAACCTTCGCGAGTTCCTGGGCGCCGCGCAGGAGTTCGACCTGAACCGCGCGGCTGCCGCCGTGGCCGCCGCGGCCCATCCTCCTCCAGAGGTGCCGCCCGAGGTGGATGCCGCGCCCCTGTCGGCGGACACTCCGCCGCTCCAGGCGTTCCTCGAGCAGATTTCGCTGGTGGGTGACGCGGACGCGGAGGTCGGCGAGGGCCGGGTGGCGCTGATGACGCTGCACGCGGCGAAGGGCCTGGAGTTCGACGCGGTGTTCCTCACGGGTCTGGAAGACGGCGTCTTCCCGCACTCACGCGCGCTGAAGGGTGAGGACCCGGACAACGGGGAGGAGATGGCCGAGGAACGGCGCCTCTGCTACGTGGGTTTCACCCGAGCGCGCAAGCGGCTCTTCGTGAGCCTGGCGCAGTGCCGCTCGCTGTTCGGTGAGCTGCGCTACAACCCGCCCAGCCGCTTCCTGCGAGACGTGCCGCCCAAGTTGTTCGGCATCAGCGAGCAGGATGTGCCGGAGCCGCCTCGGCCCGCTCCCGTGGCCCCGCGCAAGCGGAGCTGGGACGAGGACGACGGGCCGCGCATCGACCGTTCCTATTCGCAGGCGTCGGACATGGACGCGGTGAGCGGAGACGTGCGCGGCATGCGCGTGCGACACGAGCAGTTCGGCGTGGGCCGCATCGTCGCCACGGATGGCTCGGGGCCGAACGCCAAGGTGACGGTGGAGTTCGGTGGCGCCGTGGGGCTCAAGCGCGTCATCGCCCGCTTCCTGATGCCAGGCTAGCGAGGGACGCGCGGGGTTTCTTCCGCGCCCGAGTGAGGAAGCCGTGAGGATGAACCGCCAGATGGAAATCTGGTGCCTTTGACCGCTTGGCTATCCCTCCTGTGACGGAGGGAGCTGGATTCGAACCAGCGAAGTCCGAGAGCGTGTAGGGCCTCTTCTGCCGGGCGCGGGAAGAGGACGCCCGTCCGCGGGGCCTCCTGACAACGTCGCGTCGGGAAGCTTCATGGCCGGCGCTCAGGCTCCGGTGGGCGCAGCTTCCACGACAGCACCCGCCCATCCTGGCCGAGTACGAAGACCTGCTCACCCAGGACCACCGGCCGCGAGCGCAGCGCGGTGTCCGTGCGGAGGGAGAACGCGCGCTCCCACGTGGGTTGCTTCAAGGCCAGGAGCCGTCCCTGTCTTCCGTGCGTGGGCACCAGCAGCACGTCGCCAGGGGCCTCCGCTACGTGGGTGGTGAGCACATCCGGCAGTCCCACCCGCGCCACTTCCTTCCCGTCCTCGGGCGACAGCCCCACCAGCACCGGTGCGTCCTCGACGCGCGCCCCCACCCACAGCAGGCCCAGGGCCAGGGAGGGAGGGCTGGTGAGGTCCTTCGCGGGGCTCTGCTCCCATAGCGGCGCGCCGTCCTGGGTCCGCAAGGCCCAGACGCGCTTGTCTCGCGTGCTGGCGAAGAGGGCCTCCCCCCTGACTTCCAGTCCCAAAACGCCCCGGACCTCCTGCCGCCAGACCCGGGCTCCATCCGCGGTGGACAGGGCCACCAGCCCCACGTCGCCGAGCGCCACCACGAGCCGCCCGTCCACGAGAACGGGGGAGGGGAGCCCGCGACCGGCGTCCAGGTGGGCCTCGTCGGGCTTGGGGGCGGGGGTCTTCCACCGGACCTTCCCGGTGTCCACCGCGAGGGAACGCACCGCGCCATCCGGGGCCACCACGTAGACCGACGCCCCGTCAGGGGCGGGGACCAGGGGGGTGAGGACCGGGGGCTCGCCGGTGAGGCGCCAGCGCTCCGCCCCGTCCGCGAGCGCCAGACGCACCAGGTCTCCAGCGACCGTTCCGACAATGACGCTGTCTCCGGCCACGACGGGCCGCGTCGCCACTTCCCGTCCGAGCGCCACCCTCCAGACCAGCGCCCCCGTCCTGTCCAACCGCACCACGGCGCCGGCCTCGTTCCCGGTGAGGACCCCGTCCGGAAGGGGCGTCAGCCCGGCGCGGGAGGATGCATCCGTCGAGTACCGGAAGACCGTTTCCGCGGGCTCCCGGCACCCCATGGCCGTCACCAGTGTCAGGGTGAGGGCGAGGGCGAGGTGCCTGCATGGACACGCGCGGGGCGACATGGTTTGGAGGATGGCGTAAGGAAGGAAATTCGACCATGCCTACGATTCGTGACGACGAGATTCCCAGCGCCACCGGCATCCCTTCTGGAGCCCGGCGGACGGACTTCGTCCCGCCCCCCACGCTGGCGGTGACCGAAGAGCTGCTGCACGCTTTGCCGAAGACGGACCTGCACTGCCACCTGGATGGCTCGATGCGGGTGAAGACCATTCTCGAGCTCGCCGAGCAGCAGAAGGTCAAGCTGCCCTCGGACACCGTGGACGGACTGGCCAAGGCCATCCACATGGGTGAGGTCTGCGAGAGCCTGGAGGAGTACCTCGTCGCGTTCGACGTGACGCTCTCCGTGCTCCAAACGGCGGATGCCCTCTACCGCGCGGCCTATGAGCTGGCGGTGGACGCGGCGGCGGAGAACGTGCGGTGGCTGGAGGTGCGCTATTCGCCCGCGCTGCACCTGCAGAAGGGCCTGAAGATGACCACCGTCATCGACTCGGTGCTCGAGGGCCTGAGGGTGGCCAAGCGCGAGACGGGCATCAAGTGCGGCGTCATCGTCTGCGGCATCCGCCACATCAATCCGCAGACGTCCATGCGCCTGGCGGAGCTGTCGGTGGCCTACAAGAACCGGGGCGTCATCGGCTTCGACCTCGCGGGCGCCGAGGCCAGCTTCCCGGCCAAGGACCACAAGGACGCCTTCCAGCTCATCCTGAAGAACAACGTCAACTGCACCGCCCACGCCGGCGAGGCGTACGGCCCCGAGTCCATCTCCCAGGCCATCCACAACCTGGGTTCGCACCGCATTGGCCACGGCACGCGGCTGCGCGAGGACGGGGACCTGCTCAACTACGTCAACGACCACCGGATTCCACTGGAGGTCTGTCCGACGTCGAACGTGCAGACGGGCGCGGTGTCGAGCCTCGCCGCGCACCCGTTGAAGTTCTACTTCGACTACGGCCTGCGGGTGACCATCAACACCGACAACCGCCTCATCACCGACACAACGGTGACGAAGGAGCTGTGGGTGGCGCACAAGGAACTCGGGCTGTCGCTCGATGACCTGGCCACCATCATCGTCTCCGGCTTCAAGAGCGCCTTCCTCCCGTTCCGCGAGAAGCAGGACATGCTGCGGTTGGTGAACGAGGAAATCGCCACCACGCTGGCCGCCTTCGACAAGAAGCGGCATGTGCCCGTGAAGCAGCCCGCGTGATGGCGTAGCCTCCGCTGTGTGCGCGGCGTCATCGGTCGCGCGCCGGTGTCCATGCCGGAGGCTCTCGCGAGCCTCCGGTGCCGTGGACCGCGAAGGAGGCGCACATGGACCTGGAGCTGGGTGGCAAGGTGGTGTTGGTGACGGGCGGCTCGGACGGGCTGGGGGCGGCGGTGGCCCGACGGCTCGTTCGGGAAGGGGCGCGAGTGGCCTTGTGTGCCCGGGGCGCGGAGCGACTGGAGGCCACGGCCACGGCCCTGCGTGCGGAGGGCGGTGATGTCCTCGCGGTGCAGGCGGACGTGTCCAAGGCGTGGGAGGTCGAGCACTTCGTGGACGCGGCCCATGCGCGGTGGGGGCGGGTGGACGCGCTGGTGAACAACGCCGGCACTGCCTCGGCCCGTCCGTTCTCCTCGGTGACGGACGCGGAGTGGGAAACGGACCTCCAGCTCAAGTTGTTCGCGGCGGTGCGGGCGTCGCGGCACGTGCTGCCTCACCTGAGCGAGTCCGGGGGAGGGTCCATCGTCAACGTGCTTTCGATTGGCGCGAAGTCTCCGGGGGCGCAGTCCACGCCGTCCTCGGTTTCGCGCGCGGCGGGCATGGCGCTCACGAAGGCGCTGTCGAAGGAGCTGGGGGCGAAGAACATCCGCGTGAACGCGGTACTCGTGGGCATCATCGAGAGTGGCCAGTGGGTGCGCCGGGCGCAGGAGCTGGGCAAGTCGGTGGAGTCGTTCCAGGCGGAGATGGCGCGCAACGCGGGCATTCCCCTGGGGCGGGTGGGCCGCGCGGAGGAGTTCGCGGACGTCGTCGCCTTCCTGCTGTCGCCTCGGGGCGGCTACATCAGTGGCGCGGCCATCAACGTCGACGGTGGCCTGTCCGGGGCGGTGTAGTCCCGACGGAGTGACGGCGACGTGCTGCTCGCGGCCGCATGGCTCTTCGTCGAGCGGGCAAAGCCGTCCTGTGTATAGAGCCGTGACCTTGGACGAGGTGTGGCCGCTCCGGTGGACTGTTTCGTCAGTCCCCGGGGCGCCCTGCGTCCCTGCGCGGTGAGGATGGCTTTCGAGCCGTCCGGCGACCGCGGCTGCTGACCCAAGGTCCACCATCTCTCTTCGCCACGTCTCCCCGAGCCGCTCGCACGCGAGCACCGGGGCATTCCCTGAGTTGGGTCATGCAGCCGAAACTGAATCGGCTCCTGCGGGCGCTTGCCCGCGAGGGGCTCGAGGTGACCTATGACGGTCACCTCTACACCGTGCGCCTCCACGGTGACGCGAACGCGCCACCCGCCGAGGTGCTTCTTCCCCCGGACCTGCCCGTCGAGGGCAAGGCCTTCCAACAACTCGCACAGCTCGCGGCCCTGAAGCACCCGGGCGGTGGCGAGGTGCTGCGCGTGCGCGCCACTCCTGATTTCCACCCGGGCGACTCCGGTGTGGCCATCGGCTCGGTGCTGCACACGCGGGGTCTCGTCGTCCCGGGCGCCGTGGGCACCGACATCAACTGCGGCATGCGCTTGCACGTCGCGGACCTCTCCGTGGAGGACTTCCTGGCTCGACGCGACGACTTCGTCGAGCGCATGAAGGGCCACTACTTCTTCGGCACGAGGGACGTGGCGATGTCCTCGCGTGCGTCCACGGCCCTGCTGCGCGACGGCATCCCAGGCTGGCTCCTGGAGACGCTGGACGCACCGTTGGGCTGCGCGCGAACGGCGGACCTGGGGCAGCTCGACGCGGAGGTGGGCCGCATCCATCTGGGCGGCGCGCTGAGAGGAAACCCGAGCTGGGCACCGGACGCACTCACCCGTGAGGGCGTGGTGCGCGACGCGGGCCTGGGCACCATTGGCGGAGGCAACCACTTCGTCGAGGTGCAGCGCGTGGAGGCCGTCGAGGACCGGGCCCGAGCCTGGGAGTGGGGCGTGCGAGAGGGGCAGCTCGCGTTCATGATTCACACCGGCAGCCGCGACGTGGGCAAACACGTCGGGGTCGCCTGGCGTGAGCGCACCCGCAAGGCGTGGCCACAAGGGGCTCCCTTTCCGGAGAGCGGCATCCTCCCCCTGGCCGACGAGGCGCTCGTCTCCGGCTACCTGGAGGCGGAGGCCACGGCCGCCAACTACGCCTTCCTCAACCGCCTGCTGCTCGCGGAGCTTCTGCGACAGACGCTGCGCGAGCTGTTCGGAGACGTGGAGGCACCGCTCGTCTACGACGTTCCGCACAACCTCACCCTCCCGTACGAGGGGGGCTGGTTGGCGCGCAAGGGGGCCTGCCCCGCGGGCGCCGAACAGCCCGTCATCATTCCCGGCTCCATGGGCGCCACGTCCTTCCTCATGGTGGGGTGTGGCGATGCGCGGGCGCTGGAGTCCGCGTCACATGGGGCGGGGCGGGCGCGCTCGCGCTTCTCCCTGTCTCGCGGCGGGGCGGACCAGAGCGAGGCGGCGCTGGGGCTCAAGGGCGTGGACTGCATCACCCTGCGCTCGGAGCGGCGGGTGGAGGAGGCCCCGGCCGCCTACAAGCCCATCCGTCCGGTGGTGGACTCGCAGGTGAAGGCGGGCATCGTCCGCGAGGTGGCGCGGCTGGCGCCCCTGCTCACCTTCAAGGCGTGAGCATGACGACTGGGGGACGGTGCGGCGCCATTTCGCTTGGTGCCCGCACCGCCTCCTGGTTGGAATGCGCGCCGTCCCGGGCCGTGGGCCCGCGCACCCTTCACGTGTCATGGGAGCTGGAAACATGGAGAACGTATACGGAGCCCCCGCGGGAGACGGCTTCCCTGGCACGAACCCGAAAGAGGCCGTGTCCCTGCCGGCCATCCTCCTGATGGTCACCTCCGCGGTGACGTTCCTGTGGGCGCTCACCAACATGGCGACGCCCGTGGGCCCGGAGCAACTGGACCAGATCTACAACGACCCGAACCTGGCGCGTTACCGGGACGCGATTGATCAGAACAGGGAGACCATTGAATGGTTCGTCTCCATGGGCGGCAGGTTGGCGACGTTCGGCCCCGTCGTCCTCCTCAATGCGCTCACCTTCTTCGGTGCGTTCAAGATGCGGCAGCTCCAGAGCCGTGGACTGGCCATGGCGGGTGCCATCGCGTCGCTCGTGCCATGCTGTGGCACCTGCGGCTGTCTCGCCCTGCCCATCAGCATCTGGGCGCTGGTGGTGCTGGCCAAGCCCGAGGTCAAGGCCGCCTTCAGGTAGACGTCATCGCCCCGGCGCTTGGCTCGCGTCGCGAGGAGAGCATGGGCCTGCGCTTCTGCATCCGCACGCAGGCCAGCTGCACCCGTTGCGTCAACGGCCGTTTGGCCGGGTGCAGAGATACGTAGCCGCGGTGCCTGTAGAAGTCCTCCGCGTTGAGGCTGGCATCCAGGCCCAACAGCGGCGTGCCGCCCCCCCAGGCCACCGACTCCAGCGCGGCGAGCAGACGGGAGCCGACGCCGTGGCCCACCTCGTCTGGCACCACGTAGAGGGCCTCCAACTCTCCGGCGCGGGAATCGAGCTGGCCAAAGCCCACCAGCCGTCGGCCTCGCTCCGCCACCAGCACCGTGCGAGGCCGGTCCGGCCGGAGGTAACCCTCTGGCCGCAGCAGGCTCACCCAGGTATTCAGCTCATCGGGGGCATAGACACCCTGGCACAGCGTCTCCACCGCCTCGGTGTGGACACGCCACAGCGCGCGACGGTCCGAGTCGCGCGCTGGCCGCAGGTGAAGGCCCCCCGATGAGCCCATGGTCGCCTCACACCACTTTCATGCCCTTGGGAATCACGACGACGCCATCCGGTGTGACGTGGAAGCGCCGCTTGTCCTCCACCGGGTCGTAGCCAATGGTCGTCCCCGGCGGAATCTCCACGTTCTTGTCGATGATGGCCTTCCGGATGCGGCTGCGGCGGCCGATGGTGACGTTCTCGAAGAGGATGGACGCCGCCACTTCCGAGTACGAGTTGACGCGCACCTTCGGGGACAGCACGGAGCGATTCACGTGCCCGCCGGAGATGATGCAGCCCTCGGCCACCAGCGAGTCCGTGGCGTGGCCGACCCGCTGGTTGTCCTTGTCCGCGAAGACGAACTTGGCCGGCGGGTAGTTGTTGGACTGCGTGTGGATGGGCCAGCGGTCGTTGTACAGGTTGAAGACGGGGTCCACCTCCACCAGCTCCATGTTGGACTGGTAGTACACGTCGATGTTCCCCACGTCCCGCCAGTAGCCGCGCTCCTTGCCCTCCTGCCCGGCAATCTCGTTCTGCGCGAAGTCGTACACGTACACCGGCGCCGTCTTGTACATCTGGCTGATGATGGACTTGCCGAAGTCGTGAGCGCTGGTCTCGTTGGCCGCGTCGCGCACCACCTCCTGCACCAGCACCTCGGTGGTGAAGAGGTAGTTGCCCATGGAGGCCAGGCACATCTTCGGGTTGCCCGGCATGGGCGGCGGGTCCTTGGGCTTCTCCAGGAACGCGCGCATGCGCCCGTCGGGGCCCACGTCGATGATGCCGAACTCGCGCCCCTGCTCAATCGGGACGGGGATGGCCGCCACGGTGCACGCGGCCCGCTTGGACACGTGGAAGTCGAGCATCTGCCGCGTGTCCATCCGGTACACGTGGTCCGCGCCGAAGACGAAGATGAAGTCCGGCTCCTCGTCGGTGATGATGTTGAGGTTCTGGTAGATGGCGTCGGCGCTGCCTTTGTACCAGTCCACGCCGGTGCGCATCTGCGCGGGCACCGCCTCCACGTAGTGACCCAGGAAGGCGGACATCCGCCAGGCGCGGGACAGGTGGTTGTTGAGCGAATCGCTCTTGTATTGGGTGAGCACCTTGACCCGGTAGACACCCGAGTTGGTGAAGTTGGAGAGGGCGAAATCGATGATGCGGTAGCGTCCCCCGAAGGGGACGGCGGGCTTGGCCCGCTCACGGGTGAGGGGCTCCAGACGCGTACCCGCGCCGCCCGCCAGAATCATCGCCAGGACTTTGGACATAGTTGGGCCGGACGTTAGTCCGCCCCCCTCGGGCGACAAGGCCGCCGAGGCCTGCTCGGTTGCCTTCGTTGAGTGCCCAACCGCCCGCCCACGTCCTCCCCTCCAGGCCGGACTCCCCAGATGTGGGACATGGTCGCCGTCGGGGTCTTCCTGGGAGCGACGGGAAGCACGGTTCCCGCAGGGGTTACTTGGCTTCCGAAAAGGGGGTCGTGCTAGCCTTGGCGGCGATGTCAGGCGACGAAACGCGCGTCACCAAGATTTCCTCCCTGGATCTGCGCTCTGAGCGCAGCACCGAGTGCTGCCTCGTCCAGATTCACGGCCCGGAGCTCGGCAAGAAGTACCTTGTCGACTCCGAGCTGACCATTGGCAGGGACCAGCACAACCACATCGTGGTGGACCTGGACAACGTCTCCCGTCGGCACGCCCGCGTGCTGGGGCGGGGCGGGAAGATGCTGGTGGAGGATTTGGGTTCCACCAACGGCACCTACCTGAACGACCAGGAAGTGCTCCAGGCCCAGCCGCTTCGCAGCGGCGACCTCATCAAGGTGGGGGGCTCCATCTTCAAGTTCCTCGATGGCGACAACATCGAGACCCAGTACCACGAGACCATCTACACGCTGACCATCGCCGACGGCCTCACCGGCGTGAACAACAAGCGCTTCTTCCTGGAGTACCTCGAGCGGGAGATGGGCCGCTCCAGCAGGTACCAGCGCACGTTGTCGCTGATGATGTTCGACATCGACCACTTCAAGCAGATCAACGACGTCCACGGGCACCTGGCCGGGGACTACGTGCTGCGGGAGTTGGCTCAGTCCGTCAAGCGGCTGGTGCGCCGTGAGCAGTGCTTCGCGCGCTACGGCGGCGAGGAGTTCGCCGTGGTCATGCCCGAGGACGGGCCGGACAAGGCGCTCCTGTTCGCGGAGAAGATTCGCAAGCTCATCGCGGAGAAGTCCTTCGTCTACGACGAGAAGGAGATTCCGGTGACCATCTCCATCGGCGTGGCGGAGATGGCGGTGGACATGACGGAGCCCACCCACTTCATCAAGGTGGCGGACGCCAACCTGTACAAGGCCAAGAAGACGGGCCGCAACCGGGTGGTGGGCTAGTCATGGCGCAGGGCGAACAGGGGCCTTCCAAGCTGGCGCGGCTGGTGCTCGTGCTGCTCGGGCTGAGCTTCCTGGGCGCCGCGTGGGTGTGGAGTCACCGCTCGGAGCCCTGGGCGGGGAAGATGGTGGACCGCGCCCGCGAGTCGGTGGGTCGGCGCTAGGGCCACCTCGAGCGGGTGACGCGGCTCCGTTTGCTCCCGATTCCCTGCTGACTGCTCGGAGCCCCGGCCGCTGCGCGAGGCTTGGAGTGTGCCCTGGTTCGCCGTCACGGTGTGCTCGGGCCCGTCCAGGTGTCAGGCGCGCTAGAGAGCGCTGAGGTCGAGACGGCACTCCAGTGGACGTGACGTGCAGTGGCCGGTGCGTCACGCAGGCGTGCGCCTTGTGCGCGGCGACGACGCTCCAGGCAGACAGCCCCCTGTGCCTGGCAGGCCACCCTGGTGTCATGGACGCACGTTCATGGCGTCTGGGCTCCACGCGTTGGAATCGACGATAGGGAAGCGTGAGTCCCCTGGATGGAAGCACTGAAAGTGGGAGAGGGTGACGTGATGATGAAGTCCCAGGATGCGGTGGGCGGAGCGCCTCCCCTGGCGGGACGCAAGGAGTGGATTGGCCTGGTGGTGCTCGCGCTCCCCACGCTGCTCATCTCCGTGGATGTCAGCGTGCTCTATCTGGCGTTGCCGCACCTGAGCGCGGAGCTGGGGGCGAGCAGCGTGCAGCAGCTGTGGATCATGGACATCTACGGCTTCATGCTCTCCGGCCTGCTCGTGACGATGGGCACGCTGGGGGACCGCATCGGCCGGCGCAAGCTGCTGCTGATAGGAGCCTCGGCCTTCTGTCTCGCGTCGGTGGCGGCGGCGTACTCCCGCACCCCGGAGATGCTCATCGCCTCGCGTGCCGCGCTGGGCATGGCTGGCGCGACGCTGATGCCCTCCACGCTGGCGCTCATCAGCAACATGTTCCAGGTGCCACGGCAGCGCTCGCTGGCCATCGCCGTGTGGCTCAACTGCTTCCTCCTGGGCATGGTCGTCGCGCCGCTGCTCGGCGGGCTGCTGTTGCAACACTTCTGGTGGGGCGCCGCGTTCCTGATGGGCGTCCCGGTGATGGGGGTGTTGCTGGTGGCGGCGCCGCTGTTGCTCCCCGAGTACAAGGACCCCGCGGGAGGCCGCGTGGAGCTGACCAGCGTGGTGTTGTCGCTGGCCGCGATTCTCCCCACCGTCTATGGCCTCAAGCAGCTGGCCCGATATGGCTGGCATCCGCTGCCCGCCGCGGTGCTGCTGGGAGGACTCGCCCTGGGCGTGGTGTTCGTCCGGCGTCAGGGGCGGCTGGCCCATCCCCTGTTGGACCCCCGGCTGTTCGCGAACCGTGCGTTCAGCGCGACGCTGGTCATCATGCTGTTCATGGCCATCTGCTCGGGCGGGATGGCCTTGCTCGTCCCCATGTACTTCCAGTTGGTGGCGGGGCTGTCGCCCCTGGACGCCGGGCTGCGGATGGTGCCGCAGATGGTGGGGATGATGGCGAGCTCGCTCTTGGGGCCCTTCATCATCCGGCGGATGCGCCCGGGCTTCATCATGGCCGCGGGGCTGATGTTGTCGAGCCTGGGCTATGCGGTGATGACCCAGGCGGACAGCGTGGGTGGAGGCCTGTTGCTGGTGGTCGGCACCGTCGTGGCGGCCATCGGCTTCGCGCCCATGGCCGTCCTGGGCACGGACCTGGTGGTGGGCTCGGCGCCCCCGGAGAAGGCAGGCTCCGCGGCCTCGGCCTCGGAGACCGCCAATGAGCTGGGCTTCGCCCTGGGCGTCGCGCTGATGGGCAGCCTGGGCACCTTCATCTACCGGAAGCGGATGGACACGGTGGTGATGCCCGACATCCCGATGGAGGTCGCCGACCGAGTCCGAGAGAGCCTCATCGGCACGGCGGCCGTGGTGCCCTCGCTCCCACCGTTGCTCCAGGCTTCCCTGCTGGGGGCCGCGCGGGAGTCCTTCACCGTGGGACTCAACACCGCCGCGGCGATTGGCGCGGGGGTCTTCCTCGCGCTCTCGGTGCTCGCGGCCGTGACGTTGCGGAACGTCCGTCCGGGGCACCACACCGGAGATGGGTGAAGCGCCGCCCTTCGTGTGGGGCGGCGCTCCTCACCGTGCACGAAACGCTCAGGTGCCTTCGCGCAGGTCGCCGAGCCGGCCCTTGGTGCCGGGCAGGCTCCCGGGCGGCAGCTTCCCGTAGATGTGCTTCACGGTGTCGACCAGCGTCTCCTGCACGTCGCGCGCGCGGAAGCCCAGCTCGGCCTCCGCCTTGCCGGCGTCCAGCCAGAAGTAGTGCTCGCCAATCTCCACTTCCTGCGGATCCAACGGCGCGGGCGTGCCGCGCAGCTTCGCCCAGCGCTCCAGCAACTGGCCGCCCAGGATGTTCATCTGCGCGGGCAGCCGCAGCCGGGGCGCGGGCACGCCGGTGAGGCGCTCCAGCCGCTGGAAGAACTCCCGGGTCGTCATGTTCACGCCCATCAGGTGGCGGCTGTACAGCTCGCCCCGGGTGAGCGCCTGGTGGAACGCCTCCGCGGCGTCGCGCACGTCCACGAAGGAGATGCCGCCACCCGGCATCGCCGGAATCTCCCGGTTGAGGAACTTCACCACCGTCCACGTCGACGACAGCCGGTCATCCCCCGGCCCCATCAACAGGCTGGGGTTGAGCACCACGAGCGGAATGGCGTGCTTGCGGCAGTACTCCAGCGCCAGCTTCTCCTCGTAGATTTTGGAGATGTAGTACGGCCACCGCGCTACCACGGTAATCGGATAGTCAGCGGACTCGTCGAAGACCGCCTCTTCCTTCGAGACCGCCGTGGTGCCGGACGTGGACGCGAGGACGACGCGCTTCACGCCCGCCTCGCGCACGTCGCGCAAGAGCTCTCGCGTGCTGTCCACGTGCAGCTCGAACATCTTCCGAGCGTCCTTCGGCTGGAAGGAGACGAGCCCGGCGAGGTGATAGACGCCCTCCACGCCGTCCAGCGCGCGGCGCACCGCGTCCCGGTCCTTCAAGTCACCCGCGACGTACTCCGTGCCCGCATACGCCGGCCCCGTCGGACGCGAGCGCCCGATGAGGCGCACCGTGTGGCCCGCCGCCACCAGCTTGGGCACCAGATGCGTGCCCAGGAATCCCGTGCCTCCAGTGACGAGCAGCTTCACGAGTTCTTCCCTCCCGAGGGGAGCGCGGGCAGGACGTCCACGTCCGTCGAGGGCGGTCCGCCCAGGTTGAGGACGCGTCCGTCACGCAGCTCGCGCACCGCGTCCTCGGCGATGCGGGTGGCGTAGCGGTAGCTCTCCGAGCGCGCCATGCCCTGCGTGCGAGCACGCAGCGCCTCGTGTCCCAGCGCGGGGCCGATGCTCACCTTGAGGTCCTTGGACTTGGGGAAGACGCTCCCCTTGGGCAGCGCGTCGAAGGCGCCGTGGATGTAGAGCGGCAGCACGTCCACCCGGTACGTCAACGCCAGATAGCCCAGCGTGGACTTGAACTCCTGCAGCTCTCCGGTGGGCGAGCGGGTGCCCTCCGGGAAGATGAGGACGTTGAAGCCCTGACGCAGCGCCTCGCCCGCCTGACGCAGCGACTGGCGCAGCGAGCCGTGCCGTTCGATGGGGACCAGGTTGGTGAAGTTCTCGAACCACGCGCGCTTGAGCGGCGTGTCGAAGAAGTAGTCGCGCGCGGCCAGCGAGACGAGCCGGTCTCCCTGCTCCGCCAGCACCACGCGCACCAGCCCCGCGTCCAGGTGGCTGGCGTGGTTGGCGATGACCAGGAAGTTGCGGTTCATCGGGATGAAGGGACGGCCCGTCACCTTCACGTCGAAGACGCCGCCGTAGAGGACCTTCTGCCCGAAGGACAGCAGCTGCCGGCCCACGTCCGCGACGACGTCCGGCACCGGAATCTCCACCTCTTCCGCCTTCGCGTTCTCCTTGGAGATCTCCTTCGCCCGGGTCTCCGCGGACGGCCTGCGACCCGACGCCACCACCACCTTGCGCAGGTCCTCCACCGTCTGCACCTGCGTCAAATCCTCAATCGCCGGCAGCGGCACACCCGCGCCTTCCAGCGCGGAGGACAGCTCCGTGAGCATCAGCGAGTCGAAGCCCAAATCCCCCGTGAGGTGCGTCTCCGGACGCACGTCCGTGAGCGGCTTGTGACAGACCTCGGCGATGAGCGGGTAGAGCCACTCGGACGCGCCGCCGGTGCCCGCCACCGTGGCGGCGACCTTCTCGCGCGCCTTGGTGGCGCTGGCCGCCACGCGCTCCAGCCGCTGCAGCTCCTCCACCACCTGCTTGCGCTTCACCTTGCGCGTGGAGGTGCGCGGCAGCTCGCCGTCCCAGAAGCGCAGCACCTTCATGCGCCGGTAGAAGGGCATGCCCGCGCCCACCTTGCGGAAGTGCTCCTCCAGGTCGCGGCGCACCTCCTCGCGGGGGCGGTCGCCGTAGTCCGGCACGCACAGACACGCCACCTTCTCGCCACCCGCGTCGTCCGGCAGCCCGACGATGGACAGCTCCTTGACGTGCGGGTGCTCCTGGTAAAGCTCCTCCAACTCGTCCGGGTAGATGTTCTTCCCGTTGTGGTCGATGATGACGTCCTTGGCTCGACCCACCAGGTACAGCCGACCCTCCGCGTCCACGCGGCCCAGGTCGCCGGTGTGCAGCCAGCCTTCCTTCAGCACCGCCTCCGTCGCCTCGCGGTCTCCGAAGTAGCCCGCCATGACGTTGGGGCCCTTGGCCAGCACCTCGCCAATGCCGTCGTTGTCCGGATGGAGGATGCGCACTTCGATGCCCGTGAGCGGCTTGCCCACCGAGCCGGGCGTGCGCTTGTTGCCAGGCGACGCGACGGCGAGCACCGGCGCGGCCTCCGTCAGGCCGTAGCCCTCCGTGATGTTGAAGCCCAGCTCGTGGAAGGCCTTGTGCACTTCCTCGGGCAGCGCCGAGCCACCGGACACCAGCACCTTGATGCGCCCGCCGAACTTGCGGTGCACGGGCCAGAACAGCAGCTTGCCCAGGTTGACGTTGGCGCGGTTTCGCAGCTCGCCGTGCGTGGCCATCATCGCCTTGATGGCCTGCTCCACCAGCGGCGGACGGCTGGCGAACTCCTGCGTCATCTTCCGGTGCAGCAGCTGCCACAGCGCCGGCACGCCAATCATCGCGGTGATGCGGCCCGTCTCGAAGACCTCGCCCAGCCGGTCCGACGTCAGCTCGTCGATGTACGTGATTTCAGCGCCCCGTGAGAACGGGGTGAGGAAACCCGCGGAGAACTCGAACGTGTGGTGCAGGGGCAGCACGGACAACACGCCGTCGCCCACGCCCACGTTGAACACGCCGGCCAGCTTCGCCACCAGCGAGGAGAAGTTGCGGTGGGTGAGCATCACGCCCTTGGGCGTGCCCGTCGTGCCCGACGTGAAGATGAGGCTCGCCAGGTCATCCGCCGACGCGGACTTGCGCACCGGCCCGATGCGGTCCTCCGGGTACGCCGGGTCGCCCGTCATCGCCTCCGCGAGGCTGGCGATGATGACGTTGTCACCCAGCGCGCCGAGCAGGCCGGAGAAGTCCCGCGTCGCGTCCTCGGACATCAGGCAGACCTTCGCCTCCGCCCGCTTCGCGATGTTGATGACCTCCGCCTCGCTCAGCCCCGGGTCCACCGGCACCATTGTCGCGCCCGCGCGCAGGATGCCGAAGAAACACGTGCCCCACTCGGGCCGGTTCTCCGACACCAGCAGCACCCGGTCTCCAGGCTTCACGCCCGAGCGCACCAGGAAGCTGCCCACGCGCGCCGCGTAGCGGTGCACCTCGCCGAAGGTGAAGCGCTCCTCCTTCTCGCCCGCCACCATCCGGAAGGCCACCCGGTGCCGGTACGCATGCACCGTCGCCTCGAACAGCTCCAGCAAGTCGCGGTGCGCGGGGATGACGGTGCGCTTCTCGCGCTCCTCCTCCAGGCCGGGGAACACCCACTTCTCCAGGCCCGGCAGGTGCGTCTCCATGAAGTACGCGCGCCAGTCGATGTGCTCCGGGTCCCACGGAATCTTCAGCCGGTCCGAGTGCACCATGCGCGTGTAGACCGAGCGCGTGTTGTCACAGCGGAAGACGTACCGGTTCTCGTAGAGGAAGGGGAGGAACAGGTCCGTCATCGCGATGAGGCCCGCGTTGCTTGTCTCCACTTCCTCGAGCGAGACCTTGGCCTTGTCCAGCATCGCCTGCACGGCGGGCGCGCCCCACGCGGGCCGCACCTCGTCGATGGCCTTCCTCAGGAACTTGGCGCCCCGGACGAGCATGGGCGCGCTCATCCACTCGAACTCGAGCTTGCTGACCGGCTGCGGCTCCAGCCGCGAGCGCAGCGAGTTGAGCACCTTGTTGCCCGACTCCTTGTTCCGGTAGTAGCGCCGCCGGTACAGGCCCACCAGCTCCACGGAGCGGCTGGCGTAGAACGGATTCACGTCGCCGGAAGCGAGCTGGTAGACGCGCCGCTCCTCCACGTCGATGGACTGCGCGGTGATGCCAATCGTCGCGCCCGCCACCTGGTCCACCGGGATGATGTCCAGGATGGTGTTCTCGCCCGCGGGGATGCCACCCGGGCCCTTGATGCCGGCGAACGCCAGCGGGGCGGACGTGGTGAAGCCCTCGTTCCAACCCGGGAACGGGAAGTGCCGCGCGCTCTCCACAATCGAGGGCCGCACAATCGCGTAGCGCAGCCCCGGCGTGCCGGCGATGACCTGCTCGCCCAGGGACTTCGTGTACGTGTACGTGTTGGGCCAGCCCCAGTGCGCCGCGCGCTCCATGCCCGCGCGCACCAATTCGCCGCTCAGCCACAGCTTGCGCTCACGGCCGACCGCCAGCCGCAGCGTCTTCTCGTCGTTGACGTCGCGGCCTTCCTCGGCCAGCCGGTCCAACGCCTTCTTGCGGAAGGTGGACGTCAGCGCCCGGTCATCGGCCTGCTCGCGCAGCCGCGCCACGATGCGCTCCGCGTCCTTCAGCTCCTGCTCCAGGCTGAAGTCGCGCCCGTCCAGCTCCTCCTTCTTCGGGAAGTAGCCTCGGACCTCCTCGTCCTCGAACACGAGCCCGCTGCGGTTGCCCGCGACGAAGGACGTGGACATGTGGATGAGGGGCACCGCCCAGCGCAGCGCCAGCTCCACCGCGTACTTCACGCCGTGGGTGTTGACGTTGAGGCCCACTTCCAGCGACGGGTTGAAGGACACCAGGCCCGCGCAGTTGACGAAGGCGTGCACCTTGCCCGTCAGCTCCGCCACCTGGGCTTCTTCCAGGCCCACCCACGGGTCGGTGATGTCGCCGTCGAGGACGTGGCACTTCTTGCGCAGGAACTCGAGCGCGCCTTCTTCCCCATACGTGTCGCGCAGGGGCTGGAAGGGCTCGCTGGTGGCGACCTTGTCGAAGAAGCGACGCTCGGCGGAGGCCGCGCTGCCCTTGCGGACGAGCACGTACACCCGCTCCAGCTCCTGCCCGTAGCGGTGCAGCAGCATGGACAGCGTCACCTTGCCCACGAAGCCCGTGGCGCCCGCGAACAAGAGGCGCTTGCCGGTGAAGACCTGGGAGACGTTCAGCTCGGGTTGCGGTGACATGTCCGGCCTCACTTCACGTCCACCATCACCGTGGGGGCAATGCGCAACAGGCTGATGGTGGCCGAGCGGCCCATGAAGCCGCGCGCTTCCTCGATGGCCTCGGTGAGCGTGTCGGTGCGGTCCCACCCGAGCAGCGCGGGGACGTGGTTGTTCTCCGCGCCCGCGACGATGACCTTGCCCACGTGCTGACGACCGTTCTCGCCCCAGTACCACATGTAGAAGGGGTGAACGCCGTGGTACGCGTTGTTCTTGCGGTACAGGTGCACGTAGCTGGGGTTCTCCGCGAACTCCTTCTCGTACTTGTGCTCCAGCTTCATGGAGTCACGCGTTTCGGGAAGCAGCCGGTGGAAGAACTCGATGTAGCTGGGGTGGTGCTCCGGGTCGAACTCGTCGTAGGCCGGGTGCAGCAGGATGAGCACGCCGCCCTTCTTCACCAGCGGCACGCCGCGGTTCAGGTTGAAGAAGTAGCCCAGCCCCATCACCTGCACGAGCAGCGGGTTGAGGATGGAGTTGACGCTGTACGGAGACACGAAGGGGATGGGGAAGATGACGATGTCGCTCTGCCCCTCCACCGGCACCACGTACTGCTTCCAGCTGGTCTCCAGCGTCTTGGCGTGCGCGGGCTCGGTGGCCCCGGCGTACACGCCCGTGACGTCGTAGGGCGCGGGGACGGCGTTGAGAATCTTGCGCGCCGCCGCGCGCGGCAGCTTGGACAACGCGTAGCGCATGGCCTGGAACTTCAGCCGGTCGCCCTCGGTGTAGTCCTCCTCGCGCTTGGCGAGGAAGTCCGTGGGCGCGCCGAACATGCGGTTGTTCAGCGTGGTCTCGATGTGGAAGACCTTCAGGTGCTTGTCGATGTTGCGGCCGATGCGCTCGTTGCTGCGGTACAGCGCGCTCGCCTTCGGCTCCATGTAGCTGTCCGACTCGCGGATGGTCTTCGGATTGTGGTGGTGGCGCAGCGACGCGTAGTTGGACACGCCGGTGCCCATGGACTTGTGCCCGCCATTCATGGGCACGAAGTTCACATTCACATAGACGATGAGGTCGCTCTCCGCGACGCGGCGGTTGACGGAGACTTCCTCGCCGTGGGACGTGCGCTCCAGCGCGACGATGCCATCCGGGTCTTCCGCGTCGTGGTTGTAGTAGCGGTCCGGGTAGTAGGCGTCGTAGATCTTCTCGCCCACCATCCGCTTCATCTCCGCTTCCGTCATGCGACGGTGCAGCGCGTTGGCGATGACCAGGTGCACGTCATCCACGCCGCTGTCGGCGGCCAGCTCCAGCACCACCTCCAGGATGGACTGGCGCACGTCCGGCGTCACCATGGGCGGCAGGGGCACGCTGATGTCGTCGATGACGCACGTCAGTCGCATGCCCGGCTTGAGCAGCGCGTGCAGCGGGTCCATCCCGTCCGGGTGGTTGATGGCCCAGCGGATGGCGGCCTTGACGTTGGGCACGCCGGCCATGGGGGGGCGGGGGAAGATGACCCGGGTACCCACGGGCAGGTCTTCCTGGAGGAAGCCCTCACCGTAGAAGAGGGCGCGCGGAGGGCTGCCCTTCTCGGTGATGACGACCTGGCTTTCCTCGTCGTACAGCTTCTGGAGCGTCTTGAACGGGCGCATGGCGGGCAAGGGGACTACTTGAGGTCGAGGATGGGCCAGTTGTAGGCGCGCGCGATGGAGCGCAGCCGCAGGTCCGGGTTCACCGCGGTGGGACGACCCACCACCGCGAGCATGGCGTAGTCGGAGGCGCTGTCGGAGTAGCCGTGGCACTTGTCCAGCGTCAGGCCCTCCTTGGCGCAATAGGCACGGATGGAGTTGGCCTTGTTCGCGCCTTCGATGATGGGCGGAATCACCTTGCCGGTGGCCTTGCCGCCCACGAACTGCATCTTGTTGGCGATCAGGTCATCGGCGCCCAGGTGCCGGGCGAGCGGACGCATGGTGAAGTCCAGCGCCCCCGTCACCAGCACGACCTTGCACCCGCTGCGGCGGGCCTGGTCGATGAGGTCCTGGGACTGCTCGAAGAGCGCGGGCTGCAGCACGTCCTCGAACATGTCCTCGGCGATGGTGACGAGGCGGTCCTCGGTCAACCCCGCGTAATAACGGTAGAAGAACTCGTTGAACGTCTTGCGGTCCAGCGTGTCCATGGCACCGAAGAGGGGCACGCTGAGGGCGGTGCTCAAGGTCCGTCCCGCGATGCCCAGCACGGAGCCCCGGTTCATCGCGTAGTACGCGTAGACGTGGACGACGTTCGTCTTCACGAGCGTCCCGTCGACATCGAAAAAGGCGGCTTTCGAGGGCATGTGGCAGCGGGCTTCCTGACACTCCAAGGGGGGTGAGGTCAACGACGCTGGGACGGGGGAAGGCTCCCCCACCCCTGCTAGCATGGCTAGAGCCAGCCTTGCTCGCGGTACCACTCGGCGCTGCGGCGGATGGAGTCCTCCAAATCCCTCCGAGGGTGAAACCCCAGGAGGCGCTCGGCCTTCGCGCTGGAGCAGGTCCAGGCGGGCGCGAGGAGCTGTCGGGCCAGCTTCCGATTCAGGGGGAGCATCTTGCCCGTCACCCGCGACACGCCGTCCGCCGCCGAGGCGAGGGTGCTCAGCACCCAGGGACTCACGCGCACCGTGCGGGGTTGAAGCCCCAGTGCCTTCGCTCCCAGGTCCTGCACGGCTTCCAGGGAAAGAGGAGCGCCCGGGCCCGCGCAGAAGAAGGCATGGCCCACGGCGTTGGGGTGCTCGGCCTGGAGAATCAGCGCGTCCACCACGTCCTCCACGTCCACCATGGTGAGGGGCCGGGGGCCGCCCACCAGCTCCAGGCGGATGCCCTTCTTCACCAGCTTGAAGAAGGTGAGGTTCTCGTGGTCACCGGGGCCGAGGATGCGCGGCGGGCGGGACACCGTCACCGGCAGCCGGTCTCCATAGGAGAAGGCGATGCGCTCCGCCTCCGCCTTGCTCTCGCCGTACCACTCGTGCGGCTGGAAGGCGTCCTCCTCGACGTGCGGGCGGGTGGGGGAGGAGGGCCCCATGGCCGCCAGCGAGCCGACCAGGACCATTCGCGGACGGTGACCCGCGGCCACCATGGCGTCGCACAACAGGCGCGTGCCCTCCGCGTTGACGCGCATGAAGTCCTCGCGTGTCGCGCCGCGGCGAACTCCGGCGAGGTGGAAGACGACGTCCTGTCCCTCCACGGCGGGGCGCAGCGAGGCCGCGTCCGTCACGTCTCCCTCCACGCGCTTATAGGAGATGCCGGCCAGTCCCGAGGCGTCTCCCCGAGGGCGCAAGAGGCACGTCACGGTGTCGCCGCGTGCCGCCAGGGCACGGGCCAACCAGATTCCAAGGAAGCCACCGGCTCCGGTGATGAGGGCTCGCATGGGTCGTTTCATCCGAAAAAGTACACCTCGTCCGCAAGAGGAATCCCACGTCCCCTGGTGCGAACCCGCGAGGGAGGACCCCGCGCGAGGCCGGATGGTCGGCCTCCGGAGTCGTCCCGCGAGGCTCTTCCCGAGGGAAAAGTGGCGCTGGGGCCGGATTCTCGGGGCGGGATGCGCCGCGAGAGGGGGGCGTCCGAGCGAGAACCGTGTTGCGGAGCCGGTTTCTCGGGCATGAAACGCGTTGCGTAGGGCGTTTCTAGAGGGAAAAACGCAGGAGAGGGCTGTTTTTCGGGCTTGGGCGTGCTACCTACGCCCCACCGGCACTGGCTTAAAATCAAGCGAGGCCGCACAACGTCCCCTTCGGAGGGGAGGAGACTCAAGACGAATGGCCGCCAAGAAAGCTGCTGCGAAGAAGGCTCCCGCCGCCAAGAAGGCCCCTGCTGCCAAGAAGCGTGCGCCCAATGCGTCGTTCATGAAGGAGATGACTCCTTCCGCCGCCCTGGCTGAGATTGTCGGCGCCAAGCCGCTGCCGCGCACCGAGGTCGTCAAGAAGCTCTGGGCCTACATCAAGAAGAACAACCTCCAGGATGCGAAGAACAAGCGGCAGATCAACGCCGACGACAAGCTCAAGCCGATCTTCGGCGGCAAGAAGAACGTCACCATGTTCGAGATGACCTCGCTGGTGAACAAGCAGCTGAGCTGACACCGTCGCCGGGGCCACCCGGCAGTTGCATCCCCGAGGGCTCTCCGGAAGTTTCGGCGAGCCCTCTGCTTTTTGGTGCGCGCGCGTGTGCCGTGCGCACGTCAATCCAGGCTCTTGGAGCGTTGGATAGAGGGCGGAAGTCACACCCCACGCTGGCGTCAGGCGCGCGGGAGCCCTACCTCTGGTCCCCATGTTGCTCGACGGACTGGAAGAAGAGGGAACCGCTCCCACGGGGGCGTCGGGTGCCACCCTGAGCGCGGAGTCCCTGGCGGAGGGACTGTTCGCTCGCGTGAAGCAGGAGCTGGGGCCGCGTCCCCGCACGCCGCTGTCCACTTATCGGGTCCAACTGCACCGCGGGTTCACCTTCCAGCAGGCGCGAGAGGTGGTGCCGTTCCTGGCCCGCCTGGGCGTGAGCGACTTCTACGCCTCGCCCTATCTCAAGGCGACACCGGGCAGCACCCACGGCTACGACTGCGTGGACCATACGCGGCTCAATCCGGAGGTCGGCTCGCCGGAGGACCACGCGGCCCTGTGCGCCAGCTTGCGTGAGCACGGACTGGGGCAGGTGCTGGACGTGGTGCCCAACCACATGGGCATCGAGCGCGACAACCGCCTGTGGTTCGACGTGCTGGAGAACGGCCCCTCGTCCGTCTACGCCAAGTACTTCGACATCGACTGGTCGCCGGTGAAGGACGAGCTGCACGACAAGGTGCTGCTGCCGATTCTGGGAGACCAGTACGGCATCGTCCTGGAGCGAGGGGAGCTGAAGCTGTCCTTCCGCGAGGGCGCCTTCTTCATCCACTACTATGACCACCTGCTGCCGGTGGCGCCCCGGCAGTACGGCCGCATCCTCCGCCACGGCCTGGAGCGGCTGGAGGCCCGGCTGGGCACCGAGGCCGCGCCCATGGTGGAGCTGCTCTCCATCCTCACCGCGATAGACCACCTGCCGCTGCGCACGGAGGTCGAACGCGCCCGCGTCGTGGAGAGGCACCGCGAGAAGGAGGTCATCAAGCGGCGCCTGGCCGCGGTGGCGGCGTCCAGCGAAGAGGCGCTCTTGTACATCGAGGACAACGTCCGCGTGTTCAACGGGGAGCCGGGCAACCCGCGCTCGTTCGACCTGCTGGACGCGGTGCTGTCCTCGTGCAGTTTCCGGCTGGCGCACTGGCGGGTGGCGGGCGAGGAGATCAACTACCGGCGCTTCTTCGACATCAACGGGCTGGCCGCCATCCGCGTGGAGGACCCGGAGGTCTTCCAGGAGGCGCACGCGCTCATCTTCCGCTGGCTGCGCGAGGGCTGCGTCACGGGGCTGCGCATCGACCATCCGGACGGCTTGTTCGACCCCACCGCGTACTTCCTGGACTTGCAGGAGCGCTACTTCGTGGAGCGCGCGCACGCGCTGTTCCTCCAGGAGCAGGCGGGGGACGACACGCGCTGGCCCGGCGTGGAGGCCGCGCTGCGCGAGCGCTGGCGGGCGGAGGTGACGGAGAACCCGTCCAGTCCCCTGCGCAAGGCGCTGTACGTGGTGGTGGAGAAGATACAAGGCGGTCGCGAGCGGATTCCCGAGGCGTGGGCGGTGCACGGCACCACCGGCTACCGCTTCGCCAACGCGGTGAGCGGCCTCTTCGTGCACCCGGCGGCGGAGACACACCTGACGGAGACGTACGAGCGGCTCACCGGGGAGAAGGGCGACTTCGCGGAGCTCGTCTACCAGAAGAAGCTCCTCATCATGCGCGTGTCCATGGCCAGTGAAATCAACGTTCTGGCCCACGAGCTCAACCGCATCTCCGAGATGAGCCGGCGCACGCGCGACTTCACGCTCAACTCGCTGCGGCGCGCGCTGGTGGAGTTCGTCGCGCTGTTCCCCGTGTACCGCACGTACGTGGACGGCTGGCGGCCGGGGTTGGACGCGCGCGACGTGCAGTACGTGGAGTGGACGATTCAGCGCGCCAAGGAGCGCAACGCCACCACCAACGCCTCCATCTTCGACTTCCTGCGCGACATCATCCTGGGTCGCTACCCGGAGCAGTCCGACGAGCGCGAGCGCGCCGTCATGCTCCGCTTCGCGATGAAGCTCCAGCAGGTGACGGGGCCCGTCATGGCCAAGGGCCTGGAGGACACCGTCTTCTACATCTACAACCGGCTGGTCAGCCTCAACGAGGTGGGCGGCGAGCCGGAGCGCTTCGGGGTGCGCGCCAACACCTTCCACCTGCGCAACCAGGAGCGCGCGGAGCACTGGCCCGCGAGCCAGCTCACGTCCAGCACCCACGACACCAAGCGCAGCGAGGACGTGCGCGCCCGCATCAACGTCGTGACGGAGGTGCCCGAGGACTGGCGCAAGCTGGCGCGGCGGTGGATGCGCCTCACCGAGAAGTTCGTGAAGCCGCTGCCCTCCGGACCCGCGCCCAGCCCCAATGACGTCTACCTCTTCCTCCAGACGGTGGTGGGCGCATGGCCCATGGGCGAGTCCCAGTCACCGGAGGCGATGGCGGACTTCCACCGCCGGGTGCGCGAGTACATGGCCAAGGCCATCAAGGAGGCCAAGGTCCGCACCTCGTGGACGAACCCGGACGGCGCCTACGACGACGCGGTGGCCGGCTTCGTGGACGCCTGCTTCGACGGGGACAAGGGCGCCACCTTCCTGGAGGAAGTGCGCCGCTTCAAGCGCCGCATCGAGCGCGCGGGACAGCACAACGCCCTGGGCCAGCTGCTCTTGAAGCTGGCCTCGCCCGGCGTGGTGGACACCTACCAGGGCTGCGAGCTGTGGGACTTGTCGCTGGTGGACCCGGACAACCGCCGGCCGGTGGACTTCGCCGTGCGCGCTCAGTTGCTGGATGCGCTGGACGCGCGGGCGAAGGAGGACCGGGTGGGGCTGTGCGCGCGACTGGTGGAGACCCTGGACGACGGCCAGGCGAAGCTCTTCTTGTTGTCGCGCGTGCTGCGGCTGCGGCAGCGTCACGCGGAGTTGTTCCGCAACGGGGGCTACAAGGCCCTGGAGCTGTCCGGGCCCCGGGCCCAGGCGGCGGTGGCCTTCGTGCGCGAGCTGGAGGACTCCGTCATCCTGGTGTGCTCGCCGCGCTACACCCTGTCCGCGCTGGAGTCTTCCGAGGGGCTGGCCGGTGCGTATGAGAACACGTTCCTCGACCTTCCGGAGGCATATGCGGGCATGATGTTCCGCGATGTCTTCACCGGGCGACAGGTACGGCCCGAGCGTGGGTCGGGTGGCGTGGTGCTGCCTCTCGCGCCGCTCCTGTCGGGGTTCCCGGTGGTGCTGCTGGAGAGGAGCACTGGATGAGGAGGGCCGAGGTGCTTCCAGGGAAGCCGTTCCCCCTGGGCGCCACGTACGACGGGCATGGGGTCAACTTCGCGGTCTTCAGTGAGCATGCGAAGAAGGTGGAGATCTGCCTCTACGACGCGGATGAGCCGTCGAAGGAGACGCGCCGCTTCCCGCTCCTGGAGAACACGCACCAGGTGTGGCACGGCTATGTGCCGGACCTGACGCCGGGGACGCTCTACGGCCTCAGGGTCCACGGGCCCTTCGAGCCCAAGAAGGGCCTGCGCTTCAACCCGCACAAGCTGCTGGTGGACCCGTACGCCCGCGCCATCCACGGCGGCGTGGACTACCGCGGCGCCATCTACGGGTACGTGGCCGGCGGCAAGGAAGAGGACCTGGTCCAGGACAAGCAGGACGACGCCGCGGCCGTGCCCAAGGGCGTGGTGCTGGCGGACTCGTTCGACTGGGGGGGCGACACCCATCCCCGCGTGCCCTGGCACCAGACGGTCATCTACGAACTGCACGTCAAGGGCTTCACCAAGCTGCACCCGCGCGTGCCGGAGGACCTCCGGGGCACCTACGCGGGGCTGGGCCACCCGGCCGTCATCGAACACCTGAAGAAGGTGGGCGTCACCGCGGTGGAGCTCCTGCCCATCCATCACATCGTCGACGAGCCCTTCCTCGCCGAGCGGAAGCTGACGAACTACTGGGGCTACAGCACGCTGGGCTACTTCGCGCCGGACTCGCGCTACAGCGCCGCGGGCTCCCGGGGCGGCCAGGTGGACGAGTTCAAGGCCATGGTGAAGGCGCTTCACCGCGCCGGCATCGAGGTCATCCTCGACGTCGTCTACAACCACACCTGCGAGGGCAACCACCTGGGCCCCACGCTGTCCTTCAAGGGCGTGGACAACGGCGCGTACTACCGCCTCACGGAGAAGGACCCGCGCTACTACCTGGACGTCACGGGCACGGGCAACTCGTGGAACGCCACGCACCCGTACGCGCTGAAGCTCGTCGCCGACTCGCTCCGCTATTGGGTGGAGGAGATGCACGTGGACGGCTTCCGCTTCGACCTGGCCACCACGCTGGGCCGCGACAGGCACGGCTACGACACGCGCGCGGCCTTCTTCCAGATTCTCCACCAGGACCCGGTGCTCAGTCAGGTGAAGCTCATCTCCGAGCCCTGGGACGTGGGCGACTTCGGCTACCAGGTGGGCAACTTCCCGGTGCTGTGGAGCGAGTGGAACGGCAAGTACCGCGACACCATCCGCCGCTACTGGAAGGGTGACGACCGGCAGGCGGCGGAGATTGGCTACCGGCTCACCGGCAGCTCGGACCTGTATGCGCTGTCCGGCCGCAAGCCCACCGCGAGCGTCAACTTCGTCACCGCGCACGACGGCTTCACGCTGCACGACCTTGTCACGTACAACGACAAGCACAACGAGGCCAACGGCGAGGAGAACCGCGACGGCGCCAACGACAACCACTCCTGGAACTGCGGGGTGGAGGGCGAGACGACCGACGCGAAGGTCAACGCCCTGCGCGAGCAGCAGAAGCGCAACTTCCTGGCCACGCTCTTCGTGTCCCAGGGCGTGCCCATGCTGGTGGCCGGCGATGAGATGGGCCGCACCCAGAAGGGCAACAACAACGCCTACTGCCAGGACAACGCCCTGTCGTGGGTGGACTGGGAGCTGACCGACACGCAGCGCTCCCTGCTGGAGTTCACCAGCCGCCTCACCCGCCTGCGCCGCGAGCAGCCCGTGTTGCGCAAGCGCCGCTTCTTCCGCGGCGCGCACATGTGGGACAGCGAGCTGAAGGACCTGGCGTGGTTCCGCCCCGACGGCAAGGAGATGAAGAAGGACGACTGGGAGAAGCCCTACGTCCGCTCCCTCGCCTTCCTTCTGGGCGGCGACGCCATCGCCACGCCGGATGACGAGGGCAACCGGATTGTCGGCGACACCGTGCTCGTCCTGATGAACGCGCACCACGAGCCCATCTCCTTCCTCCTGCCCGCCCTGGAGTGGGGCGCCGACTGGGAGCAGGTGGTGGACACCTCGACGGCGGCGGAGTCCCAGCACACACACACACCCGCTGGCGGCAAGGTGCAGGTGGCGGGGCGCTCGCTGATGGTGCTGCGCCGACCCGCGACGGAGTGATGGGGTGGTCGGGCCCCTGAAGGTGGGAGGGGCCCTGGTTGTACGGAAGTGTCGACGCCCGGACGCGCCACCGCTAGGGTGCGCCGGCTGTTTCTGAAACAGGATTCATACGTGAATACGCAAGTCGCGCTTTGGGTGGGCTTCAACCTCTTCGTCCTGGCGATGCTCGCCGTGGACCTTGGTCTGTTCCACCGCAAGGACCACGCGGTGACGCCCAAGGAAGCGGGCATCTGGACGCTGGTGTGGATTTCCATCAGCCTCGCGTTCTGCGGGGGCATCTGGCACTTCTCGGGGAGCACCCCGGCGCTCCAGTGGCTGACGGCGTATGTCGTGGAGTACTCGCTCTCCGTCGACAACCTGTTCGTCTTCCTGATGGTGTTCAGCTACTTCCGGGTGGCGGCGGAGCACCAGCACCGGGTGCTGTTCTGGGGCATCATCGGCGCGTTCATCATGCGCGCGGTGCTCATCATCGCCGGCGCCGCGCTGGTGCAGCGCTTCCACTGGCTCATCTACCTGTTCGGCGCCTTCCTCGTCTTCACCGCGGTGAAGATGCTCGTCTCCAAGGACGAGGAGATGGACCCGGAGCAGAAGGGCATCGTCAAGCTGGCGCGCCGGGTGCTGCCGGTGGCCCGGCTGGGCGAGGGCAGCCGCTTCTTCCTCACCGAGGATGGCCGCCGCAAGGTGACGCCGCTGTTCATCGTCCTCCTGGTGGTGGAGGCGACGGACCTGCTGTTCGCCCTGGACTCCATCCCCGCGGTGCTGGGCATCAGCCAGGACGCGTTCATCATCTACACGTCCAACGTGTGCGCGATTCTGGGCCTGCGCTCGCTGTTCTTCGTGGTGGCCAGCCTGATGGACAAGTTCCACTTCCTGAAGCTGGGGCTGAGCGGCATCCTGGCCTTCGTGGGCGTGAAGATGTTGATTACGTACTTTGACATCCACCTCCCCATCGCCCTGTCGCTGGGTGTGATTGGCGGCATCCTCCTGGCCGCCATCGTCGCGTCGCTCATCTGGCCCAAGAGCCCGGAGCCCGGTCATGACCGGGAGAGCGCGAAAACCTGAACCCAGACGGGCGGCCTCCGGGGTTTTCCTTGCAACCCGGGGGCCTTGCCTTCAAATGTGGAGGCATGTCTTCCAGCGCCACCACTGATGGCCTCCGCATCACCGTGAAGCCGGCCTACTGGCCGGAGCGAAGCTCGCCCGAGTCGGGTCAGTACGCCTTCATGTACACGGTGGAAATCGTCAACGAGAGCGAGGCGCCCGCGCAGCTGAAGTCGCGGCACTGGGTCATCACCGATGCCACCGGGAAGGTGGAAGAGGTGAAGGGGGAGGGCGTGGTCGGCCGTCAGCCCCGCGTGGCCCCGGGCGAGCGCTTCGAGTACACGAGCTGGGCCATGCTGCGCACGCCGTTCGGCACCATGCGCGGCAGCTACGAGATGGAGCGGCCGGACGGCACGCACTTCGAGGCGCGCATCGCGGAGTTCGCCCTCACCCTGCCCAACGCCCTGCACTGATGATGACTCCGGACCCGAAGCGGGGGCTGCTCCTCATCAACCTGGGCACGCCGGACGCGCCCGAGTCCGGGCCGGTGCGGCGCTACCTGCGCGAGTTCCTGAGTGACGCGCGCGTGGTGGACATCCACCCGGTGGGGCGCTGGCTGCTGCTCAACCTCTTCATCCTCCCGACGCGGCCCGCGAAGAGCGCGGAGGCGTACCGCAAGGTGTGGATGAAGGAGGGTTCGCCCCTGCTGGTGTACAGCCGGGAGCTGGAGGCGGCGGTGCGCGAGAAGCTGGCGGGGGAGTACGACGTGGAACTCGCCATGCGCTACGGCAGCCCGTCCATCCCCGACACGGTGGCTCGGATGCGCGCGCGCGGCGTGACGGACTTCACCGTGCTGCCGCTGTACCCGCAGGAGGCCACGTCGTCCTCGGCCTCGTCGCTGGCCCGGGTGTACGAGGTGATGACGGAGGGCTGGGACGTGCCCAACGTGCGCGCGGTGCCCGCGTTTCATGGGCACCCGTCCTTCCTGGACGCGTTCTCCGTGGTGGCCCGGCCGGTGATTGCCGAGGCGCGCGCGGACCATGTCCTGTTCAGCTTCCACGGCGTGCCGGAGCGGCACGTGCGCAAGACGGACACGTCGGGCCAGCACTGCTTTGCTTCCGCGGGCTGCTGTGACGCGCTCACGGACGCCAACCGGCACTGCTACCGGGCCCAGTGCTTCGCCACCGCGCGAGGGCTGGCCGAGCGCCTGGGGTTGCCCGCGAGCGGGTGGACGGTGTCCTTCCAGTCGCGGCTGGGGCGCACGCCGTGGGTGAAGCCCTACACGGACCTGGTGCTGCCGGAGCTGGCGAAGCAGGGCGTGAAGCGGCTGGCGGTGATGTGCCCGTCGTTCGTCGCGGACTGCCTGGAGACGCTGGAGGAGGTGGGCCTGCGGGCCCGCGAGCAGTTCGTCGAGGCGGGGGGCGAGTCGTTGACGCTCGTCCCCTCGCTCAACGCCCACCCGGCCTGGGTGGACGCCGTGGTGCGGCTGGTGCGCGAGTCCGACGGAGCGCCTACTGCTGCGGCTTCGCCGTCGGCTGGGGCGCGGCCGGAGCGGGAGCCGACTCCAGCGCGGTGAGCTTCAGCTTCACCGTGCCAGGCGGCACCTGGAGCGCGGTGGGGGAGACGGTGCCTCGCGTCGACGAGGTGATGCTGCCCTCCCACGAGCGCCACTTGCCGGCCTTCACCAGGAACTCGCCACGGCCGACGATGCGCACCTCCGCGCTGGCGTCCGTCGCGGTGGGCGGGGCGCCCTCCGGTTCGTCTCCGCCTTCTTCCGGGAGGGCGGCGCGCGCGGGCACGGCGGGCATCGCGCGACGGGTGGCGACCTTGCCCGCGAGCTGGTCCAGCAGGTCGTACTCCAGCGTGGCCACCTGCTCGCCGCCGTCCGCGGGGGTGAGCGCGGTGAGCTTCACGCGGTTGCGGCGCTCCGTCTTGACGATGGTGAACGTGGGGCCCAGGGCGTCGTGCGTCAGCAGCTCCGTGCCCAGCGCCCAGGTGTCGTTGGGGCCCACCGCCGACAGGGGCAGCTCCAGCACCAGCGAGGCCGTGTTGCGGGTGATGCCCTGGAGGCCGTCGAGCACGAAGCCGCGCTCGCTGACGGTGCCGGTGTCCTCGGCGGCGTTGGTGCCCTCCGGGATGACGCGCAGCCGGAAGTCACCCGAGTCGCCGTGCTCCAGCACATAGGTGAAGGCGCTGGGGAACGCGGGGGAGGGGGCGGCGGCGCGCTCGGGCTTCGGCGCTTCCTTGTCGCGGCCCTTCTTGCCCTTGGCGGGCTTGGCCTCCTCCACCTCCTCGACGGCGGCGGGCGCGGAGCCCGCTCGGTCCAGGGTGAGGCGGTAGGCCACGGGCGCACCGGCGGCGGGCTTCCAGCGCAACACCACCTTGGACGGGTCCACCGTGGGCGCGGCCGCGGGCTGGGCGGCACCCGCCTCCTTGGGGGTGTCCTTCAGGCCCGGAGGCCGGGGAATGGGCTCGAGCTGCCCTCGGGGCTCTTCCTTGCAGGCGAACAAAGACAGGGCAACGACCAGGCCGAACAGGCTTCGCATCACGCGGGGACGCTCCTCTGCGAGGACATGCGGGATACCGGAGCCCAGGAGGGCATTTCAAGTCCGTCACCCGGCCGCGTCTGTCGAATGCTTGCGTGAGTTTCCTCCACGGGCTCGCTTGACGCGCCCGATGAAGTCGGGGTTGCGGTGCCCGGCCTCATCCCTTGCAGCCCCAACTCCTTGCATCGCGTTCTGTGGCCGGGTGCGTCATGCGAGGTGGCTGGCGCCCCGGGACTCCTCGCGGTCGTGGAGTCGAGGGGCGCGACGGCACTCAGGTCCGTCGCGCCCGGGTGCTCACTGGGGCGCGTGCGCCACGTAGAAGTCGACCTGCTCCTTCACGCGCCCGGCGAACTCCGGGTTGAGGCGCTCGAGGATGTTCCACTCCAGCTCCAGGAGCCTGCGGATGTTGGGGCGGGCGGAGCGCGTCTGCATCTCCGGCTCCGTCCCCACCAGGGCGGCGGGAGTGGCGTTGGGGGTGTTGTGCACGGTGTCGTAGCCCGTGTGGACGAGGCCGGGGAGGGCCTGGGTCCGGCCGAAGGTCGTGGCGGCCATCTCATAGGCGCGCACGGAGAAGCGGCCATCGGCGCGGATGTGCCCCTCGACGTACAGGCGGGACCAGCGCGTGCCGATGTCGAAGCTGCCCGTCACCTTCCAGGGCGTCTGCAGGAAGTAGGGGTCGGTGCTGGGCAGCAGGTCATAGCCACGGTCCGCGATGACCTTCTCCGCGGCCTTCATGACCTCCATGGCCGGCAGGTCATACACGACGAGGCTGCTGGTCCGCTCCAACAGCACCTTCTGGGGGGCGGCGCACCCCGCGAAGCACAACGCCGCCACGATGCTCGTCATTGCCGCGAGCCATTGCTTCCGCACCATCATCGTCGCCTCGTTCGCTGGAGTGGACCGCGCGACGCAAGGGGAGTCGTGCGCGCGGTGCAGCGAAAACAACGAGGGATGTTTCGGGGCATATCGCCTTGGGCGGGCACTCGTTGCCGCGTGGTGCCTGGAGTCGCGAGGTAACTCCACTTCGGTGCAGGCCAGCCGGCGACTGGCGTCGCGACACCTCCACCGCGCATGTCGCTCAAGCGTTGGGCGCGCGGTGCGCGAGAAGGACAATCAGCTCGAGCTGTTTCCTCGGCGGCCGTTGCTGCTCGGTGACGGGAGCGCGCGAGACTCCGTGTTCGCGTGGAGGCTCGGGAGGCGGGCCCCTCGACGCGATACCTCGCCTTCCGTTGCTGTTCAGGGCTGAGGGTCGCGAGGCGCGGCGGCGCGGGAGAGTCTGTCTCGCACCGCGATGCCCAGCCCGCTGGCGGCGGGGAGACAGACGACGAGCACGTCATGCCCCCGCTCGTCCGCTTCACGCAGCCTCGCGTAGAGCACTCGCGCGGCTCCGGCCGGGTCCTCGGGCACGTCGAAGCGAGGCACGTCCGGCGGCAACTCCAGGCTCTCCGGTCCCAGCACGCCCACGCGCAAGCTCTGTTCCCTCAATGCCCGCACGCGTGCTCCGGCCTCTCCCGGCTCGGCGAGCACCACGCCCGCGCGCGGCGCGTAGTGCGACGCGAGCGAGCCCGACACGCGGACCTTGGATGCGGCACGCACGGGCACCGGATGTCCCAGCACGCGCTCGACGTCCTCGGCGGACAGGCCACCAGGGCGCAGGATGGCGGGGGCGCCGGAGCTCAAATCGACGATGGTGGACTCCACGCCCACGGTGCTCGGTCCACCGTCCAGCACCAGGTCCACGTCCGCGCCCAGGTCCGCGCGCACGTGCTCCGCCGTGGTGGGGCTCACCCTGCCGAAGCGATTGGCGCTCGGCGCGGCCACGCCTCCGCCCAGGGCCTTCAGCACCGCGAGCGCCACCGGATGTCCCGGCACGCGCAGCGCCACCGTGTCCTGGCCGCCCGTCACGGCGTCCGTGGCCCGGGGCGTGCGAGGCAACACGAGCGTGAGCGGTCCAGGCCAGAAGGCCTCGGCGAGACGGTGCGCGGCGTCGGGGATGTCCCGGGCCCAGGAAGACAGGTGCTCGGTGCCAGACAGATGGACGATGAGCGGGTGGGTGGCGGGGCGGCCCTTGATGGCGAAGACACGGCGCACCGCCAGCTCGTCCTCGGCGTTGGCCGCGAGGCCGTACACCGTTTCCGTCGGCAGGGCGATGACACCGCCGTGCCGCAGCAATTCCACCGCGCGCTCGACGAGCTCCGGATTTAGCATGCGTGGCCGCACTGTCGCGCCGGGAGGAAGCATGGGCAAGTCGCACGTCTTCGATGCGCGCAGTCGGATGCCGGTGTCGGCCTCCGAGCTGTTCGCCTGGCATGCCCGGGAAGGGGCGCTCGCACGGCTGACGCCCCCCTGGGAGCGGATGGAGCTGCTGGAGCGCTCGGGCGACGGCATCCACCCTGGCGCCCGCGTCACCATGCGGATGCGCCTGGGCCCCTTCCCCCGCCGCTGGGTGGCCGAGCACACGGCGTACGTGCAGGACTCGCTCTTCCAGGACACGCAGGTGTCCGGCCCGTTCTCGAAGTGGGTCCACACCCACCGGATGTGGCCCGAGCCCGCGACGAACTCCTCCGTCCTGGAGGACGAGGTGGAGTACGTCCTGCCCATGGGCCCGCTGGGCAGCCTCTTCGGTGGAGGCACCGCGCGTCGCACGCTGGAGCGGATGTTCGCCTATCGCCACCGGGTGACACTGGAAGACCTGCGGCGCCACGCCGCCTTCGCGCACGCTGGCCCCCTCACCGTGGCCATCACCGGAGCGTCCGGCTCGATTGGCTCGTCGCTCGTGCCGTTCCTCTCCACCGGCGGCCATCGCGTGAAGCGCCTGGTGCGAGGCCGCGCGGACGCGTCTGGGAACGAAGTGTCCTGGGCACCCGACAAGGGAGAGGTGGACACCGCCGCGCTGGAAGGCGTGGACGCGGTGGTGCATCTGGCGGGCGCCAACGTCGCGGGCAAGCGCTGGTCCCCCGAATACAAGGACGCCATCCTCAAGAGCCGCACGGAGGGCACGCTCACGTTGTCGGAGGCGCTGGCGCGCATGAAGCGCAAGCCTCGGGTGCTGGTGTGCGCGGCGGGCAGTGGCATCTACGGCGACCGGGGTGACGAGCCGCTTACCGAGGAGAGCGCCCCGGGCACCGGCTTCCTCGCGGACGTGTGCCGCGCCTGGGAGGCCGCCACCGCGCCCGCGGAGGCCGCTGGCATTCGCGTGGTGCACCTGCGCATCGGCCCCGTGCTGGACGCTCGCGATGGCGCGCTGGCGAAGATGCTGCCCGCCTTCCTCGCGGGCGGCGGTGGACCCATCGGCTCCGGTCGCCAGTGGATGAGCTGGGTGTCGATGGAGGACATCCTCGGGCTCTTCCACTTCAGCCTCTTCACGGAGGCGGCGCGTGGCCCTATCAACTCCGTGGCGCCGGGAGCGGTGCGACAGGCGGACTTCGCGAAGACGCTGGGTCGGGTGCTGAGACGGCCTGCCTTCCTGCCGATGCCCGCCGCGGTCATCCGCACCCTCTTCGGGCAGATGGGGCAGGAGGCCCTGCTGGCGGGTGCCCGGGTGCTTCCCTCCACCGCCGAGCGGCTTGGCTACTCCTTCCTCCTGCCGGACCTGGAAGGGGCGCTGCGCTTCACGCTCGGCCGCACCACGGCGGGGCCGGAGTTCCGCCACGACTGAGCGGTTCGGCGCTTGACAATGCCCCCTGGGGGGACTGATGGAATGGCCCCCTATGATTCAGGTCGAAGGGCTGACCAAGTACTACGGTGAGCATGCGGCCATCCGGGACCTGGCTTTCACCATCGGCCAGGGTGAAGTCATCGGCTTCCTCGGCCTCAATGGCGCGGGCAAGTCGACGACGTTGAAAGTCCTCGGCTGCGTGCTCTTGCCAACCGCCGGCCGTGTCGTCATCGACGGCCATGACGTGGTGAGCAATGCCCACGAGGTGCGACAGCGCATTGGCTACCTCCCGGACGTGCCGCCGCTCTACGAGGAGATGACGGTGGGCGAGTACCTGGCCTACGTCGCGCGCTTGCGCGGCGTGACGGCCCGGGACGCCACCGCGCGCGTGGGCGAGGCGGAGGAGAAGACGGGTCTTCGCGAGGTGGATGGCGAGCTCATCTCCACGCTCAGCCATGGCTACCGCCAGCGCGTGGGCGTGGCGCAGGCGCTGGTGCACAAGCCCGCGCTGCTCATCCTCGACGAGCCCACCAGTGGCCTGGACCCTCGGCAGATTGTCGAGATGCGCGACGTCATCCGCGGGCTCAAGGGCACGCACACGGTGCTCGTCTCCAGCCACATCCTCCCGGAAATCTCCCAGACGTGTGACCGGCTCCTCATCATCCACAAGGGGACGCTGGTGGCGCAGGGGACGGAGGAGGAGCTGGGACGGAAGATGGGCGGCGGAGGCTCCATCGAGGTGGAGGTGCGGGGAGACCGGGCGCGTGCGCTCGAGGTGCTCAAGCCCTTTGGTGCGGTGGACGTGGACCGGGCGGCGGACGGCGTGGTGTCGCTGACGCTGCGGGCCTCTCCGGACGAGCGTCCGCGCGTGGCGCAGGCGGTGGTGGGCGCGGGGCTGGAGTTGTTGCGGTTGGACCAGGGCGCGGGCCAGTTGGAGTCCATCTTCCTGCGACTGACGCACGGTCAGGAGGTGCGCGCGTGAAGGCCCTGCTCATCGCCCGTCGCGAGCTGTCCGGCTACCTGCGCACGCTCAGCGGCTACGTCGTCATCGCGGTCATCCTCGCGTTGAACGGCCTGTTCTTCAACGCGTACGCCCTGGGCGGCGCGAGCAAGCGCTCCGCCGAGGTGCTGTCGCAGTTCTTCTATTACTCGAGCGGCTTCACCATCGTCGCCTCGGTGTTCATCTCCATGCGGCTGTTGGCGGAGGAGCGGCAGACGGGAACGCTGCCTCTCTTGTACTCGTCGCCGCTGCGAGACCGCGACATCGTGCTGGGCAAGTTCCTGGCGGGGCTGGCCTTCCTGTCGCTGTACGTGCTGTGCACGCTGTACATGCCGGTGCTGGTGCTGGTGAACGGCAAGGTGTCCTTCGGCCACGTGGCGGCGGGCTACCTGGGCCTGCTGCTGCTGGGCAGTGCTTCTCTCGCCGTCGGCACGTTCGGCTCGGCGCTGGCGCGCAACCAGTTGCTCGCGGCGATTACCTCCGCGGTGATGCTGGTGGCGCTCATCCTCTGCTGGCTGCTGGCGCGAATCACCGAGCAGCCGCTGTCGGATGTCTTCAGCGCGATGTCCCTGTGGAACCAGCACTTCCCGCCGTTCCAATCGGGGCTCATCCACGTGCGTGACGTCGTCTATTACCTGGTCGTCACCTACGTGGCGCTGTTCGCGGCCACCCGGGTGCTCGAAGCGCGGAGGTGGCGATGAGCACCCGTCCGGTGGGCAATGGGCTGGCGGCGACGCTGGTCTTCGTGGCGGGGCTGGTGGCGGTCTTCATCGGCGAGCGCATCCTGGGCGTGGGGACGGGCCGCGCGGCCTTCTCCGGGCTGGGCGCGGTGGCGGCGGTGGGCGCGGTCATCTGGCGCTTCGCGCGCTCCCGTGGCACGGGCGCGGACCGGCGCACGGTGGATGTTTGGGTGTTGGGCCTCTACGGACTGGGCCTGCTCGCGCTGGCGCTCTACTTCCTCCAGTCCGATGTGGGCACGGCCCTCTTCGGCGGGCCGTTGTCGCAGAAGGCGCCCAAGCTGGCGGTGATGCTGGCGGCGCTGTTCCCCGCGCTCTTGACGTGCTGCCTGGTGCCGCTGGCGCTGGTGGAGACGGCGGCGCAGGCGATGACGCGGGCGCCGGTGCTGGAGACGGGCCGCGCTCGCAGCGCGCTGTTCTCCGGCCTGGGCCTGTCCTTCGTGCTCATCTTCGCCTTCGGGACCATGTACGTCGTCACGCAGGCGAACACGACGTGGGACCTGTCGTACTTCCGCACCGCGAAGCCCGGCGACTCCACGCGCAAGGTGGTGCGCGGACTCAACGAGCCGCTGCAGGTGACGCTCTTCTTCCCGCCCGCGAACGAGGTGGGAGAGGCGGTGCGCCAGTACTTCCAGGACCTGTCCGTGGAGAGCCCGGAGCTGCTCAACGTGGAGCGGCTGGACCAGGCGGTGGAGCCCGCTCGCGCGAGGACGCTGGGCGTGCACAACAACGGCACCGTCGTCGTGGCCCGGGGTGAGCGCAAGGAGCCCTTCACGGTGGGGTTGGAGCTGGACCGCGCGAGAGGGCAGCTCCAGCGGCTGGACCAGGAGGTCCAACGGCGGCTTCTGACGGTGGCGAAGCCCCGACGCGTCGTCTACTTCACCGCGGGCCATGGCGAGCGCGCGGAGACGCGTCCGGTGCCCGGTGAGATGCCGCAGCCGTCCGTGGCCCAGTTCAAGGAGCTGCTGCGCGCGCAGAACGTGGACGTGCGGTCGCTGGGGGGCGCGGAGGGATTGGGCCGTGAGGTGCCTCGCGACGCGGGGGCGCTGGTGGTGGTGGGTGCCACGCGCGACTTCCTCCCCGAGGAACTCGCGGCGGTGCGCGAATACCTGGAGCGTGGCGGCCGGTTGTGGGTGGCGCTGGAGCCGGAGGGCCCTCGCTTCGAGAAGCTGCTGGAGCCCCTGGGCTTGAAGTACGCGGGCACGCCGCTGGCGAATGACCAGGTGTACTTCCGCACCACGCGTCAGCAGAGCGACCGGGGCAACCTGGGCACGGCGACGTTCAGCTCCCATCCGTCCGTCACGTCGCTGTCGGCGATGGGCGGCCAGTCGCCGGTGGCCTTCCTGGGCGCGGGCGCGTTGGACCAGGTGCAGCCGCTGCCCAACGGCGTCATGCACGACATCTCCGTGCGCGCGCATGGCGCGACGTTCGCCGACGCCAACGGGAACTTCACCCCGGACGCCGGAGAGACGCGGCGCACGTGGCCGCTGGTGGTGGCGGTGGAGCAGCCCGCGGCGGCCGGCAAGGAGCCGATGCGCGCCGTCGTCATGGCGGACGCGGACGTGGTGAGCGACGTGGTGTTGTCCAACATGGGCAATGCCTACCTCGCGGTGGACACGCTGCGGTGGTTGACGGGCGAGGAGTCCGTGTCCGGCGCGGTGTCCTCGGAGGAAGACGTGCCCATCCAGCACACGCGGGAGCAGGACGTGGCGTGGTTCTACGCCACCGTGTTCGTGGCCCCGGCGCTGGTGCTGGCGCTGGGCTTCGTGACGACGCGGCGGCGAGGCCGTCGTGCTCCGCGCGCCCCGGTGGCGGCGGGAGGTGAGCAATGAAGGCGCGGGACCTGGCGCTCCAGGGCGCCCTCGCGGTGGTGGCGCTGGTGGCCGCCTATCTCGTGTGGCAGCGGGCGCCCTCGGGTGCTCCCGGTGACGTGACGGTGGTGGAGCTGCCGGCACGCGCCCTGGACAAGGTGCGCTACGAGGACGAGGCGCGCTACGTGGAGCTGTATCGCGACGCGCAGTCGCGGGACACGCTGTGGGTCCGCCTGGGCTACAAGCCCTCGAAGGGCCTCCCCGCGGCGGAGGGCACGGATGCGGGCTCCGCGCCGGGCACGGATGGCGGGGCTTCCGGCACCGTGGCTCAAGGTGGACAGGACGCGGGTACGCCGCCCCTGGCCGCCACGCCGCCACAGCCGCCTCCGCGCGAGCTCCGGGCCAACGAGGTGGCGGCGAAGCTCTTCCCGCGCTTCGCCCCGCTGCGGGCCACGCGGGCGCTCGGCGTGCTCGAGGCGAAGAAGCTGGAAGAGGTGGGGCTGACCACGTCGCAGCGCAAGCTGACGCTGACGCTGGGGGGCAAGGTGGAGACCTTCACGCTCGCCTCGACGACGGGGGGTTGGGGCACGCCCTACCTGCGTCGCGAGTCGGACGGCCAGGTGTTCCTGCTGGGCCCCGCGCTGCTGCCGGATTTGGAGAACGCGACCAGCCGGCTGGTGGACCGGCGGCTGCACACGTTTGATTTGGGTGACTTCGACGCGGTGGTCATCTCCTCCGGGGGCGCGTCGCGGACCTTCACGGCGACCGGCAAGGCGCCCAACCCCGTCGCGTTGGCGCCAGAAGAGGCGCCGGACAAGCCGGACGAGTTCACCCGGAACTGGCATGACCGCGTGTGGCGCCTGATGCCGTTGGACCTGCTGGGCCGCGACGAGCAGCCGACGGGAGGCGAGCCCAAGGAGGCCTTCCGCGTGGAGTACCGGCGCGGCGGCAAGTCCGTGGGCGAGCTGACGGTGGCGCGGGGCACGGACGGCTTCTTCGCGCGCACCGAGCACACCCCCGGCTGGGTCCGCCTCCACGCGGGCGTGGACCCGTTGGCCGCGGAGGCCGCGCGCGTGACGACGCCGGTGTCGTCAGCGGGCGCGCCGTGAATCGGGCGTCTCGGGGATGTCGTCCAGCCCCAGTCGCACGTCGACGAAGCTGTACGGCGCCCAGGGGCCGGTGAAGCGGAAGGCGTAGAGGTCCGAGCGCGCGGCGAGCATCCGGACCCTCGCCTCGAAGTCGGGCACCGCGTCCCTGGTGACGAGGAAGGCCGCGTTGAGCAGCATCCGCTCGCCCACGGGCGCGTCCGTGCGCGTCGCGTTGGCCAGCGGGTGCAGGCCCTCCAGCATCGCGGCCATGTCCAGCGACGCGCGCAGCTCCACGGCTTGCCCCAGCCGTCGCTCGTGCTCGGTCTCCAGCTCGTTCTCCCGGCGACGCAGGCCCGCGTCCTCGAACTCCATGCGTCGGGCCAGGTGCTCGCGGTGGTAGAGCACCTTGAGCCCCAGCTCCACCTTGCCCTCCAGCGCCACCAGGGTCCGGGTGAGCGCGTCCTGGGCGGAGCGCAGCAACCGCCGCACCTCGGCCTCCGAACCCAGCACCGTCCCGAAGGCCACGGGCAGCAGCGTGTGCTCACGCAGCACCACCTCGGCGGCGCGCTGGTGGGCCAACAGGTTGGCTCGCGTCGGGTCCACCACGCGCGCGGGGGCTGACGACACCAGCGCGACGAGCGCTCCTTCGCGCACCGCGTGGACGTGGGCCGGCGGCATCCCCAGGCCGATGGGGCCGAAGTCCAGCGGGCCCTCGATGCGCACCACGCCATAGAGGTAGTGCGGACCCGCGAGTTCCTCCGGCGTCCGCGTGATGCGCGCCCGGGGCTTGCCCTTCGGAGTGTTCTTCACCGTGTTGCGCTTGCCGCGTCCCTCCCGGGGCGGGGGTGGGGTGGGGGGACGGGTTTCCTCGGCGGAGGTCGTGCGTCGGGGCGCCTTGCGCGCGGGAGTACTCTTGCGTGCCGGGGCGCCGCGCCGACCGGAGGCCTTGGACTTGTTGGGAGGGCGAGAGGTCCGTGGCATGGGCACGTCTCAGTGGGACACGGCGGCTCCGCGCTGAGCGAGGATGTGCCGGACCTCCGCCACCAGCTCGTCGGGGAGGCACGGCTTGGTGACGAAGGAGTCGCACCCCGCGCCCTTCGCCTCGTCCGACTGGCCCGTCATCGCATGGCCGGTAAGCGCGACGACGGGGATGGTGCGCGTGCGGTCATCGTTCTTCAGCCGCCGCGTCGCCTCCCACCCGTCGATGATGGGCAACGACAGGTCCATCAGGATGATGTCCGGTGTGAGCGCGAAGGCCTGGTCCAGTGCCTCCTGGCCGTTCCTCGCCTGCGCCACGCGGAACCCGGAGAACTCCAGGTACTCGGCGTACATCTCCCGCGCGTCGTCGTAGTCGTCCACGACGAGTACGAGCGGCTTGAGGTTCGGGGAGGGATTCGTCATGTCCGCCTCGGGCGTCGTGGAAAGTGCAACGTGAAGGTCGACCCCTGCCCAGGGGTACTCTGGAGGGAGACGCGTCCCCCCAGCATGTCGGCCAGACGGCGACAGATGGACAATCCCAGCCCGGTGCCGCCATAGGCCCGGGTGGGCGAGCTATCCACCTGCTGGAAGTCCTCGAAAATCTTCTCCTGGTAGGCCGGGTCGATGCCAATCCCGGAGTCCTCCACGGAGATGGTGAGCATGGAGGTCGACGGAACGTACTCCGCCAGGACCTTCACACAGCCCTCGTGCGTGAACTTCAGGGCATTGGACAGCAGGTTGAGGACGACCTGCTTCACCTTCTGTCGGTCGCTGTGCACCGGCGGCAGCTTCGCGCCCAGGTGCGTCGTCACCGTCAGCTTGCTGCGCGCGATGATGGGGTCCATCTCCGCCATGACTTCCTGGAGCAGCTCGGCGATTCCGAAGTCCGACAGATGCAACGGCATCCGCCCCGCCTCGATGCGGGTGATGTCCAGGATTTCGTTGATGACCTCCAGCAGGTGCCGCCCATTGGAGTCGATGCGCGCCAGGTTGCGCTTCTGCGGCGGTGTCAGCTCACCGGACACGCCCTGCAGCAGCATGTTGGTGTAGCCGAGGATGGCGTTGAGCGGCGTGCGGAACTCGTGGGACATGTTGGCCAGGAACTGCGACTTGGCCGCGCTCGCCTGTTCCAACTGGATGGCCTGCCGGCGCAGCTTCTCGTTCTGCTCCGCCAGCTCCGCGGTGGCCACCTGCACGCGCGCCTCCAGCAGCGTGGAGACCTCCTTGAGCCGCTCCAACAGCCGCGCCTTCGCCAGGGCCTCGCCCCTGTCGCGGAAGAGGGTGACGATGCCCGTCAATTCGCCGCTCTCACCCAGCACCTTGCTGGCCACCGCCTCCACCGGGAGGGTGTCGCCGCTGGCCGGGTCCATCAGGCTGAGCTGCCCGCGCCAGCGCAGGCTGCCCCCGGCGTCCAGCAGGTGCGCGAGGAACGAGGCGAACGTCGCGTGGTTGGAGCGCACGCGGCGCTGCGCGGCGCGGCCTCCATCCAAAGGCGGCGTGAAGAGCTTCTCCGCGGGCTCGTTCATCATCACCGTGCCGCCGGAAGGGTCCGACAGGATGATGGGGTCCGCCACGGAGTCCAGCACCCGGTCCAACCGGTGCCGCTCGCTGCGCGCCTCGCGCTCGGTGGCGCGCAGGCGGCGGTAGCTCTCTCCCAGCGCCTGGGTCGCCCGTCCCAGGTCCGTCACGTTGCGCAGCACGCTCACCATGGCCTCGCGGCCGTCGGGCTCGTACACGCGGGTGCTGACGAGCTCGAAGAGCAGGTCCATCCCCTCCATGGGGTCCACCAGCGGTATCTCGCGCCAGCTGACACCCGGCGCGCCACCGCTGGCGGTGCTGGCCACCGCGGTGGCGAACACGCGCTGGTTGAGGTGGACGGCGCGCCGGTGGCCGTGGCTCGCGTCGGGATGGGCGACCAACAGGGCCTCCGCGCGCGCGTTGGCCAGTCGCGGACGTCCCCTCAGGTCCGTCAGCAGCACCGGGTCCGTCACCGCGTCGATGATGCGGCGAAGCAGCGCGCTGCCCGTCGTGCCCAGCGGCCCCGACGTGGCCTGCCGCGCGAGGAAGGGCCCCGCGTGTCCCGCGACCCACGTCACCTCCGGGGGAAGGGTGGGTCCGCTCGCCCAGACGAGCAACAGCCCCACCGGAGGCGCGTCGGCGCGTCCGAGCGGCACCGCGAACAGGCCTCCCGTGCCTTGCGCGGGCAGGGGCGCGCGCGCACTCGGAAAGAAGCGCGGCGCGGCCTGGGCCAGCGCGTCCGTCAGCGGGTGGGCCTTGTCGTCATCGGACCACGCCTGCAGCGCGGCGTGCTGCGCCTCGGACAGCCCCTTCGCGGCGAGGCAGCTCATCCTCCCACCGGGCTCCTCGCGCGCCAGACAGGCCGCGGCGGCGGCCTGGGCATGCCGGGGCAGCCACTCCATCATGGCCTCGGCGCAGGCGCGTGCCGTGTCGCAGGCGAGCAGTTGCTCGGCCAGGGCCAGGCGTGCATCGGCGGAGGAGGTGGGGTCCAGGGCGAGAGGGACGGGAGAGGCCAATGCGTCAGGCTCCAGGAGTGGGACGAGGTGTTTCGCCAGGGCGCGGGGTGTCGTCGGTCCGAACCTCCAGGTAGGTCACCACGACACGGGCGGCATGCTCGGGAGAGAGGCGGTCCGCGTGGACGACATCGTCCCAGCGAAGGCCGCGGTCCAGGACCCGGTCCATGACATCGACGAGGCTGGTGCTCCCAGCCATTCTTTCCACGGGCATCCTTTGTGGCTCCCTGGTCTTTCGGCAGGGTTCGGGGGGGCCGACCCAGCCCTTTTCTAGCGCGGCGGGTCTGCCCACCCCAGAACCGCTTCCTCGTCGACGTGACTTGCCAACACCCGGCCCCCGGCTCTGTCCGCTCGTGCACATCCCGAGTGACTCCCAAGCCGGGCAGCCGGGCAGGCCCGTGCTTCGACTCGGCGGGTTATCGCACCTCCGGCGCATTCCTAGGTTGAGGACATGGATGAGACGCGGACGAACCGGTCGCTCTGGACCTTGACGGCCCCGCCGCGCGACTTCCCGGCGCTTGCGGGCGACCTGGTGGTGGATGTCGTCGTCATCGGTGCGGGCATCACCGGACTCACCACGGCATGGCTGCTGAAGCGCGCGGGAAAGCGGGTGGCGGTGCTGGAGATGAACCGCATCCTGTCGGGCCAGACGGGGCAGACCACCGCCCACCTCACGGAGCTGCTCGACACGCCCTACGCCACGCTGCGGCGAGACTTCGGGGAGAAGGGTGCCCGACTGGCGGCGTCCTCCAGTCGCGCGGCGATGGAGCAGGTGGCCTCGCTCGTCCAGGAACTCTCCCTGGACTGTGACTTCCAGCGCGTCCCCTCGTTCCGCTACGCGGAGACCGCGCGTCAGTGGGCGTCGCTGGAGCAGGAACTCTCCGCCGCGCGCGACGCGGGCCTTCATGCCTCCCTCACCCACGCGGTGCCGCTGCCCTTCCCGGTGAAGGGCGCGCTGCGCGTGGAGGACCAGGCGTTGTTCCATCCGCGCAAGTACCTGCTCGGGTTGGTGGACTCGCTGATAGGCGAGGGCTGCTTCCTGTTCGAGAACACGCGGGTGACGGAGGTCCACGACGGCGCGCCCTGTCGCGTCGTCACGGAGCGGGGCACCCTCACCGCCGAGGCCGTGGTGGAGGCCACCCACTCGCCGCTCAACCGGGTGCTGCTGCAGACGAAGCTGTCCGCGTATCGCAGCTACACGGTGGCGGGTCCGCTCGAAGGTCCGCTGGAGCCCGGGCAGTACTACGACTCGCAGGAGCCCTATCACTACATCCGCACGCAGTCCGTCGAGGGCCGCGCGTACGTCATCGTCGGCGGCGAGGACCACAAGGTCGGCGCGGAGGAGGACACCGGGCGGCGCTACGCGGCGCTGGAGGACTACGCGCGCAAGCACTTCCCGGTGAAGCAGCTCACGTATCGTTGGTCCGGTCAGGTCATCGAGTCCACGGACGGGCTGCCGTACATCGGCCGCAACAGCGCCAGCCGCCATGTCTACGTGGCGACGGGTTTCTCCGGGACGGGCATGACGTTCGGCACGCTGGCGGGGATGCTCATCAGCGACCTCATCCTGGGTCGGCAGAGTCCCTACGCCGCGCTGTATGACGCCACGCGCGTCAAACCGTTGGCGGGCGCGAAGGACTTCATCCAGGAGAACGCGGAGACGGCCTTCCGCTTCGTCGCGGACCGGCTGGCGAAGCCCGAGGGCAAGCACCTGTCCGAGGTGGCGCCCGGCGAGGCGAAGATTCTGGAAGTCGAAGGGCAGAAGGTGGCCGTCTACCGCGAGGCGGACGGAACCTCTCACGCGGTGTCTCCGGTGTGCACGCATCTGGGCTGCCACGTGCACTGGAACGGCGCGGAGCGCTCGTGGGACTGCCCCTGTCACGGCGCGCGCTACAGCCCCACCGGCAAGGTGCTCAACGGGCCCGCGGTGAAGGACCTGCCCTCCCGCAAGTTGCCCCGCTGAGCCCCGGCTTCTTCGGTTGATGCCAGAACCCCGTTGGACACGGAGATACACCCATGAACGCGTTGGACCTCCTGAAGCAGCAACACGCCGAGGTGAAGAAGCTCTTCACGCAGTACGGCAAGCTCCCGGACCATGCCGATGCGAAACGCCGGGAGTTGTTCGAGATGATCGCCGACCGGCTCAGCGCGCACACCACCATCGAGGAGCAGTACTTCTATCCGGCGTCCAAGGCCAACGACACCGAGGACCTGCTGCGCGAGGCCGTGGAGGAGCACCTGTCCGCCAAGCGCATCATCGCCGACCTGATGGAGATGGAGCCGCACGACGAGGATTTCGACGCGAAGATGAAGGTGCTCCAGGAGCAGATAGAGCACCACGTGGAAGAGGAAGAGGGTGACCTCTTCAAGAAGGTCCGCAAGCTCGTCTCCAAGGAGCAGCTCGAGGACCTGGGCCTCCAGATGGAGGAGGAGTTCGACGAGCTGATGGAGGGCGAGCCCCGGCGCCAGGTGCCCTCCGAGACGGACAAGGCCGCGCTACTCTGAGTCTCGGCTCTTCGTGACAAGAATCGGGTTGCGCGGGGCGCTGGGAGCGGCAGCATGTCACCCCTCCCATGCCGCGTTCTGCTCCCACCGCCCCGCGCCTGCCCGAAGCCTTCACTCCCGAGGTCCGCCGTGCCCTGGCGCGCGAGGACCCGAAGCTGGGCGCGCTGATGAAGCGCGTGGGCTCCTTCCGCCTCCAGTTGAGTCCCCTGCACAGTCCCTTCGCCGCGCTGGCGGAGTCCATCGTCTATCAGCAGCTCCACGGCCGTGCCGCCGCCGCCATCTTCGAGCGCGTCAGCGAGCGCGTGGGCAAGGGCCGCCGCTTCACGCCCCAGGCCCTGCTGTCCGTGTCGGAGCCGGTGCTGCGCGAGGCGGGCCTGTCCGCCAACAAGCTGGCCGCGCTCCAGGACCTGGCGCGCAAGTCCCTGGACGGCACCGTTCCTCCCCTGTCCCGCGTGCGGCGCATGGACGACGCCTCGCTCATCGAGCACTTCACGCAGGTGAGAGGCATCGGTCAGTGGACGGTGGAGATGCTGCTCATCTCCCGGCTCGGTCGGCCGGACGTGCTGCCGGTGGACGACTTCGGCGTGCGCAAGGGCTTCATGCTCGCGTATGGGCTTCCGGAGATGCCGCGCCCCAAGGCGCTGCTGGAATACGGCGAGCGCTGGCGGCCCTGGCGCACCGTGGTGAGCTGGTATCTCTGGCGCGCGACGGAGCTTCCCGTGGAGCCCGTGGTCGGCTGAGCGGCGGTTCGTGCGCCACAAGGCGGCAGGGCAAGCAGGGGCTCGCTGTCGAGCGTCTTGCCGCGAGGCGTCGGAGTCCTCACCCGTATGTGCAACGGGAGAGGACTCACATGCGTGCACTGACGTACCAGGGGCCGTTCAAGGTCCGGGTGGAGAACAAGCCAGACCCTCGGTTGGAGCACCCGCAGGACGTCATCCTCAAGGTGACCCGCACGGCCATCTGTGGCTCGGACCTGCACCTGTTGCACGGCCTGGTGCCGGATACCCGCGTGGGCCACACGTTCGGTCATGAGTTCACCGGTGTGGTGGAGGAGCTGGGCTCCGAGGTGAGCCAGTTGCACAAGGGCGACCGGGTGGTGGTGCCCTTCAATATCTCCTGTGGCACCTGCTTCTACTGTCAGCGAGGGCTGACGGCCTCATGTGAGAACAGCAACCCGTCGAGCGACGTGGCGTGTGGCGTGTATGGCTATTCGCACACGACGGGCGGCTACGACGGCGGGCAGGCCGAGTACGTGCGCGTGCCCTTCGCGGACGTGGGGCCGCTGAAGATTCCCGACGGCATGGAGGACGAGGAGGCGCTCTTCCTCGGAGACATCCTGCCCACCGGCTACATGGGCGCGGAGATGGGTGAAATCAAGGGCGGCGAGACGGTGGTGGTGTTCGGCGCGGGCCCGGTGGGCCTGTTCGCCATGCGGTCCGCGTGGCTGATGGGCGCGGGCCGGGTCATCGCGGTGGACTGCGTGCAGTACCGGCTCGACTTCGCGGAGCGGTACGCGAAGGTGGAGACGGTGAACTTCCGGGAGGTGGACGACATCGTCCTCTACCTGAAGGAGCTGTTCGAGGGGCGCGGGCCGGACGTGTGCATCGACGCGGTGGGCATGGAGGCCGAGGGCTCGCTGGGGCAGCGCGTGCTGGGGCTGGGATTGAAGCTGGAGGCGGGCGCGCCCACGGTGCTCACCTGGTGCATCGACGTCGTGCGCAAGGGTGGCAACGTCTCCATCGTCGGGGTGTACGGCCCGCCGTGGAACCTGATGCCCATTGGCACCGCGATGAACAAGGGACTCACGCTGCGGATGAACCAGTGCAACGTGCGTCGCTACATGCCGCATCTGCTCCAGCACATCCGTGAGGGCCGCATCGATGCGAAGGGCATCATCACCCACCGCTTCCCGCTGGAGGAGGCACCCAAGGCGTACCACCTGTTCGCCCAGAAGCAGGACGGCTGCGTCAAGTGCGTCCTCACCCCTGGGCACGCGTGACGAGCAAGGAGCCGAACCATGCCGGATAGACCCATTCCTGACGCCGCGGTGGACCTGGAACCCTCCAGTCGCCCGGGTGTGCCGATGGAGAGAACGCCTCAACCCATGCCCGGGGCGCGCGTGCCCATCCGTGTGCAGCACTCGGATGTGCGCGTGTTCAAGCACAAGGGCCGTGCCGGGTTCCCCCCGGTGTTCGGCACCGCGCAGCCGCCTCACGGGGTAAGCGGACTGTTGCGCAAGGTGGCCTATGGCTACCCGGACCACCTGGCGCGCCACTGGATGATCTTGCTCCTGGCGGACCGGGTGGATGTCTGGGAGCACCGGCTCGCGAGGGTGGGGCCGTGGGCCGTGCCCACCGTCGGGGTTCTCGCCTTGACGGGCCTTGCCTGGAGGAAGTGGTCGCGGGCGTGAGAGGATCTCTCCATGCCGCCCCCGAAGCCGCCGCCCAGACGCTCGTCCTCGAAACCCGCCCCTCCGACGACCCGTGGGGCGTCCGCCGGAGGAAAGCCCTCGGCGGCGCAAGGGGCGGAGTCCGCGAAGAAGCCCGCACGCAAGCCGGAGCCCGCCGTGGCTCCGAAGGCGCAGGGGAAGTCGCCTGGAGCCGCTCAGGCCCCGAGGGCACAGGCGAAGCAGGCGGGAGGGGCACAAGCCACGAGGGCGCAGGGGAAGCCGGCTGGGGACGCTCTGGCCCCGAAGGCGCAGGCCAAGGCCGCTGGAGATGCTCAGGCCTCGAAGGCGCAGGGGAAGTCAGCGGGAGATACGCAGGCCTCGAAGGCACAGGCCCCAAGGGCGCAGGCGAAGTCGGTTGGAGATGCGCAGGCGACGAAGTCACAGGGGAACTCGGCGGGAGATACGCAGGCATCGAAGCCACAGGTGAAGCCGGCGGGAGATGCGCAGGCCCTGAAGGGACAGTCGAAGGCCGCCGGGACTTCTGAATCCGCGAAGCCCCAAGCGAAGCCAGTGGGCAAGGGACAGGCGAAGTCCGCTGAACGCTCCGCCGACGTCACGCCGCAAGAGATGTCCCTCAAGAGTGTCGAGGGAGTGAAGTCGCAAGCAACGCCCATCGAGACAGCGCACGAGGCGAAGCCGCGAGCAACGCCCATCGAGACAGCGCAAGAGAAGAAGCCGCAAGCAACGTCCATCGAGACCGCGCAAGAGACGAATCCGCAAGCAACGCCCATCGAGGAAGCCCCCGAGGCGAAGCCGCACGTGAAGGTCGTCGAGGCGACTCACGCGGCGAAGCCACGGGCGAACTCCGTCGCGAGTCCCCCGTCCGAAGCTCCCGCGAAGCCTCCTTCGCGGCGTGGGCTCACGCTGGTTTCATCTCGGGGGGCCAGCGTGGAGTCGGAGGAGTCCTCCTCGGACGATGTGATCATCGCGGAGGTGCCGCCCATCGAGGACGAAGCCCCGCCTCCTCGCTACGAAGCGCGAACGCACACGCGACCGCCGCTGTCCGTGGGTGACCTCGACTCGGAGGTGCTCCCCATCTCCGCCCTCGCTCCCATCGAGGGCACCTTCACGGGCGCGCCACTCCTCGTCCACTCGAGCCCGGAGACGATTCGGACCTGGGGTGTCCTCGGCTCCACGATGAGTCGGCTCGTGCCGGGAAAGAGCGAGGGCGGCTACACCTTCTCCGGTCAGGCCCGGCTGTTCGTGCGCGCCATCAACCGCGTGGAAGCAGCCTCCGAGGGAACCGGGCGTTGCTCCGTCGTGCTGCGAAACACGTCGGGGCGTCCCATCCAGCTCCAGGTCAAGGGTGGCCTCTTCTCCAAGTACCTCACGCCCCAGTTCCCACTGAGCACCACGGGCGCGCCCTTCAACCCGTTGAGCCAGGAGCCCATCGACGAGGACCTCACGGGACTGGTCGACGCGCAGGCAGAGCAAGGAAAGGAACCAGACCCAGAGGGCCTGTTCTTCCGAGGACCGCATGCCGTGCTCGCCTCGGGCCTCCTCGACGCCGTCCTCGATGCCCGGGACGAATCAGCGCGCCAGTCCCGTCCGCTCGTCCGTGACGACCTCGACCTGTCCCACCTGGACGACGTGCGCCTGGGAACCCGGGGCGCCTTCGAGGGCTCTCTCACCGTGCCGCCTGGCGCGACTGTGGTCGTCCTGGATGCGCGTCACGAAAAGTCGGGCACGCTCTGCGCCCTCCTGGACTTCACGGCCTTGGACTCGAAGGGGCAGGTGGACCCTGGCGCGAGGTTCCGTCTGGCCACCGTGTCCAGCCCCCTGCCGCTCACTCCCGACGAGCTCGCCGCCATCTCCCGGAGCGAGCATCCGCTGGCCACCGCCGGGGATGCGGGCACGACGGCCTTCCCCTCACTCCAGGGGGTGAGCGAAGCAGGCAGCCTCTTCGTAGGTGAGCGCACGCTGCGCCTGTCTCCAGGAACGCTCGCGGGCGACCTCGTCATGTCCATGCCCCGCAGGCGCGCGGGCACGGGGCCTGACGCGCCGACGTTGACGCCGACCTCGGGGACCTCCGCCTCGCGCGCTGCATCCGCTCGGGACGACAGGACGCACGACGGTGCCCGGGGCGTCTCGTACCAGCTGACGTACACGCTGGAGAACGAGGACAGCGAGCCGCGCGAGGTGGAATTGCTGCTCACCTCGCCGCGACTCCATCCCTCAGAACGCTTCTTCCCACAGGCCGGAGTGCTGAACCTGGCGATGAAGGTCGACGGCCAGCGCGTGGACGTCCGCGTCAACCAGCGCGGAGAGGGCAGGGTGCTGGCGGTCCTCGAGCTTCCGCCCGAGGGCCGCCGTCAGGTCCGGCTCGAGTGGACCCACGTGGGAGGAACCTTCCCTCCCGCGGGGCTCGAGCTGCGCGCACGGCGCTGAGGAACGATTAGTCCGACCAGGTCGTCACGCGCACCATGCGCACGAACTGGCGGTCCGTGCTCACCGCGGCGATGAAGTAGCCACCCATGTCCCCAGGGCCGCCACCGCCGCAGTACGTCTGGCACGACCAGCCCGTGGTGTAGAGCCGGTTGCTGTTGCGCGAAACCTGCGTGATGAGCGCCAGCGCGCCATCCACCTCATCCGAGTTCGGGGTGCCGCTGATGACCTGCGCGGAGAGCTTCGCGAGCAGCTCCTGGACGGTGATGGGGGTGAACGCCCCCACGCCCCGCAGCCCGAAGGCCGCGGCGGCCTTGTAGGACAGCGTCTCCTGGTTCGCCACGCCCTGCCCATTAGGGATGTAGCCCTCCTTGATGGAGGAGGACGTGGTGAGCGGCCCGGTCGCGCCGAACAGCTGCTCGGGCGTCTGCGCCATGTCGTCGAGCCACAGCGGCGCATAGGTGGTGGCGCCGTCGTTCAGCTCGTGGACATCAATCATGTACTTCTTGGCGGTGGCGGTGACGCCGATGTTGAAGACCAGGTCGTTGATGCGCGCGCCCAGGAAGGTGCGCTCGGCGGCGTCCACGCGGCCGTCGTCGTAGAGGAACAGGTTGACCGCGTTCTTCATCTCCGCGCGGCGCACGGTGGTGCCACCGGGGCTGTTCGACGTCCGGGCCGTGGCAATCGCCGCGTTGAAGGCGGGAATCGTGGTGGTGCTGTCCGCGAGGGCCTGGGGCGCGGCCAACAGCGCGACGCCGCCCAGGAACGACTTCAGGGATGTAGAGAACAAAAGGTGGACCTCTCGCGGGCAACTTCTCCCGCGCGTGAGAAGGGGGGAACTGCGGCTCCGCACTTAACACGCGCGTCTGACACATCTGTCTTGATAACAAATGAGTACAGCCAATCGAGGAAATGCGGCTGTTACGGAATCGTGACGTGCGCCCGCGCGCGTCAGCCGGTGGAGGCGACGGAGGTGGGACTCGTGCGCTGGTGGCGGATGGGAATCAGCAGCGCGAGGAATGCCACGGACAGTGCGGCACCGAGCAGGAAGACCGGCGCATAGCCCAGTCCCAGTCCGTGAGCCGGGTCCGCGAGCCACCCCGCGAGTGGTGCCGCGGGGGCCTTGCCCCAGACCTCGAGGCTGGCCAGCAGCGTGTAGTGCGTGGCGCCGATACGCCGGTCCACGCGAGACATCATGAACGCGAACATCACCGTGGTGAGCGCGCCGCCTACCAGCTCCTCCGCGAGCGTGACGCCGATGACGCCCGCGTCGCTGACGCCGTGGGTCGCCAGCCACCAGCGGCCCATGAGCGGCAGCACGCGAAGCGAGGCGGTGAGCGTCAGGGCTCCGACGATGGGCAGGCGCGTGGCGAGCAGTCCTCCCGCGAGGGAGCCGAGGATGGAAGCCACGTTCCCCCACGTCCCCACCCACTGGCCTATCTGCCAGGCGGGGATGCCCGCGTCGAGGAGGAAGGGCTTGTAGAGCACGTCCGCCATCGTCTCGCCGAACTTGTACGTGCCAATGAAGAGCAGCAGCCAGAGCGTGCCCGGCTTCATCATCACCGAGGCGAAGCGCTCGCGCAGTTGCCGCCAGCTCAGGCGTGTCTCCGGGGGCGACGCGGTGTCGCGTCCGCTCGCATCCTCACGCGGAGGTGGCTCACGGGTGAGCAGCGTCACCACGAGCGCGCCCGCGCACAGCGCGGCCATGGACAGGAACAGGCCCGACCAGCCAATGGACTTGCTGGCCCAGACCAGGAGCCCGCCGCCCGTGAGCATCCCCAGCTTGTAGCCCACCACCTGCACGGAGTTGCCCAGGCCCAGCTCCTCCGGCCTCAGCGTGTCCACCGCGAGCCCATCCACCGCGATGTCCTGCGTGGCGGCGAAGAGGTTCATCACCAGGATGAGCCCCAGGAGGACCTTCAGCGAGCCTCCTTCGGAGACCATGAACCCCGCCGCCGCGCAGGTGAGCGTCAGGCCTGCTTGCATCGGCAGAATCCAGGACCTGCGCCGTCCGAGCCGCGCGGAGTGATATCGGTCCACCAGCGGCGCCCAGAGCGCCTTGAGCCCCCAGGGCAGCGCGAGCACCCCGGCGAAGCCCAGCGCGGTGAGCGACACCCCTTGCTCCCGCAGGTACACGGGCAGCGCGGTGGCCTGGAAACCGAAGGGCAGGCCCTGCACGAAGTAGAGGACGCCGAGCAGCGCGAGCCGGGAGGAGGGGAGTTTCATGGGCGCCAGGAAGCATACGGCCTCCAGGCGCGCGTCACGCGGGGCCCCGGGTCGTTCCGGAACCTGTCGTCCCGCCCGAAGTGGCAGCGGAAGTTCAACGAGTTGGTCGGCGCGCCCGTCGAGTTCGAGGTGGAGTGGAACACCCTGGGCGCGGAGGGGCTGGCGGAGATTTTCGAGAAGGGCTTCGACGCCATCTACTTCGAGCCGGTGGTGCTGGCCCTCCAGCAGATCGCCGTGGATGACTTCTCCAAGCAGGCGGTGAAGGACGGCTTCAAGAAGTACTTCATCAGCGGCACCGAGCCCGAGGACCGCGTCTTCTACCGCTTCCAGGACAAGACGCTGTTCTACCGGCACAACTTCAGCAACATCGAGAACTACACGAGCGAGCGCGTTCAGCGCCTGGTGCAGTTGCTGGAGAAGAATCTCTAGCGGATGGGTGTCATTGCCTTCCGGAGCCGCCAGGGACGCGTCGGCTCCGGAAGGGGGTTGCGCGCGGTCAGGTGCGGCTGTGCTGCAGCACCATGGCTTCCAGTCGCGTCAGCGCCTTCTCCAGCACTTCCATGGACGGCCCGAAAGACAGCCGCACATATCCGCGGAAGCGGGATGGCCGCGCGCGGCGCTTGCCTGGATTCACGTCGAAGAACTCACCCGGCACGGTGATGATCTTCTGCTCCAGCGCGGCGCGGAAGAAGCCCATGCCGTCGTTGAGCGGCGCGGGCAGTCCGGACACGTTGCCCCAGACATAGAACGTCCCATCCGGCGCGCGGTCCGTGCGGATGCCCAGCCGCTCCAGGCGCGAGTGGAACTTGTCCCGCTTCTCGCGGAAGGCCGTGTGGATGGCCAGCGTCTCCGCGATGACAGGCTCCTCCTGGAGCAGGGGAATGGCGGCGCGCTGCAAGGGCCGGCTGCCTCCTCCGTCCAGGAAGCTGCCCGCGCTGGAGACGGCTTCAATCACCTGCTTGGGCCCCACCGTCCACGTCATGCGCCAGCCCGGGTAGCGCCAGTTCTTGGTGAAGCCGTCGAAGAGGACGACGGGGTCGCGGTTCACGTCCTCCACGTAGCGCGCGGCGCTCTCCACCGGCAGGTGCCCGGGGCGGCCCGTCCAGATGTAGTGCGAATAGAACTCGTCGATGAGCAGCACGCACTCCTGCTCGCGCGCCACGCCCACCCACCGCGCCAGCTCGTCCCCCTGCACCAGCTTGCCGGTGGGGTTGCACGGGTTGGAGAAGAGCAGCGCGGACAGCCCGCGGCCCTGCACCTCGCGGCGCAGGTCCTCGTGGGTGAAGGCGTAGCCGCGCTCACCCTCCAGGAGGATGGGGATGGCGGTGAACGCCTTGAAGACGTCCAGCAGCTCCTCGTAGGCCGTGTAGTCCGGCAGGAAGTGGCCCAGGTTGATGGAGCCCAGGCTCGCCGCGGCGCGGGTGAGGGCCGCTCGCCCGCCACCGGAGAGACACACGTTCTCCGCGCTGTACTGGCTGGGCAGCCCCTTGCGGTAGAGGCGGTTGTAGAGACTGGCGATGGCTTCTCGCACGTCCCACAGCCCCGCCACCGGTGCGTACTCCATGTCCGCCACGTCGATGTTCACCGTGTTCAGGCGGGCCGGTGCGCCGGGCAAATCTCCCGTCTCCGGCTGCCCCTGGCCCAGGTTGCACCAGTCGGGGTCGCTGGAACGGTAGCCTCGGCGCGTGGCCTCGGCGGTGACGTAGATGACGCCCGTGCGGGGCACGGAGCGGAATGCGGGAATCGTGACGTCGTCGCTCACGGCCGGGAACCCTAGCGGAAAGCGACGACGCGCGCGCATTCCCTTGCTACCGGATGATGGGCACCGTCACGGAGGCGTGGTCATCCACCGTCACCTCCACCTTGCCCAGCCGCCACAGGCCCGGCTGGAAGTTCGCCTCCACGCGGTGTCCGTCCGACGTCTCCAGGATGGCCGTGCCCTCCTTGGGCAGGTACTCGCCCACCTCGTACTGGAGGGTGTTGAGCGTCATCGTGTCCACGCCGTCGGGGCCGGTGAGCTCCCCTTCACCGTCGAGCACCAGCGAGGAGCCGCCCAACAGCGGCAGGCCCGCGCGCTTGCCCACCCGTGCATCCACGTGCAGCGTGTGGCCCGGGCGTCCCGGGACGTCGCCGGCCGCCTTCGCCCAGACGCTCGTCTGGTCTCCGCAGGTGCCATAGCCGACCTCCGCGGGCAGCACCGCGCCGTCCACGCGCAGCTGGCGCAGGTCCACGGAGACGTCCATCCGGTCCACACCGCCGCTGTACTTGAAGAAGGCACGGCCTTCGAGCCGCAGGCCGTGGACCTCGCAGTCCGGCCCGTTGAAGCTCAGCACCACGCCGTCCGTCACCGCGTCGAGCTGCTCCACCGTGGCCGTGGCGCAGGACAGGCGCGCGCTCACGTCGGGCGCCGCGATATCCAGGAACGCCCGGCGCGGCTCGCCACAGGTGTACACGGGCATGAACCCGAGCACCTCCAGCGCGCCCCGCGTCAGGTGCCCCGCCGCGACGACGCGCTCCACGCGCGCCTTGGCGGCTTCAATCACTTCATCCGGGGGCACGTCGCGGCCACACGCGACGAGGAGGGCGGAGAGAGACAGGCCAATGAGGGTTCGCACGGGGACTTCTCCAGGGATGCCCGGACCGCATCGTCGCGGGCGGGGTGCTCCCTGGTAGAGCAACCCTCGTGCCCTTCGCAACGTGGCGAAAACAGGCACAAGGGCTCCGTCAAACGTGCTGGGAGCGTATAGCGCCATGCACACTCACGGCGCCTTCGCCCCGGGTGCCGCCGGCCTCAGGTCTCCAGTGAGGCGCGCAGGAACCAGACGTGCTTCTCGAACTCCACGATGATGCCGGTGGCCAGGTCCTCGGAATCCGCGTCATCCACCTCGACGAAGAGCTTGCGGCTGTCTCGCAGGCCTTCCAGGTAGACCTCGATGCGTTCGGCGAGCAGCTTCACGTGCTCCAAGTCGCGCGTCGTCTCCTGGGGATACTCAGGCAGGCGGCTGGACTTGCTGACATGGCGGGTGGTGCCAAACGCCTTGCCCCCCAGCGTCACCGCGCGCTCGGCGATGGAGTCGTTGTGGTTGGCGAGGCTGACGGCGAAGGTCTCGAACAGCGGGTGCAACGCCGCGAACTGCGGGCCCTTGATGTTCCAGTGGGCCACCTTGATTTGCGAGTGCAGGTCCAGGCCGTCCGCCAGGCGGGCGTTGAGCGATTCGGCGATGGAGGCGCGGGTCTTCTCGGGGAGGGGGCTGGGGCTCTTGTACATGAGGGACTTCCTTTCGTTCTTAAGTGGTGCGGACGTTCATTCAGATGCGCGTCGCCCACAAATGGAGCGCCCCCCGGTGTTTCCACCGGAGGGCGCGGGTGAAGCACAGCGAATGACTCGCGGGTGCGAGGCTTAAGACTCCAGGCCCACCGCCGCGGCGTGGATGACCGCCGCGACTCGCACCGCGTCGTGCACCTGGTCCTCGGAGAGGCCGCCCTCGAGGACGACCTTCTCGTGGGACTGCATGCACATCTCGCAGCCGTTGATGGCGCTGACCGCGAGGCAGACCAGCTCGAAGTCCACCTTGTTGGTCAGCACCTGCGCGAGCCTGTTCATCCGCAGTCCGGCGCGCTTGGTCGAGTACGACTCTTTCCCGATCATGTGCCGGAAGCGGTAGTACACGTTGTTCATCGCCATCAGCGACGCCGCAGCACGCGCGTCCTCGATGATGGGCTCGGGGTTCGCGAGTGCCTTCCGCGCCTCGTTGAGCATCGCTTCCTTCAGCCGGTCATTCCGAACGGCGTAGGCCGACGCGACAGCCACGCCCCAACGCTGCTCGGGGGTGAGGCTGCCACCTTCCAGGACTGCCTGGAGGTTGAGGCGGGTGTCCTTGTGGGCGTCCGCGAGTTCAGAGCGGACGACTTCGAGCGAGGCCATGACGCGTTACCCCGCCTTCGCCAGCTTCTGGGTCAGGGTCTCCTCACCCTTGCTCCAGTTGCACGGGCACAGCTCGTCCGTCTGGAGCGCGTCCAGGGTGCGGACCGTCTCGGAGACGTTGCGGCCCACGGACAGGTCATTGACCGTCACGTGGCGGATGATGCCCTCGGGGTCCGCGATGAACGTCGCGCGCAGCGCCACGCCCTCCTCCTTGTGGAGGATGCCCAGCGCGTTGCACAGCTCGTGCTTCAGGTCCGCCAGCATCGGGAACGGCAGGCCCTTGAGGTCCGGGTGGTGCGTGCGCCACGCGTGGTGCACGAACTCGCTGTCCGTGCTCAGGCCCAGCACCTGCGCGTCACGGTCATTGAAGTCCTTGTTCTTCTTGCCGAACTCCGCGATCTCCGTGGGGCAGATGAACGTGAAGTCCTTGGGCCACGCAAACAGCACCAGCCACTTGCCCTTGTAGGTCTCGTTCGTGATCTCCTGGAACTCCTTGCCCTTCTCCAGGCTCACGGTGGCCTTGACCTTGAAGCTCGGAATCTTGTCGCCAACGGTCAGCATGTACTGCTCCTTGGGTTGAGGGACCCGCGGGGGGCCCCTGGGAAGGTGTCTTCTGCTAACGGCTACAGCAGACCTCGTGCCAGTCAATCGACTTCAATGATTCCGGGGACTTGACTTCAGGCCCCCACTGGCCGGTGTTGCTGGGACGGTGAATAACGAAATATCGGTGACGACCGCCACTGCAATTTCGGTGGAGCGCTATTATTCATGCCTCATGTCGGATGAACTGTCAGCGCCAACCGAGGGCGCGAAGGATGCTCGGGACCTGGTCGAGCTGGCAACCACCGAAGATTCGGTGGATGAGCTGCTTCGTCGAGGACTGGACTGGTTGACGCGCGTGGTGCGCTTCGACCTGGCGACGCTGTTCCTGTTGAGGGACGGCAAGCTGGTGTCGGTGGCGGCGCGTGGTCCGCTGGCGAACGCGAAGGTGCGCCACCACGCGTTGACCTTGTCGGAGTTCCCCTCGCTGCGTCACGCGCTGGAGACACGGCGCGCGCGAGCCTTCACGGAAGAGGACCACTCGCACGGTGACGGAGACCCGTTCGACGGCGTGCTGGATTTGCCGCCGGGGCACGCGTGCATGGTGGTGCCGCTGTGCGCGGGCGAGCGCACCTATGGCGTGCTCACGTTGGACCGCGCCGAGTGCGAGACGTACCCGCAGCCGGTGGTGGACCTGGTGGAGGTGTACGGCCAGATGCTGGCGACGGCGCTCCAGGCGGCCGAGCAGCGCGCGACGTTCGAGCGGCTGCACCGTCAGGACCACGAGCACGCGAAGCTCCTGGAGGCGCAGCTCAGCGGAGAGTCGGAGGGCATCCTCGAGGCGTCGCTGAGCCCCGTCATGAGGGACCTCGCGCGGCGGGCGCGGCAGGTGGCGGAGACGGACACGCCGGTGCTGATTACCGGCGAGACGGGCACGGGCAAGGAGCGGCTGGCGCGAGCCATCCACAAGTGGAGCTCGCGCGCGGACCAGCCCTTCGTCACGCTCAACTGCGCGGCGATTCCGGCGGGCCTGCTGGAGAGCGAGTTGTTCGGCCACGTGAAGGGCGCCTTCACGGGCGCGACGAAGGACCGCGCGGGCCGCTTCCAGATGGCGAGCGGAGGCACGCTGCTCTTGGACGAGGTGGGCGAGCTGCCCGTCGAGCTTCAGGCGAAGCTCTTGCGCGCGCTCCAGGAGAAGGCCTTCGAGCCGGTGGGCAGCGACAAGACGGTGCGCTCGGACGTGCGCATCCTCGCGGCCACGCACGTGGACCTGCACCGCGCCATCGCCGAGAAGCGCTTCCGCGAGGACCTCTACTACCGGCTGAGTGTCTTCCCGTTGCGGCTGCCGCCCCTGCGCGAACGGCGCGAGGACCTGGCGCAGTTGTGTACGTTCCTCCTGGAGGAGCAGGCGCGGCGCACCGGGCGGCGTGGCATGCGCGTGTCACCGGCGGGGCTGGCCAGGCTGGAGTCGTATGACTGGCCGGGCAACCTGCGCGAGCTGGGCAACGCGCTGGAGCGCGCCACCATCCTGACGAAGGGCACGGAGCTGGGTCCTTCCTCGTTCGACGTGGTGTCGCACGGTGGAAGCGCTCACCCGGCGGCGCAGGTGGAGCCGGCGGTGCCGAGCGTGCTGGACGCGACGATGAAGCCCGGCTCGGTGCTGACGCTGGCGGCGGTGCAGCGGGAGCACATCCTGCGGGTGCTGACGCTCACGCGGGGGCGCGTCTACGGGCCGGGCGGGGCGGCGGCGCTCCTGGGCCTCAAGCCCTCCACGCTCCAGAGCCGGATGAAGAAGCTGGGCATCGCCCGGCAGGAGCAGTTCGTGGTGGACGAGGTGTGACGGCGACGGGGCGCCGAGGTGACGGCGCCCCGAGGGACTTCAGCCCGCGCGCTGCTGGGTGGCCGGCAGCGGGTAGGTGGTGCCCGTCTTGCCGAACGGCGCGTCGAACAGGTGCGGGTCCGACTGGCGCGTGCGGAACAGGTCGATGATGTAGTTCATCCGCTGGTCCAGCTTGCTCCAGTCCTTGGCCGCGGTGCCCTTGAGGCTGTCGGAGCTGGAGTCCAGCTTGCCCAGCAGGGCGCGCAGCTCCGGGTTCTCGATGGCGCGCAGGTGCGGCGGGAAGAGCGTGCTCTCCATCCCCGGAGGCGGGGGCAGGTCGTTGCCCAGCTTCAGCGCGCCGCCCGGCACCGCGAGCTTCATCATGTGCTCGGTGGCGAGCCGGCGGAACACGGAGGCCGTCGCGTCGACCAGGGGGTTGAGCGCCGCGTCCACGAGGCCCGTCTTCAGGGCGGCCTTGCCCGCGAGGTTGGCGGGGAAGGGCAGCGCGTTGATGCCGGACTCGATGCTCTGCTTGAGGATGCTCCGGAAGGTGTCCTTCACCGGCGCGTTGAGCGCCTTCTCCACGTGCTGCTGGAGCTGCGTCTGCTCGTGCAGGCCAATCTGGTCATTGGCCAGCAGCATCAGCTCCGCCTTCTTGTTCGGGTCCTTCTCGAACATGGCCTTGGTGTAGTGGCCGAAGGCCTCCTTCAGGAGCGGCTTGTCCTTGCCGAAGCCGTCCAGGTACTTCTGCGTCTTGGCGGCGTCGTAGGACGTGTCGCCCTGGAAGGTCTCGATGAAGCGGGCGAACTCCTGGCCCACCTCGTTGAAGACGAACTGGTTGCCGTCGGCAATCGACTTGCTGACGTTGTTGAGCGCCTCGCTGCCCGCCGCGGCGATGTCCGCCAGCGGCAGCGCGGGCAGGCCCACCTTGCGCAGCACGTCGTCCACCTTCTTCAGCGGACCGGCCATGTCACCGGCGCCCTTGAGCGCGTCGGTGAAGAACTTGGGCATGTCCTCGTTGCGGATGCTCACGCCCGCCTGCTTGGACGCCCACGTCGCGAAGGTGGACCAGTTGGCGTTCTCCTTGCCGAGCATCTGACCCAGGCCGTTGGACAGGTCCGCGTAGCCCTGCGTAATCGCGTAGTTGCGCGCCACCGGGTCCTGGATGGAGGCAATGGCCTTCACGTCCGCGACGCTGGGGTAGGTGCCCGGGGCGACGTTCGTGCCCTGGGGGGCGACGGGCGTGGTCAGCGCCACCGTCGGCTTGCGAGCGGCTCCCGTGTCGAACAGGGACACGTCGCGAGCGTCACCGCGCACCACGGGCGCCTGGGGCTTCACCTCGTTGCGGACGGGCGCCGGGGTGGCGGGGGTCTCGAGCGGACGGGGCTGGACGCGGGGGCCGGAGATGGGGGTCTTCATGGTGTGGAAGAGTATCGGCCCGGAGAGGGCGGAAGTTGCGTGGCTGTCACGGGTTGTCCGGTCCCGGTGGAAACCCTTGATGCCTCAGGGATAGTTGGGCATGGGAGCTGTTCGTTCCATGTCGCGCCGCCGCCTTTCGTGTCGCCAGGCCCACACTCCCGGGCTGGCCTTGCTGTGCCTCGTGTGGGGGGTGCTGGTGCTGCTCGGCTGTGGCCGGGGTGAGGCGCCGGGCTCCCGGGGGGACTGGAAGGGGCGGACGCTGCGCATCGGGACGGATGCCACCTACCCGCCGTTCGAGTCCGTGAAGGACGGCGAGCTGGTGGGGTTCGACATCGAGCTGGGAGCGCTCATCGCGGAAGAGCTGGGCGCGAAGGTGGCGTGGACGAACACGTCCTTCGACGGGGTGTTTCCCGCGCTGATGGCGGGGAAGTTCGACCTGGTGATTTCGGCCGTGACGATAACCCCCGAGCGCCAGCAGCGGCTGGGCTTCTCCGCGCCGTACTACACGGCGGGACAGCTCGTGGTGGCGCGGGAGGCGGACACGGCCGTCACCGGAATCGAGAGCCTGCGCGGGAAGACGGCGGGCATTCAAATCAACACCAGTGCCGCGCTGGTGCTGGAGAAGTTCCCGGACATCGAGGTGCGGCAGTACCCGAGCATCGACCTGGCGCTCCAGGACCTGCGCAACGGCAACCTGGCGGGCGTGGTGGGGGATGGGCCGACGCTGCGCTACTTCCTGGCCCACGGCTTCCAGGGTCTGCGCGCCGCGGGCGGGCTGCTGACGGAGGAGCACTACGGCATCGCGATGCGGCCGGATGACCCCGCGCTGCGCGAGGCCGTCAACGCCGCGCTCCAGCGCCTTCGCGACAGCGGGAAGTTCGCCGCGCTGGAGGAGCGCTACTTCGGCGAGGCGGCCCAGAAGGCCCAGGCGACGCCGCAGGCCGTGCCCTGGGGCAAGGTGACCTGGCGGCTCGTTCAGGGCCTGGGCCTGACGCTGGGGCTCACCGTGCTGGCGTTGATCTCCGGGCTGCCCCTGGGACTGGCCGTGGCGCTGGGGCGGCGGGTGCGCTTCCGACCGCTGGCGTGGCTGTGCGCCGCGTACGTCGAGGGGCTTCGTGGAACGCCGCTGCTGGTGCAAATCATCTTCATCTACTACGCGCTGCCGCAGCTCTTGGGCGTGGACCTGGCGCCGATGCTGGCGGCGGTGCTGGCGCTGACGCTCAACAGTGCCGCGTACGTGGCGGAAATCTTCCGGGCGGGCATCGCCTCCGTGGACGCGGGGCAGGAGGAGGCCGCGCGAGCGCTGGGGATGGGCCGCGCGCAGGTCATGCGCTACGTCATCCTCCCGCAGGCGGTGCGCAACGTGCTGCCGCCCTTGACGAACGAGGGCATCGCGCTGCTGAAGGACTCCTCGCTGGTGTCCATCATCGGCATGGCGGAGCTGACGCGGGCGGGGCAGGAGCTGGCGAGCCAGCTCGCCGCGCCGCTGGCTGTCTGGCCGCTCGTCGCGTTGTTCTATTTGTTGGCCACGCTGCCGCTGACACGGCTGGCCTCGGCGCTGGAGAAGCGCCTCCACCGTCAGGGGTGAGGAAAGCCATGGCGCTCGTCGAGGTTCGCAATCTGCACAAGCGTTTCGGGGCGCTGGAGGTCCTCAAGGGCGTGGACCTCACGGTGCAGCCCGGAGAGGTGGTGGTCTTCGTGGGCCCGTCCGGCTGTGGCAAGTCCACGCTCTTGCGGTGCCTGTGCGGCCTGGAAGTCCCCTCCGAGGGCCAGGTCGTCGTCGGGGGCACACAGGTGAGCGATGAGCCCAAGGCGCTCCAGGTGCTGCACCGCCGCGTGGGCATGGTGTTCCAGCGCTTCCACCTGTTCCCCCACCTGAGCGCGCTGGCCAACGTGACGCTGGCGCCGCGCAAGGTGTTGGGGCTGTCGGACGCGGAGGCGGAGGCCCTGGGGCGGCGCATGCTGGCCATGGTCCATCTGGACTCGCGCGCGGACGCGTACCCGGGACAGCTCTCCGGTGGTCAGCAGCAGCGGGTGGCGATTGCGCGGGCGCTGGCGATGAAGCCGGAGTTGATGCTCTTCGACGAGCCGACCAGCGCGTTGGACCCGGAGCTGGTGGGCGAGGTGCTGGAGGTCATGCGCGAGCTGGCGCGCGAGGGCATGACGATGTGCGTGGTGACGCACGAGATGGGCTTCGCGGCGGACGTGGCGCACCGGGTGGTGTTCATGGACGCGGGAAAGGTGGTGGAGGAGGGCACGCCTCAACAGGTGTTGCGCGAGCCCCAGCACCCACGCACCCGTGAGTTCCTCGCGCGGCTGCTCAATCGGTGAGGGGATTCCCCCGCGGGGGACGTTGGGTGGAGGCACTGGCGCGATTGGCTGGCTCGCCATGATGGCGACCGGGCGCCCGTGGTGGAGCCTCGATGTCCCCTCGCTTCGTGTCGCGTCGCCCCCTGTCCTGGGGCGTGCGTCTGTCTCCCCTGTGTCTGCTGTGGTCTCTTTCCGTCGGCTGTGATTCCCCGAACTCGGGCGTGGAGGAGTCACCGCCCGCGCTGGACAGTGCCAGTGCGTCGTCCGTCACGAACCCGCCCGAGCCGGAATACCCGGATGATGGTCTGCCGCCGCTGACGCTCGCCGTCGTGCAGAGCCCCGCGGGCGACGCCGTCACCGCGCCGGTGCTGACCACGCTTCGAGCCCCCGATGACGTCACCGTCGAGTTCATCCAGGTGGACGAAGAGTCCATCGCCGTCGCCGTGGGTGGGCCCGAGACGTCCACCACGTCCATCAACCGGGTGATGACGCAGATGTCCGCCGCCGCGAGCCCCGCGGCCCTCTACCTCGCGCTGTCTCCCACGGGCACGATGGTGCCTCGCACGCTCCAGGCCCACAGCGACGTGGTCGTCGCCGCTGGCAACTGGAAGCAGGGCAGCACGTCGCCGTCCGTCTCCGAGCCGGCCCTCGGCTCGGGTGCACCGCGCTCCCTGGGCACGTGCGGCGGCTTGAAGGCCGGTGGGCAGGGCACCATGCACGACAACGCGGGCCGCTGCGAGGACTGGCACCGGGACATCGACGAGGTCACCGAGTGGATTTCGACGGACATGATTGGGTATGGCGCCTACGTGCGCGCCATCAACGGCGGCGTCTTCTGGGACATCCAGAAGCGCAACTGCCTGAAGAGCTGGTGCGACTGGGGCGTTCTCTTCAAGAAGACCATTCCCCAGGGGCACGTCTGGTATTTCCCCTACGTGAACGTGAACAACGACTTCAAGGCCCACAGCCGCGCCACCACGCTCAACAACAACGGTGTCCACCAGCACCACGTGTCCACGTGCAGCGACTGGAAGACGCGCACCAACTGGCTGTCGAGCCTGGCTGGCGGCTGCTTCATCAACTTCCAGCAGACGAACCTGTACTGCAACTCGCAGTCGTATGAGGGGCTGGACCCGAACTACATCTGGACGCCCTTCAGCGCGGGCGGCAACGGGACGCCGTTCGGCTGCTGAGCCCGTCAGGGACGGGGCCCGCCGCGAGTTCGATGGCGGGCCCCGAGCGCGAGGCCGATGAGGATGAGGAGCGCCGTCGCGATGACGAGCACCGCCTTGCTTCCCACTCCGACTGGGAAGCGGGCCGGGGCCTCGCGCGGAGAGGTGACCACGAGCGACGCATCTCCCAGCACCACCAGCCCGGCCCACGCGGCCGGGGGCAGCCCGTCATCGATGGCCTCCAACTGCGCGGCCCTCAGCGCCGCCGACGTGCTCGCCCCCGTGGCCAGGTGCCGGTAGAAGCGCTCCACCAGGTCCGCGGCTTCCGCGTCCTGCAGGGGCCACAAGCTGGCCACCACCGCGCGCGAGCCGGCCTCGAAGAAGGCGCGCGCCAGGCTCAGCACCCCTTCTCCGGCCAGCACCGCTCCAGAGGCGCTCCGACAGGCGGAGAGCACCACCAGCGCGCCCTTCAGGGGCAGGTCGACGATGTCACGAGGCTGGAGGATGCCGTCCTCCTCGTCGGAGCCCGGCGCGAGCACCAGCGCGGAGCGCTCGGGAGCCTCCGCGTCGACGACGGCATGGGCCGCCAGATGCAACACCTTCACACGTGCGAGGTCGGTGTTCTTGAGGGCGCGCTCGGAGGCCTCGGTGCCCACCAGGAGGTGGGGTGTCACCTGGGTGGAGCGCAGCGCCTTCATCACCGCATGCCCCTCGCGCCGGGCCTCGGGAAGTGCTCCGAGCCGCGCCGCCTCCGCGAAGACGCCGCCGCGCTCTGTCGCCGCGATGGCTCCCTCCAGGGGAGACCGGGTGCGGTCGGGGTCCGCCAGCACCAGGGCTTCTCCCCCGGGGTCGTGCGGGGACTCCAGACGCCAGTGCCGCCACAGGCTGGCGGAGGGCACCAGGGCCAGCTCGTAACGCGCCACCAGGGGCTCGTCGCCCGGACGCTCCCGCAACGCGGCGAAGGGCAGGTCATGCAGCGGTCCATCCGGGACCAGCAACAGCTTGCGCACGCCCGGAGGCAGCGCCGCGAGCGCCGGGCCGAGCAGTTGCGCGTGGAGGGCCGCCGCCGCGCCGACCTCTGAGCCGTCGCGCCGCTCGAGCAGACCGGAGAACAGCGTGACGGCCTGCGCGAGCCGCGCGCGCTCGGGGATGCGGTGCGCGCGCGCCCCGCCCCGTGTCACCACCAGCACCCACGCGCCGCCCCCCGAGACGTCGGACAGGTTCTTGTCGTCGCCCACGAGGAAGGCCAGCAGGGCCTCGTCCTCGGCCAGTTCCTGCTCGACGGCCTCCAGTGAGGCGAACTCCGTCGCGCCGTGTCGCGGCGCGGGCCGCAGGTCGCGCTCGCTGTGCTCCAGCGCCTGCAGCTCACGCAGGGTCTTCTCGCGCTCCAGGGCGGAGAGGTTCGGCTCCAGGAGTCGTCGCTGCACGGCCGTCAGTCGTCGTTGCACCTCCTGGCGCTCGGGTGTGGGCTTGGACGGAGACAACGCACGGGAAGCCATGAGGGCGTCGAGCAGCGTCCGCGCCCGCAGGCGCTCGCTCACCCCGAAGGCCCTGCGCAGCGCCTCCCGCTCGGGCAACACAGCGGCATTTCCCGTCGCGCCGCCCGCCTCCAGCGTCCAGCCCGCGAGGCGGTGGTAGTCGCGTGCCCAGTTCGAGAACAGCTCCGCCTGACTGGAGGCATCGGTCTGTGATTGGCGGAGGGCCTCCACCGCGTCCAGGGCCCGCTCGACATGCACCAGTGCCTCCAGCAGGGGCTGTGTCCGGTAGGCCACCGTGCCTCGGCCGCGCAGGGCCAGGGCCAGGTACTGCGGCTCGCCATGCGCGTAGGCCAGTCGCAGCGAAGTGTCGGAGTCCCGGAGCGCGGCGGCGGGGTCCTGGCCGGCCCGCCGCTCCGCGCGCGTCCAGAGACAGGCGATTCGCCGCTGGTTGGAGTCCAGCTCCTCCGCCAGCTCCATGCAACGCTCCAGCAGCGCCTCGGCCTCGAGCTGCTCCTCCGGGGATGGGCCGAGCACGTCCACGACCAGGCGCAGCGCGCGACTCACCAGCTCCTTGCTCCCCGTGTTCTCCGCGGCGACCAGCGCCTCGCGGGCGAGGGCCAGCACCCGCGCCCCGCCGCCCGGCTCGCGGTCCCTATCCAGCCGCCGCAGCGCGAGGTTGGCGAGCGTGAACCGCGCCTGCCCCTCCAGGGCGAGGCCTCGCGTGTCGTGGGCGTGCTCCGCCAGGCGGCGGTTGGCCTCCGTGGCTTCCTCCAGCCTGCCCAGCCGCTCGCTGACGCCGGTCATGACGGTCAGGTACTGGGCCTTCAGCCCTGGGCTGCCGTCCGGAAAGGTGAGCGGCTCGGCGCGCTTGAGGACGCGAAAGGCCCGGCCCAGGTCCTGATCCACCTCGTAGAGTTGACTGGCCTCGACGAGGAGCGCGCGCGCGTGGAGATCCGCGCGCCCGGAGGACTGGGCCACCTCGACCACGCGTTGTGTCCACTCCCGGGCCTCGCTGCCGCGCCCCATCGTCAGGAGGATGGAGCGCAGGTTGATGCCGGCCAGCACCTCTCCCTCCGCGTTCTTGAGTCGACGGAAGGTCAAGGCGGCACGGTGGTAGGGCGCCTCCGCGGCCTTCCTGTCGGCCAGGTACTCCACGTGTCCGGACACCAGGGCCAGCCAGCCGTTGTCGGGATGACGCTCCATCAGGGCCTTCAGCTCGCGCCTGACGGTGTCGCGTGCGGGCGCGGCCTGCGCGCACTGGTAGAAGCACATCGCGGAGGACTGCTCCTCCGGATGGGCCTCGAATCGCTCCCGGCACTCCACGAGCGTGGGGGGCGGGGGACGGTCCGCGCCCTTCGCGAAAGCAGCGCCCGGACACACGACGAGGAGCATCCCCGCCGCGAGGGCGAGGATGCTCCAGTGACAACCCTCGGGTCGTCGCTTCCGGAACGTCACAACAGGGGATGTCAGTGTGCTGAGTGGACTACGGGGATGCATTTGAGCACCTGCATCGTTGTCGGAACCGTCGGCCGCTCCGGCTCGGGCATCTCATCCTTCTCCATCTGCTCCAGCTCCCAGTAGCAGACGGACGGCTCGGACCACGGGGATGGCGCCACCGGAGACCAGCGCTCCACGGTGAGGATGGCCACCAGGCGCGGCGTGCTGCTCTGATAGGCGATGGCCCGCGCGTACAATGTGTCGGCGACCAGCGCGCGGTAGCTCAGTCTCAGGGGCGTGGTCTCGGTCAGCACGCCATGGGTCTGCGCCACCACGACGCCGGTGACGCTGTTGACGAGCTGGAGGGTCACCAGTTGATTGACGCTGGCGCGCACGCCGGTCTCCACCACCGAGGCCACCACCTGGTCGCGCGCCTCTCCCGCGATGGGCGTGGACCGCACCACCGACGTGGTCACCGGAGGAACCTGCGCCCCGGCTTGTCCAGACAGTCCACCCACCAGTACCGCGAGCGCCAGCAGCCCCCCCTGCATCCATCGTTGCGTCTTCATTTGAATGCCTGCCTTCATGACGTTCCTCCCCTGACTTCGCTCCCCATGCATCACTCCAACCGATTGACGAAGGTGATGCCGCGAAGCACCTGTCCGTCCGGCAACCGCGCTTCCACCTGCCACAGCAGCTTCGTTCCCGACTCCAACGGCGCGAGGACGGAGGCGGGCACCCGGTACTCGCTCTGCTCCAGCGAGTCCGCGCGGTGCACCCAGCTCAGGTCCTCCGTGGACAACCGCACCGACCAGCGCGTGCCGGCGGGGCCTCCGCTCCAGCGCAAGACACAGTCCTCCCGCTTCAGCGGCGCGTCCTCTGGCACCTGGGACACCAGCCCCGACGGGTCCGCTCCGCGCAGCCTGGGAGACAAGGTGTCCTCCCTCATCGCGACCCCCACCACGACCAGCGCCAGTGCCGCCGTCGCCGCCGCGCCCAGCAGGGGACGGCTCCAGGCGAAGCGGAACCGCCGCCGTTCCCGAGCCTCATCGGCTGGCCTCCGCGCGTGAGGGCCCGCCGCCTCGGGACGCTCGGGTGCCTCGGCCTCCCTGGCCGCGCGCGTCAGCTCCAGGGCCAGTCGCCACGCGGCGGCCCATGCGGGGTCGTCCGCCACGCGAGCGACGACGGCCTTCCGCTCCTCCATGGGCAGCTCCCCGCTCACCGCTCGCCACACGAGATCGGCGTCCACCGGCTCGTCTCCCGCAACCAGCTCCTCGTCGCGCACCGCGGCGCGCAGGCGCTCGACGGTGGCCTCATCGGGCTTCGTTTCGTCGTCGCGTCGATGCTCGCTCACGGCTCGAATCCCTTCGTGGAGAGGCAGACGCGCAGCGCGCTCAGCCCGCGGTAGACGAGGTTCTCGGTCCGCTTGCCGTCCCAGCCCATCAGCTCTCCTGCTTCCGGCACGGTGTGTCCCTGGAGGTACAGCGTCACCGCGAGCCTGCGGTCCTGTGCGAGCTGGCGCAGGCAGTCGCGCACCGCCCGGGCAATCTGCGACGCGCTCGCGGACTTCTCCGGGTCTCCCGACGCCACCGGCTGCTGAGGCAGCGACTCCACCTCCTCGATGGGGACCTCGCGGCGGCGATCCACGTTGCGCAGCTCGTCCACCAGCGCCGTGTACGCGACGCGGTACAGGTAGGAGGGGGAGAGCCGGGAGCGGTCGGGCTCGCGGCGCTGGAGCTCCATGACGCGCATCATCGCCGTCTGCACCAGGTCATCACGGCGGTTGGCCAGGCGCGGGGGACACACGCGGGCGACGGCCTGGGTCAGCTCCCTGCGGAGCTTCTCCAACTCGTGACCTGACAGAGGACTCGCGGCCAGGGTCGGCCTTGGTTGCGACTCCACGCGGAAGGTCCTCCAGGAAGCGCTCATGGTCATCGAAAGGTCCCTCCCCCGGCAAGTGTGACGCTCTGTTCGATGGGTATCTCGCTGGCAACGAAGGCTCGGTGCCTTCCTGGGATGGCGGACGACTCCGGCAAGGACACGCCTCGTGAGCTGTCGTGCGCCACGGGAAGCGACTTCTTCCCGTGCGGGTTGACCGGGCGGCCTCGCCACGAACTCAGCCCCGTGTTGTCCTCGGTCTTTCGCAAGGCGTCTCTCGGAGGTGGCGCGAGTCCGTCGACATGACGGTTCCTGGTGCGCGCCTGTCTTCCGGGACGGCCCCCGCGCTTTTTTCCCCTCACCCCCGTGCGCTGATTTTTCGGGAGGGGCGCGCACCCACACCGGCGCCTCCCACCTGAAGGGGCGAGCGGGTGCTATTTTCCATTCAGGTGGAAACCCCGGGTGGTGGGCGGATGTCGACGCGTGGGCAAAGCCCGTGACGTCGGGTGCTCCCTGGGCGCGCGGCGTGGCCGGGCGGGTCGCGGGTTCCTATATCTAGAAGATGTCGACAGGAGGCAGGTCGCCAGGATGCTCTCCGGGCGGACACGACGAGCGAATGAACGTCCTGTTTCCCAGGTGTGTTGGCTGAGTCCTTCTCACAAGGAGGCCGTCCCTTGCGAAGGTTTCAGGAGCGCCTGCCACTGGAGGCGCTGACATTCGACGACGCGCTGGTCTTGCTGGACGTGGTGCAGGAGCTGGCGCATCTGAGGACGCTGGAAGACGTCATGGCGCTGGTGCGCCGGGCGGCACGACAGCTCAGTGGCGCGGATGGGGTCACGTTCGTCCTGCGCGAAGGCAACCTCGTGCACTACGCGGATGAGGAGGCCATTGCCCCCTTATGGAAGGGGCATCGGTTCCCCATCGAGTCGTGCATCTCCGGGTGGGCCATCTTGAACCGGGAGCCCGTGGTCATCGAGGACATCTACGCGGATGACCGCATCCCTCACGACGTCTACCGCGCGACGTTCGTGAAGAGCCTCGTCATGGTGCCGGTGCGTCGCGCGGACCCCGTGGGGGCCATTGGCGCGTACTGGGCGGAGCGCCGGGTGCCGGGGATTCGGGAGGTGTCCCTCCTCCAGTCGCTCGCGGACTCCGCGGCCGTCGCGGTGGAGAACGGGCGGCTGTACGAAGCGGAGCGCGCGGCGCGGCGGGCCGCCGAGTCGGAGACGCGCCTGCGCCGGGAGCTGCTGGCGATGGTGTCCCATGACTTGCGCAATCCGCTGGGCGTCATCGCCATGACGTCATCGCTGCTGGCGCCGCTGCTGTCTCCGCTCAACGGGCGCGCGCGGCATCATCTGGACACGCTCAACCGCTCGGCGCTCCGGATGGAGCGGCTCATCCATGACCTGCTCGACTTCGCGGCCATCGAGGGCGGGGGCTTCCGGGTGAGCCGCGTGCCGTTGGCGCTCTCGCGGCTGTTGGAGCAGGCGTCGGAGCTGGGGCCGCTGGCGCAGGAGCGGGGCATCGGGCTGGAGCTGCGCGTGCCCGAGCGGGATGTCGACGTGCGATGTGACCCGGACCGCATCCATCAGGTGTTCTCCAACCTGGTGGGCAATGCCGTCCGCTTCACGCCCGCGGGTGGGCGCATCACCGTCATGGCGGAGGTCCATGCGGATTGGGTCGAGCTGAGCGTGGAGGACACGGGAGCGGGGATTGCGCCGGAGGTCTTGCCCGTCTTGTTCGACAGGCTCCAGCGGCCGACGCGAGTGCCGGGGAGTGGCGTGGGGCTGGGGCTCTCCATCACCCGAGGCATCGTCGAGGCGCACGGTGGCGCGGTGCGCGTGCGCAGCGAGCTCGGGCAGGGGACGACCTTCACCTTCACGCTGCCGATGGAGGGCTGAGCGTCAGGGGTGGAGGCGCTCGTAGCGGCCTTCGGTGACGCGGTGGAAGCCGAGTGACTCCGCGAGCCGGATGGCGCCGAGGTTGCCGGGCTGGGTGAGGGCGAACAGCCTCTTCAGGCCGAGCGATTGGAAGCCGAACTCGAGCAGGGCCCGCGACGCCTCGCGCGCGTAGCCGTGACCCCAGAAAGCCGGGTCGAGCTCGCAGCCGTATTCCGCGGAGGTGTCCTCGGGCGCTTGCTTGCGCACGCCGCAGGTGCCGATGACGCGGCCGTCCAGGGTGATGGCGAGCTGGTACTTCGCCCGGGGGACCTCTTGCGCCCAGCCACACAGCATGGCGACGAAGGCGCGTACGTCCTCCTGAGTCGGTGGCGGCTGGCCGTAGTGCTCCAGGTACGCGGGCTTGGAGTGGTAGGCGAAGACGCTCGGGGTGTCCTCGCGCTGGAAGTCCCGAAGGACGAGCCGTTCGGTGCGCAGCTCCATGCGATTCACCCTGCTCAGGCCCCGCCACGAAAGCGCCGCAGGTGCTGTCGCCAGGCCTCGCGTGCTTCGTCTGGATTGACGGCGTGGAACTCGACGGTGGCTCCGGGGCGCCGTGCTCCGAGCCGGCCCCAGTCCGCGCGGATGACGGTGGCGATGAGCGGATAGCCGCCCGTGGTGGGGTGGTCCGGCCCGAGGATGATGGGCTCACCCGACAGCGTCACCTGGATGGCGCCGCGCACCATGGGCCGCGACGTGCTCGCGCCCTCATCGCCATGCGCCAGCGCGGGACCCTGCAGGCGCATCCCCACGCGGTCGCTCGCGCTCGACACGGTGAAGCTGCTTCCCAGGAGCGAGGCCGCCATCAGCGCGTCGAAGCTCTCCGTGTCCGGTCCGAGCATCAGCCGGATGGGTGCCGTGTCATCCCAGATGCCTTCCGCGTCCACCTGCTCCGAGGGCCCTCGCGGCGCTCCCACGGGAAGCGAATCCCCGGGGCGCAGCACGCGCCCTTCGTGTCCACCCAGTCGCGCCACCAGCAGCGTGCCGCGCCCACCCAGCACCTCCGGCACGTCCAGTCCACCGTCCACCGCGACGTAGCGGATGCTGGCGTGCTCCGGGGCGGGCACGCGGAGGCTCTCCCCGTCGGACACCACCTGTGCGCTTCTCCCATCCACCGAGACGCGCAAGGGCCTGCCTCGCGCGCGCAGCTCCAGGGACCCCAGGCACTCCAGCGCCGCCGCGTCCCAGGTGTTGCCCACGGCGCGGTTGGCCAGCGCCAGCAGCTCCGGCACCAGCGCGCCACCGGGTGGGACGCCATGGTGCATCTGCCCCGGCCGCCCGCCGTCCTGCACCGTGGCGGGCCCTCCCATCCCCACGAGTTCCAGCCAGCCCGCCATCATCCCACCCGCTCGAAGCGCACCCGGTCACCGAGTTGCAACACCGCGCCCCGGTCCGGGTGGAAGGCCGTGAAGTCCAGCGCCGTGCCAATCAGGTTCCAGCCCCCCGGTGACGCGAAGGGATACACGCCCGTGCGTCCTCCCGCGATGCCCACCGCGAGCGCCGGCACGCGCATGCGCGGCGTGGGAAGGCGCGGCACGACGATGCGGGGGTCCAACTCGCCCAGGTATGCGAAGCCCGGGAGGAAGCCCACGCAGCGCACCGAGTACTCGCGCGCCGCATGGAGCCGGGCCACCTCGTCCACGGACAGGCCCGCGCGCGTGGCGACCTTCTCCAAATCGGGCCCGTCGTAACGCACGCGCAACGTGATGAGCGTCTGCTCCGGCGGGGCCACCGTCTCGCGCAGCAGTCGCGCCAGCGCCAGGCGGGGTTCATCGGGAGGCGCGGAGGGGTCGAAGTACACGCAGGCGTGTTCCTCGGTGACGACGGCGTCCACCACGCCGGGCAGGGCCCGAAGCACCTCGCGCGCCGCCCGCCGCTCCAGGCTGTCGGGCAGCGTCAGCCGCAGCGCGCCGTCTCCCAGCGGCTCCACGTGGAGCGACAGCGCGTCCAGCGTGGCGCGCACCTCGCGGGCCAGCTCCACCGCCCCGGGCGTGTCGCCATGCACGCACACCGTATCGACGGTGCCCTGGGTCGCCAGCCGCACGGTGTTCTCCCGCACCTTCGCCGCCTCCGTGAGCACCGCACCCGGTTGCCCCCGGGGAATCAGCGAGCCATCCGGAAGCGTGCCCCGGTCCGCGAAGCCCTCGCGTGCATGGGCCAGCCCCGCATTCCTCGCCGCGTCTCGCAGCGAGCCCTCGGCGGGCGCGATGAGGGTGACGCCCGTGCCCAGCGCCTCGACGATTCCCTCCACCACCGCGCGCGCCAGCACGGGCGAGGTGTTGGCCGCGTGGTACAGCGCGCCGTGGAGCTTGGCGTAGACGACCGGCACCCGCTGCTCCTGCGCCAGCCTGGAGAGGCGCGCGCACTGGCTCGCCACCTGTCCGCGCAGGACGTCCGGTGTCACGTCGAGCGCTCTTCGTCCGAAGCCCTCGCGGTCCTCATAGGACGGATGCGCGCACACCCGGGTGCCATGGCGCGCGCACAGCTCCAGCGCTCGGCGCATGGAGGCGTCGTCTCCGGCGTGTCCGCCACAGGCGATGTTGGCCACCTGGGCGAGCGCATAGAGCCGCGCATCCTCGTCGGGCAGCTCACCCAGGTCGATGTTGAGGAGGCACTCCGTCATGCGTCCACGCTATGCGAGCCGCGTCCCGGACGCAGCCTTCTCCCCACGGGGCGGAAGGCTTGGAAGATTACACGCACCACCCCGGGGCAGGGGCCGGTTGGCACCGGGGTGGCACGTGCCCCGGCGTGTCGAAGGACACCCCGAGGAACTTCCACCCCAGATACGTGGGGGCTCCCTTTCTCCGGTCATTTCCCGCGAATTTCAGCGGGTCAGTGGGAGACGGGAGGCAGGGTCGCGGGGCCTCCGGATTTCACCCAGCGGACGAGGGCCAGCGCGGTGGGTACGTCGAGCAACTCCGCGTAGGTGGGCATCGTCGTCCCCGGCTGGAACTGCTCCGGGTTGCGCACCCAGCGCACCAGCTCCGCGTCGCCCCGGCGGGAGGCGCGAGCGAGCCGGTCATGGTAGCGGGCCCCGGGCGCATGACAGCCCGCGCAACCCAGTTGCGTGAAGAGCTTGGGCGCATCCACCCGGGCTGGCACGACTCGAGGCTTGCGCGGCGCGGGCGGTGCGACCTTCGGTGGCGCCGATGCGGAGGCACTGCTGCTCGGCGCCGCCGTGGCTCCAGTGGTCGCGACGCTCGCTGGCGCCGAAGTGGCCTCGGCCGGAGTCGCGACGCTTTGACCGCTCGTTGGAGCGGGCGCGTGGGCGACCTCGCCAGTTGGTGTGGCCTCCTCGGGCGCTTCCACTTCCCGCACGTCCCCGGTCAACGAGACTGGCGCTACCCAGTCCGGGCGGGGCGTCGTGGCGGTGAGTCGGGGCCGTGCTCCGTCCACGGCGTTCTTCCGAGGCGGCATCGAGCGCAGATAGTCATAGAGGGCCTGGGCCTCCTCCTCATCCATGCCGCGAAAGCGGGGCATGGGCGAGCGCAGCGCGGAGCCATCCGGCGCAATCCCATCCCGCACCGCGCGCATGAAGTCCGCCCGCGTCCAGTGGGCGAGCCCCGTCTCATGGAAGGTGATGTTGCTGGAGTGGACCTCCTGGCCCTCCGGGTCCTTGAAGGACATTCCTCCCGAGAAGACGTCATCGCCCTGCGTCTTGTCCGGACTGAAGCCCGGCGTGTGACAGGAGGCGCAGTCGTAGACGTCCTGGGCCATGTACCGGCCGTACTCCAGCGTGGGGCCCTTGGGCGGCACGGGGATGCCGACGACGGGCCGCTGCACCGGCTCGTTGCCGGTGATGACTCGGAAGCCCAGTCCGCCAATGAAGCTGAAGTCGGAGCGCGGCGCGGGAGTCGCGTCCGGCGTGAAGAGGGGATGCCCCGAGCGCATGAAGCCCAGCACCGCCGCCAGGTCCTTGTCCCCCATGCCATAGCTGGGCATCACCATCAGCCGTCCGTCTCGACTCACCGCGTAGCGGATGACGCGCGCCAGCTCCTCGTCCGTCGCCGCGCCGATGCCCGCCGTGGGGTGCGAGGTGAGGTTGGACGAGTGGAAGTCGCCCATGTACGACGGCAGCTCGTGCAGCGGCGCGCCGGAGGCCGTCTCCGCGTCACCGCTCCGGTGACACGCCTCGCAGCTCGCATGGAAGATGACCGCCCCGCGCGCGAGCGCCGCCGGAGAGGTGTCCGCGCGAATGGGCGGGTAGGGGGCCTTGACGGTGCCGGCACAGCCCGCCAACAGGAGGCCCAGCAGCAACGTGCTCCTCACGGAACCGCGAACCTCGCGACGCATGCACTGCGCTCCCCGCTGATGAGGGCCGGAGGTATAGCCCATCCGCTCACCGTCAGGGGAGGGGGCCCCTGATGGCGGGTGAACGCGGGCACGCCTCCCCGCTCACGTCGTCCGCCTGACTGGGAGGCGGGTGGCTAGACTCGGACGCATGACGCGCTCCCTCGAGTCCTACCGCGCCCTCTTCCCGGTGCTGCAAGAGCAGCTCTACTTCAACCATGCCGGAGTCGCGCCCACCAGCCTGCGCGCCGCCGAAGCCGTGCGCGAGTGGATGGACGACCTCGTCTACCATGGCATCCGCCACGAGCGAGGCTGGGAGGCCCACTGCGAGCGCATCCGCGCGTTGGCGGCGCGCCTGCTCCATGCCGAGCCCGGCGAGGTGGCCTTCGTGCGCAACACCAGCCACGGCCTGGGTCTGGTGGCGGAGGGCCTGGACTGGAAGCCGGGGGACGAGGTGGCCGTGGCCACGTCGCTGGAGTACCCCTCCAACGTCTACCCGTGGCTGCACCTGAAGGACCGCGGCGTCGCGGTGCGCGAAATCCAGGTGCCGTCCGGAGGTGTCACCCCCGAAGCGGTGGAGCAGGCCCTGACGCCGCGCACGCGGCTGGTGGCGGTGTCCTCCGTGCAGTTCGCCACGGGGCACCGAACGGACCTGGAGGCGGTGGGCCGGGTGTGCGAGCGCGCGGGCGTCCTCTTCTGTGTGGACGGCATCCAGAGCGTCGGCTGTGTGCCGGTGGACGTGAAGAAGTGTCGCATCCACTTCCTGAGCGCGGACAGTCACAAGTGGATGCTCGGTATCTCCGGCATTGGCCTGTTGTACGTGGCGAAGGAGGTGCTGCCCCGGCTGCGTCCGGTGCTGGTGGGCTGGCGCAGCACCACTGACGCGTGGAACTTCAACCGCACCCACTTCGAGCTGCGCGCCGACGCGGGCAAGTTCGAGGAGGGCAGCGCCGCGTACCCGGGCCTCTATGCGCTGGGCGCCGCGCTGGAGTTGTTGCAGGAGGTGGGCGTGGAGAACATCGAGGTGCGCATCCGGGAGCTGCTCGCATCCCTGGAGAAGGGCCTGCTCGCGCTGGGCTGCGAGGTGGGGCCCGCGCCGGAGCATCGCGCGGGCATCCTCACCTTCCTGCCGCCCGGGGCGCAGGCGCGGGCGCTCGGGGCATATCTGTCCGAGCACCACGTCGCCCACTCCGTGCGCCGGGGGCGCATTCGCCTGTCCCCGCACTTCTACAACCTGCCGGAGGAGATGGACCGGCTGGTGGAATTGGTGCGGGGATACGGCGGCTGACGGCGCTCAGCCCTGGGGCGAGAAGAGCGTGTCGATGGACAGGTAGCGCTCGCCGGTGTCGTAGCAGAAGCACAGCACGCGGCTGCCGTCCGACATCTCACCCAGCTTCTGGTTCACCGCGGACAGCGCGGCGCCGGAGGAGACGCCCACGAAGATGCCCTCCTCGCGCGCGGAGCGGCGGGTGAACTCGAAGGCGTCTTCCTCGGTGACCTGCACGGTGCCGTCCAGCACCTCGGTGTGGAGGTTCTTCGGGATGAAGCCCGCTCCGATGCCCTGGATGGGGTGGGGGCCGGGCTGGCCGCCGCTGATGACGGGCGACTTGGTGGGCTCCACCGCGAGGACCTTCAGCTTGGGCCAGTGCTGCTTGAGCACCTCGGCGCAGCCAGTGATGTGGCCGCCGGTGCCCACGCCGGTAATCAGGTAGTCCAACCCGTCCGGGAAGTCCTTGAGGATTTCCTGGGCGGTGGTGCGCTTGTGCACCTCGATGTTGGCCTCGTTCTCGAACTGCTGGGGCATCCACGAGTCGGGCACCTGGGAGAGCAGCTCGTTGGCGCGGGCGATGGCGCCCTTCATTCCCTGGGCGCGCGGGGTGAGCTCGAACGTCGCGCCATAGGCGGCCATCAGGCGGCGGCGCTCGACGCTCATCGACTCCGGCATGACGAGCACCAGCTTGTAGCCCTTCACCGCGGCGACCATGGCCAGACCGATGCCGGTGTTGCCGCTGGTGGGCTCGATGATGACGCTGTTCTTCTTGAGGATGCCGCGCTTCTCCGCGTCCTCAATCATGGAGAGGGCGATGCGGTCCTTGATGCTGCCGCCCGGATTGGCGCGCTCCAGCTTCATGTGGACCGTGACGCGCGACGGGAACAGCCGGTTGATGCGTACGTGCGGCGTGTTGCCGATGGTCTCGAGGATGTTGTTGACCTTCATGTCGGGCCTCGTCGGGGGCTGCGCGGGGTAGGTGCTTCGCAAAGGCGTCATCAAATGTGGAACTCGATGGCGTCCAGGACGCCGTCGGCTCCACGGGGACGAATCTCGCTGCGTCGGGTGACGACGGAACCCGGAGGGATGCTCTGCGTGAGCCACGCGTTGCCGGCGATGATGCTGCCGTGGCCCACCACCGTCTCCCCTCCGAGGATGGTGGCGTTGGCGTACACCACCACGTCGTCCTCAATCGTGGGGTGGCGCTTCTTGTCCGCCAGGGCCTTCTCCACCATGAGGGCGCCCAGCGTGACGCCCTGGTAGAGCTTCACGTTGTCGCCGATGAGCGTCGTCTCACCGATGACGACGCCGGTGCCGTGGTCGATGACGAACCGCCGGCCAATGGTGGCGCCGGGGTGGATGTCCACGCCGGTGCGCTGGTGGGCGAACTCGGTGAGCAGCCGTGGCAGGAGCGGGAAGCCGAGCATGTGCAGCGCATTGGCCACGCGGAAGATGGCGATGGCCTGGAAGCCCGGGTACGTGAGGATGACCTCGTCCACGGAGCGGGCGGCGGGGTCCGCGTCGAAGATGGCCTGCGAGTCCTGACGGAGCCAGTCGTAGAGCTCCGGCAGCCGCTCCATGAAGCGCGCGGGGATGCTGGCGTTGATGTCCGGGTAGAGGGGCGCGAGCGTTTCGCGCAGGCGGTGGAGGCTGGCCTCCACGGTGGTGACGTCCCGGCGGACAGCGGCGGCGGTACACTCCAGGCGCTCCGCGAAGTGAGGGAACAGCAGCCCAAGGACCTGTGCGACGAACTCGGGGGCCGCCCGGCGCACGTCCGGGGGGAAGCAGTGGCGCTGTCGGGCTTCCAGCAGTGCCGCGACCAGCCTGGCGTTGGAATCATCCATGAACCCCTCCATTTAATGCGGTGCGTGGTGGGGCCGCACCACCTGAATCCCTGGATGGCTCGGAAGTTCGGGTGAGTGTGGGACAAGTGGACAGCGGGGGATGCCGGGGGGCTGCCCTGGCGGGCGTCCGACCGGGGGGGAGGGGGCCCGAGGGCGCGGGGAGTGGCCTCCGGTGACCCCAGGGGGTGCCTGAAGGGAACAGCATCCACCGGGTCGCCCGGGTTTAGGACCGCTTGTCGGGCGGGCGCTTCACAGCGGACTCGCCCCAGGGGCGCTTGCTCGACCTTCTTGACGGCGTGACGATGGGTGCATGAGCCAGGCTCCCTCGTATGTCCATGGCACCAGTGCCACGCCGCTCCTCGGTGAGACCCTCGGGCAGAACCTGCGAACAACGGTGGAGCGCCATGGGGACCGCGAGGCGCTGGTCGTCGTCTCGCAGGGGTATCGGGCCACGTACCGGGAGTTGTGGGAAACCACCACGCAGGTGGCGAAGGGCCTGCTGGCGATGGGCGTGGAGAAGGGGGACCGCGTGGGCCTCTGGTCTCCCAATCGTTTCGAGTGGGTGGTGACGCAGTATGCGGCGGCGCGCATTGGCGCCATCCTGGTGAACCTCAACCCGGCCTATCGCACGGCGGAGCTGGAGTACTCGCTCAACCAGTCGGGCACCAGTGTGCTGCTGTTGGCGCGGGGTTTCCGCCAGACGGACTACCGGGCGATGCTGGAGGAGGTCCGCCCCCGCTGCCCTCAGCTCCGCGTGGCGCTGGTGCTGGACGACGACTGGCAGCTATTGCTCTCCAACGCGAAGCACGTGAGCGAGCACACGCTGGAGGACCGCGAGGCGTCGCTCCAGTTCGACGACCCCATCAACATCCAGTACACGTCCGGGACGACGGGCTTCCCCAAGGGCGCCACGCTGTCGCACCACAACGTGCTGAACAACGGGTACTTCATAGGCGAGGCGCTGCGCTACGGGCCGGAGGACAGGGTGTGCATCCCCGTGCCCTTCTACCACTGCTTCGGAATGGTGATTGGGAACCTGGCCTGCACGACGCATGGCTCGACGATGGTGATTCCGGGCGAGGCGTTCGACCCGCTGGCGGTGCTCCAGGCGGTGCAACTGGAGCGCTGCACGTCGCTGTACGGCGTGCCGACGATGTTCATCGCGGAGCTGGACCACCCGCGCTTCGGTGAGTTCGATTTGACGACGCTGCGCACCGGCGTCATGGCGGGTTCACCGTGTCCGGTGGAGGTGATGAAGCAGGTGCAATCGCGGATGAACATGCGCGAGGTGACCATCTGCTACGGGATGACGGAGACGTCTCCGGTGTCCACGCAGAGTTCGCTGGATGACCCGTTCGACAAGCGGGTGTCCACGGTGGGGCGCGTGCATCCGCACCTGGAGGTGAAGGTCATCAACGCGGAGACGGGGGCGGTGGTGCCTCGCGGGGCGGCGGGAGAGCTTTGCACGCGGGGCTACAGCGTCATGCTGGGGTACTGGGCGAACGAGGAGGCCACGGCGAAGGCGGTGGACGCGGCGGGGTGGATGCACACCGGCGACCTGGCGACGATGGACGTGGACGGCTACGTGCGGATTGTCGGTCGCATCAAGGACCTCATCATCCGGGGCGGGGAGAACATCTCTCCGCGCGAGGTGGAGGAGTTCCTGCACACGCACCCGGGCGTGAGCGAGGCGCAGGTCATCGGTGTGCCGAGCGCGAAGTACGGCGAGGAGGTGATGGCCTGGGTGAAGCCGAAACCGGGCGTGACGCTCACGCCCGAGGAGCTGAGGAAGCACTGCACGGGCCGCATCGCCACGTTCAAGGTGCCGCGCTTCTGGAAGCTGGTGGACGCGTTCCCGATGACGGTGACGGGCAAGGTGCAGAAGTTCCGGATGCGGGAGGTCTCCGTGGCCGAGCTGGGCCTGGAGTCGGCCTCGTCCATCAAGACCGCTTGAGACGGGGGCTCTTGCGCGCGGTCTTCTTGGCGACGGCGGGCTTTTTCGGGGGCGTCGACCTCGTCGAGAGGGACTTCGGCTTCGGCTTGCTTGGGGCCGGGGTCTTCTTCGCGGGGGCCTGTTTCTTCTCGGCAGGGGCCTTCTTCGCTACCGCGGCGGGCTTCTTCTTCGGAGCCTTCTTCAGCGCGGCCCTCGCCGCCGCGTCGACGGCACGGCGAGCCCAGGGCAGCAGCTCATAGGCGTCATCGCTCGCGTCGGCGGGCGGCGTCCAGTAGCCCAGCGCCACCGTCTTCCCGCCGCCCTCGAAGATGAAGGGGCGGCAGCCGGCGGCCTGGAAGTCGGGCCTGGTGACGTCGTCAACCTTCAGGAAGAGCTGTCCGTCTCCAATGAGGCCGAACATCCGCCCTCCGAAGTACAGGCCCCACCCGCCGAACATCCGCCGAGCCTGGACCGGCCCGAGCTTCTCCAGCAACTCCACCACGTACTCCACGAAGCTGTCCGTCCGAGCCACGCTGCTCCTCCTTCACACCACGTCCCGATGAAACGCTGGAGGGATAACATCCCCGCGCGTCTTGTCGTAGGGCATCGAAAGGGGGAGCGTAGCGGAGGTGACGCGCGCTCAGCCGCGCCCGCGTGCAAGCGCCGAGGGCGTGCACCCGAACTCCTGCCGGAACGCGCTGGTGAAGTGACTGTGCGAGGAGAAGCCCACTCCGAGCGCGACGTCCGTGAGGCGGCCTGATGCCTCCTCCAACTCGAACAGCGCGGCGCGCAACCTCACGCGGGTGAGGTGTCGATGCAGTGTCTCCCCTGTCACCGCGTGAAAGACGCGACTGGCGTGGAAGGGGGATGCGTGGACCTCCGAAGCGAGCGCCTCCAGCGTCAGCCGCTCCGCGAAGCGCGTGGCCACTTGGTGTTGCAACTCCTCCGTGAGTTGACGCCACGCGGGCGTGACGGAGGCTGCTCGCGTCCGCTCGGGCGCGGCGTCCCGCACGAAGCGATGGACCAGGGCCAGCGCGACTTCCTCTCGCGCCAGCGGGTCCGTGTCTCGCAAGAGCTTGAAGTGCAGGCGTGCCACCTCCGCGGAGACCTGGAGGACCTGGGCTCGAACGTGCGGGCCCAGCTCCTCCGCCAGCGCGCCACGCAGGAGCAGCAGCGTGCTGCGCTGTGGCTGCTCCCCGGTCGAGGCCATCCAGTACTCGTCACCCGGAACCTGCAGCGCGGCGGTCGTCGGGTCCACCACGCTCCGTTGCCGACCGAGGGTCCGCACATGCATCCCCGCGCGCAGCAGGTCCAGCTCGACGTAGTGCGCCTGCTCCAGCGTCCGAGCCTGGCGCGCTCCGGGACACGTCCACTCGCCCACGAAGAGTTCGGTTCCCTCGACGAGCGGGCGCATCGGACTGGGGAGGTCCCAGCTCATTCTCTCGCCCGCGCGGTCATGCTCAAGGACTCGAGGCGGGAAGCAATTCCGGTGGAATGGGATGCGCCGCGTCCTCCGACTGCCACACCACGCTCGTCACCCACCAGCGCGCGCCGTCGAAGTAGAGCTGGATGTAATTGACGCCCCGCGAGAGCGAGCCTTCTCCGGGGCCCGTCCGCGTCTCGTAGGTCGAAGCCACATGCGCGATGTTGCCGTACCGGCGCGTGACGCGATTGATTTCCCACTCGCGAAACCCGGCGCGGACGAGCGGCTCCGTGGCCTCCACGAAGCCCTGGTGGTCCCAGATGGAGACCTTCTGGCCAATCGACACGAAGTGAATCCATGGGCTGTAGAGCGTCCTGTCGCGTGCCCACTGCCGGGGTGCGTCGGGGGCGAGGTTCACCACTTCGTAGAAGGCCTTCATCACCCCATCGATGGAGGCCACGTCCTCGGGGCGGGCGGGAATCGTCTCCACGGGGACGGAAGGCGGCGCATGGGCGCATGCGGTCAGGGCGAGCAGCAGGCTGAGGAGGGTGGTTCGCATGGACATACCATCGGAGGACCCCCAGGACTGGCGCTATCAGGATCTTGCGCGGACGACCGCGTGTCAGCGGAACGTGGCCACCAGCGGGTTGTGGTCGGACGTGTCGCCCACGTCGATGACCTCCGAGGACACCAGTCGCTCCACCATGCGCGGTGACGCGAAGACGTAGTCGGTGCGGTAGTCGATGGTGACGCCACCCCGGTTGCGCCGCGCCGTCACCCACTTCGTGGACCCGGCCCGCGTCGGCAGCGTGTCCACCCAGCCGAAGTCCTCCACGTCGTCGATGACGTCGAAGCGCGGCGGGTGTCCGTACTTGTCCGTCCCCGCGCGCCGCAGCCTGTCCTCCAGGTCCACCGGGTACGGGTCCCTGCGAGACAGCGAGTTGAGGTCTCCGGCGAGCAGGTACTGCCCGTCCCGGAACTTCGCCGGGTCGATGAGCGAGCGCAGGTAGCGCGCCTCCACGTAGCGGAGCCTCTCGTGGTGCGCGTCGAAGTGCGTGCCGAACAGCGTCACCGGTCCGTTGGCCTCCAGCTCGCACTCGACGATGCAGTGGCCCAGGAAGTGGCGGTCATTGTGGATGCGCAGCGAGCGCAGGGGAGGGCGGCTCACCACCGCGACGTGGTAGCTGCGCCCACTGGGGCGCGAGCGGGACTGACCCAGCACCACGTGCGCGTCGTCCTGCGGCACGTCCAGCGCCTCGGCCACCCGACGCAGGCGCCCGCCGTCTTCCCAGCCCAGGCACTCCTGGAGCACCAGCACGTCCGGTGAGGCCCGGGAGAGGAAGGTGGCGATGTCGTCGAACCGCTCCTCGCCTCCCTGCAACACGTTGAACGTCATCACCTTCAGCGACATGCGACAGCCCTCTCGCCCGTGGGCTCCCGTCACCCGCCCACGCGCGACAGGCTATCGCACCCGCTGCCCCGAGGGCGCTCCTCCACGCCTGCCTGCTCCCCAGGGCTCCGGCATCGCGCGCACGCTCTCCACGATGAACGACTTGAGCTCGCGCGCCGCCGCCGTGAGGTAGCCCTCGCCCCGGTGGACCAGCGCCACCTGTCGCTTCAGGCCGCTCTTCGCCAGCGGCACCACGTCGAAGCCGCGCGCCGCGTGGTCCCTGGCCATCAGCTCCGGCACCAGCGCGATGCCAAGTCCGCGCTCCACCATGCGCCGCATCGCCTCCGCGTTGTCCGTCTCCATCGCGACCTTCGGTGTCACTCCGCGCGCCTCGCACTCCGCCTCCAGCGCGCGCGTGCCGCTCATGCTGGGGATGACCACCCACGTCTCTTCCACCACGTCCCCGAGCGTCACCGGCCGGCTGCTCTTCGTGAGCCGGTGTCCGCGCGGCACCGCCAGCATCAGCACTTCCTCCCAGAGCTTCTGCGACACCAGGTCCGCCCGTCGCACGGGCAGCGACAGGATGGCCAGGTCCAGCGCGCCACGGGCCACGCCTTCCTCCAGCGTCGACGCCATGGCCTCGCTGAGCCGGGGGCGCACCTCCGGAAACCGCTGCGCGAAGGCCGGGATGATGTCCGGTAGCAGGTACGCTCCCACGGTGTGCAGCGTGCCGAGCGACACCGGCCCGCGAGGGGTGTTCGACAGCCGCTCCAGCTCGGAGGTACCCGCCGCCAGGGCATCGAGCGCGCGCCGTGCGTGGGGCAGGAACCGCTCCCCCGCGTCCGTCAGCACGGCGCCCCCGGGCGTGCGAACGAGCAGGCGAGTGCCCAGCGCCGCCTCCAGCGACTGGAGCTGGCGGGACAGCCCGGACTGGGACAGCCCCAACCGTTTGGCGGCCCTGGAGAGGCGGCCTTCCTGGGCCACGCGGAGGAATGCCTGGAGCTGTTCGTGGGTCATGCGGATTCCGCATGGAGTCTATGCGGAAGTTGCGATTTCCGCATGGGGAGCCCCCGGTTACACGTGTGCCATGGATGGAAGCGGCTTGACGGTGGAGCCGGTGTCTTCCGCACGGCCTGGAGCGGCGCGGCGGATGGCCACTGGCGCGGTGCTGCTGGCCCTGGTGGTCAGTGCCTTCGAGGGCACGGTGGTGACCAGCGCCATGCCCACCATCACCCGGGAGCTGGGCGGACAGCACCTCTACTCGTGGGTCTTCTCCGCGTTCCTCTTCGCGTCCACCGTGGGCGTGCTCATCTCCGGGAAGCTGGCGGACCGGCTGGGACGCAAGCCCGTCTTCTTCGCTGGCATGGGGTTGTTTCTCGTGGGCTCCGCGCTGTGCGGGCTCGCCCATTCGGTGGAGGGGCTCATCGCCTTCCGCGTGTTGCAGGGGCTGGGCGCGGGCGCGCTTCAGCCCACCACGCTCACCATCAGCGCGGACCTCTACACGCTGCGCGAGCGCGCCGCGGTTCAGGGGCTCTTCACCGGTGCTTGGGGTGCGGGAAACGCGGTGGGGCCGCTCATCGGTGGATGGCTGGTGATGCACGCCTCGTGGCGCTGGGTGTTCCTGGTCAACGTGCCCGTGGGCCTGTTCGCCGCGCTGCTGCTGTACCTCTCCTATCGAGACCCGCCGCGTCGCACGGACGTGAAGCTGGACCGCTGGGGGCCGGTGCTCGCGGGTTCGTCGGCGGCGATGCTCTTGTTCTCGCTGGAGCCGGGTCACGCGGAGCTGCGCTGGCTGTGCCTGCTGGGCGCGGTGGTGGGGGCCGCGGCGCTGGTGTTCCAGCAGCGTCGGTCGGAGGCGCCGCTCTTGCCGATGGAGTTGGTGAAGGACCGCACCGTGCTCAGCGGAGTGGCGGGAGGCATCGCTGGCGGGGCGTTGCTCTACAGCATGGCCGCGTGGGTGCCGCTGTGGATGACGGAGCAGGGCGGCCAGACGCCCATCGTCGCGGGGCTGACGCTCCTGCCGATGTTGCTGGGCTGGTCGGTGGGCTCCACGTTTGGCGTGAAGCTGCTGGTGCGCGGAGGCATGCGCTTGAGCGCGGGCGTGGGCTTCGCGGTGGCCGCGACGGGGGCGGGGCTCCTGGCGCTCACCGCCGCGTATGATTGGGGCACGCTCCCGGCGCTCGTCTCGCTCGCGGTGCTGGGTATGGGATTGGGGCCGGCGGCGAGCACGTCGCTCATCGGACCGCAGTCGCGCGCGCCCTGGCATCACCGGGGCATCGTCACCAGCAGCCTCTATGCGACGCGACTGCTGGGTGGCTCACTGACGGTGGCCGCGCTGGCGCTCGCCCGAGGCCACTTCGCGCTCCAGTTCGCGATTGCTGGTGCGATGGCGGGCACGGTGGCGCTGCTGCTGGCCGTAGTGGCACCCGGCAAGATGGCCAGCGAGCCCTGAGTTCACCTGATAGGGCGGTAGAAAATCCTGAGCAGGACGCGCTGGTTCCGCTCAGGCTTCGTCGTCCGGCAGCAGCGCCCGGAGAAGCTCGTCGTCAGGGCCGAGCGGGCGCCAGCTAGCGGGAGGCGGATTCGCTCGGAGCGCGACAATCACCCGTCGAGTGCGCTCCGAATAGGCTTCTGGAGTGGAGCCCGACCAGAGGCCAAGCGCCTTGGCGACCTGGAAGCGGGTCACATCATCAAGTTCGGCTGGCCACCCGTTGGGAAGGCCTGCTGCCAACTCCCGCGCGAGCAAGTCTCGAACGAGTCGTGTGACCTGCTTCCGTCGTTCCGCTTCAGTGCGCAACCCGGTCAACACCTGCACCCCTGCGACGTCATCCTTGCCAAGCTCTTCGGCCAGGGCGTACAGCGGGACAGCAGGACGTGCATCCGCGAAGGCGGTCAGCGAGTCGAAGCCACGCTCGCGGACCCGTTCATAGAGGCGGGCCTTCCAATCCCCCTGCCATGAACGTCCGTCGGTCATCGGCTGCGCCCCTTGGTGAACTTCATCGGAATGTCGTAGAGCCTCATGTTCTCCGCGACGATGCTCAGCACCTCATTGCGCGTCAACTTCTGCCCTGCCGACAACTCCGCATCATTCAGGGTGCGCATGATCCTCCTGTTCCATTCGTCGGGCCATATGCGCCCCAGCTTCCAGTTCCCCCCGCCGTGAATCGCCTCGTGGTGGGCCCGTTCCAGTCGAACACAGAACTGGTCGATGTCCAGGTCACCCTTGAAGCCGCGCTGCTCGAACCACTCGCGATGCTCCTTGGGCATGACGTGGTGCTTCGGAGCCTCGGACATGCCCGCTCCCGCTCTGCCCGTCACCTGCATGCCGCGCACCTCGGGACTGTCCCCCAGCGCGTCGCGCACACCCTTGGGTAGGCCTTGGTGGGCCTGCGCCATCATGACCTGACCGCCGTGGATGCGGACGGCCGCGCTCACTGCCGGAACGGAGATGACGCCCGCCTGCACGAGCCTTCGCATCATCTCCACCCACTCAGCGGAGACGACGATTCGCGAGCCCGCCATGACTCCCCCCGAACTCATCGTGAGGCCCACGCCGAGCGTCGCAGGTGTGGCCGGGGGCAGCCGTGGCAGCGACATCTTCAGCGAGGAGATCAGGGTGACCATCTCCAACACCTGCATGGCCACCAGGACCTTGCCTCCATCCTCTATGGCCGACAGTCCATCCGAACGAAGCGTGTTGAACTCCCGGGTCAATGTCCCCATCAGTTCGGGCATCCCGAGTGCCGCCGCCTCGACACGGTCAGGGTCCTGGGAGGCGAGGTCCGCCAGCGCGGTCTCCATCAAGCCCCGAACGCGGTTGAGGTCCACGAACTGCTTCTCGATGCCGCACATGAAACACTCTCGGAGCAAGGCGTCGGAGAGCTGAAGGAAGTCGCCCCAGGTTGCCAGCAGCAGCGTCCCGAACATCGCGGCCTGGAGCTTGGGCCCCGTCATGCGAAGAATCCCCAGCTCCATGGCCGGATCCCCCACCTCCGAGGCCACTTCCGTCAGTCCGGTCGTACTCTCGAGCGCGCCGCGAATCCACGTCGCCTGCTTGTCGCCATGATGGAGAAAGCGCGTGAACACCTCGCCGTTGATGCTCCGGCCATCGAAGCCAGGCCGACGCGTCGCCATCTTGGACAACGCGGACTCGACTCCTTTCAGCGAGCCCTTCGCCTCGTTGATGGAGTCGAGGAGGGCTTGATGCGTTCGTTCAGCGCTTTGCCTTTCGCCCCCGACGGCGCCCGTGGTTGTGCCAGGTCCCGCGCGCGTCGCGTCAGCTCGTGGAGTCGCGTGTCGCCACTGTCGGGGTGTGTAGCTCAGCGTTTCGCCACGCCCGGGAACCTGCGTCACCGAGGATCATCCCGCGGTCAGCAACGCCACGACCCAGAGCAGAGCGTCAACGCGCATCGTCCACCCGCAGGCCCATCGAGGCGAAGGCCCCCGGTCGCAACGGGACCTTCAGCGCGGGCAACAGCAGCGTGTCCCTCCCCAAGTCTTGGAAGAATTCGCAGGAGGTCTCGCCATTCGTGAATAGGACAACGCTCCCAGAGGGATGGGGCATGGGCAGGAATCTCCGAGCGCCGCGCGAGAGGGGTTCGCGCAAAGGCAGACTCAAGGTACTGCCAGCCCGTCTGGACTTGAACGACGTGGTGGGTCCAACAACCATGAAACCGAAGCGCAAGAGGGCCACCGAACTGGGGCAAACTCAGTTCAGGGAAAAGAGCCGTGAGCCGGTAGCGCTCGTGCGCGCTGTGCAGCGGCCTCCCCACGGTGTGCCGCGCGCTGCACACCGTGAGCCCGCCCCACCGCGCAAACGTGCGTGATGCCGTGCGTCAGCGGTTGGCAGGTCCGATGCAATCGGAGCCTCCCCACACGCCACGGGTTGGCGGTGGAGGATTGGCGATGACGGAGATGATGGCGAAGTGGGACGTGAAGGTGTTGGGTGGGCTCGGCGGCGTATTGCTGGCCCTGGCCGCTGTGTTCCTCTGGCGGGACCTCCACATGCCCGTGGAGGCGCTCCTCATTCTGGCGGCGGTCGCGACGCTGGCCCTGGGCTTCCTGGCGGTTCCTCGCGGAGGACTGCTGATCTTCCCCATCGCCGTGCTCGCCACCTCCGTGACAGGAGGCCTGTGGTACGCGGCGACGAAGCAACCCTTGTTGCTCGTGGGACTCGCGCTGACGTTCATCGCGTCCGTCATCATGTTGCCGCGCTCGCTGCGTCGCGGTGACACGCAACTGGAGCGAATCCGTGACGTGCTCGTCTGGTTCGGCCTCACCGCCGCGACCATCGCCACGTCGTGGACCTTCTACTTCCACTTCCTCACCCTGGGCGTCGCGGAGGACCACATCGCGCGTCGGCTCGTGCTCACGCTGGGCTGGCTCGTCATCGGCGTGGTGCTGGTGTTCCTGGGCCGCAAGCGGGGCGCTCCCGTGATTCGCGACGCGGGCTTCTGCTTCGTCGCCATCTCCGTGGGCAAGACGCTCCTCTATGACACCGCCCACCTCGACGGCTCCCTGCGCGTGGCGGGGCTCGCCGCGGCCGGTGCGCTGATGCTCGGCACCGCGTGGCTCTCGGCGCGGTCGACCCCGGCCACTCCCCGGAGCTCGTGACATGGGGCCCCTGCTCTCCTGGATGGGCGCGCTGTGGCTGACGCAGGCGACGCCTGTTGCGTGCTGGTCGCATGAGGACCCGACTCCGGGCTGGAAGCGCGTGGAGCTTCCTGCGTCCGCGCCCCAACTGGCCGCGCCGGCGGACGTGGACCAGTTCCGCTCGGGTGAGCCCGTCCTCGTCCGGGAGGCCAACGTGGGGACGTACTTCGGCGGCCAGCACGTGGGCACGGGCCGCATGGCCTTCCGCTTCCAGGTTCAGCCCGGCACGACGCGCCTGGAGCTGGACTTCCTCGGCTCGTTGCGCGGCGCCAAGGTGGATGCCACCGCCTACGTGGGGCCTCGCCCCCTGCACCTGCTCGACGAGCGACGCATCCCGGGTTCAAGCCTCATGCTGGAGTGGGGCTCGGAGGAGGTGGGCGCGGTGGTGGTGGAGGTCCACTACCACCTGCGCGAGCGGCCCGTGGTGCAGTCCTGGTGGGCGACCCGCCGCGTCTGGCCCGAGCGGGATGCCGCGCTCCCCGGCGAGTTCAAGGCCGCGCGCTCGCTCTATTTCTTCCACCCTGGCGGAGGCCGCGTCCTCACGCTGTGCCAGCAACCGGACCTCATCCCGCGCACGTCCCGCTGGCCCCAGTTGGGACTGCGACTCGTCACCGTCGCGCTCAAGCCGACTCCTTGAGCGCCCAGGGCCACAGCTTCGCCAGCGCGGAGCGCAGCTCACCCGCGCTGGCGTAGCGGTCCTCGGGCCGCTTCTCCAGGAGCTTCAACACCACGCGCTCGAACGGGCCGGGCAGGCTCGGGCGCAACGTGGTCGGCGGCACCGGAGCCTGCTGCACGTGCAGGAACATCAACGGCACGGGCTCGGTGTGACGGAAGGGGAGCTGTCCCGTGCACAGCTCGTAAGCCACCACGCCCAGCGCGTACAGGTCCGTGGTGGGCGACAGCGGAGGACTGCCCATCACCTGCTCGGGCGCCATGTACTCCGGTGTTCCGAGCACCGTGCCCTGCGCCGTCGTCCCCACCACATGGGTGCTCTTGGCGAGGCCGAAGTCCATCAGCTTCAGCACGCCCGCACGGGTGATGAAGAGATTGGCGGGCTTCACGTCCCGGTGCAGCACTCCCCGGCCATGCGCGTGCTCCAGCGCGACGGCCGCGTGCGTGAGCCAGCGCAACGTCTCCGCGAGCGTGGGCCGTCGCTCCAGCATCCGCTGGCGCAGGTCCATGCCGTCGAGGAGCTCCACGGTGAGGAAGTGCCGGTCTCCATCCAGGCCCACGTCGAAGACGCGCAGGATGTTCACGTGCTCCAGCGCCCGCGCGTGCTCCACCTCCTGACGGAAGCGCGCCACCGTCGACGGCTCCGCATGCGGTGTCGCAAGCACCTTGAGCGCCACCCGCTGGCCCTGGCGCAGGTCCTCCGCCTCGTACACCGTGGAGCTGCCTCCGGCGCCGAGCCAGCGCTCCACCCGGTAGCGCCCGCCCACGAGCTGTCCTGGCACCAGTCCGCGCACCGTCGCGGCCGGAGCAGGCGCGGGCGTGGGGATGCCTTGCAGCCACGTCCCGTGCGGTGACATGGGCGTCACCGCGCGCAGCGTCTCCGCCAGCGACACCGGAGGCGGGGGCGTCACGGGCGCGAGAGTCGGTGTCCGCGCCACCACCGCCGCGGGTTCCAGGGACATCCCTCCGAGGTACACCACGCCTCCGGAGTCTTCTTCCGTCGAGCCCACCGCGCCTCCCTCGGTGTCCGTTGGCCCCGTGCTCTTCGCTCAGGGGTCCAACAGCGAGATGTGCGACGGCGCTCCCGCGCCTTCGATGTCCAGGTGCGGCGTGGGCAGGTTGTACTCGGCGGCGGCGCTGGTGGCCTCCACCATGATGGGCCCCGCGATTTCTGGCGGCTCGCCTTTGCACAACACGTCCACCACGTGCTCCACGGTCCACTTGCCCAGCCGGTTCACGACCAGGCGATTCCCGTCGAACGTCGACGTGTCCGACAGGTCCTCGCTGGCCCCGAGCTTCACGTCCACCGAGTCGCCCAGGTAGCCCCGTGCCAGCGCCAGCACCCGGTCCACCACCGAGTTCCACGCCTGGAGATGCGTGCGGTCCTGCGCCTCGTCCATGATGTCCAGACCCACCTGGAGCTTCTCCATGCGCTCCAGGAACTGCTGCACCAGCGGGCCTCGGATGACGCGCCCGTGCTGCGGCGCGATGATCTCCACCGCCGGAGTGAGCTTGCGGATGGTGGCCACCACGCGGGCCAGGGCGGCGTTCACCGGCATGTAGATTTGATGGAACGCGCGGATGCCCGACCAGTCTGACTCGTCCGCCCACAGGCCCTTCGCGTTGGCGTCGGTGAGGCCGCCGAACAGGTCACCCGTGAAGAGCACCCGCGTCTGCGGGTCATAGAGCATCACCGCGCCCCGGAAGTGGCAGAAGGGCGAGGGCACCGGCAACAGCTTGTGCCCGGTGGGCACGCTCAGTCCCTGCGCGAACTTCTCCGTGGGGATGAAGCGGTTGCGCGGCAGGTTCTGGTGGACGATGAGCCGCCAGGTGTCCTCCGAGCACAAGAGGCCCGCACGAGGAGCATACCGCGCGGAGATGATGCTCGCGGACGAGCCCACGTCCGGGTCCTGGTGGTTGATGAACAGGGCCGACAGCCGCTCCATGCCACCGATGAGCGACGTCACCTTGGTGTGGATGGTGGAGAAGTCGCTGCTGGAGCCCGGGTCGATGAGGAGGTTGAACTCCGACGCCCGCTGCGTCTTCGTGTCCGTGCCTCGGAACCGTCGGAGGTAGGGGTTGGCGTAGAAGATGTTCCCGGGCTCTCGCTTGCCCACCCAGAACGTCTCGGGGGCAATCTCCACGGGAACGATGCGGAGGTCGTTGCTCAGGCCCGGGGCGGGGAGGTCGCTGCTGCTCATGACGCGGAGGTCCTTCGCGGTGGAGTGAGGTCCCCCGGCCCATAGCAAGGGGTGCGCCGCGGCCCGTGTCCCCTCGGGATGCGTGGCGTGGGCGCTCGTCGCGCGCAAGGTCTGCGCACCGCGGCATGCCCGCGCAGTTCATGCGGGGGGCCGCGAGCCTCGCGGTGCGTCGAGCGCTCGCACGCGAGGTGGGAGCAGGCGGCTTCGAGGTTTTCGCGCGTCCGCTTCCAGGCGCGTGGCACACTGCTGGGGCCGCTCGCACCCACCACCATGCCCGACGCAGCCATTCTCTCCACCTGGGGGCTCCCAGGTCTCTTCCTCGTCGCGATGCTGGCGGGTTCCGTGGTGCCGGTGCCGTCCGAGGCGCTGCTCGCCGCGCTCATCTATGGCGGCACGCCGCCGATGCTGGCCACGGCAGTGGCGACCGTGGGCAACGTGCTGGGCGCGCTGTCGCTCTACGTGCTGGGTCTGTGGGTGGCGCGCGGCGGAGGCGGTCCGCTGGGTCGCTGGTATGCACGTCGGCGCGCCAGCGAGGGCCCGCGCATGCAGAAGGTCGAAGCGCGGCTTCGCACCTGGGGCGCGCCCGCGTTGGTGATGTCGTGGGTCCCCATCATCGGTGACGCGTTCGTCATCGCCGGAGGCGTGGTGGGCGTGAAGCCCCTGCCTTTCGTCGTGTTCGTCACGCTGGGCAAGGGCCTGCGCTACGTGTTCGTCGCCCTGTCCACCGCCGCATCCCTGTAGGGCGATGCCGCGTCATGTTTCAATCGTGTTTCACGCGCCTTCCTTGCGCGACATCCGGATAAGTTGAGGCTGTGGCCTTGGGTGCGGATTGCCTGGACCACCCGTTCAGCAGTCGTTGCCGACCTCAACAGCTCCCGCTCGGGAGCAGGACCGGACTTCGTGCGAAACAACCTCGCCGTACCAACGCGTGTGCTGTCGTCGTGGCGCTACTGGCTCGTGGCGCTCTTCCTGGGACTCGCAGCTTGCGGTGGCGAGGGCGTGGAGCCCACCACTGGGGAGTCCTCGCTCGGTGAGCGCCAGGACTCGCTGGCCAACGTGCGCATCCGGGTGATGGCCGCGAACATCTCCAGTGGCAACGGGCAGGACTACGACCCGGGCCACGGCATCCGCATCTTCCAGGGCACGGACGCCGACATCGTGATGATTCAGGAGTTCAACTACCTGACGGACTCCGCCGCGGACATCCGGACCTTCGTGAACACGGCGTTCGGCGCGGGCTTCTCGTACTACCGCGAGGCCGGCGCGCAGATTCCCAACGGCATCATCAGCCGCTACCCCATCATCGCCTCGGGCGAGTGGGATGACCCGCAGGTCACCAACCGCGACTTCGCCTGGGCGCGCATCGACATCCCGGGGCCCAGGGACTTGTGGGCGGTGAGCGTGCACCTGCTGACGTCGAACGCCAGCACGCGCAACACGGAGGCGGCCAGCCTGGTCAGCCGCATCCAGGCCAACATCCCCACGGGGGACTACCTGGTCATCGGCGGCGACTTCAACACCAGCAGCCGCTCCGAGGCGAGCTTCAGCACCTTCTCGCAGGTGGTCTCCACGGCCAGCCCCTACCCGGCGGACCGCAATGGCAACACCAACACGAACGCGGGCCGCAACAGCCCCTATGACCACGTGCTGGTGGACAGTGATTTGCGGCAGTACCAGACGTCGGTGGTCATCGGGAGCAGCTCGTTCGCCAACGGCCTCGTCGTGGACACGCGGGTGTACTCGCCCATCGGCGACCTGTCCCCCGCGCTCGCGGGCGACAGCGGCGCGACCGGCATGCAGCACATGGGCATCATCAAGGACTTCCTCGTTCCCGGGGACTCGGTGGCGTCCAGTGTGACGGTGACGTCGCCCAACGGCGGGGAGAGCTGGACGACGAGCAGCGCGCGGACGATTGCGTGGACGTCGTCGAACGTGACGAACGTGCGGGTGGAGTACACGCTGAATGGCAGCACCTGGACGACGCTGTCGTCGAGCACGCCCGCCTCGGCGGGGAGCCTGTCGTGGACGCTGCCGGCCACCGCGAGCACCACCGCGCGGGTGCGCGTGACGGACACGTCCGACGCCAGCATCACGGATACCAGCAATGCGACGTTCTCGATTGCCACGGGCGGCGGTGGCGGCACGGGCACCCTCATCATCAACGAGGTGCTGGTGAACGAGGCCGGCTCCGACGTGAATGGCGAGTTCGTGGAACTGGTGAACACGGGCACGGCGGCGCTGAGCGTGGCGGGGTGGACGGTGTCCGACTCCGCCAGCGTGCGGCACACGTTCCCCAGCGGCACCTCGGTGCCCGCGGGCGGCGTGCTGGTGGTGTTCGGCGGCGCGGCGGGAATCCCCTCGGGCACTCCGGGTGCGGTGGCCGCGACCACGGGCACGCTGGGCCTGTCGAACAGCGGTGACACCGTGACGGTGAAGAACGCGTCCGGCACGGTGGTGGACACGGCGACGTTGTCTTCCACCATGGCGGGCACCGACGGCGTCTCCGCGAACCGCAGCCCGGACGTGGGCTCGAGCGCGACGTTCGTGCTGCACACCAGCCTGTCCAGCCTGTCGACCTCGCCGGGTCGGCGCGCGAGCGGCGCGTCGTTCTGATGTAACCCTGGCACCGCGCTCCTGGCTCCTGCTTCAGGCGGGAGGCAGGAGCGCGGGTGCCTCAGTGACTTTCGCGGACCGTCGACGTGAGCGCGCCTTCCGGGCTCGAGGTCTTCGTCGACAGTGCAGCGTCTGGACCGCGCCCATCGCTGGGGCCGGGCGTCGTCGGGCTGTCGGGGCCTGGGTGGTTGCGGCCGTAGTCGCGCTCGTGGATGCGGACCAGGGCCAGGAAGAAGGCGACGATGAGCGGGCCCAACAGCAGGCCCACCGTGCCGAACGCCGCCAGGCCGCCGAGCAGCGAGAAGAAGACGATGGCCCCGTGCTGGTGCATGCCGCGCTTGGCGAGCAGCGGCTTGACGATGTTGTCCACCAGGCCCACCACCACTGTGCCCCAGATGGCCAGGAACAGCGCGGCCCAGGGGTGTCCGCTGAAGAACATCAACGCCGCGGCCACCAGCACGACGAGGGCGGCGCCCACGGCGGGGATGAGCGCCAGGAAGAAGGCGACGCCCGCGAAGAACAGGGGCGCGGGAACTCCCGCGAGCAGGAAGCCGATGAGCGCCGCGAACGCCTGCACGCCCGCCGTGGCGAGCGACGACAGCAGCACCGCGCCCGACACGCTGCGGAACTCGCGCATGATTTCCAGCGTCTCGCCGCGCCTGAGCGGGGACACGCTCTCTATCCACTGCACCAGCTCTCGCCCATCCGTGAGGAGGAAGAAGAGGGCGATGAGCATCATCACCGTCTGGAAGGCGATGGAGCCCGTGGCCGCCACCGCTCCCGTCACCGCGCGCGCGGCCGTTCCGCCCTGGCTGCTCACCTGCTCCTGGAGCTTCTCGTCCAGTTGCGCTTCCTCCAGGGGGAGCCGCTCCATCAGGCGCTCCACGCCCTTGCGGACCGGCCCCGGCAGCTTCTGCACCAGGCCTTCCACGCCCTCCTGCTGCACCGTCTTGGTGACGAACTGCGCACCCGACGACACCTCGGCGACCACGAAGGCCGTGAGCCCTCCCAGGGGCAGCAGCAGCGCGAGGACGACCATCGTACAGATGAGTCCGGCGGAGATGTTCTTGCGCCCGCGCAGCTTGCGCGTCAGCCGGCTGTGGATGCCGTAGAGGGCTCCGGCCAGCACCGCGGCCAGGAAGATGCCCTTGGCGAAGGGCTGGATGACCAGCGCCAGCAGCACGATGGACAGCAGGATGAGACCGGTGAAGACGCGCCGGGCGGTCTGCTCGGATGCCATACCCGTGAAGTTAGGGCGGGTTCCCCAGGAGGGAAGGGGGGAGCGGCCCCCATGGCTGCCCGCCCGGTCTCCAGCGGAGAAGACTTGGGCCCGGGCCCCAGGCGGCTAGAGTGCCGCGCCATGCCGGCTTTTGAATCGACTCAGTTCACCGCGTGGCTGCTCCAGGCGCTGTGCTCCGCCTTCCTCGCCATCCTGTTCCTCCAGTCCGGGCTCGACAAGGTCATCGACTGGAAGGGCAACCTGGGCTGGCTCACCGGTCACTTCGCCAAGAGCCCCCTGCGGGGTGTCGTCCCCTTGATGCTCGGTGTCATCACCCTGATGGAGCTGGCCGCGGGCGCGCTCAGCGCCGCCGGACTGGTGGCGCTCGTCGCCACGGGCAGCGCGACCCTGGCCTTCTGGGGCGCGCTGGTGTCGGCGGTGTCGCTGGTGGGCCTGTTTTTCGGTCAGCGCATGGCCAAGGACTACGCGGGCGCGGGCGGCCTGGTGCCGTACTTCCTGCTGTCGCTCGCGGCCATCTACTTCACGCGCCTGGGCTGAGGCTTCACAGCACCTTGCGCGGCGGGACGAGCGCGTTGGCGGACAAGAGGCCCGCCACCAGCGCCACGGCCACCATCAGCATGTTGAAGGCCGTGTCGACTCCCGCCACCACGTCCCGCTCCAGCAGCGAGGACAGGCTGCGGAAGCCCACGCTGCCGGGCACGAGCAACATCAGTCCCGGCACGACGATGGTGACGGAGGGCTTGTTCCTCAGTCGCGCCAGCGCGTTGCCGCCGATGCCCAGGAGCAGCGCGCCCACGAAGGCGCCGAGCTGCGGCCCCAGGAACTCCGAGCCCAGCCGCGCGCCGGTGAAGGCGAAGGTGCCCGCGGCGGCAATCCAGCCCCAGTCGCGAGGGCGCGCGCGGAACAGCACACCAATGGCCACGCCCGCCACGGCCAGGGCCGCCGCCTGCGTCCATGCGGGCAGCGCGGCGACCGTCGGCGCGACGGGGGGCGGCAGCACCTCCGACAGTCGGCTGCCCAGCGCGACACCGAAGCCGAGCTGGAGGAACACCACCGCCGCGCCCGTGAGTCGCGAGGTGCCGGAGATGAGGTGGCGCGTGGCCAGCTCGTTGAGAGCCACCGTCAGCGTCAGGCCCGGCAAGAGGACGATGAGCCCCGCCAGCGTGGCGACCTGAATCGACAGCGGGCCGATGACGCTCGCGGCGAGCACGGCGAGCGCCGAGGAGAGGATGGCGGCGACTGGCTCCAGCACTCGCGCGGTGGAGGGCTGTCGCTGCGTCACCACGCTCAACAGGCCGATGAGCAGGCTGCTCACCGTCGCCACCGCCATCTCCTTCAGCCCACCGCCGAAGAGTCGAGCGCCAGCCCCGCCGGCCAGCGCCCAGCAGAGGACCTGGAGCACCGGCCCGAAGCGCTGTGGACGCGCGAGGATGGCCTCCACGCGCAGGGCGCCCTCGGCGGGCGTGAGGCGTGCCTGGATGACGTCGTCGGCGAGCACGTCCAGCAGCGTGAGCCGCTCCAGGTCCATGTCCCCGGGCTCCACGCGGATGAGGCTGGTGCGCAGTGCTTCAGGAGGCCCGAAGGACGCGAAGAGGGACGTGGGAGTGGAGAAGAAGCGGCCCTCCAGACCCAGCCGCTCCGACACTCGCTGCATCAGCCCCTCCAGCCGGTGCGCGGGGGTGCCGTAGCGGTGCAGCGCTTCGGCCAGTCGCAGCGTGAAGGCGACGGAAGGCCCCGGGGGAGGCGGGAAGTGTTGGAGCGAAGCGGCGATTTCGGGAGGGACGGCCACGGCGGCGCAATGGCAGAGGCGCCCGGGTGGAGTCAAATGGCGGTGCCGTGACGTGCGCCTGTCCGCCGCCTCTCCCTCGGGCGAAGGTGCTCGTTGGTTCTCCAAGGTGGACATGGGATGTCGGGGTGACGAAGGGAGGAGGCGAGAGGATGGCGCGAAGGAGCAAGACGCCCCGGTGGCTGGAGGCGGCGCGGCGCAGGGGGGCGGAGGCGTCGGAGGACGGCCGCTCGGACTGGCTGACGCGGGCGCTGGGGCGCGCCGGGGTGCTGCCTCGGGCCGAGGCGGAGGAGGCCATTCGCGCTGGACGGGTGGAGGTGGACGGGCGCGTGGAGTTGGAGCCCTTCGCGCCGGTGCGGCCCGGTGGGGTGGTGCGCGTGGATGGGCGGGAGTGCTCGCTCGCGGCGTCGACGCGGGTGCTGATGTTTCACAAGCCGTCGGGGCCGGTGGTGCATGGCTCGGACCCGGAGGGCGTGGGCACGGTGTTCGAGCGGCTGCGCGCGGTGCTGCCCGAGTCCCTGCGAGGCTTCGAGTGGTACACGGTGGGGCGCCTGGACCGGGACACCACGGGCCTGTTGTTCTTCACGAACGACGAGCGGTTCGTGCGGCATGGCACGGCGCCCGAGACGCACCTGCCCAAGCGTTATGTCGCGCGTGTGTCGGGGCGGCCTGGGGCGGCGGCGCTCCAGCGATTGCGAGAGGGCGTGGAGCTGGAGGATGGGCTCACGCGTCCGGCGGAGGCCCGGCTGCGCGAGCCCGACGTGGTGGAGTTGACGCTGACGGAAGGGCGGCACCACCAGGTGAAGCGGATGCTGGCGGCCGTGGGGCATCCGGTGCTCGCGCTGCACCGTGAGGCCGTGGGCACCGTGGTGCTGGACGTGGCCGAGAGCACGTGGCGAGCGCTGCGGGACGAGGAAGTCTCCGAGGGGCTGGGCTTTCGGCCGGAGGAGCCCGTTGTCGCCTGAGTGCCTACGGCGTGGGGCGCGTGCCGAAGCGTGACAGCAGCGCCTCCAGCACCGCGGGCTCGCGCGGGTTGTTGAAGTGACGGCCACCGGGGACGACGAGGACCTCCGCGCCGAGTCGCTCCTCCCAGAGCTGACGGTTGCGGCGCCAGTCGGAGGTGAACGGGTCTCCATCCGAGAGGACCACGACGCAGTGGCCCATCGCCGCGCGGACGCGAGCGAAGTCGATGGGCGTGTCGAGCCAGGGCCGCAGCGAGCCCCACGTCTTGTCCACCTCGAACCAGCCCGCGACGAGGACGGCGCCTTCCACGCGGTGTCCCTCGGGCATCGCGGCGAGGTAGCGGAGGATGGTCTGACAGCCCACGCTGTGGCCCAGGAACACCGTGGAAGGTGGCGGCACCGGCCCCAGGGATTGCGTGAGCGCGGACACCCAGCCCTCGATGGTGGGCGCGGCCGGCTCGGGCATGTCGAGCGTGACGATGGAGTCGAAGGGCGCCGGGGGCTGACGCAGTCGTTCCTCGAGCCAGGGATAGAAGTCGGTGTTCGGACGTCCTGCCCAGCGGTGAACGACGACGAGGGAACGGCTCATGGCCGCTCAGTCTGCCTCAACCCTCGCGCGACGCCATGGCCAGGACGTGCTCCCGGATTCGCGCCGCCAGTGACAGGCTGTCGGGGAGGGCGCGGCCCAGCAGGCTCGACACACCGGTGGCCAGCACCGCGGAGTTGGTGAAGACGCAGGCCCGAGCCTCGGAGAGTCGCGCGAGCGGGAGCGCCTGTTCCACGACGGGCAGGTCGTCGAGGTGCCCCGCGTCCAGGAGCACCTCGCGGATGATGCCGGGCAGGCATGGTGCATCCAGGGGAGGCGTGACGAGCGCGCCGTCCAGGAGCACGAAGAGGTTCGCGGTGGGCAGCTCGCACGCGTGTCCCAGGTCATTGGCCAGCACAGGGAGCCTCTGCATGAGCGAGTACTGGCGGAAATACGAGAGGCCCTTGTGATTTGGCATGGGCTCTCCGTGGCGGTAGGCACCGGCCTCCACGGTGTCCACGGCGCGACCTTCGCGCTGGAGTCGCTCGGCGTCCGGCGAGGGAGCCCGGAAGGTGAGCAGGAGCCGACCATCGCTCGCGGTCAGCTTGCCGATGCCGGTGAAGCGCGGACCGAGCGCGGGGTCCGACTCCAGGCATCGACGGAGGACTTCGCGCACGGCGTCGGGGTGGAGCAGCTCGGACGGGGGCGCGCGGACGGTTTCGGGGAAGGACGCGACGCTCGCGACGAGGCGCTTCAGATGCCGGGCGAGAAAGAGCGGGACACCGTCGTCGATGCGGAAGGTGGTGAAGAAGCCAGCGCCGAAGAAGAAGCCCTGCGCGAAGTCGTGCAGGGGCAGGTCTTCCCAACGCCTCACCTCGCCATTCACCGCCACCGTGGAGAACATGCGTGCGGGCTCCGTCGTGCCTTAGCGTCGAGCCGCCAGGAAGTTGGCGAGCAGCCGCGGGCCGTGCGTCGTGAGGAAGGACTCGGGATGGAACTGCACGCCCTCCAGCCCGGGCAGGGTGCGGTGACGCATGCCCATGATGAGCCCTTCATGCCAGGCCGTCACCTCCAGGCAGTCCGGGAGCCCCTTTCGCTCCACCACGAGCGAGTGGTAGCGCGCGGCGGTGAAGGGCCGGGGCAGCCCGTGAAAGAGGCCCTGCTCCTCGTGCTCGACTTCCGCCGTCTTGCCGTGGACGGGCACGGGGGCGCGCACGACTTTCGCGCCGAACACCTGCCCGAGACACTGGTGTCCCAGACAGACGCCGAGCAACGGCACGCGCCCACCGAAGGCGCGGATGACGTCCAGGGAGATGCCCGCGTCCTCGGGAGTGCCCGGGCCCGGAGAGATGACGATGCGCTCGGGCTGGAGCGACTCGATGTCGGCCACGGTGATGGCGTCGTTGCGCACCACCTTCAAGCGCGCGCCCAGGGCTCCGAGCGCCTGGACGAGGTTGAAGGTGAACGAGTCGAAGTTGTCGATGAGGAGAATCATCGCGCGCCTCGAGTCGCGGAAAGGGCGAGGAGCTGTGAGCGCGCCTTGTTGAGCGTCTCCTTGTATTCCTGGCGCGGCTGCGAGTCGTGGACGATGCCACCCCCCACCTGTGCGTAGGCTCGGCCGTCCTTCACGAGCAGCGTGCGGATGACGATGTTCAGGTCCAGGTCGCCGGTGAAGGACACGTAGCCGAGCGAGCCGGTGTAGAGGCCACGCGCGTGAGGCTCCAGCTCGGTGATGAGCTGCATGGTGCGAATCTTCGGCACGCCGGTAATCGTCCCACCGGGGAACAGCGCGCCCACCACGTCGAGCGGCTCGATGCCCGGGGCGAGCTGGCCCGTCACCTCGGACTCGATGTGGAGGACGTGGGCGTACTCGACGATCTCCATCAGCTTCGTCACTTCGACGGAGCCGTAGGCGCAGACGCGGCCCAGGTCATTGCGCTCCAGGTCCACGAGCATGGCGTGCTCGGCGAGCTCCTTCTCGCTGGTGCGCAGCTCCTGGACGAAGCGAGCGTCCTCCTCGGGTGTGCCTCTGCGCCGGGTGCCGGCGATGGGGCGGGTGATGGCTCGGCCCTGCTCCACGCGGACCAGTCGCTCGGGTGACGTGCTCACGACGTGGAAGCCGTCGCCTTCGAGGTAGCTGGCGAAGTGGACGGGGTTCGTGGCGGACAGCGTCTCGTAGAGCGCGAGCGGGTCGCCGGGGAAGTCGACCTCCAGGCGCTGCGAGAGGTTGACCTGATACGTGTCCCCGGCGCGGATGTACTCGCGCACGCGCTCCACCGCGTCCAGGTAGCCCTGCTGCGTGAAGTTGGAGCGAGGCTCCACGGTGGAGGTGCTCGGTGGTGACGGGGGCTCGGTGGGGACGGCTCGATGCACGTGGGCTTCGAGTGCATCCAGTCGTCGTGCGCAGTCCGTCCAGTCGGAGCCCGTGGCGATGGCGAGCAGGTGGCCTTCGAGGTGGTCCACGGCGAGGAAGGTGTCCACGAAGGACAAGGCGATGTCCGGCACCTTCAGGTCATCGTGGGGATGTCGCGGGAGCTTCTCGAAGTAGTGACTGGCCTCGTAGGCGAAGAAGCCCACCGCGCCGCCGAGGAAGAGGGGCAGGCCGGGAAGGCTCACGCCACGCCACTGCTTGAACAGCGCGCGGAGGGTGTCCAGTGGCGCGCCCACCTGGGGCTCGTCGTTGATGAAGCACTGGTTGCCCTTGGCGGAGAAGCGGAGGAACGGCTGCGAACCCAGGAAGGAATAGCGCCCCTCCTCGCTGACCCGGGTGCTCTCCAGCAGGAACCGATGTCCGGAGGGCAGGGCTCGCAGCAGGTCCACGGGACGCAGGGCGCCGGGCTCCAACCGTCGGACCACGGGGACTTGATTGAAACCCTGGGCCACGAGCGCGTCGAAGCGTGCGCGGTCCAGCGGAGGTGGAAGCGGCCGGGTGCTCATTCCGGGGCGCTTCCTAGCAGGAAGTCGAGAGTCCTTCGCGGGACTTCAGTCCGTCCCGGTGGGCCTGGATGGACCTGGCGCGGCCTGCTGCTCGCGTGACTGGCGAGCGAACCGGAGAATCTCGTCCTCGGAGAGCTGGTCGGTGCGCATGACGGAGCGGTCGGCCTTGATCTGCTGCACCTTGCCTTCGCGCAGCACATGGAACTGTCCCGGCTTCTGCCCGGGGAGCCTGGCTTCGGCATCCACGCGGGCCTCGGTGAACATGGGTTTGACCTTCCGGATGGCGTTGTCTTCCTTCACCCGCCCCACGCACCAGGTGCGCACGTTCTCCCGGCACTTGTAGTCGAGGTCTCCGGGGCTCTGCGTGGCGAGCATGATGCCCACGCCCGCCGAGCGCGCCCGCTTGAGCAGGCTCTCCATGGGCTCCTTGGTCGCGGGCTTGCTCGTCGCGGGCAGGTACAGGTCCGCCTCGTCGAAGAGGAGCACGGCCTGAAGCTGGGGCGAGGGGTGCTGACTGGCCCAGCGGTGGGTCTCCAGCAGGAGTTGGGAGACCCAGAAGAGGACGCGCGGATTGTCCCCCAGGAACTTCGTGCTGATGATGCTCAGTCGCGTGCGCCCGGGAATGCCGTGGACGCCGCGTCCGAGCAGCTCATCCAGGTCGAGCCGCTCGCCACCGGATGTCAGCAGCGAGCGCAGGTTGATGCGCAGCACGCTGAGGTCCTGGGCGAGCTTCGCGAAGGTCTTCTGGGGAATCCCATCCGTGGCCTCCAGGAGCGCGGGGTCCTGAGAGGTGACGAACTGCTGGATGAGTTCGAGGGTGACTTCCTTGCCGAACGACTGGCCCAGCAGCAGGCGGAGGGCCTGGGCGAGCAGGGCCTTCGCGGCTTTGTCATTGGGGCTGGTTCGATAGTCGAGCATCCCGGCGATGGCATCCGCCGCTTGCTGGACGCCCTGCTCGCGCTCCTCGGCGGGCAGTGTCTCCATGCCGTGAGGGACGATGGGAATCGCCAGCGGTCTGCCATCCGAGCGCCCCGGCGTGTACAGCGCCACGTCCACGCGCTCGCGCAGCAGCCGGCGCCGCTCCTGGAGCACGGCATCTTCCAGCGGCTCGTTCCAGGACTCGGGGCGGGCGTAGGTGGCGAGGTCGCCCTTCCTGTCCACGAGGATGACGGGGATGCCGCGCAGCAGGAGCTGCTCCAGGATGTTGAGCGCGAGCGTCGTCTTGCCGCTTCCCGAGCCACCCAGGAAGGCGCTGTGCCGTGTCAGCTCGGACGGGTCGATGGAGATGGGCTGCGTGAGGAGCCCTTCGGACGCGCCTATTCCCAGGGGGCCTGTGAGCACCTCGCGAGGCACTGGAGGGATTGATGCGGGAGCAACGCGAGGTACTGGGGGGAGGGAGGCGTGAGTGACGCGAGGCACCGGGGTGCCGGAGTCAGGAGTGACATGAGGCACCTGGGTGCCGGCTGCGGGAGTGACGCGAGCCCCGGGGGTAGCGGACAGGGGCGTGACCCGAGCCACCGGAGTGCCGGATGGGGGAGTGACGCGAGCCCCGGGGGTAGCGGACAGGGGCGCGACCCGAGCCACCGGAGTGCCGGATGGGGGCGTGACGCGAGGCTTCCGCGTGAGCCCTGGAACGGTGGCGGGGGGAGCCCGCGCGGCCGGCCGGCTCTCGTGCCCGGTCAAAAGCTCACTCACCGCCTCCATGTGCTGGGTGGCGTTTTCGACGTCATCGCCCACGGAGACCGGTGGCTGGCTCGGGGGGCGTGGTGCGGTGGGCGCACTTGCTGGACTCGAAGAGGCCTTGTCCAGGGGGCTCGGTGCGCCAGGCGCACTTGCTGGACTCGATGATGTCTTGTCCGGGGTGCGCGCCTCCGTGGTGCCACGCGTGCATTCCGAACGAGAGGTCGACGCGGTGTCCTCGGTTGCGGCGTCGCGAAGCGGTTTCCCGAAGGGAGACGTCACCGAGCCATCGAAGAACCCGGCCTGCCTGGGAATGAAGCCGTTCTCCGTCCTGGCGCGCGATGGAGCGGGCGGGGCTGGGACGTCGGCGCTCTTCATGGCGCGGCTCGTGGGCTCGCCATCAGTCTTGGGACGCGCGGGCCCCGTGGGCGGAGGCGGAAGCCCGAGTCGCTCCAGCCCGAGAATGTCACCCATCGACTTCAGTCGCGTGACGGGCCGCGCGGTGCGGCTCCACTCCGCGAGGGCCGCCTGCGCCACGTGCTGGGCGCGGAAGTCTCGCAGGGCGGACAGGTCCCTCAGGTCGCTGTCTCCCAGGACCACGCGACGCCCACCCTGACGGAAGAGATGTCCCAGTTGATCCTCCACCACGGTCCCCTTCGTGGCCGGGAACTCGGAGGTCCGGACCAGGACAGGTGTTTTGCCGGCCGCGGCCTTGAGGGCCTCCGCCATCTGTCGACCCAGATGACCACCTCGGGAGCTGTGCTCACACAGCGCGAGGATGAGCTTGTTGCCCGACGGGTGGACGCCGACGTCCAGCAGGTCGTCACCGTTGCGCGTCTTCACCATGAAGCGGGGCGAGCCGTTCAGTTCCTCGCTGCCCATCTCGATGGCCCAGGCGAGCAGGGCCGTCACGTCGGACGGGTCCTCGGGCAGCTTCTCCTTGTAGGCGGCGCGGAAATCGGTCCACGCCTGGTCCATGTCAATGCCTGGTCCAACCGGGGGCTTCACGAGGTCGCCACCCAGGCCCTTGTTCGGAGACGGGAGCGGGAAGGAATCCGGGAGCCGCTGCAGGTCGATGGCCCGCTCTCGATACCGGCGGCACTCGTTCAAGACATCTCGTGCCCGCTGGCCGCCGAGTGCCTCGAAGCCCTCGGGAGGAATGGGATAGGTGGGCGTGCTGGGGTCGAAGGCCACGCCGCGCTGCTCATAAAGGGAGCGGAGCCTGCGTGCCGCGATGTCCCGCGCGGTGCTCGCGGTGACGGTGCGCTCCAGCGTCCCGGGCTCCGGGTCGGTCTCGATGCGGTCGACCATGGAGCGCGTCAGCAGGGGCCGCATCTTCTCCCAGTAGTCGGAGAGGCAGCAGACGACGACCACGGCCCTGGGCACCTTGCCCGCGATGGCGGCCAGCGTGTTCATCGCCCGGCGGAACGAGTTCTCCATCTGCGGACGCTGATCGAAGTCGCTGATGTCCTCGACCTGGTCCACGCAGAGCACCAGCGCATGGCCCAGCGCGCCCATGAGTCGGCCCAGGTGCTCCACCATCCGCGCGGGGCCGTCGTCTGACGTGCGGGGAATGAGTTCTCCGATGACCTTCCGGTCCTCGGTCGAAATCTCCTCGCAGCGCAGCCAGTTGAAGATGCGGCGGTTGATGCGAGGGTCCCTGCGCTGGAAGTAGATGAGCGCGCGAAGCAGGTCCACTTCCACGTTCCGGAAGCGCGCGTCCGCGAGCAGTTCGTCCGCGACGGCTCGAACGGTGCCGTGCAGTTCATCGTCTTCGAGGATCTTCTGTTCGTGCTCGATGAGCGGCGCGAAGAGACTGGTGCACTGGCTCATCAGGGTGTTGGACAGGTGCATCAGACCGCTGTCGTCGCCCTGGGCCACGTCGTACGGGTGGTCCAGCGAGTCGATGAGGCTGGAGAGGATGTAGCGGTCGTAGTGCGAGGCATCGACGGTCATCGGCATGTAGCCGGTGAAGCCTCGCTTCTGTTCGTGTGCTTGGTTGCGGAAGGCGCGCACCAAGTGCGTCTTTCCGCTGCCGGACTCTCCGAGCAGGAGCAGGATTTTGCCGGTGTCGGGAGGAGGCGTGGTCGTCGCGCGGTCCAGCAGGCGCTTGAAGGCGCGGCGCGCGGGCGCGTTGAGCGTCTCCACGTCGAACGGGTCGGGCTGCCAGAGGTACTGGCCCTGTTGGACGCCGCTGAAGACCTCTCCGCTGTCGGAGATGAAGACCTTGAGTCGAGGGTCGCTGGACATGCGCGCTCCTGGAAGGGCGAATCAGACGACGACGAAGTGGAAGCTGGCGCCGTAGGAGCGCACCTCGGACTCGGCGACGTCCGTGGGGTTCATGGCGGAGACGAGGTCGGCGCGAGTCAGGGACAGGCGTTGGGTGCGGTTGGCTTCCAGCAGCGCGGCCTCGAAGGCCTCCCGGTGGGGCCACTCGGGCTGGAGGGCCTTCCACACGTGGGAGATGAACACCTTGTCGCGGCCGAAGCGGCCGGTGGGCAGGGCTCGGGCCACCGAGAGGACGTGGTCGGCGAAGTCCTCCGTGCGTGGGGCCGGTGGCTTCGCGTCCCGGGTCGTCGGTGCGGTGGACACCACTGTGGGAACAGCGGGCTGCTCGGGGAGGAACCACTTGCGCAGGAGGGTCAGACGCACGGCTTCCGCGTCGGCACGTGTGGCTCCCGCGACGCGGGCGGTGAGCTGCTCCACGGCCTTGCGAGGGTCCTTCACCTCCGTGCCGAGCAGCTTGCCGAGGAGGTGCGCCTGTACGGCGGCGAGGGAGAAGGGGCGCTCGGTGTCGACGCCGAGCTGTCGCCAGAGGAGCCGGTCGCGGAGCTGGGGGAGGGAAGGGTCTCCCGCGCTCACGGCGGGGTACTGCCGGCCGAGTACGGCGGCGCGCACGCCATCGGCGTCAGCGAGTCGGGTCAGCACGGCCTTGGACGGAGTGAGCTCCAGGCTGTTGGCGAGCAGGTAGGTGGCCTTGAGCTTCTTCCAGGTCAGGCCCTTGGGGAGCTGTTCGAGGCGCAGGAACTGGAGGACGCGGGTGAGGCCGGCGCTGGTCAGCTCCAGGCCGGCCTTGTTCTTCCGGGCCACGAGCTGTTCTTGGAGCAGGTGCTCCAGCACGGAGTCGAGGAGAGTCTTCCACTCGGCGCGGCTGAGTCGGTGTTCCACGAAGGGGCGCAGGGCCTTGTCGAGTTCCGCTCGGGTGCCGGTGCGGTGGGGACGGGGAGCGAGCCAGGTGAGAGTGAGTCCCGCCAACCGGTTGTCAGCGCTGTCCATGCGTTGTCCTCTGCGAGGCGGCTTCTTGCCGCCGGGCGGCCATCAGCGTTTCGATTGTCTTGAGAATCTCTTCGTAGCGAGGCACCACGTCCTCCTCGAGGAAGCGGACGACCCAGTACCCGGCGCGCTGGAGCGCGAGGTCCTTGCGTCTGTCGCGGCGGAAGCGCTCGGTGTCGAGGAAGTGGTGGTAGCCGTCGATCTCCACGGCGAGCCGGAGCTCACGGCAGAGGAAGTCCACTTCGAGGGGGCGACTGCCGTCGCCGAGGTCCAGGGTGGCATTGAGGGCGAAGAGGCCCCGGGTGGCGGGGTGGACCTGGAGGATCTTGTTGTAGAGGAAGCGCTCGGCCTTGCTGCGGGCGCGGGCTTCGTCCTTCTGTCGGGCGACGTGGACGGCCTGCGCGCTTTCACGGAAGCGTTCGAGGAGGACGGGCTCGGCTTCGTCGTCCTTCGCGCGCGGAGTCTTGCGCGGGGTGCGGGGTGGTGGCGCGGGAGGGGGCGGCACCGCGTTGGACGTCACTACGACTGGCGCGGACACGCTGCCGGGGTCTGGGAGTTCGAGGAGGCCCTCACGCAGCATGGCGAGGGCATGAGACTCCTTGCGGCCACGCGGTTCGCCGAGGGCGTCGGGGGGCAGCACGCAGGCGACATGGAGCATGGGAGCCGCGGAGCAGAGGGCGGTCGCCGTGCGCAGGCTGCGCGGGTCGGAAGGGGAGACGCGGAGTTGGAGCGCGGGAGCGCGGCCCTCGGGGATGAGGCAGAGGAGGGCGTGGAGGATGCGGAGGGGATCGCGAGCGATGGCCTCGCGAACCTCGGCCGAGAGTTCGCCGGGCGTGGCAGGCGAAGGGGCTACGAGGAGCTGTCGGCACAGGGCCCAGGTGACGGGCTCTGAGTGGGGAGGCTCCAGTCGCTCGAAGAGGACGTGGCGCTCGTGAGGCGTCTTGCCCTCGAAGTGCAGCTCGCGAGGGGAGAAGGCGCGTTGGGAGAGGACGACGTAGCTCTCCGCGTCACGAGAGAGATTGCGCTCGGAGGCGAGGGCGGAGGCCCAGGTGGAGACGGTGGTGCGAAGGTCCTCGCTGCCCGAGGAGGTGGCTTTCAATCCGCTGCGGTGAAGCCATTCATCCCAGAGGAGGAGGGCGCGGTCTTGAGGACCGACGAGGACGCTCAGCGTGGGGATACCCTCCGCGCGCCGCCGGGCATGCCGGTCCAGCGAGTCCAGGAGCGCGGTGTCCGCCGGTGACAGCAAGGCCATTCCCCCACGGGTCTCCTGAGATGGACCCGTCACGCTGGGATGGAAGCCTGCTCCCGCACAGACACCTCTGGCAAGCCAGGGGACCGGGCTCCATCCAATGGCGCACAACCTGCGCGGCTGGGTCGGACACGACATCCACTTCGGGTAGATAGCCCAATTGCGCAGAGACCCACGCGCGACCAGGAAGAAGCCAGTCCCTACTGAGGTCGAGCGTGATTACCGCTGGGACTGGTTAGTGTCGGTGCGCTCGTTTTGCTACGCGGCAGTCAGCGGATATGCCTCGCGGGGTCGCAGGTTGCGTCCCCGGTTAGGGCTCCTTTTCTTGCCTTCGAGGGAGCTCAGCAGAGAATCTCTACATGGGGCTACAAATCCAGAGGAAGGCGGCGGAGGCAATCTTCGCAAGAGCTTTGGAACTCGCGCGCAGCGACGCGCAACTGCCCGAGATCTGGCTCGAGCGAGCACGGCGGGTGAGCAACGCAAAGAGCATGACCTTCGTCCCTGTCCTGGGTACGGCCCTACTAGCGAAGGCGACTGATAGGCGTGTAGATGCTCTCTCTCTTCGGGAAAGTGCCGGACATAAAGGGTACTCCGCGCGCAGCCTTGCGAAGGAGGTTCTCGTTCCATGCTGTATCCGGGCTGGCGTGAACATCCGGAACACCGGTGCGGAGCCTCTCAACAATCAACCCTTCCTTCGCGCTGAGCACATCAGCCTGGATCTGGAGGTAAAGCCGAACGCACGTACAGACTTCCAGTACCTCGTGGATACGGTTACTCAGGTTGACTTCCTTGAGGACGCAGCTGCACTTGCCGCGCTCGCGGCTTTCCTTCGGGTACGACTGGAGGCGACTGCGACACTCACTTTGGTCCATGTTGGCGTTGGAATCTTGGCTCTGCCAGCGTTGGAATCGGCTCTTGACTCGTACCTCGCCGGTGATTCCGAAGGCGGCAAGGTTGGCCAAGCTGTCGTTGCTGCAACTTGGGACCTCGTCTTCACGAATGTCCGTACGAAGCGCATCAACGACCCAAGCATGAAGTGGCCTGGCGATGTGGGCGTTTTCGACGAAGGCGGCGGCCTCTTGCTGAGCGCCGAGGTGAAGCAGCGTCCGGTGACCGAGACGGAGGTGCTCCTTTTCGCTCAGAGGCTAAGCGCAAATTCGGTTTACCGCGGAGTCGTTGCGGCACTTGCTCAGGGGAAAGTTCCGCTTGACGTTCAGGCACTCCGGATGAAGATTCACGAACAGTTCGGGGTGGACATGGTGATTGAGCGTCAGGCGAGTGCCCTGGTTGCTCAAGCTGTTCGATTCTCGGTTCGCGACTTGCCCAAATCGCTGCGCGACTTCCCCGGAATCCTCCTGCTACGACTGAAGGAGATGGAGGTCAGCACGGTGCGCCGGCAGGAATGGGCGGCCCGCTTCGAGGTGGCATCGCACGAGACTCCATAGGGAAGCTCGTGGTGTGCCGGGTGGTTGGTCAGTTGGAGGTGGTAGTAGGGGTACGGCACTCATGAGCAAAGTTATCAGTCTCTTCACTGGCGCAGGCGGCATGGACTACGGTTTTGAGGCCGCCGGTCTCGACACGGCCGTGGCCTTGGAGTTCGATCACGACTGCTGCGAGACCCTTCGCCAGAGTCGCATGTGGCCCGTACTGGAAGGCGACATCTTCGATATTCCTACAGGGGCAATCCTTGAGCGGGCGGGTCTCAAGCCAAAGGAGGCGGCCCTCGTAGTTGGAGGTCCCCCTTGTCAGCCGTTTTCGAAGTCCGGCTATTGGGCTCATGGGGACGCTAGGCGCCTTGATGACCCGCGCTCAGGAACATTGAGCGCCTACATGCGCGTCGTTGAAGAGGCGCTGCCGCAGGCATTCGTCTTGGAAAATGTGACGGGCCTTGCTTTCTCAGGGAAGGACGAAGGGCTACGCCTTCTGCTCAAGAACATCGAGCGCATCAACGAGCGTACGGGCAGCAACTACCAGCCGCGCTTCGAAGTGCTCAATGCCGCGAGCTTCGGTGTGCCGCAAATGCGAGAGCGCTTCGTTCTTGTCGCTTCGCGGGACGGTAAGCCGTTCTCGTTTCCTGCGCCTGCTTTCTCGCCCCCTTCCGAGAAGACGAGTCTGCTTGAGATGGGCCTGCCGATGTACCGAACGGCGTGGGACGCAATCGGTGATCTGAATCTAGACCCAGCCGAGGATTTGGAAGTCCGTGGAAAATGGGCAGCCCTGCTGCCCTCCATCCCCGAGGGGCAGAACTACCTGTGGCACACAGACAGAGGCGGAGGGCTCCCTTTGTTCGGTTGGCGCAGGCGCTACTGGACGTTCCTCCTCAAGCTGGCAAAGAATCGTCCATCCTGGACTGTCCAAGCCCAACCGGGGCCTGCCGTCGGTCCGTTCCATTGGCACAACCGTCGGTTGAGTATCCGTGAGCTTGCTCGTCTACAGACCTTCCCGGATGACGTGAAGATCGCGGGCGGGCGCACTTCGGCGCAACGCCAACTTGGCAACGCGGTGCCTTCGCTGCTCGCTGAGGTGCTAGGTCGGGCTATCAGTGCCCAGCTTCTCGGCCTCAAGCCGAAGCGGGGGGCGCTCAAACTGCTCCCTCCGGACCGCTCGCCCACGCCAGCACCTGAGCCCGTGGCGCAAGTTCCGCGAGCATTCAAAAAGCTCGCGGGTGCTCATGAGGCACACCCTGGTACGGGTAAGGGCTTCGGGGCAATGGCTCGAGTTCAGTCCGTCGCATAGGAGTGCCGAGCAACCCACCTTGATGCAGCTGCCTAGCGCTACAGCTACCTCGGGTCCGGGTCCCCCTGAGGTAGCTCCAGCACATCCGGCATCTCCGCGAGCATGTTGGCGTTCGGGTAGAGCGTGAGCTGTCCCGCCTGTCGCTCCAGGAGTCCCTCCATCCCGCCCGGCGTCACCTCGAACGGCGTCCCATGCGTCTGGAAGGCGAACGCCTCCCACAACCTGGCGACATGCTCCCGCCAGGAGCGAGGCAGTGCCTGGAACGTCTTGCGCGCCTGCTCCGCCAGCGGTGACGTGTCTCCACCCTCCTCGTTCCCGAACACCCGGCGCCGGAAGATGTCCCGCTCCCGGCTCCGCTCCTCCGGTGTGGCCCTCGCCAGCGCCCGCACTCCCGCCGACAGGTCCTTCCACAGCTCCAACGTCGCCGAGGACGGAATCGTCGTGATGAAGCTGTTCACCATCACGTGCATCGCCCCGAAAGACTCCACGTGGTGCCACCAGAAGGGCGGAATCAACAGCGCCTCCCCGGGCTCGACGACCGCGACACACGCATGCTCCATCGCCGTGCGGAACCTCGGATGCCGCTCCAAATCCAGGTCCAACAACTCCACGCTCGTCGTGGGCGCGCCTCCCGCCAGCACGTCGAACGGCGCGTGGTACAGGTTCGCAAGCTGCTCCGGCGGGAACATCGTCACCCGCTTGGTGCCTTCGAACATGCAGATGAAGTTGATGCAGTCGTCGTAGTGCAGGTTCACCACCTGCCCATCCGAGCCAATCCAGAACTTGCTCTCCACCCCGCGCGGCTCGGTGAACCGCAGGAAGTCGAAGCGCAGCTTCTCCCGGACGTGCGACTGCTCCAGCATCCCGTTCTGCATGTAGACGTACTCGCCCGTCGCCACCGCCGCCTTCAGGCGCCCCGCGAAGTCCGCGAACGTGCCCTGCTCCGGCATCACCGCCGCCCCATCCGCAGGGTCCTCGACGAGCTTCGGCCGGTACTGCCCCCGCGCCTCCGGCGGCAGCACGCAGAAGTAGTGCGTGCGCTCCCCAAGCTGCGCCTCCAGCGCCGCCAGCTTGCCGTCCAACGTCGACCGCGAGCGCAGCTCCCCCAACAGCCCCGAGTCCTCCAGCAACCCCCGGACGATGACGGGCTCTCGGTAATGCCACTCCCGGAGCTCCTCCTGCGAGGGGCGCTCCAACCTGCGAACCGATGGGGCGGAAAAGGGCAGGGGCTTCAGGGGCATGGGCTCCAACTCGCGGCACGAGGGGACCTCCACGCTAGCATGTCTCCCGAAGCCCTCCGGAGCACCCCTAGAGCCACCCCCCCGACACGGGCACCGGCGCCGCCTCACGGTAGAGGCGCAGCGTGTCCGCCACGCTGTGCTGGAACTCGAAGCCCGTCGCCTCCAGGAAGCGCCGGTTGTCCACGACGATGGGATAACGCAGGTGGTCCAGCGCCCCCACTGACAGTCGAGGGAAGCCCGCTCGCCCCAACAGGAACGACAACACCCGCGACGGCAACGGAATCCCCATGCGCCCCGTCTCCCGCACGATGACGGAGAGCGGAATCGGCGCGGGCCCGGCGATGTTGAAGATGCCCCGCACCTTCTTCTCCAGCGCGAGTTGCAACGCCGTCACCACGTCCTCTTCCTGCATCACATGGAACAGCGGGTCATACCCCAGCACCAGCGGCACCCGCCGGCCCTTGAGGAACGACGCCAGCGTCCCCGTGCCCGGCGCGCCCAGGGTGTACGGCAGCCGCAGCACTCCCGTCGTCACCTCCGGCAGCCGCCACAGCGCCGTGGCCGCATACAGGTCGGCGGCCACCAGGTCGGCCAGCTCGGGGATGGCCTCCAGCGCGCGCGGTGGCTCGTCCTCGGAGTGGTACAGCGGCGAGTCCGGCGCCGCCCCGTAGAACGTGTGCCGTCCCACGAAGAGCAGCTGCTTCACCCCGTGCGTCGCGCAGTGGTCGAACACCGCCTTGGTGCCGTCCAGATTGATGCGCCCTCGCTCCGCCCCCGGTACCGTGAAGGCCGTGACGGTGGCCATGTGCACCACCGCCTCCGGGCGCCAGCGGCGGAAGACGTCCTCGGCCACGCGCTTGCGCACGTCACCCCGGAACACCTCGATGCCCGCCTCCCGCGCGTTCTCCCACGGGCGGATGTCCACCCCCGCCACGTCGTGGCCAGCGAGCTTCAGCCGCAGCGCCAGCTTGCGCGCGATACCTCCGGCGATACCCGGGATGAGCACCCTCATGGCAGCAGCTTCCTCGCCAGCCCGCGGTGCTGTCGCCCCGCCCGGCCAAGCTCGATGAGACCCGCGATGCGCTCCTTCACCTTCGCCACATACCCCTCGATGACGTGGTCGTCCTCGTCCCCGGTGCCGTGGAAGACGAGCGGCTCGCCATAGTGAATCTCCAACTGCACCGGCAACGGCAACGGGAGCAGGTACGGCGTCAGCGGGATGTACGGCACCCCCAGCAGCTTGCCCAACGTGTACGCGTTGAACACCGTGGGGATGGCCGAGCCTCCGCCCAGGAACGCGAAGGGGATGATGGGCGAGCGCGTCTGCAACGCCAGCCGCACGAAGCCCGTGCCGAAGTCCACCAGCGAGTACCGGTCCGGATACAGCTTGGCCGTCCCGCGCGCGCCCTCCGGGAAGATCATCAACAGCCGGTCATCCTCCAAGAGCCGCTTCGCATGCTCGGGCAGCCCGGTGAACTGGCCGGTGCGGCTGGCCCAGAGCGAGGAGACGGGGAACTTGTGGAGGAAGCGCTCCACCATGCCCTGCGACAGGCGGGGCGGGTCCATCTCCAACATGGTGGACGTCAGCACCATGGCGCCGTCCACCGCCACGCCGCCGGAGTGGTTGCCCACCAGCATCCCGCGGCCTCGGGCGGGGATGTGGTGGATGCCATGGCAGCGCACCCGGAAGTAATACCGGTAGATGAGCGTGAAGAGGCGCAGCGCGTCCCTCACGTGCTTCTTGGAGATTCCGTACGGGTCCACGCCATACTCGTTGAACGGCAACTCCAGCCGGTCAACCCGCGCTTCCAATCCGTCGCTCAGGGCCACGGCGCGGGACCGTAGCACCCCCGGATGAGTCCCGCTGCATTCCGCGCCGAGTGCATTGGGCCCCGACCCCCGCCTGGGCCATACTGCCGCCACCCCCCTATGACATCCCCAGACGAACTCGCCATCGAGGTGAAGGGACTGGTCAAGCGCTTCGGTGACGTCGTCGCCGTGGATGGCATCGACCTCGACATCCGCCGGGGCGAGTGCGTGGGTCTGCTCGGCCCCAACGGCGCCGGCAAGACGACCACCGTCGAAATCCTCGAGGGACTCCAGGAGCCCACCTCCGGTCACGTGCGCCTGCTCGGCCTGGACTGGAAGCGCTCCGCCACGCAGTTGCGCCAGCGCATCGGCCTGACGCTCCAGGAGACTCGGCTGGTGGAACACCTCACGGTGGAGGAGACGGTGAAGATGTTCGCCTCCTTCTATCCGCGCCCGCTCCCCGTCGAGGAGCTCATTGGAATGGTGCAGCTCGGCGAGAAGCGCGGGGCGCGGGTGGGCAAGCTGTCAGGCGGGCAGCGGCAGCGGCTGGCCCTGGCGCTGGGCCTGGCGGGAGACCCCGACCTGTTCTTCCTGGACGAGCCGACGACGGGGTTGGACCCACAGTCGCGCCGGGCGCTGTGGGACGTGGTGGTGGCGCTCAAGGCGCGAGGCCGCACGGTGGTGCTGACCACGCACTACATGGACGAGGCCGAGGTCCTCTGTGACAGGCTGGTCATCATCGACAAGGGCCGGGTCATGACGCGCGGGACGCCCGGGGAAATCATCGCCTCGCTGGGGGCCGATCAGGTCATCGAGCTGGAGGCGGACCCCGCGTTGGACCTGGAGCGGCTGCGCCCGCTGCCGGCGGTCGTCTCGGCGCAGCTCCACGCGGACCGGCTCTCCCTGCGGGTGAAGGAGCTGCATGTGGCGCTGCCCTCGGTGCTGCGCGAGGTGGAGCTGTCGGGCGCCCGGCTGCGGCACCTGTCCACGCGCAGGTCCACGCTGGATGACGTGTTCATCGGATTGACGGGGCGCTCGCTTCGCGAGGGCACCGAGGAGAAGGCGGCGTGATGGGCTCGCTGGGACAACTGGTGCTGATGCGGCTGCGGGTGCTGTGGCGCCAGCCCGAGGTGTTCTTCTGGACGTTCATCTTCCCCATCGTCACCACGCTGGTGCTGGGGCTGGCCTTCCGCAACGAGTCGCTGTCGCCCGTGCGCGTGGCTGTCACCGACGGGCCGGGGGCCCCGGCGCTGCTCGCCCGGTTGGAGGGGACACCGGAGCTGGAGGCCCAGGTGCTGGACGCCGCCGAGGCGCGGCGCATGCTCGCCCGAGGGCGGGTGTCGCTGGTGCTCGTGCCCGGTGACTTGAGTCCCGAGGCGCTGGTGGACCCCAGCCAGCCCGAGGGACGCACCGCGCGGCTGCTGGTGTCCCAGGCCCTGGCGCGGGCTCCGGACGCACCTCGACTGGAGGCGGTGAAGACGACGCCGGTGTCGGAGCCGGGCAATCGCTACATCGACTTCCTCATCCCCGGGCTGCTCGGCATGTCGTTGATGTCCTCCAGCCTGTGGGCGCTGGCGGTGCCGCTGGTGTCGATGCGCGGCGGCAAGCTGCTCAAGCGCCTGGCGGGCACGCCCATGTCCCGCTCGCACTTCTTCCTCGCCTTCCTCTTGGGACGCACGGTCTTCGCGGTGCTGGAGGTCGCCTTCTTCTGCGCCTTCGCTCGCTGGCTCTTCGGCGTGCCCATGTTCGGCAGCTACTTCGCGCTCCTGGGCGTGGGGCTGCTGGGGTCCATGTGCTTCGCCTCGCTGGCGCTGCTGGTGTCCATCCGCGCGCGCAACGAGGAGTCGGTGGGCGGCCTCGTCAACCTCGTCTCCATGCCGATGATGTTCCTGTCCGGCGTCTTCTTCGCGTCGGAGAACTTCCCCGGCTGGATGCAGCCGCTCATCCGCGCGCTGCCGTTGACGGCGCTCAATGACTCGCTGCGCTCCATCATGCTGGAAGGCACGTCGCTGATGACGCTGGGCGTGCCCATGGCGGTGCTCGCCGCCTGGACGGTGCTTCCGATGGTGGCCGCGCTGCGCTGGTTCCGCTGGGTCTGAAGGAGAGTCCATGTCGAAGCCCGCCGTGTCGCCCGCCTTCGTCCAGCAGCTCAACTTCCTGGCCCGTGACGCGAGCAACGAGTCCGCGGCGCTCCAGGCCGCATTCTCGCTCGGGTTGCTCGACAAGCTTCCCCGGGGACCCGGCGCGGTGCCCGTGTCGCTGGATGCCCTGGCTCGACAGTTGGGTGCGAACTCGCGCGGAGTGCGCGCCGTCATCGAGCCCCTGGTGGGCCTGGGCTTCGTGCGGCTGGAGGAGGTGCGGGGCTACTCGCTCGCGGACGCGACGGCGGCCTTCCTCGCGCAGGACTCCTTCACCGCGCGGCTGCGGGACGTCCTCGATTGGTGGCATGTGGTGGCGAAGCTGCCGGAGGCGGTGCGCACCGGTGGCGCGGTGGATGGGCGCGACCTGCTCGGCTGGTACCGCGCGCTGTTCCTGGAGCCCTTGCCGCCGGCGCCCGGCCCGGAGGCGGAGGACTTTCATGACCGCTTCGCTCGCAACTTCGCGCGCACCCAGGCGCTGGTGACGGCGGCGGAGCTGGGCCTGCTGGCGCGGCTGGTGGAGTCATCCGCCCCGAAGGCCACGCTGGCGGCCGAGCTGGGCGCGCATCCGGAGGGGCTGGGCGTGTTGCTGGGCGTGCTCGCCACGCTGGACGTCACGCGCGAAGAGGACGGCCGCTGGGGCTTCACGGAGTCCGCGGCGCGGATGCTGGATGCGACGAGCCTGCCGTACTTCCAGCGCGCGCTGCCGGCGACCATGGCCTACTGGGAGGCCTTCGGGCACCTGGACGAGGCGGTGCGTGAGCATCGCTTCCGGTTGGACTTGAGGCAGCCCGAGACGGCGCGCCGCATCTACCAGGAGAACGCGTCGCGCATCTCCAGCATCTTCGCCTCGCACCTGCGGCTGAGTCGAAAGGCGGCGGAGCTGGTGGGCTCCATGCGCTCGCTCGCGGGCGCGCGGGTGCTGGACGTGGGCACCGGCTCCGGCGTGTGGGGCGCGGCCTTCGGGCTGGCGGCGCCCACGACGCACGTGACGTACCTGGACTCGCCCCACGTGCTGGACGCGGTGCGCCCGCACCTGACGAAGCTGAAGCTGGAGGCTCGCTCGCGGCTGTGGGAGGGCGACTGCCTCACGGTGGACTACGGCGAGGCGGAATACGACGTCATCCTCCTGCCGCAAATCATCCCCGCGCTGCCGCCCGAGGCCCTGCCGGGCTTCTTCGCGAAGCTCGCGCGGGCGCTGCGGCCCGGAGGGCTGCTGCTCATCTCGGGCTACCTGCTCACGGACCGGCGGGACGGGCCGCTCGACGCGCTCTACTTCTCGCTGCGGCGCTACGTGTCCAACGAGGGCGACGTGTTGTCCCTGCCGGAGTTCCGCGCGCTCCTGACGCCCGTGGGACTGTCGTCCGCGCGAGGCTTCGACATGCCCATCCAGCAAGTCGTCGTCGCCCATCGCGGTGATGTCGCCTGGCCCGTGGTCCCCAGCGCCGCCGTGACGGCCGCCTGAGTCTTCACTTCCGGAGTCGAGATGGAACCGCTGCGTTCATTCTTCATGGAGGACTACCTGGAGGGCTCGCGGTTCACCGCGCGCTACAACCTGGGAGAGTCCGGAGGCCGTCCCGTCACGGTGGGCGAGCTATTGACGGGCTCGGGGGTGAGTGCCGCCCAGGCGTCGGAGGTCTTCCTGTCCACGCTCCTGCGCGACAGTCCGAACTGGGGGCGCGCGGACCTGCGGGATTTGGTGGCCGCCATGCACCCGGGCGCCACGCGGGACAACGTGCTCATCACCACCGGCACCAGCGAGGCGCTGCTGTTGCTGTTCCGTCAGCTCCGTCCGCGCAAGGTGGCGCTGGCGTGGCCCGCGTTCCAGCTCCTCTATGAACTGCCCATGCAGCAGGGCGCGCAGTGGGTGAAGCTGCCCGTGCGTTGGAACGCCCAGGGGCAGCCGTCCATCGACGCGGCCGAGTGGCTGGCGTGCCTGGAGCGCGAGCGCCCGGACGCCGTCATCATCAACACCCCCCACAACCCGAGCGGCCTGGTGCTGGACGCGGACCTGCTGGGCGCGGTGACGGCGTGGGCCGAAGCCCATGGCGCCACGGTGGTGGGCGACGAGCACTATCGCTTCTTGTCCTCGGAGGACGCGGTGCTGGGGCCCACCGTCTGGCGGCCGGGCACGCGCTCGTTCGTCACGGGCTCGTTCATCAAGTGCCTGGGGTGTCCGGGGCTGCGCATCGGCTGGTGCGTGGGCGACACGAAGATGCTGGCGTTGATGCAGAACGAGAAGAACTACACGACGCACACGGTGAACCCGGTGACGGAGTGGATTTCGTACGAAGTCCTCAAGGACCTGCACAGCCCCGCGCTGCATCGCGCGCGCGAGGACTGGCTCCAGAACCGGCGCACGCTGGCCGCGTTCCTGGAGCGCTCGCGGGGCGTGTACGGCACCGCGCCGCAGGGCGGCCTCGTCACCTGCATTGGCGTGCGGGACGCCATGGAGCCGGCGGCGTTTTCTGCCCGGCTGGAGGCCCTGGCGGCCGCGGGCGTGTTCGTGCTGCCGCTGAGCGCCATGGAAGTTGGCGAGCCCCACGGCGCGCATCCCCTGGAGCGGGGGCACGGCTTCCGGCTGGGTTTGGGCGCGGCGCCGGCGCACTTCGCGGAGGCGCTCGAGGTGATTGAGCGGGCGACGGCCCGGTAGCGCTACCGCAGCAGCGCGGCGAAGGAGTGGTCGCGGGCGGAGTAGTCCGCGTCCTCCATCAGCATCTGGTGCACGCGGCCCTGGAACGCGGTGGGCACGGCGGGGAACAGATGGTGCGTCAGGTGGTACTGGTCATGCCGGGGGAACAGCACCCGGTTGAGCCAGCCCCACGCGAAGACGTGGTTGCGGGAGCGGTGGAACTCGTCCGGCGAGCCGATGACGCCCGCGTGGTCCACCGCGTCCGACCAGTAGCGGATGACCTGATACGGCACCAGGTACGGCAGCGCGTAGAAGAGGGCGAACGCCTTCCAGCCGATGCCCCACTGCGCCAGCGCCACCAGCCCCGCGAGGAAGGCCCACCGGGTGAGTGTCACCGCCCACGGGTCCGTGCGGTGGAAGAACACGGGCCGCAGGAAGGCGGGCAGGTGCATCAGCGACAGGGGCCGCAGCAGATGGTCCTTCACGAACGGCCGGTCCGCCTCCGCGAAGCCGAAGCGGCGCCGGGAAGCGAAGTCCAAATCCTTCTGTGCGTCACCCAGGTGCAGGTGGTGCGTGAAGTGCTCGCGCGTGTACGGCTCCAGCGCTGTCAGGTCGATGACGGCCAGCAGGTGGCCGAAGACGCGGTTGCGGCGCTTGCCGCGCACGAACATGCCGTGACAGGCCTCATGCAGCATGTTGCCCAGCGCTCGGAAGCGCGTGCCGATGAAGAAGGCCGCCAGCGGGTAGAGCACCCAGCCCGCCAAGGGGTGGTCCGCCATCAACCGCGCCGTGCCCAGGGCCGCGGCTGCCGCCAGGCCCACGTGCAAGAGGAGGTGTCCCACGCCCGCCGGCAACGAGTGCGAGTGGTAGCCCAGCGAGGCGACCCGCCGGGCGAACCGACCGCGCAGCTTCGTGGCGATGGACGCACCGCGCTCGCCCATTTCGGGCAAGGCCACGGAGCCTGGACTGTCCACCTTCGGCACGGCGCGCATCGGGACCTTTCAGGGGTCTGACTCGAACGCGAGGGAGGAGCGACGCTAGTCGGGGTGCCGCGCGACGAGCAAGCGAGCGGCCCGGATTCCCACGGGGACAGGCCCTGGGTGGAAGGCCCGTGACGCGGTGCGTGCTCAGTCCGCCAGCCGCGTGGGCAGGTTCACCCCGGGGCGCGCGGCGAAAATCATCTCCTGCGTGGGCAGGGGGATGCAGACGGAAGAGGACAGGCCCACCGCCTCCAGCAGCCGCGCGTACTCGGAGGCGGACAGCAGGTCGCCCTCGTTGGTCATGAACCGACGCAGGCCGAAGTACAGGTGGTCCAGGGGGCCGTCACGGCGCTCGTTGAGCACGTACTCGGCGATGAGCAGCACGCCGTCGGGCTTGAGGGCCCGGGCCACGCGCGCGAACAGGCCGGGCAGGCTCTCCGGCCTCAGGACGTTGAGCACCTGGGGCAGGATGATGACGTCGAAGGCGGCCTCCCCGAAGTCGTGGGTGAACAAGTCCCCGGGCCAGAAGCGCGCCCGGTCCGCCACCTGGAGCCGCTCCAGGTTTGCGCGCACCTGCTCGAGCACCACCGCCTGGTCGAAGTAGGTGACGTGGGTCGTCGGCGTCGCGCGTGCGAAGGCCGCGCCCCACACGCCGGAGCCCGTGCCGATGTCCAAGACTGACGCGCCCTCCAGCGGGTGCGCTTTCGAGAGCGTGGTGGCCGCCTTGCGACTGAGCTGGAAGTGCGACGCGAAGACCGCCGTAATCTGGTTGGAGTTGTCCGCGTAGAAGCGTCGGCTCACCTCCGGGTCCTTCAGGTCCAGGATGAAGCGCTCCTCGCGCACCGTCTCGTCCAGGCGCTCCAGCGCCTCCGTGTACTGCGCGGACACGCTCAGCGAGCGCACCATGTACGCCAGCGCCTTGCCGTCCAGCAGCCTCCGCGCCTCCGCGCTCAACCCGAAGGCCTCGCCCTCCCGCGTCGCGAGGCCCAGCTTCTCCAGCACCTCCACCACGACGCGCAGCCCGCCCGTACTCAGGTACGTGGCCGCGCCCAGCTCCGGCAACGTGCGCGGTGCCGACGCGAGCAGCTCCAGCAGGCCCAGCCGCCCGGAGGTGATGAGCACTTGCGTGCGCGCGCCGCTCCGGGCGAAGCGGTCGAAGAAGTCCTCCGCTTCCGTGCTGGAAGCGGGCGCCGCGGCCTCCAGGAACAGCGCGCGCAAGTGTCCGAGCACGTCCCAGCGCTTTCCCGCGTGCTGCACGGGCTCGCCGTGTTTCACCGCCTCGTCGAGCAGGGCCACCGGGCCCCCCCAGTCCTGCTCGGCCTCGAGCCGCTGGAGGAAGGCGCTGTCGCGCAGGAATGCCGCCGCGCCTTGCGTCAGGGCGAAGCGCCGCGCGTCATCGTCATCCCGTTGGGAGACGTAACCCAGACACACCAGCAGCTCGAGCAGGGCCCGCAGTCCTCGGGCGGAGGTCTCCGTGGCGGTGGCGAGTGCTTCGAGGGAACACGGAGTGGAGCTGCCCTGCACCGGAAGTGCGTCGAAGAGGCCCAGGCGCAGGGAGGCTCTCAGGAGCGCTGACTCGTTGGCGGCGTTGCGCGCCCAGAAGTGGAGTGACTGCGCGAGGGAGGGGCTGGGGGAGGCCGTCATGCGCTGTCTCGGGAGAGGGAGGAGGCGGCGTGCAGCTTGGTCTGTCCTTCTCGCGTCGCGCAACCATCCAGGGCGTGTGGCTTGTATCGCTCCAAGGGGTTCTCTATCGTCCGGCCTCCACGTCCGGTCGAGGACGCCGCCCGCCCCGCCGGGGCGAGTGTGCAGGGTCCGCATCGCGAGGAGTCTCCAGTGACGTTGCTGTCGTTCGCGCTCCAGAGCGTCGTGGCCCGACCTCGGAGCTGGGTGGTGGCCCTGCTGGCGCTCGGCTCCGCGCTGCTGCTCACCCTGGGGTTCGCGATGGTGGCGGGCATCTCCGAGGGCACCCAGCGCAGCGTCATCGAGAGTGGAGCGGGCCACTTCCTCGTCTACAACTCCCAGTCCACCGAGTCCGCCGTGGTGGTGACGGGGCCCACGGGCGCACCCGTGCTGGTGCCGCTGCCCGACTATCCCGCCACCGAGGCCCGCGTGCGCGAGACGCCCGGGGTGAGCGACGTCGTGCCGCTGGAAGTGGGCATGGGCGCCACGTTTCGGGGCAACTACCTGGACGACAAGCTCTCCACCGCGCGTGCCGTGGCGCGTCAGCCCCCTTCGCCGGAGCGCGACGCCCGGCTGGCGAGGCTGGCGGCGGACCTGCAACGCACGCTGCTGGAAGTGGCGCGTGACGCGGACCGGCAGGCGGAGGCCTTCCTCACCGCCGACGAGGCGCGCATGGACCGCGCGGCGCTGGAGGAGGCGACGACGCCCGCCTTCTGGGAGCGCTTCGGCGCCCAGCCGCTCGCCGCGCTCGAATACCTGGAGAACCACGTCGCCCGGCAGGTGGGCGAGGGCGAATCCATCGACCTCGAGTACCTGGGCAGCGACTTGAATCAGTTCGTCCGCGCCTTCCCCCGCTTCGAGCTGGTGACGGGCACGCTGCCACCCCCGGGACACCGGGGCCTGCTCCTGGGGCACGGCCTGTACGAGCAGCGCTTCAAGCTGCCGGTCGCCGCGCGGCTGGATGAGCTGAAGCGGGAGCTGGACCGGGGCGCGTTGCTCGCGGAGGACGAGCGGCTGCGCACGCTGGTGGACCGCGCGTCGGCGGAGCTGCCGGACCTGCTGGCGCGCGTGGACGCGGAGCGCTCGGACGCCGCGCGCGCGGTGCTCACCCGCGTGCTGGGACACCCCGGAGAGGCGGAGGCCCTGTGGCGCGAGTTCCTGAAGTTGGATGACGCCAACTTCGCCACGCGTCACCAGCTCTTCTATGCGGAGCTGGCGCCGCTGTTGCCGCTGTACCGCGTGAAGCCCGGGGACACCGTGGTGCTCAAGGGCCTGGACTCACTCGTCAATGGTGTGCCGCTCAAGATTTGGGGCACGTACCGCTTCCGGGGGCTCGGCGGAGACTCCAGCCGCGTCAACACGCTCAGCCTCATGGACCTGGTGAGCGCGCGCTACCTGTCGGGCCGCCTGTCGCCGGAGCTGATGGAGGAGGCGAAGCGCGACGCCCAGTCGCTCGGCCTGGACTTCCTGCCGGAGTCGGAGGTGAACCTGCTCAAGCCGGCCACCGTGGTGGAGGTCGAAACGCCGGAGAAGCCCTCGTCGGAGGTGCCCGACTTCCCGCGTGCCCGCGCCTGGCCGGAGACGTTCTCCGCGACGGAGCTGCGCGGAGGCAGCGTGCTCCAGGCCGCCGTGGTGGTGACGCCGGAGGCGAACCCGGAGGCGGTGGCCCTGGACGTCGTCCAGCGGGCGACGAGCGCGTCGGTGCCGCTGACGACGGTGGACTGGGAGGCGGCGGGCGGCTTCGTCAGCGAGGTGGTGGGCCTGACGCGGGTGGTGCTGCTCGGCTTCTCCGTCATGTTGTGTCTGTTCGTCGTGCTGGTCTCCGCCGGCACGCTGCTGCTCCTCGCGCAGGAGCGCGTGGGTGAGGTGGGGACGATGCGCGCGGTGGGAATGCAGCGGAGCGACGTCTTCGGCTCGCTGTTGACCGAGGGGTTGCTGCTGGGCGGGCTGGGCGCGGGCGTGGGCCTGGCCATCGCCGCGGCGCTGCTGTTCGGGACGATGGGAGACGGCATCGGCGTCACGGACGAGTCCCTCCAGTTCTTCATGGGCGGCCCGGTGCTGATGCCTCGGCTGTCCCTGGGGCAGGGCGCGGCGGTGTGGCTGGGCGTGGTGGGCGTGGTGGTGGTGGCGTCCCTGGTGCCCGCGTGGCGCGGCAGCTCGGTGCCTCCCGCCGTGGCGATGCGCAAGAGGGAGGACTGACCCATGCTCTCCCTCATCCAACTCGCCCTGCGCAACCTCTTCGCCCACCGGGAGCGGGCGCTCTTGCTGCTGGGCATCGCCGCCGCGGCCAGCGGCGTCATCGTCTCCGTGTCGTCGCTGTCAGCGGGAGTGGCCGCGGCCCAGCGCGAGGCCATCACCACGTTCATCAGTGGCGACCTGAATGTCGGCGGCTTCTTCAAGGTGCACCCGGACTCCATCGCCCCGGTGGTGGGCGACGCGGCGAAGGTGCGAGGCGTACTGGCGAAGAGCGTCCCGGAGGGCTGCTCGGTGCGCGAGCGTGGCCGCAGCTTCGCGCTGGCGGGCGCGGGCCGTCGCCGCACGGGCTCCTTCCTGGTGGGCATGGACGTCGTGGGAGAGCGCGGGGCGCTGGAGCGCTTCCGGGTGGCGTCCGGCAGCCTGGAGTCGCTGGCCCGGCCGCGCACCCTGGCCATCTCCACCACGCTGGCCGAGCGCCTCCAGGTCAAGCCAGGCGACATCGCCACCCTCTTCGCGCAGCCGGTGGGGGGAGGTCGCCGCAACGCGCTGGACGTGGAGGTGGTGGCCATCACCGAGAAGGCGGGCCTCTTGGGCGAGTCCGCGGGCCTGCTCGTCTCCAACGACACGCTGCGCGAGCTGGACGGCTACAAGCCGGGCTCCGCGGGTGTGTTGCAGTTGGTGTGCGGTGACACGCCGGTGGACGTGGACGCGCTGGGGGACACGCTGCGCGAGTCGCTGCGCGGCGCGGGCTTCGACGTGCTCCCCGCCACGAACGAGTCCTACGCGGAGAAGCAGATGCCCCTCTTGCGCGAGGGCTGGCGCGGACAGCGGCTGGACGTCAGCACCTGGGAGGACGAGTCCTCCTTCCTGTCCTTCGTCACGCTGGGCCTGGCCGCGCTGGCGGTGCTGGTGAGCGCGGTGGTGCTGGTGCTGGTGGTGATTGGCCTGTTCGTCGCGCTCAGCGTCGCGGTGCGGGAGCGCACGCGGGAGATTGGCACGCTGCGCGCCATGGGTATGCATCGCCGGAGCCTGGTGGCCCTGTTCCTCATGGAGGGGCTGCTCTTGGGGCTGGTGGGCTCGACGCTGGGCGCCGTGCTGGCCTCGGGCCTGTGCGTGGCGCTGCGCGGCGCGGTGCCGTTGCAGGGTGAGATTTCCAACCTGTTCTTCAGTGGCACGCTGCCCCTGGCGCCCAGCCTGGGACTGGGCCTGCTGTCGGTGGTGCTCGTCACCATCGGCGCGGGGCTTGCCACCATCGTTCCCGCGGCGCGTGCCGCTTCGCTGACCCCGCGGTCCGCCATGGAGGCCCTGTGATGCCGACGTCCGTCCGCCGTCTCGCCGTCCTGCTCGCCGTCGTGCTCGCCCCCCTGGCCGGGGCCGAGGAGAAGGCTCCGAAACCGCCGGAGACGAAGGCCGCCCTGTCCGCGGAGGACGTGATTCGTCGCGTGGACGAGCGCATGGCGCTCAAGAGCGACTTCAAGAGCACGGTGCGCCTGCGCGAGAAGCGCAAGGACGGCTCGGAGGCGCTCCTGGAGATGCTGGTGTTCCGCCGCGACTCCTCGCGGGACCTGCTCATCTACATCACCAAGCCGCGCAACATGGCGGGTGGCGGATACCTGCGCATCGGCCGCAACCTGTGGGAGTACGACCCGTCCGTGGGCCACTGGCAGCGCACCACGTCGCGCGGCAACATCGTCAACACCATCTCCTGTGAAGAGGACTTCGACCGCTCGCACCTGCTGGAGACCTACGAGGTGCAGGACGAGGGCGAGGAGGCGGCGGCGGGCACGAAGTTCCGCAAGCTGTTCCTCAAGGTGCGGCCGGGCATGGAGGCGTCCTTCCCGCAGCTGCGCATCTGGGTGGACCCCGACTTCAACATCGTCAAGCGCGTGGGCTACGCGCCCTCGGGCCGCACCCTGCGCACCGACATCATTCGCGGCTACCAGAAAATCAAGGACCCGGCCGCGGACAACCGGCCGGTGTTCCTGATGCGCGAGGTGCTCGAGGTGGAAGAGGCCGAGGGCACCCAGCTCACCGTGCGCTACGACGAAGTGGAGCTGGCGCCACTCAGCCCCAACATCTTCACGAAGACCTGGTTGGAAGGCCGCTTCCGCTGAGGAGCCCCTCCGCCAGGAGGTCCACTTCTGGCGGGTGAAGCACCGTGGCGTGTTCGCCCTCCAGCTCCACGACGTCCAGGTGCTCGGCGGGAAGGTGGCGCGTCCAACCCAGGAACGCGTCACCCACCTGCTGACGCACGGCCCGGCTGGTGAGCAGGCGCGGCCGCACCCGAGTCAGCGGGATGCTCCACGCGCGGGCCTGCGGCGTCAGCACCTCGCCCAGCACACGCCAGATGCGAGCGAAGTCGCTGCCCCGGAAGTGCGGCGCCGCCGTGCCTCGCTCGCGGGCGCGCAAGGCCACGTGCTCCCACTGCTGGGGCCGGGGCATCGTGGACAGCTCCTCTTCCAGCGCCTCGTCCCTCACGCCGAACTCGCTGGCCAGCACGAGCACCGGGTCCTCGCTGGAGGACGGCGCCACGGCCTGGATGGCCTCGGACGTGGCGGTGTCCACCATGCCGAGCAGCTCCACCGTCTCGCCCTGGGCCTCCAGCGCGGCGGCGACACCGAGGGCGGGATAGCCGCCATAGGAGAAGCCCACCAGACGGTAGGGGCCCTGAGGCTGGAGGGCGCGGATGTCTCGGGTATAGGCCTCCACGCGTGCTTCCATCGTCGCGTGGCCGTGGCCAGACGCCAGCGTCTCCGGGGCCTGGATGCCGTAGCAGCGGAAGTGTGGCTCCAGCCGGGGCACCAGGTCCCGATAGTGGTGAACCTCGCCGTCGCCCGCGTGGAAGAGGAACAGGAGTGGCGTGCCCTCCGGCACTTGGGGACTCGCCAGCCGCACCGCGCTGGTGCGTCGGGGGCCTTCACGCATGAGCGCGAGGATGGCCTCGGCGGACTCGCCCAGGGTGGGGCTCTGGAAGAGGGTGGCCAGCGGCAGCGGCAGGCCCAGCTCCTCCTCCAGTCGTGCCAACAGGCGCATGGCCAGGATGGAGTCTCCGCCCAGCGCGAAGAAGTCGTCGCTGGCCTGCACGTCGGCGCGCCCCAGCGCCTCCTTCCACAGTCGTTGGAGCACCATCTCCAGCGTGGTGCGGAAGGGCGTCTCCAGCTTCGATTCGGAGGCGGGCTCGGACGACTCGGGAGCCACCAGCACGTCAGGGTCCGGCAGCGCCTTGCGGTCCACCTTGCCGTTGGCGTTGATGGGCAGCGCGTCCATCACCACGAAGGTGGCGGGCACCATGTAGCCGGGGAGTTGGGAGGCGACGTGCTGCCGGAACACGTCGGAGCGCGTGACGCCGGGCGCCTGGATGTACGCGCACAGCGATGTCGTTCCCGCGGAGGACACGCGCGCGACGACGACGGCCTCCTGCACCTGGGGCTGGCGTCGCAGGCAGTTCTCAATCTCCGACAGCTCGATGCGGAAGCCGCGAATCTTCACCTGGTGGTCGGCGCGGCCGAGGAAGCGCAGGCGTCCATCCGGCAGCAGCCGGGCCAAATCTCCCGTGTGGTACATGCGCGCGCCGGGCGTGGACGAGAACGGGTCCGGCAGGAAGCGCTCGGAGGTGAGGTGCGGCGCGAGCAGGTAGCCGCGCGACAGCGCCGCTCCGCCGATGTACACGCGGCCGGGCAGGCCCGGAGGCACCGGCTCCAGGTGCTCGTCCAGCAGGTAGAAGCACACGCGCGGCATGGGCCGGCCAATGGGGAACGTGGCCGCCGTGCCCAGGCCCTCCTCACCGGGGATGTCGCAGGTGGCGGAGGTAATCGTGCACTCGGTGGGGCCGTAGACGTTCACCCACGGCGCGTGTCCACCGCCCACGCGCACCCAGGCCTCGAAGGTCTCCTTCTTGAGGACGTCACCACCCGGAGCGAGCAGCTTCAATCGCGCGGGCACGCGCTGGCCGAGCGCCTCCATCTGCCGAATCCACTCCTCGATGTACGTGGGCGGCAGGCTGATGATGGTGATGCCCGTCTCCTCCAGATACGGCGTCATCGTGTGCGCGGGGACGAGCCCGCTGCGCATCACCACCGTGCCACCCACGGCCAGGGGCGGGTACAGGTCCTCGGCGGCGGCGTCGAAGGTGAGCGGCGCGAACTGGAGCATCCGGTCGCCCTCCACCAGCCGGAAGCGTTTGGCGATGGCGACGTTGTGGTTCACCACGGAGCGGTGCTCCACCATGACGCCCTTGGGCTCGCCCGTGGAGCCGGAGGTGAAGACGATGTACGCCGTCTGCGAGTCGAGGACGCGACGCGGCCCGGGCTCCAGGTCATCCGTCACGGCCGCGGGCTGGGGCGCCACCTCCACATCCGCGACGAGCGGCACGTGGGCCTCCAGCACGTTTTCATCCACCCACAGCCGGCGCACCTCGGCGCGTTCCAGCACGTCGCGCTTGCGAGGCTCCGGCCAGTCCGCGTCCAGCGGCACGTAGGCTCCGCCCGCCTTGAGGATGCCGAGCAGCACCGCCATGGCCTGCGTGGAGGGCTCCATCACCACGCCCACGCGCTCCTCGGGTACCAGTCCCCGCGCGAGCAGGCGAGAGGCCAGCAGGTTGGCGCGAGCGTTGAGCTGGGCATAACTCCACGTAACGTCACCGTGCGCGACGGCGGGTGCGTGCGGCGTGCGGCGCACCTGGGCCTCGAAGAGGGTGTGGATGCAGGTGCCCGGCGCGATGTCCTGCGAGGGGCCCGCCAGCGCGGCGAGCACATCGGCGCGCTGGGCCGGTGACAGCATCGACAGCCGGGGCAGCGACACATCCGGCTCGCTCAGGGCGGAGGCGGCGAGCTGCTCGAAGGCGCGCGCGAAGCGCTCCCCTGTCTCCGGCGTGAAGAGGGCACCGTCCAGGGCGACGAAGCCCGCCAGCGCGCCCGAATCGCCCAGGGTGACGCTCACCACCACGTCATACGCGGGGATGACGCCGTCGACGTCCAGCTCCGCCACGGACAGTCCCTCCAGCTCGGGCAGTCCGGGACGCTCCGCCTGGAGCAGCGCCTGCGCGAGTCGGGGCGCGGCCCGGTCTCCATCCGGCTGCACCGTGTCCGCGATGCGCTTGAAGGGCACTTCCTGGTGCGTGGTGGCGTGGGCCACGACGTCGCGCACGCGGCCGAGCAGTGCCCGCAGCGACGGCGCGCCCGACACGTCCGTGCAGAGCGGAAGCACGTTGGCGAAGTAGCCCAGCAGCCTCTCCACCTGGGGCGTGGCCCGGCCGGAGAAGGGCGTGGCGACGACGACGTGGGCCTGTCCGCTGAGCCGGTGCAGCCACGCCTGCGTCAGCGCGAGCAGGACGCTGAAGGAGGAGACGCCTTCGCTCCGGGCGAGCGCGCGGATGGTGTCCGAGTGCTCCACCGACAGGGACACCGCCACGGCGCGCATGTTGTCGTTGAGCGCGGGCGCGCGGCGCGGGAAGTCCAGCGGAAGGTCCAACAGCGGCGGCGCATTCGCCAGGGCCTGCTTCCACGACGCGAGTCCTTCTTCGAGTCGCCGCAGCTGCTCGGGCTGCCGCTGCCAGACGGCGTAGTCGGTGTACTGGAGCGCCAGCGGAGCCAGCGTCACGGTGCGCCCGTGGACCGCGGCGTTCCAGGCGGTCGCAAGCTCCTCAGCAAAGGTGCCCAGGCCCACGCCGTCATTCACGGTGTGGCTGAAGGCAATCACCACGGCGTGGCGCGTGCCCGTCGCGTCCAGCTTCAGCAGCTCGAAGCGATACAGCGGGCCGTGCTCCAGGTCGAAGTGCTCGCGGTCCAGTCGCACCACGGCCTCGCGTGCGGTTTCCAGGGCGTGCGCGGCGGACAGGTGCGAGAGGTCCACGCGCGTGAGGACCGTGGCGCGCGAAGGCAGGACGCGGACGCGCAGCGCATCGCCGTGCTGGAAGAACGTGGAGCGCAGTGTCTCGTTGCGCTCCACCACGGCCGCGAGGGACTCCTCGAACCGGTCCGCGTCCAGCGCGCCCTCCAGCAGCAGGCCGAGCGTGAGGACATACGGAGGCGCCTGCGGAAGCTGGAGCGCGTACCAGAGCCGCTCCTGGACGAGCGACGGGGGCAGCACCTCCGGCCGGATGACGACGGTGGGGCCCTGCTGCATCGCGCGAGGCGCAGCGTCGATGAACGCCGCCACCGAGGCGATGGTGGGGTTCGCGAAGAACACCGACAGGGGCAGCTCGACTCCGAAGGCCTGACGCAGCCGCGCCACGAGTCGGGTCGCCGAGAGCGAGTGTCCGCCGTGCTCGAAGAAGTTCCCCTGTCGGGAGAGCTGCTCCAGTCCCAGCGCGTCCTGGAACATGCTCGCCACCTGTAGCTCCGTGGCGCCGCGGGGCGCATCGTCGCCCAGGGCGGACAGCTCCTGTCGAGGCAGCTCCCGCTGTGACAGCGCCTTGCGGTCCACCTTGCGCGACGTCGTGAGGGGCAGTGCGTCAATGGGAATGAAGGCCGAGGGCACCATGTGCTCGGGCAGGCGCTGACGCAGCCATGCGCGAAGCTCGTCGAGGGCGAGGGTGCCGGAGCTGGCGGATACGAGGAACGCCACCAGTCGCGTGCCGCCGCCCGCGTCGTCGCGAGGCACCACGGCGACCTCGCGCACGTCCGAGTGGCGCGCGAGCACGGCCTCGATTTCGCCGGGCTCCACGCGCATGCCACGTATCTTGAGCTGGGTGTCCAGTCGGCCCAGGTATTCGACCTGGCCGTCCCCGAGCCAGCGCACCCGGTCTCCCGTGCGGTAGAGCCGCTCGCCGGGCGTGGTGGCGAAGGGATTCGGGATGAAGCGCTCGGCGGTCAGGTCCGGGCGCTCCAGGTAGCCACGCGCCAGTCCGATGCTGCCGACGTACAGCTCACCCGGCACGCCAATCGGACTCGGCTCCAGGCGCGCGTCGAGCACATAGAGGCGGTTGTTGGTCAGGGGCTTGCCCACGGTGACGCGGGTGATGTCCGCCGCCGCGCCGGACGGCTGTCCGAGGCCGGGGAAGGTCGTGATGGTGGCGGCCACGGTGACTTCCGTGGGGCCGTAGGAGTTGAGCAGCGCGCGGCCCGGGGCCCAGCGCTGGGCCACCTCGACCGATAGGGGCTCGCCGCAGGAGATGATGAGCTGGAGGTGCTCCAGTCCCTCGACTTCGAGCTGGGCGAGGACCGTCGGCGTGAGCGCGCAGTCGGTGATGCGCTGCTCTCGCATCAGTGTGCGCAGCGGCAGGTCGGGCATCAGCCGCTCTCGGGGGGCCAGCACCAACGTGGCGCCGGAGAGCAGCGTGGAGAAGATCTCGCAGACCGAGCCATCGAAGGTCACGGAGGCGAACTGGAGGACCCTCCGGCCGGGCCGGAGCCCTTGCGCGTCGAGCAACGCGAGGGCGGTGTTGCACAGGCCCTGATGTGTCAGAAGCGCGCCCTTGGGGCGACCTGTCGAGCCCGAGGTGAAGATGACGTACGCGAGCTGGTCCCCCGCCGCGAGCGGTGGCAGGTCCTCCACCGGCTTGCGGGAGATCTCCGCCGCGTCGGTGTCGACGTACGCGGCCATGATGGGGACGGTGGAGAAGACGTGCCCCAGGGACTCGCGCGTCACCAGGACCCGCGCGCCCGAGTCGACGAGGAGCTGGGTGAGCCGCTCTGGCGGATGCACGGGGTCCAGCGGCACGTAGGCTCCGCCGGCCTTCAGCACGGCGAAAATGGACACGATGAGCTCGGGGCCGCGCTCCAGGCAGAGGGCGACGCGCTCCTCGGGCCCCACGCCGAGCTCCCTCAGGAAGCGGGCGAGCTGGGTGGAGCGGGCATGCAGCTCCCGGTACGAGAGCGTCTGGCCCTCGTAGCAGAGGGCCTCCGCGTCCGGCGTGCGTGAGACCTGCGCGGCGAAGCGGGAGACGACGTTGTCGTGTGCGTCCCGGGCGAGGGAGAAGTCGTTGAAGTCGACGAGCACCTTCCGGCGCTCCTCCTCCGTGAAGAGCGACAGTCGGCTCACGGGAGTCGAGGGTGCGAGCAGCGCGGCCTCGAGCAGGCTCACGTAGTTCGACACCATCCGCTCCGCGCTCTCGGCCTCGAACAGCGCGGTGGGATACTCGAGGTAGAAGCCGAAGCGGTCGCGGAACTCCTCGGCGGTGAGCATCACGTCATAGAGGCTGGCCGCCGAGCCGAGTCGAATCTGGTTCGCCTTCAGTCCCGGGAAGCCATCCGAGAGAACACGGGGACTGGGGTTCAGCTCGAACATCGCCTGCACGAGCGGCGCGTGAGAGAGGCTGCGCTCCACCTGGAGGGCATCCACGACTCGCTCGAAGGGAACCTCCTGATGGGCGAACGCCTCCAACGCCGTGGTCCGCGCGTGGTTCAGCAGCGTGAGGAAGGACGCCTCGGGGGCGATCTCCGTGCGCAGCGCCACGGTGTTGATGAACAGGCCGACCAGGGGCTCCACCGACGGATGGACCCGACCGGACACGGGCGTGCCCACGCACAAATCCAGCTGGCCGGTGTACCGGTGGAGCAGGGCGGCGAAGGCCGCGTACAGCGCGATGAACGGGGTGACCTGCTGCTCGCGGCACAGCGTCCGCAGCGCCTCGGCGAGGTGCTCTGGCAGGGGATGGTGCCGCGTGAAGCCGCCTTCGTGACTGCGCCCGGGGTGCCGAGGCACATCCGTGGCCAGCTCCAAGACGGTGGAGGCTCCCTCCAGCTTGCGCCGCCAGTACTCCAGGTGGACGTCCTGACGTGCGACCAGGGCGGGCGAACGCTGCCAGGCCGCGACGTCCGCGAAGTCGAGCGCGAGGGGGCGGAGTGTCGGCGTGCGGTTCTCGACGAAGGCCGCGTAGGCCTCCGCCAGCTCGCGCAACACGATGTCCATGGACAGGCCGTCCACCACGATGTGGTGGAACACCAGCAGCAGGACGTGATGCTCCGGCGCGAGGTGGAACAGGTGGAAGCGGCACATCGGCCCCGTGTCCAGAGGGAAGGGGCGCTCCGACTCCTCCTTCAATCGGGACAGGAGGACCTGCCGCGTGGCCTCGTCACCGCCAGCCACCGTCGACAGGTCCTCACGGTCGAGCACTCGCGGCGGTACGGGCTGGAAGCTCACCCGCGGCCCACCCTCCGCGGCGATGAAGGTGGAGCGCAGCGCGGTGTGGCGCTCGAGCATGAAGACAAGCGCGGACTCCAGGGCCTCGGCGTCCAGCGGCCCACGCAGCTCGGTGGCCTCCGGAATGGCGAGGGACGCGGAGTCGGGCATGATCTGCTGGAGGAACCACATGCGCTCCTGCGAGAGCGACGACAGGGTGGGCGCATCCGCGCTCCGAGGCAGGGGCTCGGGGAGCGGAAGGGCCTGCCCCGGAGCCAGCTCCGAGAGCGCCCGCGCGACGCCCGCCACCGTGGGTGCCAGGAAGAGGGCCTTGAGCGGCAGCTCCTGACCCAGGGCCTGACGGATTCGCGACACCAACCGCGTGGCGCTCAGCGAATGGCCGCCCAGCGCGAAGAAGTCCGCGTCGCGAGAGACGCTCTCCAGGCCGAGCACCTGGCAGAAGAAGCTCGCGAGCAACTGCTCCAGCGGTCCCTTCGGTGGCGCTTCGCTGGCGCCTCTCGTGGACTCGGTCTCCGGGAGCGGGAGCGCGGTGAGCGCCCTCCGGTCCACCTTCCCTGACGGCGTCAGCGGCAGCGCGTCCAGCACGACGAAGGCCGAGGGGACCATGGCCTCGGGGAGCAGGGTCTTGAGCGCCGCGCGCGACGTCGCGGCTTCTTCCGCTCGCCCCTCACGCGCGACGACGTAGGCGATGAGGCGCGCGTCGTTGTGCGCCGTTGCCCGTGCCAGGACAACGGCGTCACGCACGGAAGGCAGCCGCCGCAGCGTGGCTTCAATCTCCTCCAGCTCGATGCGCTGCCCGCGCACCTTCACCTGGAAGTCGGTGCGGCCCAGGTACTCCAGCGTGCCGTCGCCGCGCCAGCGGGCCAGGTCTCCCGTGCGATAGAGGCTGGCGCCGGGCAGGTCGCTGAACGGGTCCGGGATGAAGCGCTCGGCGGTGAGCTCCGGACGACGCCAGTACCCGCGCCCCACCTGGATGCCGCCGATGAAGAGCTCACCCTGAACACCCACGGGGACGGGCCGTCCCGAGGAGTCGAGGACGAGGAGGTGGGTATTCGCCACCGGGCGACCGATGGGCACGCTCGTGCGCGTGTCGCCTCGGCGGCAGCTCCAGTGCGTCACGTCCACCGCGGCCTCGGTGGGGCCGTAGAGGTTGTGGACTTCCGTCGCGGGAAGCCGCTCGTGGGCGCGTTGGACCAGGTCCGCGGAGAGGGCCTCGCCGCTGCACACCAGCACGCGCAGGTCCTTGAAGGACTCCTGCCAGGGCTCCTCGAGGAAAGCCCCGAGCATGGAAGGAACGAAGTGCGCGATGGTGATGCGCTCGGCGGCCAGCAGCCGCGCGAGATAGGCGGGCTCGCGGTGTCCACCCGGCCGCGCCAACACCAGCCGCGCGCCCACGGTGAGCGGCCAGAACAGCTCCCAGACCGAGACGTCGAAGCTGGTCGGCGTCTTCTGGAGGACGCTGTCACCCGGGGCGAGCGCGTGGACCTGGTGCATCCACGTCAGGCGATTGACGACCGCGCGGTGCGCGTTCATCGCGCCCTTGGGACGGCCCGTGCTTCCCGAGGTGAAGATGACGTAAGCGAGCGAGTCCGGGTGCGGCCGGCTCGCGACCCGTGTGTTCGGGAGGCTCGCGAGCCGCGGGGTTTCCGCGTCGAGGAGGACCGTGTGTCCTTCGTGCTGCGGCAGGTGGCTGACGAGGTCCTGACGAGTGATGACGACCGGAGCCGCGCCGTCCTGGAGCATTCCGGCCAGTCGCTCGCGAGGAAGCTCCGGGTCCAGTGGCAGGTACGCCGCGCCCGACTTGAGGATGCCCACCAGGGCGATGACGAGCTCGAGTGAGCGCTCCAGGAACACGCCGACGAGGACCTCGGGGCCCGCGCCGAGTGACTGGAGGTGCCGCGCGAGCTGATTGGCCCGTGCCTCCAATTCACCGTACGTGACGTGGTGTCCCTCGAAGGTCAGCGCGCACAGGTCGGGAGTGCGCTCCGCCTGGGCTTCGATGAGCGAGACGAGCGTCGCGTTCGCATCGTACTCCCTCCGCGTGTCGTTGAAGTCGCGGAGCACCTGTCGGCGTGCGTCGACATCGAGGAGCGAGAGGTGGGCGACCTGCTGGCTCGGAGCGCCGAGTGCGTCCTCGAGCAGGTGGACATAGTGGGACAGCAGGCGCTCGATGGTGGGCGCCTCGAAGAGGTCGGTGCTGTACTGGAAGGACAGCTCGTGGCCCTGGGGGCTCTCCGTGACGGTGAGGGCCAGCTCGGACTGGGTGTTCAGTCCGTCGACGACGATGGGGCGGGCCTGGAGCCCGGGGAAGGTGTCGGCGAGCGTGCTCTCCGCGTGCTCCCAGAAGAAGCCCACCTGGAACAGCGGGGAGTGCGCGAGGCTGCGCTCGACCTGGAGGGCCTCGACGACTCGCTCGAAGGGCGCGTCCTGGTGCGTGAAGGCTTCCAGGGCCGTGGTCCGCGTGCTCGCCAGCAGCTCCGCGAAGGTGGTCCCCGGAGCGAACCGCGTGCGCAGGACGACGGTGTTGGTGAAGAGGCCGACGAGGTCTTCGAGCGCGGGATGGGGACGGCCGGAGACCGGCGTGCCCACGGACACGTCATCCTGTCCCGAGTGCCGATGCAGCAACGCGCTGAGCGCCGCGCCGAGGACCATGAAGGGCGTGACCTGGTGCTCGCGGCATACCTTCGTGAGCGCCTGCTCCAGCGCGGGGGACAGTCGGTGGAAGCGACTGAGCGCGCCTGTGTCTCCGAGGACAGAGGGCCGGGGCTTGTCGGTGGGCAGGGATAGGAAAGCGGGAGCACCGGCGAGCTGGTGCTTCCAGTACTCGAGGTGGGCGCCTTCGCGCTCCCGGACAGGGGCTGAGTGCTGCCAGGCCGCCACGTCAGCGTAGTCGAGCGGGAGCTGGGGCAGCGCGGGCATCCGCTGCTGACCGAGGGCCGCGTAGGCCTGGGACAGCTCGTGCAAGAGGATGTCGATGCTCAGGCCATCGACCACGATGTGGTGCAGCACGAGCAGGAGGACATGATGCTCGGGCGCGAGGCGGAACAGGCGGAAGCGATAGAGCGGTCCCTGCTCCAGTGACATGGCGCGAGTCGCTTCTTCGCGCAGCCGCTGGTGGAGCAAGGGGCTGTCACCGTCCAACGCCGGAAGGTCTTCGACCTGGAGCAGCTCCACGGGAATGGAGCCCCGTCGAGGAACCGGTCGTCCGTCCTCCGCGACGAGCGTGGTCCGCAGCACCGGGTGGCGCTCCAAGAGCAACCGCAGCGCGCCATCGAGTGCAGGCACATCGAGCGGACCGCGCAGCTCCACGGCCTCGGGGATGTTGTAGGCGCGAAGCTCCGGCTGGAGCTGGTGGAGGAACCAGAGGCGCTCCTGGGCGAAGGAGGCGCGAGGAGGGAGGGAGGAGGGAGTGGGGTTGGGGAGAGGGAGGGCAGGCGCGTGGTGCTGAGCGAGTGCGGCGGCCA
>NZ_JABUMS010000008.1:12202-369902 GCF_013336705.1 Myxococcus sp. CA051A | reverse complement strand
TCCGGCTGGAGCTGGTGGAGGAACCAGAGGCGCTCCTGGGCGAAGGAGGCGCGAGGAGGGAGGGAGGAGGGAGTGGGGTTGGGGAGAGGGAGGGCAGGCGCGTGGTGCTGAGCGAGTGCGGCGGCCAGTCCCGCGACGGAGGGAGAGGCGAAGAGGGAAGCGAGAGGAAGCTCGACGCCGAAGGCGAGGCGGATGCGGGAGACGAGGCGGGTGGCGGAGAGGGAGTGGCCGCCGAGGGAGAAGAAGTCAGCGTCGCGAGGGACGACGGAGAGGGAGAGGACGTCAGCGAAGAGCTGGGAGAGGAGGGCCTCGGCCTGTCCGCGAGGAGCGGAGTCGGAAGAGGACTCGGCCGCGACAGCGGAGGAGATGTCGAAGGAGGAGAGGGCCGTCCTGTCGACCTTGCCGCTGGTGGTGAAGGGGAGGGAGGGGAGGGAGAGGAAGCGGGAGGGGACGAGGGCTTCCGGAAGAGAGGAGGCCAGCGCGTCGCGAAGAGAGGAGAGAGAGGGTGCGGAGTCGTCGAGGACGAGGAAGGCGACGAGGAAGGTGTCGCGAGAAGGGCGGAAGGGGAGGACAGCGGCCTGACGGACGCCGTGGAGGCGAAGGAGAGCGGCTTCGATTTCCTCGACTTCGACGCGGACGCCGCGGAGCTTGAGCTGGAAGTCGGAGCGTCCGAGGAAGGAGAGGGAGCCGTCGTCATTCCAGCGGGCCCTGTCGCCCGTGTCGTAGAGGCGAGAGCCGGGGGAGGAAGAGAAGGCGTCTGGGATGAAGCGCTCAGCGGTGAGGTGAGGAAGGGAGTGGTAGCCGCGAGCGAGGCAGATGCCGCCGATGAAGAGCTTGCCGGGGACGCCTGGGGGGAGAGGCTGGAGGGAGTCGTCGAGGACGTAGAGGCGGCAGCGAGGAAGAGGGCGGCCGAGACGAACGGGGCGGTGGGGGAGGGAGATTTCCGCGGCGACGTTGATGCTGGCTTCAGTGGGCCCGTAGGTGTTGACGAGACGGGTGGAAGTCAGCGCGAGGGATTGGACGAGAGAGTCGGGGAGGACTTCGCCGCCAGTGACGAGGACGGAGAGAGAGCGGAAGGCGTCGAAGGCACCGGGCTCCTCGAGGGCCGTGGCGAGGGAGGAGGGGGTGATGACGACGTGGGAGACGCGGTGGCGGAGGATGTCGCGCGCGAGGCCGAGGGGGCCGACGTCGCGGAGGATGACGCGAGCGCCGCGGGAGAGGCTGAAGAGGATTTCCTCCTGGTGGATGTCGAAGGAGAGGCTGCCGGAGGCGGCCCAGGTGTGGCCGGGGGCAGTGGAGTAGAGGGAGTCGAAGGCGTCGAAGCAGTGGACGACGTTCTGCTGGGTGGAGAGGACGCCCTTGGGCAGGCCGGTGGAGCCCGAGGTGTAGAGGATGTACGCCAGGTTGTCCGGCTGCGCGCGCAGTGGCTCGGCCTGCGCGGCATGCGGCTGCTGTGCGGCACCCGGCTCAATGACCACAATCCCAAGCTGCGTTCCCTCGAACAGTGAAGGCGAGGAGATGACGAGGCAGGCTCGGGACTGCTGAAGCAGCAGGGCTCGGCGTGCCGGCGGATGAGACGGCTCCAGCGGAAGACACGTTGCGCCCGCGAGATGGACGGCGAGCAGCGAGACGACGGCCTCGGAGGAACGCTCGACGCAGACACCGACAACGGCCTCGGGACGGACCCCCAGCGCGGCGAGGTGGAACGCGAGACGCGAGGCGCGAGCGTGAAGCTGCGCGAAGGTGAGCGTGGCGTCCGGAGCGACGAGCGCGACGGCGTCGGGAGTGCGAGCGAACGCGGCTTCAAGAAGAGACGCGACGGTTCCGTCGGAGTCGAAGGCCCGGTCGGTGTCGTTGAAGTCGAGGAGGACGCGGCGTCGCTCGTCGGTGTCGAGAAGAGAGAACTCGGAGAGGGGAAGCTGGGGAGCGGCGAGGGCCTGCTCCAGCAGCAGGACGAAGTGGGACAGCATCCGCTCGACGGAGGCGTGTTCGAAGAGGTCGGTGCGGAACTGGAAGTAGAGCTGGAGGGAGGAGTCGGGAAGCTCGGTGGCGGTGAGGGCGAGGTCGAGCTGACTGGTGCCGTTGTCGACGAAGACATGCTGCGATGACAGGCCGGAGAAGGAGAGAGGCGAGTCGACGCGGCGCAGGTCGAACATCACCTGGAACAGCGGCGCGTGGCTCAGGCTGCGCTCGACGTGGAGCGCATCGACGACCCGCTCGAAGGGCGCATCCTGGTGGCTGAAGGCGTCGAGCGAACTGCTCCGGACCTGGGCCAGCAGCGCGGCGAAGGTCATCCCCGCGGGGAAGTGGGTACGAAGGACCAGCGTGTTGAGAAAGAGGCCGACGATGTCCTCGGTGGCGGCGAGGGTCCGGCCGGAGACAGGCGTGCCGATGCACAGCTCCCGCTCACCGGAGTAGCGGTGGAGCAGGGTGGCGAAGACGCCATAGAGCGCCATGAACGGCGTCACCTGATGCTGTCGGCACAGGGCCTCCAGGCGCTGACGGACGTCACGGGGCAGGGCGTGGTGACGTGAGAAGCCACCCTGGTCCGTGATGACGGGCGGCCGAGGCTTGTCGGTGGGAAGCGCGAGCAACGCCGGAGCATCGGCGAGCTGCTGCTTCCAGTAGTCGAGGTGGACCTCCTCACGCGCACGAACCTCGGGAGTGCGCTGCCAGGCGGAGACATCCGCGTACGACAGGAGCGGAGTGGGCAGCACCGGAGACCGTCGCTGACTCAGCTCTGAGTATCCCTGTGCCAGCTCCACCAGGAGCCGATCCATGGACAGGCCGTCCACGACGATGTGATGGATGACCATCAGCAGCACATGCTGGTCAGCGGCCAGCCTGAACAGGCGGAAGCGATAGAGCGGCCCGTGCTCCAGTGAGAACGGGCGAGCACTCTCTTCCTCCAGGCGCCGCGTGAGCAGCGCACGCAACGGCTCTTCACCCCGAGCACCCGTCCGCAGGTCTTCCACGTGGAGCACGCGCTCGGACACGGGCTGGAATTCCATCCGAGGCTGACCCTCCGACGAGCCGAAGACGGCGCGAAGGGACGAGTGCCGCTCCGGCAACAGCCGCAGCGCCGTCTCGAGGGCCTCGGTGTCCAGCGCGCCCGTCAGCTCGAGCGCTTCGGGAATCACATACGCGGCGGAGTCCGGCTGGAGCTGGTGGAGGAACCAGAGGCGCTCCTGGGCGAAGGAGGCGCGAGGAGGGAGGGAGGAGGGAGTGGGGTTGGGGAGAGGGAGGGCAGGCGCGTGGTGCTGAGCGAGTGCGGCGGCCAGTCCCGCGACGGAGGGAGAGGCGAAGAGGGAAGCGAGAGGAAGCTCGACGCCGAAGGCGAGGCGGATGCGGGAGACGAGGCGGGTGGCGGAGAGGGAGTGGCCGCCGAGGGAGAAGAAGTCAGCGTCGCGAGGGACGACGGAGAGGGAGAGGACGTCAGCGAAGAGCTGGGAGAGGAGGGCCTCGGCCTGTCCGCGAGGAGCGGAGTCGGAAGAGGACTCGGCCGCGACAGCGGAGGAGATGTCGAAGGAGGAGAGGGCCGTCCTGTCGACCTTGCCGCTGGTGGTGAAGGGGAGGGAGGGGAGGGAGAGGAAGCGGGAGGGGACGAGGGCTTCCGGAAGAGAGGAGGCCAGCGCGTCGCGAAGAGAGGAGAGAGAGGGTGCGGAGTCGTCGAGGACGAGGAAGGCGACGAGGAAGGTGTCGCGAGAAGGGCGGAAGGGGAGGACAGCGGCCTGACGGACGCCGTGGAGGCGAAGGAGAGCGGCTTCGATTTCCTCGACTTCGACGCGGACGCCGCGGAGCTTGAGCTGGAAGTCGGAGCGTCCGAGGAAGGAGAGGGAGCCGTCGTCATTCCAGCGGGCCCTGTCGCCCGTGTCGTAGAGGCGAGAGCCGGGGGAGGAAGAGAAGGCGTCTGGGATGAAGCGCTCAGCGGTGAGGTGAGGAAGGGAGTGGTAGCCGCGAGCGAGGCAGATGCCGCCGATGAAGAGCTTGCCGGGGACGCCTGGGGGGAGAGGCTGGAGGGAGTCGTCGAGGACGTAGAGGCGGCAGCGAGGAAGAGGGCGGCCGAGACGAACGGGGCGGTGGGGGAGGGAGATTTCCGCGGCGACGTTGATGCTGGCTTCAGTGGGCCCGTAGGTGTTGACGAGACGGGTGGAAGTCAGCGCGAGGGATTGGACGAGAGAGTCGGGGAGGACTTCGCCGCCAGTGACGAGGACGGAGAGAGAGCGGAAGGCGTCGAAGGCACCGGGCTCCTCGAGGGCCGTGGCGAGGGAGGAGGGGGTGATGACGACGTGGGAGACGCGGTGGCGGAGGATGTCGCGCGCGAGGCCGAGGGGGCCGACGTCGCGGAGGATGACGCGAGCGCCGCGGGAGAGGCTGAAGAGGATTTCCTCCTGGTGGATGTCGAAGGAGAGGCTGCCGGAGGCGGCCCAGGTGTGGCCGGGGGCAGTGGAGTAGAGGGAGTCGAAGGCGTCGAAGCAGTGGACGACGTTCTGCTGGGTGGAGAGGACGCCCTTGGGCAGGCCGGTGGAGCCCGAGGTGTAGAGGATGTACGCCAGGTTGTCCGGCTGCGCGCGTGAGGGCTGCGCGAGCGCCGCACCGGGTCGCAGGGCGTCCTGTGGCTGCACGAGCACCGCGTCGAGTTGAACGCCGTCAAACAGCGAAGGCGAAGTGACGACGAGGCTGGCACGGGACTGCTGAAGCAGCAGTGCACGGCGTGCTGGTGGATGAGACGGCTCCAGCGGAAGGCATGCGGCGCCGGTGAGGTGGACGGCGAGCAGCGAGATGACAGCCTCGGAGGACCGCTCCACGCAGACGCCAACAACGGCCTCGGGACGAGCCCCCAGCGCGGCGAGGTGGAACGCGAGACGCGAGGCGCGAGCGTGAAGCTGCGCGAAGGTGAGCGTGGCATCCGGAGCGACGAGCGCGATGGCGTCGGGAGTGCGAGCGAACGCGGCTTCAAGAAGAGAAGCGACAGAGCCGTCTGCGTCGAAGGCCCGCTCGGTGTCGTTGAAGTCGAGCAGGACGCGGCGTCGCTCGTCGGCGTCGAGGAGGGAGAGCTCGGAGAGGGGAAGCTGGGGAGCGGCGAGGGCCTGTTCCAGCAGCAGGACGAAGTGGGACAGCATCCGCTCGACGGAGGCGTGCTCGAAGAGGTCGGTGCGGAACTGGAAGAAGAGCTGGAGCGAAGAGTCCGGCAGTTCGGTGGCGGTGAGTGCGAGGTCGAGCTGGCTGGTGCCGTTGTCGACGAAGACGTGCTGCGAAGACAGGCCGGTGAAGGAGAGGGGCGAGTCGACGCGGCGCAGGTCGAACATCACCTGGAACAGCGGCGCGTGGCTCAGGCTGCGCTCGACATGGAGCGCATCGACGACCCGCTCGAAGGGGGCGTGCTGGTGGCTGAAGGTCTCCAGTGACATCGCCCAGACGTGGGCCAGCAGCATGGAGAAGGGCGCGGCTGGCAACAGGTGGGTGCGCAGCACGAGCGTGTTGATGAAGAGACCGACGATCTCCTCCGTGGACTCGTGACTGCGGCCGGAGACAGGCGTGCCGATGCACAGCTCCTGCTCACCGGAGTAACGGTGGAGCAGGGTGGCGAAGACGGCATAGAGCGCCATGAAAGGCGTCACCTGGTGATGCCGGCACAGGGCCTCCAGGCGCTGACGGACCTCGCGGGGCAGCACGTGTCGACGCGAGTACGCGCCCCGGTCGGAGAGCACCGGCGGTCGAGGCTTGTCGGTGGGAAGCATGAGCAGCGCCGGGGCTCCGGCGAGCTGTCGCTTCCAGTACTCGAGGTGGATGTCCTCACGCGCGCGCACCTCGGGGGTGCGCTGCCACGCGGAGACATCCGCGTAGGTCATGGTCACCGGAGCCGGGGCGGGCTCACGGCCTTCCTGGAGGGCGGAGTACGTCCGCGCCAGCTCATTCAGGAGGATGCCCATGGACAGGCCATCCACCACCAGGTGGTGAAGCACCAGGAGCAGCACGTGCTGCTCGGGGCCAACGCTGAAGAGGCGGAACCGGTACAGCGGCCCGTCTTCCAACGAGAGCGGGCGCGCGGCTTCTTCACTCAGTCGGCGCTGGAGCACCGCCTCCGGTGTCCCCGCCTCGCGCGGGAGCCGCGACAGGTCTTCCACGGCGAGCACGGGCTCGTGCACCGCGTGGGTGCGCAGGCGCGGGCTGCCCTCGACGGGCGTGAAGGTGACGCGAAGCGCGGCATGTCGCTCCACCATCCGGCGCAGCGTGGCCTCCATCGCGGGCACGCTCAGCACGCCCCGGAACTCCAGCGCGTCGACGACGAGGTACGCCGCCGAGTCGGGCTGAAGCTGTTGAAGGAACCACAGCCGCTCCTGTGCCAGGGACGTCATCGGGACGGCGTCGGCGGGAAGCTGCGTGGGGCCCGCGAGGGGCGCTCCGAGCGACGCGGCCTTGGGCCCCAGCGCGCGCGCCAGGGAGGCCACCGTGGCGTGGGAGAACAGCGCGCTCAGCGGCAGCTCCACCCCCACCGCATGCTGTACGCGCGCCAGCAGCCGCGTCGCGCTCAACGAGTGCCCACCCAGGTCGAAGAAGTCGCTGTCCCGTCCCACCCTCTCCACACCCAGCACCTGCTGGAACAGGCCCGCGAGCAGCGCCTCCAGCTTTCCTCGAGGCTCGCCTCCAGGGACAGCGCCCGATGCATCGCCGCGCTCGAGCGGCATCACCCCCAGCGCTCGCCGGTCCACCTTCCCCGAGGTCGTCAGGGGCAGGGTGGAGAGCGTCATGAGCACGGAGGGCACCAGGTGCTCGGGGAGCTGCTGTCGCAGCCACGCACGCAGGGCCGTGCTGACACGGGCCGCATCCAGGCCCACGTCCGGGACGATGAAGGCCACCAGCGACAGCTCTCCGGCCGTCACCTCGCGCGCGAGCACCGCGACTTCGCGGACCTCGGGATGGCGCGCGAGCAGGGCTTCGACTTCACCCGGCTCCACGCGCATGCCGCGCAGCTTCACCTGTGTGTCGGCGCGGCCCGCGTACTCGAGCTCTCCGTCCGGCGTCCACCGCGCCAGGTCTCCGGTGCGGTACAGCCGCGCGCCGGGGATGGGGCTGAAGGGATGGGGCAGGAAGCGCTCCGCCGTGAGGTCCGGACGGCCCAGGTATCCACGGGCCACGCCCACGCCGCCGATGTACAGCTCGCCGGCCACGCCGGGGGGCAGGGGCTCCAGCGCTTCGTCGAGCACATAGAGCCGCGTGTTGGGCCAGGGCGTGCCCAGGGTGATGGCGCCCGGTACCACCGCGTGCGGAGTGATGGCGGCACAGACGCTGGCCTCCGTCGGGCCGTAGGCGTTGAGCATCCGGCGCCCCTCGCTCCAGCGCTCGGCCACGGCGATGGGCAGGGCTTCGCCCGCGGAGATGACGGTGCGCAGCCCCTCCAGTCCCTCCGTCTCCAACTGCGCGAGCACGGATGGGGTGAGGGTGACGGCGGTGACGGCGCGCTCACGCAGCAGCGCTCGCAGGGGCGCGTCGGGAAGCAGTCGCTCCTGGGGCGCGAGCACCAGCGTCGCGCCCGCGAGCAGCGTGGCGAAGACCTCGCACACGGAGGCGTCGAAGGTCATCGACGCGAACTGGAGCACCCGGTCCTCCGGCCGGAAGCCATGCGCCTGGACCGCGGCCAAAGCCGTATTGCGCAGACCCGCGTGCGGCACCAGGACGCCCTTGGGGCGTCCCGTGGAACCGGAGGTGTAGATGACGTAGGCGAGGTGCTCCGGCGTGGCCACCGCATCCAGTCGTCCGACGGACAGGTGCGCGTACTCCGGCCGGGGGCCCTCCAGCTCCACCAGCATCTCGCCCCGCAGCGGCAGCTCGTCCATCACCCGCTGGTGCGCGAGCACCACGGGCGCGCCGCTGTCGGAGAGCATGAAGCCCTGGCGCTCGGGAGGATGCGCCGGGTCCAACGGAACGAACGCGCCTCCCGCCTTGAGGATGCCCAGCATCCCCACCACCTGCTCCACGGAGCGCTCCGCGCACAGCGCCACGCGCGTCTCCGGCCCCACGCTCAACGAGCGCAGGTGGCGAGCGAGCCGGTTGGCGCGCTCATCCAGCTCCCGGTACGTCAGCCGCGTGCCCTCGAAGTCGAGCGCCGTCGCGTCGGGCGCACGGTCCACCTGCTGCTCGAAGCAGGCCACCACCGTGTCGCCGCCCTCGAACTCCCGCTCGGAGGCGTTGAAGGTGGAGAGCACCCGCTGGCGCTGCTCGTCGGAGAGGACGGGGCGCGGTCCGGGCTCGTGCGCTGGAGCGTGTTCGGGCAGAGGGGTGGCGGCGCCGGGCGCGGCGACGGAGTCGACAGGGGGAACCTTCCGTCCTTGCTGGCTGGGGGAGGCCGGGGCGGAATCGTCTGGAACTGTCATGTGGGTAGGGCTCAGAGCCTGAGGCGAACGTTGATGCCCGCGCGGAACAGCCCCATGTCCACCGGTGCACCAGGCGCCACGGTGGGGTCGGGCTGAAAGCGGAACTCGCCGCCGCGCTCTCCAAAGGGAACTTCCACGAAGGCCGCGACCGTCACGTCACGCAGCCGGGAGGCGTTGATGTCCAGCCGGACGACGTAGGAAGGGTCGCCCACGTTGCCCAGCAAGGTGAGCGTTGTCGTCGGCTCGTAGATGTTGCGCGCGGTGACGGCGACCTGCGCCATGCCATAGAAGCGGCCGAAGTAGAGCGGCTGGAAGTCGCCGACGGTCTGCACCCACGTCAGCAGCTCGCGGTCATCGCTGCCCAACTGGTTGTAGAAGCCCTCCAACCGCACCACCGTCTTGAAGGTGTCCGCCACCCGCAGCTCGACCTGCATGCCGCCACTGGCCTGCACCTGCAACCCGTCCAGCGCCCGCACCTGGAAGCCACCGTCCGCCGCGCGCTCCCACGTGGCCACGTCCGCGCCATGCACCAGGGCGATCTCCGTGTTGAAGTCCAGCCGCCCCAGGCCCAGCGAGTAGTCCAGGCCATAGCGGGGGCGCCGCCCCTCATAGAACGAGCCCGTCGCCGCCAGCTCGCTGGTGCCCAGCGCGATTTCCGCGCGCACCGCGCCGCCGTAGCGCACGCGGTCCTCGTCTTCCAGTCCGCCCACTCCACTCGTCGTGTCCACCAGGTCCGCGGTGCCGATGATCCACAGGTTGGCGGCCATCTCCTCCCACGGCACGTTGACCTTCACCATGTCCACGCCGGGCCTCAAGTCATAGAGGAACAACGGGTCCGGATTGCGCGAGCGCAGGAAGTCGGTGGTGTTCCAGATCTTCGAGCTGCCCCACTTGATGTGCTGACGGCCCGCGGTGATGAAGACGTGGTCGAAGAGGCCGAAGTAGATCCACAGCCGGTCCAGGCTCGTCACGGGCGTGGAGAGCAGCGGGTCCAACGGGTCGTACGCCATCCGGCCCACCGCGAAGCTGCGCAGCCCGTCGAACGGCTTGAAGTCCAGGTACACGTCCAGCAGCGCCGGGAAGAACGGGTCCACGCCCGTCTTCGCGCTCAGCGCCCGGGTGGCGCCGGATACCTCCGCGCGCTGCAGATAGAAGCCGCCCACCGTGAGCAGCTCCGGTACCTTGAGGAATGCGGAAGGGTGCAGAGGGTCTTCCACCGCGGCCTCCTCCGTCACCGGCTGGGGCCCCTCGCCCGGCACGGAGGGGCCCGAGGTGACAGACGTCCCCATGTCCGCCACCACCACGGGCCGCAGCGAGGTGTCCACGTCAGCGGACGCTGGTGGACGCGGTGCCTGGCCCTCGCCTTCGCCGTCGATGGTCGGCACCGCCAGCGCCAGGCTCGCGGCGGCGGGCGCGTTCGCGGTGTCGGAGGCGGGCTCCGCGAAGGCCTCCACGGTGTTGCCGTCGGCGGTCTCCGTGTCGTCCTCCGCGTCGGTGCCGGACGCGGACACGGTGTCGCCCGATGCGTTCGTGCTCCGAACGCCGTCGCTCCCCGCGCCCAGCTCCAGCGGCGGCTCCACGCTGGAGGAGAGCGCGAGGCGCCCCCGGACAGGACGCTCGTAGGTCAGCGCGCGCACGTCGGCACCGGTGAAGAACACCGCCAGGCCGCGCGAGGGATAGTGGAAGTACAGCGTGGTGTCCGCCGTGGCCTTCACCAGGTAGCAGGGCTTCTTGCTCCGGCCGACCTTGGGACACGCCGCGCCGAATTGTTTCTCCACCGAGGCGCGCGAGGGAGGCCGGGTGGGAAAGACATCGATGCGCTGGAGCCTTCGGGTGCGTGTATCCACCGTGAAACGCGCATGCCTCGTGCCCGCCGGCGAGGACTGACCCTGATAGTCGAGCACCAGCGCGCCATCCTCACGACGTCGTGAGTCGGGCTCGCCGAACAGGATGCGCAACTGCGACTCCGTCGTGGTGCCGGGTCTGGCTTTCTTCCAGGGCTCCGCGTGGGCGGTGCCATGAAGCAGACACAACATGGCCACGATGCGCACGACGGAGGGGGCAGGGGGCATGGATGAACGCAGTCTAGTGGCGTTGTGACAGGTGAGGAAAGCCACGGTGGGTTGACATTCCCCCAGCGTTCCCCCGAGCATCCGCCTCCCCTGTGTAGTGGAGGCCATCCCATGGCGTCGGAAGAGACTGCTCAGTCCCCCTCCGAATTGGCTGCTACAGCAGTATCCACATCGACTACCGCCGAGGCGGTGTCCGCTGCTCCCGAGAAGCTCGACGAGATAGAGGAGATCGACTTCCTCCTCGAGGAAATCGAAAGCAAGATCGCCCCGCTCGCCCTGGCATGAGCGCGGCCCACGAGGTCCGCCCGTACCGGGACGCTTTCGCCCCGTACTGGCATCCGGTGGCGTACTCCCACGAGCTGCGGGACGCGCCTCTTCCAGCCCGGCTGCTGGAGACGGATCTGGTCCTCTGGCGCACCGGCTCTGGCGTCGCGGCCTCTCAGCGCTACTGCGCGCACCGTGGCGCGGACCTCTGCTCAGGCTCCATCACCCCCGAGGGCCTTCGCTGCGCGTTCCATGGCTGGACGTACGGCGAGAGCGGGCGCTGCGTCCGGATTCCCTCGCAACCCCAGACGCCCATTCCGGAGCGGGCGCGGCTCGCGACGTTTCATGCCGCGGAGCGGCATGGCCTGGTCTGGGTCTGTCTTTCACCCGAGCCCGCCGCGCCATTGCCAGAATGGCCGGAGCTGTCTGACACGACGACGGTGGCCACGGTGCCGCTGCCGCGCCTGGACTGGGATATCGCCGCCGGCCGCATGGTGGAAATCGTCCTGGACGTGGCCCACCTCTCCTTCGTGCATGAGGGGACGTTCGGCAATCCGGACCAGCCCGAGGTGCCGCCCTACGACGTGGAGAAGCGGCCGGACGGACTCTCCGCGCGCATCGTGTATCCCGCGCTGGCGCCCGGTGTCGGTGGCGCGCCGCCCCGGGTGGACCGGACCACGCTCACCTATGACGTGACGTTCCCTTTCGCCGCGCGGCTGTCCTTCAAGCCGACCCTCTTCTATCCGCACACCGTCTACGCGGTGGCCTCGCCCTGGTCCGAGGAGAAGATGCAGTGCTTCTACTTCGCCTCGTACCACCCGAGGATCCGCAACTTCGCGGACGTGTTCGTGAAGTCGGAGTCGGCCATCCTGGAGCAGGACCGCCGCATCGCGGAGGGGCAGCGTCCGCGCGCGCACCCGCTGGACTTCGCGGGCGAGGTCCTGGTGAAGGCGGACCGGCTCCCCATCGAATACCGCCGGGCCCTCACGGCCCTGCGCTCGGGCCGTCCGGTGGACGGGCCCCCCTTGGAATAGGAACGGGAGACACTCGAGTGAACGCAGGGAGTCGAAGCTGGGGGTGGAGTGTGTCCGTGGTGCTGCTCGTCGCCGGGGCGGCCTGTCGTCAACGGGAAGAGGCTCCCAAGGCGCCACCTCCAGCGCCGCCCGTGGTCGCCGCGAAGCCGGTGGCGCCTCCCGCGCCTACCGTGGTGCCCGCATCGGCTGACCCGGCGCTCGTGGCCCGGGGACGGTATCTGGCGGAGTCGGTGCTCGGCTGCGTCGGCTGCCACACCGAGCGGGATTACGGCCGCTTCGGCGGGCCGGTGTCGGGGCCGGTGCTGGCGGGCGCGTGTTTCGGTGAGGAATGGGAGATGCCGGGCACCCTGTGCGCGCCCAACATCACCTCAGACCCCGAGCACGGCGTGGGGCGCTGGACGGACGAGCAGCTGCTGCGCACCCTGCGTGAGGGCTACGGCCGCGACGGACGGACGCTGTTTCCCATGATGCCGTACATGGAGTGGCGCACCACCCTGTCGGACGGTGACGCCCGCGCCGTGGTGGCCTGGCTGCGCACGGTGCCCGCGGTGGCCCGCGCCACGCCCCCCTCCAAGCTGCTTCCGGAGGTGACGGCGGAGATCCAGGACCTGGCCGCGCCCCTCCCCGGACCCGTCGCCGAGCCCGCCGCGGACCCCATCGCCCGGGGCCGCTACCTGGCGACCGTCGCCCAATGCGCCTTCTGCCACGCCAGCGCGGACGAGGAACCCAAGCCCTTCGCGGGTGGCCGCGCCGCGCCCACCCCCTTCGGCGCGGAGCCCATTCCGTCCCTCTTGCCCGGGGGGCCCGTCATGAAGGGGCTGGACGAGGACGCCTTCGTCGCCCGCTTCACCGCCTTCAAGGACCTGGGCGCCGCGCCCAGCCGCAAGGGCCAGGTCAACAAGCTGGCCATGCCCTGGCAGGCCTTCGCCTCCATGAAGGAGGAGGATCTGCGCGCCATGTACCGCTTCCTGAAGACCCAGGGGACCCCGACGCGACGCGCCAGCGGCCAGTGATTGGCGCGGCGCATTCTTAGAAAGTAGGATACACGCCTTGCCCTACACCGTCCCCTGTTCTCGGTGCGCCGGGCTGGACTCGAACCCCATGACACTGTCCCTGAAAAAGCTGGTCCTGATGCTCCCGGTGTTGGCGGTCGCCTCGGGGTGCAACCTGTTCGACACGGCCGACACGGAAGGAACCCGTGGCCGGGGTGCTCGCGCGTTCGACCCGTACGACAGCTCCGCCTCCGGTGCCATCTCCCTGTCCCTGCTGTGGTTCAAGGGCTGCGCCATCCTCCCCACGGGTGAGCCCGTGACGAAGGGGGACCTGAACCTGCCGGCCTACGGGGACACCTGCTACAACATGAATGACGGCTACCCGAGGCCGGACGCGCCCTTCGAGCCGAGCGAGCCTCACGCGCGAATGGTCGTCTCCGCCGGTGAGCTGTACTTCCTGCGCGAGTTCTCCGCGATGGACGTCGAGCTGGCACGCTTCCCCGAATACAACGACAAGCGCACGCCCGCGGCGTGGATGCGCCTGGAGTCGTACTTCAAGGACCTGGACTGGTCGGGCCTGTCCTCGGGGCGTGACGGGTGGAAGCGCCTGCAGCCGCAGACGTTCCTGCGCGAGACGTTCTACGAGAACGCCGCGTGGATGCTGGCCACGGACGACACCTTCCTGCTGGAGGTGCTGGACGCGGATGGCAACGTGCGCGTCAGCCAGACCTACTTGCGCTCGGACTTCCTCGCGGAGAGCCCCGTCACGGGCCGCACCCGCGCCAGCTTCACGGTGACGGGCCTGCAGCGCCCGCTGTTCCCCGGAGACCCCACGCCGCACAGGGCAGCGAACTACGACGCGCTCGAGTTCGCCACGGCGGTGAAGGTGTCCTTCGCCAACTCCACCAACCCCTTCAAGTCCTTCACCATGCCGGACCTGCGGGGCGAGGGCGTCATCCGCTTCACGTGGAGCCAGCTCCCCCAGAAGCCCTTCCTCTTCCCCGTCACCTTCCAGGACGCCAAAGAGCGCCCCCCCACCTGCTACGAGCTGGGGCCGGATGGGTTGGCCACGGACGTGCCCACGCCGTGCGGCTTCGGCCTCAAGCAGAAGGTGCAGGTCTCCCGCCCCCCCAACGGCAACTTCTTCAACGGTGGCGAGACGGTGGACTTCGTCGTGTCACTCCAGGACGGCGATGGCCACGGCCTGCATCCGCGCGGCTCCATGCCCTCGTTCATGACCTACATGGAGGAGGGCTCCAACGGCCTGGCCTACTTCAACGAGTTCATGCTGTTGACGTGGCGTGACAGCAGCGCGTCCGAGTCCGGCTTCAAGGTCGTCGGGCCGCTGCAGGACCTGAAGGTCGTCAACGGCGGCTTCGTGCCCACGGACTACTTCTCCTATCCCGCCTCGAGCGAGCCGCAGTTCTACGTGCCTCCGGACATCATGGCCGTCGCGGGCGGCCCGTGGGTGCAGCCGACGACGCGCTACACGGTGACGTTGCCGCCGGACGCCAAGCCCGGCACCTACGCCATCCTGCTCAAGGGCCACCGCAACTTCGAGGGCGAGCGGCTCAACCGGTTGGACCCGTTCTTCTTCCAGGTGGGCCAGGCCGAGCCCACCACGTACCCGGGCCGCATCGGCAACTGCCAGGTGTGTCACAACGGGGTCAGCTCGCTGAGCAACGTGCACCACGGCGTCTCTGTTGACCACGTGGAGACGTGCAAGGTGTGTCACCACGACGACGTCGTCGGGCACGTGTCGGACTTCGTCCACCGGCTGCACATCAACTCGCCCAAGTACGTCCAGAACAAGGGTGACTGCACCCTGTGCCACCTGACGCGCGAGAGCACGCTGCGCCCCAGCATGATTGCCTGCGCCGGCTGCCACCCGGGCACCCATGGCACGGAGTACTTCGACCTGCCGTTCCAGGAGATCAACTCCCCCCCCAACGCTTTTGGCAATTGCGCCAACGCCTGCCACGTGACCACGGCTCCCGCCGAGCACGTGCTGCCAGTGCGCTGAGCCCCGAGGACCCGATGAAGCTCCGCTCCCTGGCTTCCAGCTTCCTGCTCTGCGCCGCCGTCGGCGGGTGTGCCGACTCCGAGGCGCCCGTCATCACCCTGCCCGACACCGCGCCCGTGGTTGACCTCCCCGCGCGCACGACGAACGTCTCGGGCGTGGTCTACGACCCGGAGGCGTTCCTCATCGCCTTCATGACGCTCCCCGAAGAGGTCACCGAGGAGGCGATACCCGGCGTCTTCAACGGGCCCTACACCGCCCTGTCCGCCATCATGGGCGGGAGCGTGACGCTGTCCTCGCCCGAGGGGAGCAAGTTCGCGGCGGCTCCCTCGGACTTCGGTGGGACGTGGCAGCTGGTCGGCGTTCCGTCGGGCGACGCGGCGACGTACCTCGCGTCCGCCACGCCCCCCGAGGAGGGTGTGGTGCTGGACCCCGAGTTCCCCATCCCGCTGCCGCCGACGACGTACTTCCCCACCACGTACGTGCGGCCCATCCTCGCCAGCGTCACGCAGTGCTACGGCCAGTCCGCGGTGCTGGTGGGCAACACGGGCGCGCTGGACGCGGTGGCCCAGGCGATGACGGCGGCGGGCACGCCCACGACGCCGGCGGACCTGTTGGACTCCACGAAGACGGGCGGTGTCGCACTCCTGTGGGTCCACGACATGAGCTTCCTGGCGGACCTGTTCCAGACGCCGGTCGGTAGCATCGCGGAGGCGTCCGCCGGCCAGCTCTTCGCGCTGGACTGGGCTCCCCCCGAAGGCTTGCCGGGCCAGTCGCCCATGGGCTTCAGCGTGCTCCCCGGCTCGGAGAGCTTCCTGGGCTACTTCGCGCTGGTGCTGCCACCCAACTCCACCGCGCCGGTGACCATCAACCTCATCGACACCTTCGTCCCGGAGCCGGGCGAGCCCGACCCCGACGCGCCGCCCCGGCCGTACCTGCTTCCGTCCGTCATCGTGGAGCCGCGTCCGGGCGAGGTCAGCGTGTACCGGGCCTTCGGGCAGTTTCCGCTTCCGCCGCCGGGCGAGGAGCCGCCGCCGGGCGGTGGCCTGGAGGACCCGCCTCCGCCGGAGCCGGAGACCACCTGGGCCTGCTACATCCCGCCCGAGCCCGTGGAGCCCCCGGCCGAGCCCGTGGGGCCCCCGGCTGAGTAGTCACGCGAGAGGTCCAGGCCTCGGGGATTCACGCCCCGGGCCGGACCTGCAGCGCGCGGAAGCGGACCGATGGCTGCCCGAAGGATACGGGCAGCGGGCCGTGGTCCAGCTTGCGGCACCCGCGCGTGGCGAAGAGGTTGAGCGCGTCGGAGCCCACGGCGTCGATGGCGGCCAGCGCCGTCAGCCCGTTGCCCCAGAGGATGCCTGGGCCCACGCGCGCCCCCGCGCGCCCGTCGCGGACCTGGCGGGCCTCGACGATGTAGAAGCTGAAGTCCCCCGACAGCAAATTCATGTGCCGTGGCGTGAGGTGCTGCACGAGCAGCCCTTGGCCCATGTCCGCGAGGAACGCGTTCAAGTTTCCCTCATGGGGCTCCACGCGGGTGTGGGCCATGCGAGGCAGCGGCGGATGGCGGAAGTCCACGCGCCGGCCGTGGCCGTTGGGCTCCAGGCCGAGCGCCCGAGCGCTGCGCGTGTCCAGCAGGGGTGAGGTGACGACGCCCTCGCGCAAGAGCGGCACCGCGCGCGCCGCGTGTCCCTCATCGTCCCAGGCGAAGCCGAGCGCGTTCTGTGCATCCGTGGGGTCGTCCGACACGTGGACGAAGGGCTCCGCCACGCGCTGTCCCATCCGGCGCGCGAGGAAGGAGCCGCCGCGCGCGACGACATCTCCCTCCAGCGGATGGCCGCAGACCTCGTGGAAGAAGCACGCGGAGGCCGCGCCCGGTGGGAGGAGGATGGGCAGCGCCTCGGAGGGACATGGCAGCGCGGGAGTCGTCTCCCGAAGCTCGCGCACCAGTGCATCCACCCAGACCTCCAGGGCGGGCAGGGCCGCATGGAGGTGCGCGGCGTCGGGGTGGCTGACGCAGCGCCAGGCATCGAACCGGGGGCCACCGGGCTCGCCGTGGAAGGCCTTCACCTCCAGCAGGGCATGACGGGTGTGCTCCTCCACGAGCCGCTCGGGATGGGCATGGAGCGTCCAGCGGTCTACCTCGCGCAGCGTCACGTCCAGGTGGGCCGCGCCCGCCTCGCGAGCGACTGTCACCAGCCGGCGAACGACGTCCTCGCGAAGCGCCGCGCCTTCCGCCAGCGCGGAGGGACGAACCAGCGGCCCGCGTGTCCGCTCCAGGACCTCACCGGGGAGCAGCCCTGGCGCGGGCGCGTCCCGTGCCAGCTCCGTCCAGGTGTATTCGCCGTGGCTCGGGCTGCCCTTGCGCGCGCAGACACCGCGCTCGAAGGTCGCGGGCGGCACGCGGATGCCAGAGCGGAGATGGAGCACGTCGGAGACCTCGCGTCGCTCCACGAACCAATCCAAGGCGAGAGGCTCCTTCCGTCCGTGTCGAGGGACGCGCGAGGTATCGCGCTCCCGGGTTGTATCACGCCGCGTGGCGGACCGAGACCGGGGCTGGTGGAGGCCCTCCACGAGACGCATGATGCGAGCACGTGAGCGCGTGGCGCGACGGGGCTCGGAAGCAGGCCCTCCGGTGAATGAGTCCGCATGTCGAAAGGTGACGAGGACGTGGAAGCGACCGAGGCCGACCTGACGGACACGGCGGGCCTGTCACCTCATGACTGGAGTGTCGAGGCGCGGAAGGTGATGGACCGCCTGTGTCGCGAGCGAGGATGGCGGAGCGCGGAGCTCTACCTGCTGTCGCATGCGGACCTGTCCATGGACTACGACGTAGCCACGCGGACCTCCTCCTGTAGCTGGGGTAGCGGGTTCACCGCTTCCGCCCGGGTCTGGACCGAAGCGCTCATGGGCACCGCCGTCGAGTCCGTGGATGGCGTGGCGGCCCTGGAGCGGTTGCTGCTGTCCGCGGAAGGCAAGGCACGCACCGGTACGCCCGCGCCTCTTCCCGCCTCGCCCGCGAGCACGCCCATTTCCCAGGCCGCGTGGCGCCTGGAGACGCATCCCTCGCGCGCGCGCCTTTGCGCCGAGCGCATCGTCGAGGAGGTCCTGCCCGCGGGAGTCGTCGTCCAGGCCCTGGTGGTGAAGCAGGAATGCTCGGGGGCGTTGCTCGTGCGCAGCGATGGCTTTGAGTCCTTCCGACGGGCCGAGCATGAGGCGGCCTTCCTGCGCTGTGAGACGTCGCGTGGCGCGCTGGTGGATGCCGTGCCCCTGCTGGCCTTGATGACGAAGGGAGAGGGGGACCTTGGCCCGGTGCGCGTTCGCCTGGCCGACGCCGTGTCCGCGCTGGAAGGACCCGCGAAGCAAGCGGACCGCTTGCTTCCCCTGGTGCTGCGGCCCGCCGTCGCGGCGCCGCTCGTCGCGGGGCTCGCCTGGCTGTTGCGAGGAGACATTGGTGCGGCGATGCCCGCGCTCACCCGCGCCGTGGGCCGCAAGCTCTTCCCTTCCATCTTGTCCGTGGTGGATGACCCGCTGGACCCCCGAGGCACTCAGCACCGGAGCATCGATGACGAAGGGCGGCCCGCCCGCGTCCTGCGACTCGTCGACGAGGGCCGCCTCACGGGGTTCCTCCACACGGAGGAGACGGCCGCGCGCCTCGGCGGCGAGTCTGGGGGCCGAGGACTCCGAGAGCTCGCGCACCCCGCGACGCCCACGCCGCTCAACCTGTGTGTCCTACCGCGCGAGGATGCGCTGCCCGCCGACTACACGGAGCTGGTGGCGCGCGTGGAGAACTTCTCCACCATGCCCACGCCGGGCACGGTGTCGCTCATCGCGGGAGGCTGGGAGGTCCGCGACGGACGCCGGGTGCACCGCGTGGAGCCGCTGGAGCTGGAGCTGCCCGTGCTGGAGACGTTCCGCGGCTTGCGAGGCGTGGGCTCGGACCTGGCCTTCTTTCCCTCGGCCGAGGGTTGCGGCACGCCCACCCTGGTGCTGCCTCCCCCGGGGGGCTGAGGCCTCAGCGTCGGCGCGTGGGCACGTGGCGCCACACCGCGCGCCACCGCGCCAGCTCATCCAACAGTGTGCGCACGCCCGCGCGGGGAAACGCGCGCGGAGGCAGGCGTTGGAAGAAGGACTCCTCCAGCGCGCCCACCACCTGGGGCCGGCCGGAGTTCAGCGCCTCCACCAGCGCATGGAGCCGCCGCCGCGCGCCCGGCGTGGAGCGCAGCGTCCGCGAGTATCCGTTGGCGGCCACGACGAGGCGTGCTTCGTCCAGGGGCACGGTGACGATGGGCCGCGCGGGGCTCGCCACCACCGTGTCCTCGAGCGTGAGCGGCACAAGGCCCCGCGCCTCGGGAGGAGGACCGTCCAAGGCGCCGTTGGAGAGGAAGCGCGCCCATCCCTCGGTGAGCGTGTCGCGCGTGGCTCGCAGCCCCGGGCCCCGGCCCTGCCTGGCGAGCGCGGCGCGCACCGAAGCCGGCAGCTTCCAGTCCCTGTCCTGGGGCAGCTCCCCATGGCGCAGGCTGCCAGGCCACGGCTGCTCGGGCGCGCGGTCCAGGAACATGGGCGCGCGGAAACCGAGGCCCAGCGAGGCGGCGATGGTGAGGCCCTTGCTCGGCTCGGAGCGGTGCCAGTACGAGGAGGGCCAGTACATGAAGTCCCCCGCGCCGGCCTCGAGCACGCGTGCCTGGGCCATCATCTGACGCTCGTCCTCCGCGTCGCGCGGCACCACGCCGTGTGGCCGGTCCTTCAGCCCCGGGTCCGCATGCGGCGCCACCTCCGGCCGCGAGCTGAGCGCCTCCAGCGGCCAGAAGCTCATCCTGCGGCGGCCCTGGATGACGAAGTAGAAGACGTGCAGGTCGTCCTTGTGCACGCCGAAGGGCGTGTGGCGGTAGTTGCCCAGGAACAGCGCGGAGTCCGCGCCCCCCAGCGGCACGCCGAGCGCGCCGTGGAAGCCCGACAGGAAGCTGCGCATCTGGAGCCAGTGACTCCAGTGGTGGCTCTCCGTGCTGCTCAGCACCAGTCCGAAGCGCCGTCCCTGCAGCAGTCGCTCCATCCGCCGCGCGTACCCGTCGACGTCACCGTCCTCCGGCAGGGGCAGGTAGCGCGACAGCGCGACGGCGGCGAGGACCTCCGGCGGCCCCTCCGCGGTCGCCTCGCTCTCCACGTAGAAGCGCACGGGCAGCATCGACTCGCCCTGCCGGTAGCGCATGCCCACGTTCAGCAGCGCCTCGAAGATTTCCGAGGGCGACGGGAAGTGGCGGGGGAACATCCCCGGGAACACGGTGGGTCCCTGGTCCCAGTGCTCGCGGGCGAAGCGCTTCCAGAAGGCACGAGGCAAGGCGAGAGACGGTTCAACCGGGAGTGCGGCGGAGGCTCGTGCCATGGGTCCGGGGGGATGCGCGAGGGGAAGAGTGGGTGATACTAGCATCCGGCATTCGGGCTCCACGACAACGCGGGTTCACGCGGACGCCCGGCGAGGAGAGTCGAGCATGGGGACGGATTCAGCGTCGGCGGCGCGCGTGGATGCCCTGGCGGAGCGTGGCGTGGCGGCCCTGTGGCCCGCGAAGCCGACGGAGTTGGTGGGGGACTCGCGGGTGCTGCGAGCCCTGCCCCGGGTGGAGCTGCGGCGCGTGGGGCCCTTCGTCTTCTGCGACCACTTCGGACCCTCGCCCGCCGTACCGGGCACCATGGCCGTCCCCCCGCATCCCCACGTGGGCCTCCAGACGGTGACGTACCTGTTCTCCGGTGCCCTCCGTCATCGCGACTCCGTGGGCTCGGTGCAGGACATCCATCCGGGTGATGTGAATTGGATGACCGCCGGACGCGGCATCGTCCACGCGGAGGACGTGGACTCGCGCCCCGGCGCCGCGCCGCTGCACGGCATCCAGACCTGGGTCGCCCTGCCTCGCGAGCAGCGCCACACGGAGCCCTCCTTCGAACATGTCCCCGCGTCGCGGCTGCCCCTCGTGGAGCGCGAGGGCGCCCGCGTGCGCGTGCTCGCCGGTCGCCTGGGCGACGCCGTCTCCCCCGTGCCCACCTTCCATCCCTTGACGTACCTGGACGTGGAGCTGGAGGCGGGGGCCTCGGTGTCGCTGCCCGTGCCGCCCACGCACGCGCTCGCGCTCTATGTGGCGGACGGGGACGTGGCCGTGGGTGGGACGACGGTGGAGCGGGGCGTGCTCGCGCACCTGGACGAAGGCGCCTCCATGTTGTCGCTGCACTCGGTGAAGGGCGGGCGGGCGGTGGTGTTCGGAGGTGAGCCGCTGCCGGACCCGCTCGTCATCTGGTGGAACTTCGTGGTGGACAGCGTGGCCGAGGGGCGCGCCCGGCTGGCGGACTGGGAGGCGGGTCGCTTCCCGTCGCTCGCACCCTGAGCATCCGGGGTGACAGGCCCTCGTACCCGAGGGCCTCCTTACCGCGTCGGGAATCCAGTGCATGCTGCGCGCCCACTCGGGAGGAGCTGGGATGTCGAGTCAGTCGTTTGCGATGAAGCTGCTGGAGGGCGCGCGGGAGTGGGCGAAGCGGCTGCCGTCCCCGCTCTCCGGAGACGTCGCGGTGGACGTGGGCGGCAAACGGCTGCGCCTGTCTCACGTGCGGGTGGAGACGGTGGTGCGCCAGCTGCTCGGCAAGGCGAAGAACGTGGAAATGCGCCACTGGGAGACCCGGCCGGAGCTCTATGACATCCGGCTGTCCGTGAAGGGCTGGAAGCTGCGCGTGGAGACGACGCTGGAGCGGGTGGAGTTCGTCTCGGGGCGCTATCGGCTGTGGCTGCGCACGCCCGGCCGTGTCGAGTTGGAGGAGTCGCGCGGGGCCTCGGCGCTGGTGATGGGACTGTTGCGCGCGGGCGCCAGCCGCTCCGCGCTGCGCGCCATGGCGGAGCGGTTCTTGCCTCCGGGGTTCCATTGGGACGGCCAGGTGCTCCAGGTGGAGGGCCGCCTCCCCGCGGAGGGTGTGCTCTCCGCGAGGCTCTTCGAGACCGCGTCACTTGCCATGAGCGTGGAGCACGTCGAAGAGGGACTGTGGCTGGGCGCGGAGGAGTGGCCTGGACTGGTGGACATGCTCCAGGCGGTGTTTGGCACGGAGCTGCCGCGCACGCCGCCGGGGACTTGAGCCGCCACGGCGTGTGGGCCACCCCGCCGCCGTCCCATCAGGCGAGGGCGATTTTGAACCGGTGTCCGTGGGAGCGGTTGAGCGTCGAGACGATTCTCACCCGGTCTCCGGGCCGCACCTGCACCCGCTCCTTGAACTCCTTCACCTGGAAGCCCCAGCACGTCGGCGGCGCGGAGGGCGAGGTCGACAGGACGGTGTGCTCGTCCATGTGCGCGCGGAAGTAGATGGCCACGCCACCCAGGATGCCGGGAGCGTTCACCTCGAGCACCGATTCGACGGACTGCTCGTTCATCGCCTCGGTCAAATCTCCGTCGAGCTGGACGTCCCGGAGCAGGCAGGGGCGGGTGAGCAGCGTCTGCGGAGCGGTGGGGGGAATGACCATCCTGATGCGGTCCGCGACGCCATTCTCGGCGTACATCTCCAGGGCCACCTCCGCGATGGCGGACTCCTCGATGGCATAGACATGTCGTGCCCCGGCCTTCGCGGCGAGAATCGCGAGCAGGCCCGTCCCCGTTCCGATGTCGAGGACGACCTGGTCCCTGGCGTGCCGGAACAGTGACGAGCGGTAGGCGTGGACGCGCACCGTGTCGTAGAGCATCCGGTGATGCTCGGCGATATTCCCAACCGACACGCCCTACTCGTCGTCCTCCACCTTCAGCTCGCGTCTGGCCATCCCCATCACCGTGCCCATGGCATGGAACGCCAGCCCGATGCCCCAGCCCAGCGCGGGCCAGTGCACCCACCAGCCAGGGCCGGAGAAGAGGTCAATCAACGTCAGCCCGCCGAGGACGATGGTGTAGCTGAGGCCGTGCGTCGCCAGGCCCAGCAGCTCCTTGCGGTCCTTGCGCTGGTGCTGCTCCTTCTGGGCGCGGGAGACCAGGGCGACCTCCACGGCCGCCTCGCTCAGGCCCATCTCCCGCGCCATGGTGAGCACCTCCTCACGCGTCAGGGTCCGCGCAGGCTCGCGACTCGCGAGCGCATGCGCGCTGGCCTCGCGGATGATTTCCGCGGCCTCTCGCTCCGTGAAGTGCGTGGGGGGCGTTTTCTGTCGGGTGTCCGCCATGAGTCCCGGACAGTAGTGCTTCGCCCGGGCTCGCGTCGATACACCCGGGCGGCGTCGCGAACCGCGTGGCTTCAGCCGGCCTTGTGCGCCGACTTCGGCGGCTGGTACGCCCCCGGCACCGAGCGCGCGGCGATGGCCAGCCGGTTCCACGCGTTGATGGTGGCCACCGCGCCGGTGAGGTCCGCCAGCTCCTTGTCCGTGAAGTGCGGCTTCACCGACTCGTACACGGCCGAGGACACATGCCCGTCCCGCAGGTTCGTGACGGCCTCCGTCCAGGCAAGGGCCGCGCGCTCCCGCGCCGAGTAGTAGGGGCTCTCCTCCCACGCATCCAGCCCGTAGAGCCGCTGCTCCGTCTCGCCGATGGCGCGCAGGTCCTTCCAGTGCATGTCGATGCAGTACGCGCAGCCGTTGAGCTGGGAGGCGCGCAGCTTGATGAGGTGCAGCAGGCCCACCTCCAACCCGCACTGATGCAGATACTTCTCCAGTCCCATCATCGCGGTGAAGATGCCCGGGGCCAGCTTCGCGGTCTCGAAACGCTGTGCTTCCATTGTCTTTCGTCTCCGTCAGGGAGGGACGTCGTGTCCCCCTCGCTGATGCGTGAAGTAACCGGGGGGCCCACGACGCGCGAGGGCCACTCGCACACCCCTCGATGGTGCCACTTCGGACCTGGGTGGGGGGCCACTTCCCAGCGAGCCGCGAGGGACTCTGTTCAGCGCAGCGCGCGCGCGAGCAGGCGCACGCCCTCGGTGATTTCCTTTTCGGGCACACACGCGTAGCCGAGCAGGAGCGCTCCGGGGCCCGTGGACTGGGTCCGGAAGGCGGACAGGGGCTGCGTCATCACCCCGGCTTCGATGCCGCGCGTGCTGGCCTCGCGGTCCTCCATTCCCTCCGGCAGCCAGCCCACCAGGTGCATGCCCGTGTGGAGGGGGGACACGTCCAGTTGCCCGCGCAATTCGCGCCGGGCTGCTTCCACGAGCGCCTCCTGCCGGCTCCCATACAACACGCGCATGCGGCGCACGTGGCGGCTGAAGTGGCCCTCGTCGATGAAGTCCGCGAGCACCGCCTGCTCGATGACGGGTGTGTGGCCGTCCGCGAAGCGCCGCGCCGCGCTGAAGACGTCCACCAGCGACTCCGGCACCACCAGGTAACCCACCCGCAGGGCCGGAGACACCACCTTGCTGAACGTGCCGATGTAGATGACCCGCGCGTCCGGCGACAGCCCCTGGAGCGCGGGCAGCGGACGGCCCACGTAGCGGAACTCGCTGTCGTAGTCGTCCTCCACGATCCAGGCATCCGAGCGCACAGCCCACGCGAGCAGCGCCTGCCGCCTCTCCTCGCTCATCGCCACGCCCAGCGGGAAGTGGTGGGCCGGGGTGACGATGGCCAGCCGCGCGTCCGGCCGCAGCCGCATGCCGGCGTTCACGTCCAGTCCCTCCGCGTCCACCGGCACGGGCACCAGCGTGGCGCCCGCGGCGACGAGCGCGCCCCGGCTCGCGAAGTAGCCCGGGTCCTCCACCCACGCGGCGTCGCCCGGGTCCAGCAGCACCTGCGCCGCCAGGCTCATCGCCTGCTGCGCGCCATTGACGATGATGACCTGCTCGGGGACACACCGCACGCCCCGCGAGGTCGCCAGATAGTCCGCGACGGCGCGCCGCAGGGGCGGATGGCCCGCGGGCTCCGCGCGCTTGAGCAGATCGCCCCACGAGCGCCGCCAGCGCGTGTTGAGCAGCCGTCCCCACAAGTCACTCGGGAAGGCATCCACCGACGGCGTGCCCATGCGGAACGCCAGCCGGCTTGCGGGAATGCCAGGCGCGGTGATGCGCAGGTCCGGCAGGCCGGCCACCGCCCACCCCCGCTTGGAGATTCCCGGCGTGTGCTTCGGCTTCGGCGCGGCCACGGGAGCGCCGGCGCGCCGCGAGGCATGAAGCCGCTCCGGCAGCTCGTGCGCCACATACGTGCCCGAGCCCAACTGGCCCAGCAGATAGCCCTCCGACAAGAGCCGCGAGTACGCGTTGAGCACCGTGTTGCGCGACATGTCGAGCTGCTCGGCCAGCGCGCGCGTGGACAACAGCCGCGTGCCCGGCGCCAACCGCCCCGCGACGATGGCCGCGCGCAGCGCCTCCACGAGCTGCGTCTGGAGCGAGGCGCCCGAAGCGGCGTCCAACACCAGCGACGTGGCCGCCATCACCGCCGGCCGCTTGCGTGCCCGCCGCCGAGGACCCCCCTTCGCGCCGGGCTTCGAGGGCGTCATGTCCCGCGCATCCCAGTCCCGGAGAATTCACACCGGTGATGTTTGGAATCACGAGCCATCACTGTTGGAAACGTCCGCAAGCAGGTTACGTCCCGGCCGTAGCGCGAGTCGCGGCCGTGGCCCGCCCTGGGTCCGGAAGCCTGAAGGAAGAGAAGGGGAAACGTCATGCTGGGGTGGCCCTGGTTTCACCTCATCGTCGCGCCGCCGCGCGCGGGAATCGAGGAGGGAATGCGTGAGCGGCTCCTGCACGTGGCGGAGCAGCTCGTCAGGGAGCACGGACTGGAGGCGCTGACGCTCGCGGCGGTGGCCCGGCACGCGCACGTGGGACGCGGCGCGCCGCGCTACCACTTCGGCGGCAAGCGTGGGCTGGTGGACGCGCTGGAAGAGGCGCGCCGCGGCAACGTCGTGGAGCTTCGCGCGGTGCGCCAGCAGCGGCTTTCAGTGGCGTCCGGACGCCGTCAACGCGCCGCTGTCCACAGGCGCCGTTGAGTCCTTCACAATCCGGGTGGACGTCGCGCCCGCTCCCAGGCATGACGGGGCCGGGCGGGGGAGCTGGGGTGTCGCGGAGGTGTTGGCCGCCTGCCCGAGGAGGGCTCCGGCAGAGGCTGAATGCGCCCTTTTCGCCGGGTCTTCTTACCTTCCGGAATGCGGCGGGTGGGAGCGCCCACCGTTAAACTGAAACGAGAATTGTTCGGGTAGCTCGTGCGTTGTTCCGCGCGGGGTTGGGGTAGGTTGGTTTTTCGAGGCCTGGATGTGATGACAGGGGCCTCCTATCAGGCTAGAGGCAGTCCGGCACCCCAGATTTTGGGGTGAAAGGCGGCCTCGAATGCCGCAAGACGAAAGAAGACGCATATGGCGACTGGTTCCGTGAAGTGGTTCAACGACGCGAAGGGCTTTGGCTTCATCGCGCAGGATAATGGCGGCCCTGACGTGTTCTGCCACCACACCGCCATCCAGGCGGACGGCTTCCGGACCCTGGCCGAGGGTCAGAAGGTGGAGTTCGAAGTGCAGAAGGGGCCCAAGGGACTTCAGGCCTCGAACGTCCGCCCGATCGGCTGAGCGCGTCCGCTCCAGCACTCATGCCCGGTCTCCTTTTGAGTGAGGTCGGGCTTTTGCTTTCAGGAGGGAGGCGACATGCAAGGAAGGTCGACGAAGCGTCAGAAAGAGCAGGCGCGCAAGCAGCATCAGCAGGAAAAGGATGCCAAGCGCGAGCAGCGCAAGAAGGACAAGGGGGACAAGACGCCCCGCCAGCCTGGTGAAGTGGACCCGGACATCGCGGACATCATTCCCGGTCCGCAGCCGGTTGTGGAGTACTAGGTCCCCACCGCAGTCGGGCCCACCACGAAGCACCGTGGTGGGCCTTGTCGTATCCAGGGGGGGCGGCCGAAAGCTCACCGGTGGATAGTCGCGAACGTCGCCCGTCGACAGGCGCCTCGGGTCCGGGCTACGCGTCGTCCCCCATGCCACTTTCCGGGCATGTGGCGACGCAAAAGTCGCGACAGGGAGGATGCCGCGTATGGCGACGGGTACCGTGAAGTGGTTCAACGACGCGAAGGGCTTCGGCTTTCTCGCGCAGGACGACGGTGGCGCGGACGTGTTCTGCCACCACACCTCCATTCAGACGGATGGCCACCGCACCTTGAGGGACGGGCAGAAGGTGGAGTTCGACGTGCAGAAGGGGCCCAAGGGACTCCAGGCCTCGAACGTCCGTCCCATCGACTGATGCGGGTCTGTTCGCCCCACGGCGCTGCAATCGCGCGGGGAGCCGGAGCGTAGCAAGGCGGTCATCCCTACCGCCCCACCGCGCTCCCCATGCTGCGAATCTCCGCCGTCTCGAAGTCGTATCCCAATGGGGTTCGAGCCCTCCAGGGCATCGACCTGACCATCGAACGAGGACTCTTCGGCCTGCTCGGGCCGAACGGCGCCGGCAAGTCCACGCTGATGCGCATCCTCGCCACGCTGCAGGAGCCTGACTCGGGGCAGGTGGTGTTCGACGGGCTGGACGTGCTCGCCCAGCCGCAGGCCCACCGGCGCCACCTGGGCTATCTGCCCCAGGACTTCGGCGTGTACCCGGGCGTGTCCGCCGAGGAGCTGCTCAACCACCTGGGCCTCCTCAAGGGCCTCACGCGCGCCAGGGAGCGCCGGGAGCAGGTGCAGGCGCTGCTGCACCTGACGAACCTCCATGCGCACCGCAAGAAGGCCGTGAGCGGCTTCTCCGGCGGCATGCGCCAGCGCTTCGGCATCGCCCAGGCGCTGTTGGGCAGCCCCCGGCTGCTCATCGTGGACGAGCCCACCGCGGGGTTGGACCCGGAGGAGCGCCAGCGCTTCCACAACCTGCTGGGTGAAGTGGGGGAGCACGTCGTCGTGCTGCTCTCCACGCACATCGTCGAGGACGTGCGCCAGCTGTGTCCGCGCATGGCCATCCTCAGCGAGGGGCGGGTGCTGTGCGAGGGCGCGCCCGAAGCGCTGGTGGCGTCCCTGGAGGGGCGGGTGTGGCGCAAGACGGTGGAGAAGGGGGCGGTGGCGCGGTATCGCGAGTCGTTCCCGGTCCTCTCCACGCAGCTCCAGGCGGGCCGCACGCGCGTGCATGTCCTCGCGGATGCGCGCCCGGAAGAGGGGTTCGAGCCGGTGGCTCCGGACCTGGAGGACGTCTACTTCTCGACGCTGTCCCACCGGCGCGCGGCGTAGGGACCCACCATGCTCCGGGGCATCCTCCACTTCGAATGGCGCTACCAGATGCGCCAGGCCGTCTTCTTCGCCGCGTCCGCGTTCTTCCTCGGGCTGGGCGTCCTGTTTGTCGCCACGGGCTACGGCGGTGACGGCATCCACGTCAACTCGCCCTACAGCGTCGCGAAGTCACTGGGGTTGTTGTCGCTCACGTCGCTCTTCGTGCTGGGCATCTTCTGCGCGAACACCGTGCAGCGCGACGCCGAGCACCGGATGACGGAGCTGCTCTACACCACGTCCGTCACCCAGCGGGACTACCTGCTGGGCCGCTTCCTGGGAGCGCTGCTGGCGACGCTCGCCGTGTTCGGCGTGGCGACGCTTTCGTTGATGGTGTCGCCGTTCGTGGTGGCGGTGGCGCCCGAGCAGTTGGGGCCCCTGAGTGTCGTGAGCTACCTGTGGGCGCTCGTCGTGCTCGTGGTGCCCAATGTCGTGTTCGCCGCGTCGCTGCTGTTCGCCGTCTCCGCGCTGTCGCGCAGCACGCTGGCCAGCTACGTCGGCGGCGTCCTCGTGTATGCGCTCTATATCGTCGGCGCCATGTGGGCGGACTCGCCGCTGATGGCGGGGGTGTCGCCGCAGACGCCGGAGGCCATGGCTCGCGCCGCGCTGTTGGACCCGTTTGGCCTGTCCGCCTTCTTCGAGCAGACGCGCTACTGGACGGAAGCCGAGCGCAACACGCGGCTGCTCTCGCTGGAGGGAAACCTTCTCTGGAACCGGCTCCTGTGGCTCGGCGTCGCGGCGTGCGTGCTGGGCGGGGTCCATTGGCGCTTCTCCTTCCGGAGCGCGGCGGTGAAGCCCCGGCGCGACGAGCGCTCCAGCGAGTCCGCGTCCACGGCGCCCTCCACGTACCGGCCTGTCGAAGTGGAGTCATCCCAGGGGCGCGGCATGACGTGGGACGTGCTGGTCTCCGCGACGCGGCTGGAGTTGCGGCACCTGCTGCGCAGCTGGCCGTTCCTGGCGCTGCTGGCGCTGTGGCTGTTCATGGTCGGCATGGAAATCGTGACGGGGGCGGGGCGAGGGGAGTACGGCACGCGTCGCATCCCCACCACGGGCCGGGTGCTGGAGAGCATCTGGACGCCGCTGTCCCAGCTCGGCACGCTGGTGCTCATCTACTTCGGCGCGGAGCTGGCGTGGCGGGAGCGCATGGCGCGCTTCGACGCGCTCCTCGACGCGACGCCCGTCTCCAGCGTCGTCTTCGTCGTGTCCAAGCTCGCGGCGCTCGTGGCGTTGGTGGGGGTGCTGACCGGGACACCCATGGTGCTGGGGGTGCTCTTCCAGCTCGCGCGCGGCCACCAGCTCCTGGAGCCGGGCCTCTACCTGTCGCTGTTCTACTTCGCCGGGCTGCCGCTGGTGTTGTTCGCGGTGGCGGTGCTGTTCATCCAGACGGTGAGCCCGCATCGCTACGTGGGCATGGTGCTGAGCCTGGTGCTGGCCATCGTCGTGGGTCAGGGCGCGGGCTGGGGGCTGGAGCACCCGCTGACGCGCTTTGGCGCGGCGCCCGAGGTGATTCACACCGACCTGAATGGCCACGGCCCGATGGCCGCGTCGTTCACCGCCTTCATGGTGTACTGGAGCGCCTTCGGGGGACTGCTGGCCCTGGTCACCTGGGGGCTGTGGCGGCGCGGGTTGGCGCCCCGGCTGGGGGCCCGGTTCCAGGCGCTTGCCGCTCGGTGGGGACGCGGGGGCCTGGCCGGCGCGGTGGGCTGTGGCGTGGTGCTCGTGGGCACGGGAGGACTCATCCTCCACGACACCTACGGGCTGAATGCCTACGAGTCCCGCGACACGTTCCTCGCGTGGCAGGCCGACTACGAGCGGACGTACAAAATCCACGAGGCGCTTCCGCTTCCCAGCATCGTCGCCGTGAAGTCCGCGGTGGACCTGTTCCCGGCCGAGGGCCGCTATCGCGTCACCGGGACGTACCGGCTGGAGAACAGGACGTTGTCGCCCATCGACACGGTGTGGGTCGCCGTGCCTCGGACCGCCCGGCCCGTCTCGCTGGCGCTGCGAGGCGCGGAGCAGGTGGCCCACGACGAGCGCTTCGGCATGTACCGCTTCAAGCTGGCCTCCCCGCTGCTTCCGGGAGATGTGTCGGAGCTGTCCTTCGACGTCACGCGGGAGGAGCGGGGCGTGAGGGCGGGGGACTTCGAGCTGTCGCTGGTGGAGAACGGCTCCTTCATCCGGCAGACGGAGGCGTTCCCCACGCTCGGCTACCGACGGACGTACGAGATGGGCAACCCGGCCCGGCGGAGGGAGCTCGGCCTGCCGGAGATTCCGAGGATGCCTCCACTGGACGAGAGTGGCGCCGCGCCCGCGCCGTCGCCCCAGGTCTGGCACACCCTCGACGTGACGGTGTCCACGGTGGAAGACCAGACGGCGATTGCGCCGGGGACGTTGCGCAAGGAGTGGAGCGAGGGTGGGCGGCGCTACTTCCACTACGTGGTGGACAGGCCGATGACGCCGATGTTCGCCATCGTCTCGGCCCGCTATGCCGCGGAGAAGACGCGGCACCAGGGCGTCGACGTGGAGGTGTATTACCACCCCGCGCATCCCTACAACGTGAAGGCCATCCTGACGGCGATGACGCGCTCGCTCGACGACTTCGGCGCGCGTTTCCATCGCTATCCGGACACGCAGTTGCGCGTGGTGGAGATTCCCTCGTACTGGGACTTCGGCGCGTTCGCGATGAGTCAGGTCATCTACTTCGTGGAGGACCGGGGCTTCCTCACCGACATGGGGCGGGAGGACGCGGTGGACCTGGTGACACGGCGCACGGCGCACGAGGTGGCCCACCAGTGGTGGGGTCACATGTTGGACCCGGCCTCCGTGGAAGGCGCGACGATGCTGGTGGAGTCGCTGACCAAGTACTCCGAGCAGCGGGTGCTGGCGGGGCTGCACGGAGAGCGCTCGCTGCTCCCCGTGCTGGCCTTCGACCGGGACCGCTATCTCTCGGGTCGCGCGGAGGAGGCGGAGCAGGAACCGCCGCTCTACAAGGGGACGGGCCAGTCGTACCTCTACTATGGCAAGGGCGCGCTGGTGATGAACGCGCTGCGGGACTTGCTGGGCGAGGCGAAGCTGGACGCGGCGCTGCGCCACCTGCTGCACGCGCAGGCCCGTGAGAACTCGCTGACGACGCTGGACCTGCTGGACGCGCTGCACGCGGAGGCGTCCGCCGAACAGCAGGTCCTCATCGACCAGTGGCTGAAAGAGGTCGTGCTGTACGACTTGAAGGTGGAGTCCGCCACGGTGGAGGCGCAGGCGGATGGACGCTTCCGGGTGACGGCCCGGGTGTCCACGTCCAAGCACGCGCGCCGGGGCAGCGAGGCGGTCCCCCTGCCGCTGGACGAAGCCCTGGACGTCGCCGTCTACAGCGAGTCCCCGCGAGACGGCTCCGGAGAGGACATCCCGCTGCACGTGGAGCGCCTCCGCTTCCAGGGCGCTTCGACGGAGGTGTCCTTCGTGGTGGACCAGCGCCCGACGCACGTCGGGGTGGACCCGTTCTTCCTGCGCATCGAGCGCGAGCGCGGCGACAACTTCCGGAAGCTGGAGGCGCGAGCGGAGGCGTCGGCGTCGCGTTAGTCGAGCACGGTCCGCTCGCCCGGGGTGAGCCACTTCACCCGGGCGTCCAGGCCCGCCTCGGAGAACACCTGGCGTGCCTGCTCGGGCTTCTGCCGGAAGTGGCTCCAACCGGAGTAGTGCACGGGGATGATGCGCGGGGCGTTCAAGGCGTTCGCCGCGATGACGGCCTCCTTCGCGTCGAAGGTGTAGCGAAGCGGGCCGGTGAGGGAGAAGCCCACGCTGCCCAGGTGCAGGAAGGCGGTGTGGATGCGGAACCGCCGGGCCACCTCCGCGACGCCGTCGAACCACACGGTGTCCCCGGAGATGTAGACGGGGCCGGGCAGCGCGTCCGCCTCCAGCACGAAGCCCACCACGTGGCCGACGATGGGCAGCGAGCCCGGAGGCCCGTGGCGCGCGGGTGTCGCGGTGACACGCAGGTCTCCCACGCGCGTGGACTCGAAGGGCTTGAGGCCCGTGAGGTTCGCGTGCTGGAGTCGCCGCGCCGCCGCGTGCGTCGTCACCACCTGGGCCGCGCGCGGAAGCAGCGCCCGGCCCGCGTCATCCAGATTGTCCGCGTGCTGGTCATGGCTGATGAGCACCGCGTCCAGCTTCCCCAGCTTCTCCACGGGCAGCGCGGAGGTGTCCAGGCGCCGCGAACTCGTTCCCCAGCCGAAGCTGTACTTGCGCCCCGGCGCGTCGAAGACCGGGTCCGTGAGGATGCGGAGCGGACCGATTTCGAGGAGCAGCGTCGCGGTGCTGATGTGGGTCGCGGCGAAGGGCATGGCCCATGATGCCCGAAACCCGCGTGCGGCGACGACCGGAGCGGCGAGGATGCCGCTCCGGCCGACGTGACGTCACCTGGAACTCAGGCGACCTTCTTCTCGCGCAGCTCGCGCCGCAGAATCTTGCCGACGTTCGTCTTCGGCAGCTCCGTGCGGAACTCGATGTGCTTGGGACGCTTGTAGCCGGTGAGCTGCTCACGGCAGAAGTCCATCAACTGGGCCTCCGTGAGCGACGGGTCCTTCTTCACGACGAAGAGCTTCACGACCTCGCCCGAGTGCTCGTCGGGGATGCCCACGGCCGCCACTTCCAGCACGCCGGGGTGCATCGCCACCACGCCCTCGACTTCGTTCGGGTACACGTTGAAGCCGGACACCAGAATCATGTCCTTCTTGCGGTCCACGATGCGGGTGTGGCCGCGCTCGTCCATGATGCCGATGTCGCCGGAGCGGAAGAAGCCGTCGGCGAACATCACCTTCTCCGTCTCGTCCGGACGGTTCCAGTAGCCGGCCATGACCTGCGGCCCGCGGATACAGATTTCGCCCGACTCTCCCATCGGAACGTCGTTGCCGTCCTCGTCGCGGATGGCGATCTCCGTGCCGGGAACCGGCAGGCCGATGGTGCCCGAGTACTCCGTGGCGATGGGCGTGTTGCTGGTGGCCACCGGAGACGTCTCCGACAGACCGTAGCCCTCGATGAGCGGCACGCGCGTGGCGGCGAACCACTTGTCCGCCACCGCCTTCTGCACCGCCATGCCTCCGCCGTTGGAGACCATCAGGTGGGAGAAGTCGAGCTTGCTGAAGTCCGGGTGGTTGACCAGCGCGTTGTAGAGCGTGTTCACCGCCGGGAGGATGTGGAACGGCTGCTCCGACAGCGTCTTGATGAACGCCGGGATGTCGCGCGGGTTGGGGATGAGCACGTTCATCGCGCCCATGCGCATGCCCATCAGGCCGCACACGGTGAGCGCGAAGATGTGGTACATCGGCAGCGCGCAGATGATGTTCGCCTGCTCGATGTTCCGGCCCTTCATCGCGGGCTGGAGCCACGCCTCCACCTGCAACAGGTTGGCGATGACGTTGCGGTGCAGCAGCATCGCGCCCTTCGACACACCCGTCGTGCCACCCGTGTACTGCAGGAACGCGATGTCATCGCGCGTGGTGGTGGCGGGGGTGAGCGTGCGCGAGCCTCCCTCGGACAGCACCTGCTTGAAGCTGGTGGCGCGCGGAAGCTGGAACGCGGGCACCATCTTCTTGACCTTGCGGACCACGAAGTTGACCAGCGTGCCCTTGAAGCCGCCCAACAGGTCGCCCATCGTCGCGACGACGACGTGCCGCACCGGCGTCTTCTCCAGCACCTGCTGCAACGTGACGGCGAAGTTCTCCAGGATGAAGATGGCCTGGGCGCCGCTGTCCTTCAGCTGGTACTCCAACTCGCGCGGCGTGTAGAGCGGGTTGATGTTCACCACGATGTAGCCAGCGCGCAGAATCGCGGCGATGCACACCGGATACTGCAACACGTTGGGCATCATGATGGCGACGGTGGCGCCCTTCTCCAGGCCCCGGGATTGGAGCCACGCGCCCACGCGCCGCGACAACGCGTCCAGCTCCCGGTACGTGATGAACTTGCCCATGCACTTGAAGGCAGGCCGGTCCGCGTACTTGGTGAACGATTCTTCCAGCAGGTGCGTCAGCGTCGGGTACTGCCGGTCATCGATTTCCGCCGGAACTCCAGGCGGGTAGTGCTTCAACCAGGGCTTCTCCATCGGGCTCGCCTCCAAGGCGCGTGTCGTTGATGGGTTCGGGGACGCGGATGCTATCCCGATTGCGCGCACGACCGGCCCCCGGGTCGGCGGTTGTTGGGTGTCTGCCTTTGATGCGCTGCGGCATGACCGCGCGAGACGGGCGTCGGTCAGGTCCCGAAGGCGCGCGTGACTTCGGCCTGGACGATGCGGTCCACCCGGTAGTGCCGCCGCTCGCCGCTCCTCACGTCGAGTGCGTCCAGGCGAGTCTCGTGCCGGTCCATCACCACCGAGACGATTCGCACCTCTCGCGTGGTTTCCAGGAAGTTGCCGTCCACGTAGGTGATGCGCAGGGGCTGCTGCTCGAACCAGGCGCGCTCAATCGCCGCTCGGACGGACGCCTTGCTCGGCAGCGACGGCACTCCGAGGAAGGACAGCTCCTTGAGCCTGTCGAGCAGCTCGCGCTGCGCCGACGTGGAGAGGGCCGCCCGCACCTTGTCCAGCGCCGACTCCAGCGTCCCCGTGAAGGGCAACAGCCGCATGTCGATGGCGAAGCGCCCCAGCGCCACCAGCAGCGCCGCCTCCCGCGCCGTGAAGTTCACCGGCGGTAGGCTGTAGCTGCGGTCCAGCGCGTAGCCGCCCCCTCGCCCACGCTCCGCGGCCACCGGCATTGACGCGGCGCGCAAGGTGTCGAGGTCGCGGTAGATGGTGCGCACGGTGACACCGAAGCGCTCCGCCAGCGTCTCCGCCGTCACGCCGGTGCGGCGGCCTCTGAGGTACTCAGCGAGGGCGAAGAGTCGCTCGGTGCGTTGCATGCGGGGTGATACCTGACATACCGCTGACAACCGTGGGCGGCAAGCTGTGGGGCATGATGAGCGGCATGGTGGAGGACGAGTGGCTGTGGGGTTGGGACGCGACACCGGGCATCGTCTCGGTGTGGGCGGAGCCCGACGGCCGCGCGTCCATATGGCGGCGGATTCCGGGGACGGGGGAGCTGGTGCGCGAGGACGTGCGCTTCCGGCCCTGGCTGGTGCTCTCCACGCTGGAGGACCTGGACCACCTGGGCGCGCGGCTCAAGCCGGAGCGCGAGGGCTACGTTCCGGGCCGGGTGACGTTCCAGGAACTGTCGGGGCCGGGGGCGCTGCGCTTCCTCATCCGCGCGGAGGATGGGCGCGCGCTGGCGTCGGACGTGCTGCAAGGCGTGTCGCGGCGGCTGGGGCGCCCGTATTCGAACCTGCGCGACTTGAGCCCGGGCACGGTGCTGTCGCTGCCGCCGGAGGAGCAGTACCTCACGGCCTCAGGGCGCACGTACTTCCGGGGGCTGGGCTTCGACGAGCTGCATCGGCTCCAGTTCGACCTGGAGACCACCGGGTTGGACCCGGGCAGGGACCGCATCTTCCTCATCGCGCTGCGCGGGCCCCAAGGCGAGCCGGAGGTGCTGGAGGCGCATGGTGAAGGTGATGCGGCGGAGGCGGACCTGCTGCGCCGCTTCGTCGAGCGGGTGCGAGTGCTGGACCCGGACGTCATCGAGAACCACAACCTGCACGGCTTCGACCTGCCGTTCGTCGCGCGGCGCGCGAAGCTGCTCAACGTCTCCCTGCCCCTGGGCCGCGCGGGAGGTCCCGGGTTGCGGCACCGGCCGTCCGCGCGAGGCTCGGCGCTGGGACGTGGCGCGGAGCGCAGCGCGGACCCGATGCGGCGCGCGCGCTTCACGGTGCCCGGACGCGAGTTCATCGACACGATGGACGCGGTGCTGCGGCACGACTTCGCCGTGCGAGACCTGCCGGGCCACGGGCTCAAGGCCGTCGCGCGGCACTTTGGCATCGCGGGGCCGGCGCGCGAGTACATCCCGGGCGCGCGCGTGCACGAGGTCTTCCAGACGGACCCGGAGCGCGTGCGGCGCTATGCGCGCGACGACGTGGGGGAAGCGGAGGGACTGGCGCGACTGTTGGGCGGGGCGGCCTTCGCGCTCGCTCGCATGGCGCCCCGCCGCTACGAGCGACTGGCGGACGCGGGCGCGGCCACGGGAGTGCTGGACCCGTTGCTGGTGCGGGCGTACCTGCGGGCGGGGGCGGCGCTCCCCGCGCACGAGGAGGGAGATGGCACGTCGCACAGCGGCGCGGCGCTCCACCTGTTCGCCACCGGAGTGGCCCGGCGCGTGGTGAAGGCCGACGTGGCCAGCCTCTATCCGTCGCTGATGCGCGAGTACCGCATCGGCCCGAAGCGGGACCGGCTGGGGGCGTTGCTGTCGATGGTGGACCGGCTGACGGACCAGCGACTGGCGGCGAAGAAGCGGGCGCGCGCGGCGGCGCCGGGCTCATCCGAGCGACACGAGAACGAAGCGCTCTCCGCGGCGATGAAGCTGGTCGTCAACTCGGCCTATGGTTACCTGGGCGCCTCCGGGCTGACGCGCTTCTCGGACGTGCACGCGGCCAACGAGGTGACGCGGCGTGGGCGCGCGGTGCTGGCGCTCCTGTGTCGCGAGCTGGCCCGCAGGGGTGTCACGCTGCTGGAGGCGGACACGGACGGCGTGTACTTCGCGGTGCCGGAGGACTGGCGCGAGGAGGACGAGCGCCGGGTGGTGGCGGAGGTCGCCGCGCTGCTGCCCCAGCGCGTCCAGCTCGAGTTCGACGGCCGCTATGCGGCCATGCTCTCGCATGAACCGAAGAACTACGCGCTCCAGGCCTACGACGGGACGCTGCTGCTCAAGGGCGTGGCCTTCCGCTCCAGCCGCGCCGAGCCCTTCGGTGAGGCCTTCCTGCGTCGCGCGGTGCGCTGCCTGCTGGCCGGAGACCTCGCGGCGGTTCGGGACGTGTATGTCTCCACGGTGATGGCGCTGCGCAGGCGACAGGTGCCCACGACAGAGGTCGCCGCGCACGTCCGGCTGACGAAGGACTCCGCGCAGTACGGCACGTTGCGCGAGCGCCGGCGCGAGCTGCCCTACGAGGCCATGCTCGCTGCCGGAAGGAAGAGCTGGGGCTCCGGCGAGCACATCCGCGTCTACCGAGCCGTGGGGGGACGTGCGGGGCTGTTGCCGGAGCCGGAGCCGGACGACATCGGGAGCACTTCCTCCGAGGCGGGGAACGAACCGCGCGACTACGACGTCGAATACTACGTGCGGCTGTTGAAGGAGACATTCGCCGCGCGGCTGGTGCGGGGGCTGACGCCGCTCGACTTCTCCACCGTCTTCGATGACCCGGGCCAGCCGTCCCTCTTCACGCCCTCGCTCGCGGACGCGAAGCCCATCCTCACCGTGGTGGCGGAGCCGCCGGAAGACGAGGCGTCGGAGGACTCGCGGGCGGACGAGTCCCCGGGAGGTCCGTAGGTTGAATCGCCCGCTCGCCAACGTCCGGCGGGGTGTGTTGGCTTCTGGGCAGGTGAGGGAAGGGCGCGTGGGACCGCCGTGTAGGATTGAAGCCGCTGACGAGAGGTCCAGGTCGCTTCATGCAGCGCAAGTCCGCCGACCAGGGGGAATCGACCGCGGGGCACTCATCCGGAGCGAGCGCCCTGGTTCGTCGGCGCGTGCCCACGCTGACCATCGTCTCGCACCCCGACCTCCAACGAGCGGGGGAGCGGGTGCTGCTCGAGGTGATGGAGACGCTGGGCGTGCCCATTTCCGTGTCGCGCAACGGACCGGACTTCGCGCGACCGGGCGCGAGCGGCGCGCGGCCCCTGGATGACCCGTTCCTCAGTCGCACGCCGTTGATGCTGGAGCCTCGGCCCCACGGTGGGCTCCGGCTGATGACTCCGATGCAGGGCACCCACGTGCGAGTCGGCGACCTGACCGTCAGGAGCGGCGGCGTGGAGCTGACGCAGGCGGAGCTGGGCGCGGGTGTGCCCCTGGTGCTCGCCGAGCGCGTGGTGTTGTTGCTGCACCTGACGTCCGTTCCGGGCCCGAGAGCCGGTGGGGACCTGGGACTCGTGGGGCCCTCCGAGCAGCTCCAGCAGCTCCGGGACGACATCCTGCGAGTGGCGGACCTCCAGGTGCCGGTGCTCATCCGAGGTGAGACGGGCACGGGCAAGGAGCTGGTGGCGCGCGCCATCCACGAGCACGGCCCGCGTCGCTCGGGGCCCTTTGTCAGCGTCAACCTGGGCGCGCTTTCCAAGGAGCTGGTGGCCTCGGAGCTGTTCGGGGCGCAGCGAGGCGCGTACACGGGGGCCAGCAGGGACCGTGAAGGCTTCTTCCGCGCCGCGCATGGCGGCACCCTGCTCCTGGACGAAGTGGGGGAGGCTCCCGCCGAAGTGCAGACGGCGCTCCTTCGCGTGCTGGAGACGGGTGAGGTGTATCCGGTGGGAAGCCATGTCCCGGTGCCCGTGGACGTGCGGCTCGTCGCGGCGACGGACGCGGACCTGGAGACGCGCATCGCGGAGCGGCTCTTCAAGGCGCCGCTCCTGCACCGGCTGGCGGGCTTCGAGCTGCGGGTGCCCGCCTTGCGCGAGCGCCGCGAGGACATGGGCCCCCTGTTCCTCCACTTCGCGCGTCGGGAACTGGCGGTCATCGGTGAGGCACATCGACTGATGGCGGGAGATATCCGTGGCGAGCCCTGGCTGCCCGCGTCCCTGGTGGCGCGGCTGCTGCGTTATGCGTGGCCCGGCAACGTGCGGCAGTTGCACAACGTCACCCGGCAGCTCGTCATCGGGAGCCGGGGGCTCTCCCAACTGCGCGTGGAAGCGCACCTGGAACAGCTGCTCGACTCCGCGACCACACCCGTCGGGGGACGCGCGCTTCCAGAGCCCGCCTTGCGCTGGGCCGACGTGGATGCCTTGGGGAGGACCTTGATGCCGGGAGTGTCCATCCGTCGGCGGCCGTCGGACGTGGGGGAGCAGGAGCTGCTGGCGACCCTGCGCGCCAGTGGGTGGGACCTCCAGGCGACCGCGGTGCGGCTGGGCATCTCCCGGTCCTCCGTCTACCTGCTCATCGAGAAGAGCACGCTCCTGAGGTCCGCGGGCGACGTGAGCCCCGAGGAACTCACCCGGTGCTTTCATGAGTGCGCGGGTGACGTCGATGAGATGGCGCAGCGCTTGGAGGTCTCCCGCCGCGCGCTCCAGCGCCGCATCCGCGAGCTCGGCCTGGACGGCGTCTGACGTTCGGGCGTGCCTGGGCGCCGTGGCCTGCTTCGGCTTGAGGATGCTGGCCGTCCTCCAGCACTGGCGGCTTCCCTCCGTGCCAGTGCCGTGAGAGGCGGTGGACCCGCTGGCGGGACTCAGCGATAGCGCCGCTCCACCTCGAGGATGGGGATGTCGTTGGCGCTCATGTCGCGGCGGCGCATCAGTCCCTCGGCGTCGAACTCCCAGTGCTCGTTGCCATGGGTGCGGAACCATTGCCCCGTGGCGTCGTGCCACTCGTATTCGAAGCGCACGGAGATGCGGTGCTCGGTGAAGCACCACAGCTCCTTCATCAGCCGGTAGTCCAGCTCCCGGGCCCACTTGCGCCGCAGGAAGTCCGTGATGGCCTCGCGCCCCCGGAAGAACTCGGTGCGGTTGCGCCACTCGGAATCCTCCGTGTAGGCGAGCGCCACCCGCTCGGGGTCTCTGCTGTTCCACGCGTTCTCGGCGGCCTGGACCTTGGCGCGGGCCGTCTCCAGCGTGAAGGGCGGGCGAAGAGGGGAGGGCATGTCCTGCTCCTGTCTTGGGATGGGAAGCAGGGCCTCCCATGGAAGTGAAGCCTCCACCCATTGCACCCCCCGTGCCCTCGCCGCGCTCGCTGCTGACGCCGGACTGAACCAGGATGCGTACTTCACTCGTCACCACGAAATCTCGGGGTGGACGAGAAGTCGTGGCGACCCGAGGCGCGCCTGGGTAAGCAGGAGCGATGTACGCCGAGGCGCTCCAGTCCATCTCCCTGGCCATGGCCCAGGTCCGCTCGGTGGACCTGCTGCTCGCGCGCATCGTCCAGGGGCTCGCCGCGCAGCCGGATGTGGCGCTGGGCCGCATCTGGCTCATCGCGCCGGGTGACCTCTGTGGGACGTGTCCCATGCGCGCCGAGTGTCCGGACACCTCCCGGTGTCTGCATCTGGCGGCGAGCGCGGGGGGCTCCCGGAAGAGCGACGAGGCGTGGTCAGGTCTGGAGGGAGCCTTCCGGCGCTTTCCCCTGGGCGTGCGCAAGGTGGGCCAGGTCGGGGCGACCGGAGAGGCCGTCCTCCTCCAGTGCGCCTCCGGAGATGCGGACTGGCTGGTGCGGCGGGAGTGGGCGCGCCGCGAGGGCATCCAGAGCTTCGCGGCCCAGCCCCTCGTCTTCCGGGGCGAGGTGCTCGGGGTGCTGGCCGTGTTCAGCCGCCGCAAGCTGGGGCGCTCGGAGTTCTCGTGGCTGCGTGCGTTCGCGGACCATGCGGCGGTGGCCCTCTCCAACGCGCGGGCCTTCGAGGAGGTGGCTCGGCTGAGAGGGCAGCTCGAGCTGGAGCGCGACTATCTGCGGGAAGAAGTGAAGGACGCGCTCTCCTTCGGAGAAATCGTGGGCCGCGGGGGTGCCCTCCGGCGGGTGCTTCAGCAGATTCAGCCCGTGGCGGCCACGACGGCCAGCGTGCTGATTCTCGGGGAGTCGGGGGTGGGCAAGGAACTCATCGCCCGTGCCATCCACGAGCAGAGCCCTCGCCGGGAGCGGCCCCTCATCCGCGTCAACTGCGCCTCCATTCCCCGGGAGCTGTTCGAAAGCGAGTTCTTCGGCCACGTGCGAGGGGCCTTCACGGGAGCGCACCGGGACAGGGCGGGCCGCTTCCAGGCTGCTGACGGGGGAACGCTCTTCCTCGACGAGGTGGGGGAGATTCCCCTGGAGCTGCAGGGCAAGTTGCTGCGGGTGCTCCAGGAGGGCTCGTTCGAGCGCGTCGGTGAGGACGTCACGCGCAAGGTGGACGTGCGCATCATCGCCGCCACCAACCGGGACTTGAAGGGGGAGGCGGCGGCGGGTCGGTTCCGCGAGGACCTCTACTACCGGTTGAGCGTCTTCCCCATCGAGGTGCCGCCGCTGCGTCAGCGACTGGAGGATGTCCCGCTGCTCGCCGAGCACTTCCTCGAACGTGTCTCCGCACGGCTCAAGGTTCCCGTGCCCCGGATGAGTCAGGCCCAGGTGCAGGCGCTCCAGCGCTACGACTGGCCCGGCAACGTCCGAGAGCTGGAGAACGTCCTGGAGCGCGCCGTCATCCTCTCGCGCGGTGGGAGGCTGCGGTTGGACCAGGCCCTTCCGGAGGGCCGCCAACCGATGACGGGGGGCGCAGCCTCCTTCCTCTCCGAGCGGGAGTGGCGCCGCCGGGAGAAGGACAACCTGAAGGCGGCCCTGACCGCGGCGGGCGGCAAGGTGTACGGACCGGGTGGCGCCGCCGAGCTGCTGGGCCTGGCTCCAACGACGCTGGCCTCCCGACTCAAGGTGCTGGGCATCAAGGTCCGCTGAGCGGCACCGCGCGTTCGTGACGCCGCGCCACGAGACTTCGTGATTTACGAATTGTCGTGGTTCCCGGACTCCCCGCGTCAATGTTTCAACTCAGTAGCAATTGACTCAGGGTGGTGTGAATCGCCGGATTATCCGCCCATCCGGAAACTATTGTATCTGAATTGACGATATTTCGGGATGACTGGCCGCTCCGGCCCCCCCTCCTGGAGTCTCGCGTGCTTCGTGCGCCGTGTTTGCCGCTGTGCCTGCTCGTCTTGGGGTTGTCCTCCACCGCCCTGGGACAACCCTTGGTGGACGCGGGGGCACCCTTCGGGATGCTTCCCCTGATTGACGAGGTGAACTGCGGAGACCCCGCGGATCCACATCCCGTCATCCACGGCGCCAACAGCACCTCGACGATTCGCTCCCTCACGCTGGACGGGGTGACGCGTCCGGTGCGCGCGATGACGATGGGGCCGCGGGCGAAGTCCTTCTCCTACAAGCTGGGGGCGGGCAAGGGGCTCCAGGCCGGACGTGCCTACCTGTTGGTGGTGGAGTACCCGGATGACGAGTCGCGGCTGATGGGGGTGGCCAACAAGGGCGCCGACAAGTTCCGGGGCATCAGCACCGGCACGTCCATTGGCGACTTCCGGGAGCAGTACGCCTATCCCAATCCGGAGTCGCTCAAGTATCCGCTGTCGCGCAAGTGGCAGCAGTTCCGGCAGTTCTTCTACCTGCACGACCGCTTCGCGCCCATCGTCGGTCAGCGCAACGTGGAGGACACCCGGCGCCCCGAGGGACCGGCGAATGGTTTCTGGGTCTCCGTGGGGCACTTCGCGCGCCATGGCTCACCCACGGACAAGGGCACGGCTGTCTCTCGCATCCGGCTCTTCGAGGTCCCGAATCCCGCGAGCCTGGACCTGGCCATCAACTATCCGCCCGCGCCGCTGCCTCGCAGGCATGTCTTCTGGCGGGAGGAGATGAACGACGACACGGCCATCTGCGCGCAGGGCGCGGAGACGGACTGTCAGCCCGCGACCTCGCCCGGCACGTGGTTCGACTACCGCATGAAGCAGGCGAAGTTCCTCGGCATCGACACGTACGGGCACGACCTGATGGAGTTTGGCTACACGGAGGGTTGGGACGCGGACTCGTTCTCCGCGCCGCCGTGGTACGTGCAGCCCAGGGACCCGACGCTGTGGGCCACGGCGGTGTCTCGCCCGGCGGCCAACGGGTTCTCCGTGCTGCCGTATTACGAATACACCGGTGCCATCTCCGGTGAGCGCGTCTACACGAGCACGTCGTGCGTGCAGGACTCCGATTGCAAGTCCATCTCCAAGTGGCACACCTGCATCGAGCCCTGGCAGCAGCCGCCGGTGTGTGGGCTCAAGCCGCTGGGTGAGCAGCGCCGGTGCAAGCCGCTGTTCGACCGGGACGGGGACATCTACTCGCCCATCTACTGGGCGGACGATAACTGCGTGGATGTGTCGGACCCGGATGCGCTGGCGGACGTGAAGAAGTTGATGGACGCCACGGTGCTCCATTTCAAGAGCCAGGTGAACTTCCTGGGTGCGTGGTTCCGCACGCGCCCCACGGACCTGCCGGTGAGCTTCGCGCCGGAGGCGCTGGGCCGGTTCTCGAGCGACACGGGTCAGAGCGTGTCGCGCCCCATGCTCCAGACGAACGTCACGCTGCGGGCGCAGTACTACGCGTGGTGGTTCGGCAAGCGGCGCGCCTTCCTGGAGGCCATCCGCGACTATCTCCGGCAGAACGGCGTGGCGAATGCGCAGGTCCTCTTCACTCCGTATCCGGAAGAGGGGCTGCCCACGCCGGAAGACCTGCCGGACATGGCGGTTACCGTCACGGACGATCCGGCCGCATGGTCCGTCATCGACAACCAGGGGTGCTGCGCGCCGGGTGACACCACGGACCGCTGCTGTCAGTACCGCTATCCCCCCACCGAGCCCGCCGCGTTCCTCCAGGACGGCACGTACCGCAAGGCCCTCACCTCGGACGAGCTGCCGCCCACCGAGCACCTGAACCGCAGCTGGGGCGAGCCCTTCAACAGCTTCCCGCCGGCGGACCCTGACCGCTACAAGACGTCGGAGGGCGTCTACCTGACGTATCCGTTCAATCGCCTCTACAGCGTGGCGGACAGCGCTCTGCTCAACCGCTTCCGCACCGCATCCGGTCTGGCGATGGTGCACCACTTCCCGCTGAACGAGGACGACGGCAAGGGTGACTACGCCAAGGACACGGCGGACGAGCGCTATGGCAACTGGCCGATGGGGGGCTTGTGGGGTTACCTCTCCATGTCGGTGGACCGGCAGGGGCCGTACTCCATGCTGGCCGAGGCGCGCGCGGTGGCCAACGGGGACCCGACGCTGCTGGGATATCTCGAAGCCTCGTCCATCAGCCGTGGCTTCCCCGAGTACACGCGGGCCTTCCATGCGGCGTATCTCGCGCTGCCCGCGCTGCCAAGCACCGTGGTGGCCGGCGCGGCGTCGGACGCGGAGGTCGTCGTGCGGAAGATGGCCACGGCGCAGGGCAACTTCTACGCGGTGGTGAACACGTCGATGCAGTCGAAGCAGGGCGTGACCATCACGCTGCCCGGGGAGACGCAGCCCATCGTGGACCGGGTGAGCCGAGGCGTCGTGACTGGTGTGAGTCTCAGCCTGTACCCGGGCCAGCTCCTGGCGTGGCAGGTGGGAGGCGCGACGGGCGGCGGGACGGATGGTGGAACGGGACCGACGGATGCGGGCTCGGGGCCAGGGTGTCTTGACGCTACGGGCATGGGGGACGCGGAACCGTTCAAGGCGCTGGGCGCGGACGCCGAGGCGGAGCAGGGCTGTGGCGGTTGCGGCACGCGTGGGGGAACGGGCGCCATCACGCTGATGGGGCTCATGGGGCTCGCGCTGTGGTTGCGTCACCGACGCGCGTGAGGAAGCACGACGGCGGGTGACGCGCACCAGGTCCGCCGTTTCCGCCGAGGCTTCAGTGTGGAGCGGAGGGCCCTGGATGTGGGTTTGCGTGCTGGGGCTCCCTTCCGTCGCTGTCGGACGCAAGTGCCATGAAGTGACGAGCACCAGGTCTGTCGTTGCCGCCGAGGCTTCAAGTTGCTGGGCGTGGTCTGCATGCCGGGCTCGCGTCCATCGCCGTCGGACGCGACCGTCATGCGGCGCCGCGCACCGGGCCTGTCGTTGCCGCAGAGGTTTCAAGTGGGAGCGGCGGGCCCTGGATGTGGGTTTGCGTGCAGAGGGGATCCTTCGTCGCTGTCGGACTCGAGCGTCATGCAGTGACTCGCACCGGGTCCGCCGTTTCCGCCGAGGCTTCAGCGGGGAACGGTGGGCTCGGGCGTGGGTTTGCGTGCAGGAGTTCGCGTCCGTCGCCGTCGGACGCGAGCGTCATGCGGCGTGGCGATTGCTGGCGGACGTTTCCGACGCGGGCGCCCCCGTCATGCCGCTCGTCCCGACGCCGTGCCGGTATGCCCGTGCTTTACTCCCGCCGTTCAGGCCGTCCGCCGCAGCCAAGGAGCAGGAACCGGTGAAGAAGCTCGTCAATGAGCCCAGGGCCGTCGTGAGGCAGATGCTGGAGGGATTCGTCGCGCTCGCTCCGGGGCAGGTGTTGCTCGACGACGAGACGGTGGTCATCCGCGCCGACACGCCGGCCGACCCCCGGCAGCGCAAGGTCTCCATCATCTCGGGGGGGGGCAGCGGGCATGAGCCGGCGCATGCGGGCTACGTGGGCGCGGGCATGCTCGACGCGGCGGTCGCCGGGGACGTGTTCACCTCACCGAGCACGGACGCCGTGCTCACCGCCATCCGAGCGGTATCCGGCCCCGAGGGCTCGCTCCTCGTGGTGAAGAACTACACCGGTGATCGGCTCAACTTCGGCCTCGCCGCCGAGCTGGCCCGCGCGGAGGGCATCCCCGTGGAGGTCGTCGTGGTCGCCGATGACGTCGCCCTGCGCGACACCGTCGAACCCGCGCGACGTCGCGGCATCGCCGGCACCGTGCTCGTCCACAAAATCGCGGGCGCCGCCGCGGCTGCGGGCCTGTCCCTGAAGGACGTGCTCCGTGAAGCGCAGGCGGCCTCGGCGGAGCTGGGCACCATGGGCGTCGCGCTCGGCCCGTGCACCGTCCCCGCGGCGGGCCGTCCTGGCTTCACGCTGGGCGACGATGAAATCGAGCTGGGCCTGGGCATCCACGGTGAGCAGGGCGTGCGACGCGTCCCACTCCAACAGGTCGATGCGCTGGTGGACACGTTGCTCTCCACCATCATCGAGGACCGGAACCTCGAAGCACGCACCCCGGTGGCCCTGCTCGTCAATGGACTGGGTGGCACTCCACCGATGGAACTGGCCATCGTCACGCGTCGAGCCCTCACGCTCCTTCGCGAGCGCGGCCTGCGAGTCGAGCGGGCCTGGACCGGGACGTTCCTCTCCGCGCTGGAGATGCCGGGCTGCTCGCTGTCCGTGCTGAAGCTGGACGACTCGCGCCTCGCCCGGCTCGACGCGAAGACCACCGCGCCCGCATGGGGAGGGGAGGGCCGCCTCGCACCCGAGCGGCCCGTGCGTTCCGTCCCCACCACGCCGCTCACACCTCCCAGCCAGGAGGCACGTCAACCGGGAATGGAGCGAGTGAAGGAGGCCGCGCTCGCCGTGGCCGCGGCCTTCGAGGCGAGCGAGACACGCCTCACGGAGCTCGACAGCGCGGCGGGAGACGGGGACCTGGGCCTCAGTCTGTCGCGCGGCGCGGCGGCGATTCGCACCCTGCCCGAGTCCTCCTGGACGAATCCCTCGCGAGCCCTCACGTCCATCGGCGATGCCCTGCGGCGCGCCATCGGCGGAAGCTCGGGGCCGTTCTACGCCACGGCGCTGCTGCGCGCCGCGCGTCGGCTCTCCGAGGGCTCCACTGATGCTCCCGCCTGGGCGGACGCGTTCGGCCTCGCCGTCGACGCGGTGGCGCAGCTCGGCGGAGCCCGGCCCGGAGACCGCACCATGCTCGATGCGCTCAAGCCCGCCGCCGATGCCTTCGCGCGAGAGCTGAAGGCCGGAAGGTCGACCGCCGAGGCCTGGGCCGCGACGGTGCTCGAGGGTGAGCAGGGCGCGGAGGCCACCGCGCGCATGCAGCCTCGGCTCGGACGCGCCAGCTACCTGGGGAGCAGGGCGCTCGGTGTGCCCGATGCGGGCGCCGCCGCCGTCGTTGTCTGGTTGAAGGCGCTCACGCCCTTCATCGGATGAGCGTTGGAGAGTTGCCCTGCGGCGCGGCCCGCTCCGGCGGACCACCGACGGGCCGGATGGCTTCCCTGGGGCGACGCGGAGGACGCCAGCCGAGCGATACCCGGAGATAGGGCGCCGGGCCCGTGGACTGGAGCAACCCCAACTCCACCCGGTCCCGGTTCTTGTCGAGCAGCGCGTAGTCGTTCAGGAAGTCGAGCCCGATGGACGAGCTGACCCAGAGGTTTCCAGTGCCCAGGCGCGCATTCACCGTGGGGCCGAAGCGCAGTGCCGTCTCCCGGATGTAGTGCGGCTTGGGGCCCTGCTCGTCATACGGGATGCGAGAACGGAAGACCTGCTGATCGAACATGCCGGTGATGCCCAGCTCCAGCCCGTCGCCCACCTTGTACAACATGGCGAGCCGAGGCAGGCCCACCTCCAGGATGTACGGCCCCTTGCGGTACGCGAAGGCAATCATGGGGACGACGGGCGTGGCGTCGAACGGATACAGCGCCACCAGCCCGAACGTCAGCCGCACGTCCGGGTCTCCTCCAATCAGGTAGTTCGCCATGGCGAAGCCCGCCCACGAGGTGTCCAGCCCGAAGTCGAAGGAACTCTTGAAGTCCGTGCGCGTGTTCGCCACCGCGCCTGTCACCAGCATCCACCGGGGTGTGAGCGGACGAATCAGCGTGAGTCCGAGCTGGAAGCGATGGAACTGTCTTCCCAGCTTCTCCTCGGCGACGTCCGCGAGCGGGCCGTGCTGCTCCAGCCCCATGAAGCGCGTCTCGTAGCCGAAGGAGGGCACGAGCACCGTGCGACCCAGGAACACGGGCGGGAGAGGGAGGCGCAGCTCCAACTGCTTGCGCTCATCCAGTCTGCCGCCTTGTGAGCCAATCTCGGTGCCGCGCGCGAAGGTGACGCCAACGTAGGCCCGGTCCTCCGTCGTCTGCGCACCCGCCGTCCAGGCGAAGAGCAGCGCGCAGGCGAGCAGCGCTCCCTGGGCGGCCACGCCCCGAGCACCCGCGCTCCAGAGCGTCGAAACCCACCGGACAGTCCTGGTCAATGCCACGCAGACCTCACACCGTTTTCCCGGCCGAAGCTCCCAGTATACCCGGAGCCGAGCGGCCAAGGCTTCTCATGGAGGTTCGACCAGGACATTCCACTCGTCAGGAGCCGGGCGGACTCCTAGCCTGGATGCATGACGCTCTTCGAAAAGTTGCTCCAGGAACCCTCGCTCCACGCTCACGCTGGCTCGGCCGCCAAGCGGGCCTCGCTCAAGGCGAAGCTGTCGCCCTCGGCCGAAGTGAAGCAGGTGGCCACGGACCTGAGGATCTCCGAGGGACAGGACCAGCTTCTCGACGCGAAGAGCGTCACCGTGAAGGGCAACCTCATCATCGAGGACCAGGGCCGCCTGCTCGTCGCGGGAGACCTGGTGGTGGAGGGCAACATCATCCACGAGGGCTTCGACTACTCGCTGCTTTTCGTCGGAGGCTCGCTCAAGGCGAACAACCTCCTCTTCCACGGAGAGATTGTCGTGCTGGGCGACTTCGCCCTCCAGGGTGTGGCGTGGACCTACTACAGCGACTACTCCGCCTACGCGGACACGCTGTCCGCCCGGCTCGTCGTCTCGGATGACCGCGAGGACGCCATCGACAAGGTGCGCGCGCCGCAGCACCTCGTGGGCCATTCCAGCGAAATCGGTCCCAAGCTGGGCAAGCTGCTCCACAAGGGGCTGGTGGATGAGGAGGGCGAGTGGTCCTACACCACGCTCGCGAAGAAACTCCTGAAGAAGGAAGAGCTGCTGCCGTGACGTGAGCCCCGGCCAGGGCCTCGCTCCAACGGTCCGCTCGGCTCAAGGACTTGCAGGTAAAACGCGAAAGACATCCGGATTGTCTGCGCCATCCGGAGACCTCCTGTGTCTCGGGGATAACCCCCCTCTCTTCGTCCCCCCGGGCGAAGGGCCTCTCGAGGTCGATCGATGCGCATCCCGATGGATTTTCCGAGGGCGCGGCTCGCCGCGTTCCTGCTAGCGCCCCTGCTGTCGATGTCCTGCGCGGGAGGCGCTCCTGACGAGTCGCTTCCCTCTGGAGACGGCGCCCCCGAAGTGGGCGCGCTCCCCACGACGCCGGACGCGGACCTGGCCGCTGCCGCCGCGCCTTCACTCGCGACGGTGCTCGTCGCGACGGGCGCGTCGTGGCGCTACCTGGACACGGGCGTGGACCTGGGCACGACGTGGTCGGCGACGGGCTTCTCCGACGCGGCCTGGCCCGCGGGTGCTTCGCCGCTGGGCTACGCGGAGACGGACCTGTCCACGGCGGTCTCCTACGGCTCCAACGCGACGAACAAGCACATCACCACGTACTTCCGGCACGCCTTCACCGTCGCGGACGCGGCGCGGGTCAGCGAGCTGCTGGTGCGGCTGCAGCGGGATGACGGGGCCATCGTCTACCTGAACGGCACGGAGGTCTTTCGCAGCAACCTGCCCGCCGGAACGGTGGGCTACCGTACGCTGGCGCCCGCCACCGTCTCGTTGCCCGCGGAAGAGCAGACGTGGATGAGTCAGGCCGTCGACGTGGCGGCGCTGCGCACGGGGACGAACGTCCTCGCGGTGGAGCTGCACCAGTCCGCGGCGAACACGTCCGATGCGCGCTTCAACCTGGAGCTGAGCGCCACGCTGACGACCGCGCCGACGCCCATCTCCGCGTGCTACCCGTTCGACATGCCGACGACGGCGGCGCTGCGCGCGGCGCCGAAGAAGGTCTTCGGTTTCTATTACCCCATCTTCCCCATCTCCATCGACAACGCGCAGCCCGCCTCGGACTACTGGACGGGCTGGATGACGCCCGAGTCGCGCAACGGCGAGTACGCCAACATCGGTGGACTGATGAGGGACCGGCCGTTGCCCCGCGCCCCCTGGGCCGACAGCGCGTGGCGGCAGCGTGACTTCGAGACGGAGGTGCGCCGCGCGATTGCCTCCGGCATGGACGGCTTCCTCTACGAGCACCCGTACCGCGTCTCGTCCGACACGCGGAACAACCAGCTCACCGTCATGCTCGCGGCGGCGGCGGCGGTGGACCCGGAGTTCCGCATCGTCCTCAGCCCGGACTTCCCCACCGAGGCCGCGGGCACCACGGATGGACTGGTGTCGATGATTGCCTCCGTGGCCAACCACCCGTCCGTGCACAAGCTGGATGGTGCCATCGTCCTCGCCACCTTCAACCCCGAGCGCAAGTCGGTGGCCTGGTGGACGGAGCTGAAGACGCGGCTGGCGGCGCAGAACATCCAGGTCACCTTCTGGCCGCTCCTGTCGTACACGGGCGACGTGACGAAGTACGCGGAGTGGAACCCCCTGGTGACGGGCTTCTCAACGTGGGGCGAGCGCACCGCGCAGTCCGCGGAGAACATGCGCCGCTGGAGCGTGGAGTCGCACCGTCGCGGCAAGAAGTGGATGTCGCCCGTCGCGTTCGAGGACGTGCGCCACAAGCTCACCGACAGCGAGAACAGCAGCCGCGTGTACTGGGAGGCGCAGAACAGCCTCGCGTTCCGCTCGCAGTTCGAGAAGGCGATTGAAGGCGACGCGGACTGGGTCACCCTGCTGACGCTGACCGACTACGGCGAGTCGTGGATGACGGCGTCGCAGGAGCGCGGCTACGTCGTCATGGACTGGATTGCGTACTACACCACGTGGTTCAAGACGGGTCAGCGGCCCACCATCGTCCGCGACACGCTCTATTACACGCACCGCCGGCACCGCACGGATGCGCCCTTCAACGCCGCGAAGCAGACGGCGCGCGTGATGAAGCTGCGGGGCGGGGTCGCCGCGTCCAACCAGGTGGAGCTGCTCGCCTTCCTCAAGGAGCCGGGCCGGCTGGTCATCACCCAGGGCACCGACGTGCGCACGCTGGATGTGACGAGCGCGGGAGTGACGGCCTTCCAGGCGGCGCTGGTGCCTGGCACCACGCCTGTCTTCGAGCTCCAGCGCAACGGTGTCACCGTCCAGCGCCTGGAGAGCAAGACGCCCATCCTCGCGCAAACCGTTTATCAGGACCTCATGTATCACGCGGGCGGCGGACGCTCCTGCACGCGGCCCTGAGCGTCGACGGGCGCGGGCCCGGAGGATAGGGTCCGCGCCGTGACAACGCGTTACGGCTTCATCGACACGAAGGGGGAGCTGGTCATCCCCAGCCCCCATGGCACGCCCTTCAGCTTCAACGAAGGCCACGCTCGCATGCCCGTCGAGGGCGGCTGGGCCTTCATCGACGTGAAGGGCCAACGGACGCTGGACGTGAAGCGTGCGTTCACCGGCTTCAGCGATGGGCTGGCCCTGACGGACGCGGGCTTCATCGACGTGAAGGGCAAGCTCGTGTTGCCGGTGGAGTTCAAGGCGAACTTCACGAAGTACGTCGTGGCCGGGGCGACCTACGTCAACGTGGGGCGCTTCGGCTCGGGGCTCGCGCCGGTGATGCGCGCGGGGGCGAAGGGCTCCGATTCGTACATCAACCGGAAGGGCGAGGTGGTGCTGGACGGGTTCGGCGGTGGACTCGCCCGGCCCTTCTTCGACGGCAAGGCACACGTCGTCTTGAAGGAGCGCCCCAAGGCAGAGCAGAGCCGGCTCATCGACCCCAAGGGCCAGTGCCTCGCCAGCTTCGACTTCGAGACGATGGGTCGCTTCTCGGACGGGCTGGCGCTGGTCGTGAAGGGCAAGAAGTTCGGCTTCGTGGACGAGTCCGGCGCCTGGGTGCTGGAGCCTGGCTTCTCGAACTGGGACACGAGCCTGACGGAGTGCGCGTTTCGCGAGGGGCTTGCTCCCGTGAAGCAGAAGGGCGCCTATGGCTTCATCGACCGGAAGGGGGCCCTGGTCATCGAGCCCCGCTTCCAGGCGGTGAATGGCACGTTCTCGGAAGGGCTGGCCGCCGTGAAGGAGAACGGCCTGTTCGGCTACCTGCGCCCGGACGGAAGCTGGGCGGTGACACCCCGCTTCGCTTCCGCTCAGCCCTTCTCCCACGGGCTGGCCGTGGTGTTGAACGGCTGACGACGCGCGCTACTTCGACGGCGTGTCGGTGCCCGTGGTCAGCAGGTGCGCGGGCACGGGCGTGGCGGTGGCCACGTTCCAACTGTCGGGGCGGCCGGCCACGTCACCCGTGGGTCGCACGCCGTTGCCCAGCACGCCCGTCTTGTTCCGGCCCCAGGAGTAGATGGTGCCGTCCGTCGCGGTGGCGTAGTTGTAGAACGACTGCGCGGTGTTGTGCAGGGCCGTGAAGGTAACGCCCGGGGCCACCTGCACGGGGCGGAAGACCATCTTCTCGTACTTGCCCCAGTCCCAGTTGTACGGGGAGTGGTAGGTGGCGAAATCCAGCATCGCTCCATTGCCCACCTCGCCCAGCGCGCTGTCGCCCCAACCCCACAGCGTTCCGTCGTCCAGAATCACGTGGGTGACGTGGCCGCTCGCGGAGACGTGGACGACCTTGTGCGTACCGAACTCCGGGAATGACAACTTCACGGGCGTGGACACCGGATACCAACCGCCTTGCGGTGGGCCGAGCCCCAGGTATGTCCCCTGGAGGCCCCACCCCCACAATCCCCCGCTCTCGTCGAGCGCGATGACCCACTGGCTTCCTCCCGCGGCAAGCTCTTTGACGCGAGCGGGGATGTTCAACGAATTCGGTCGCGCATAGTCCGGGTTGTTGCCCCTGCCCAAGGTCTCACCGCCAGCGCTGCTGCCCCAGGCCCAGACCTTGCCGGTGTCATCGAGCGCGAAGATGCTGCTGTCGTTCGTGGTGAAGCCCGTGATTCGCACGCCCTGCGGCAGCGGGACGCGCACGGGCCGGGTGATGTTGCGCGGCTCCCTGTTGCCGTCTCCCGCGATGCCCAACGTGTCTCCAATCGCCTTGCCGCTCATGCCCCAGACCCAGACGGAGCCGTCCGCCTTCAGCGCCATGTTGAACAGCAGCGCGCTGCGCACCGCGATGACGTTGTCGAACGTCGCGCCGGTGGAGTCCTGGAGGATGAGGTACGGCTGGCCGTTGTTCGGCGTCGTCGTGCGGTTGGGGTAGTCGTTCGTGGTGCCGTCGCCCCGCTGGCCGTAGAGGTTCTGTCCAAAGGTCCAGACGCGGCCCTGGACGTCGAGCGCGACGCTCTGGAAACCGCCGCCCGCCACGTCCTTGAAACGCAGCTCCGCGGGCAGGGCGATGTCGACGGGCGGGACCTGGTTGTATGGGTTGGCATGGCCGACGCCGAGCTGCCCGGCGCGGTTGGAGCCGATGCCCAACACCCGACCGTTCACCAGGTAGAACAACTGGTACTCGGCGCTGGCGATGCGGGTCAGCCCCGCGAGGCTGTCGGTGGGCCCTCCACCCGCGTCCTGCGTTCCCGCATCCTGAGTCCCCGCGTCTGGTGCTCCCGCGTCTTGTGTTCCCGCGTCGTCGCCGGCCACCTCGACGAACCCCGTGTCTGGAGGGTCCTCCGTTCCCGAGTCATCGGACGACGCGGAGCACCCCATGAGGACCACGGCGAGCGAGACGAAGAGCGTACGGAAAAGTGACATGTGTCTATTGTCACTTGATTGCCGCAATAAAGGGAAGTCAGGCGGAGATGGACTCCGTCCGACATCCTTCAATCGCCCCCGGTCACGGGGCTGACCTGCCTGCTCACTCGGGCCCGCGAGCCTGGCCTTCAGAGGGGAGACCGGCGTGGATGTGAAAGCCGACGCGAGTCCGTGTACCTTGGGTGGCATGTCACGCGGACGCGGTTGGATTTTGTGGGTGGCGGCCTTCGCCTACTGGACCTTGCAGGGGCTTGCCGCCTCCAGTGAGGCGCACTCGGTGCGGGGCGTGTCCTGGGCTCATGCGCTGCTCACGGATGGCTTCGCCACCGCGCTGTGGGCGCCCGTCACCATCGCCGTCGTGTACTACGGCCTGCGCTTCCCCTTCGAGCGGCGTCGCTGGCGCTCCCGTCTGGCGCTGCATGTGGGCGGCGCGCTCGCCGTCTCGTTCTTCCGCGCCACGGTCATCTACTCGCTGGACCCGTACTTCCACTGGTACGACGCGCCCCCCGCCTACACGGCCGTCCTCGAGCACGCGCTGCTCTACAACCCGTTCATCTACCTGACGCTCCTGGGCGTGGCGCACGCCATCTACTACGCCGAGCAGCTCCGGCTTCGGGACACCCAACTCGCCCGCGCCCAGCTCCACGTCCTCAAGTCCCAGCTCCACCCGCACTTCCTCTTCAACACGCTCAACTCCATCTCCGCCCTGGTGCACCGGGACCCGATGGGCAGCGAGCGGATGATTGCTAGGCTCAGTGACTTGCTGCGGGGCACGCTGGATGCCGCGGGCCGCGAGGAGGTGACGCTGCGGGACGAACTGCGCACCCTCCAGCTCTACCTGGACATCCAGGGCGTGCGCTTCACGGACCGGCTCCAGGTGAAGCACGAAATCGAGCAGGACACGCTCGGCGCCCACGTGCCGCACCTGTTGCTCCAGCCCCTGGTGGAGAACGCCATCCAGCATGGCATCGCCCCCCGCTCCGCCCCGGGCACGGTGACGGTGTCCGCCCGGCGTGAGGGCTCGGCGCTGCTCCTGGAGGTCCGCGACGACGGCGTCGGGCTGCGCGAGGCGACCACGCCCAGGACCTCGGGGGGCGGCAAAGGCCTGTGGATTACGCGGGAGCGGCTGGTCCAGCTCTATGGCCCGGACCACCGGCTGGAGCTGCGCGGACGCTCGGAGGGTGGGGCGCTGGTGTCCCTGGCCATTCCCTTCCGGACGGAGCCGGCGACATGACTCCGCCCATCCGCGTGCTCATCGTCGACGATGAGCCGCTGGCCCGGGAGCGACTGAAGGAGCTGCTCGCGGACGAGTCGGACATGGCCGTCATCGGCGAGTGTCGCGACGGTGTGGAGGCCATCGCCGCCATTGGCAGGGAGCGTCCGGACCTGGTCTTGCTGGACGTGCAGATGCCGGAGCCCGACGGCTTCGGCGTGCTGCGCGCGGTGGCCCAGGAGCAGCAGCCGGCGGTCATCTTCGTGACGGCGCACCGGGACTTCGCGGTGCAGGCGTTCGAGGCCAACGCGCTCGACTACCTGCTCAAGCCGTTCGACAGGGAGCGCTTCCGCCTCAGCCTCGCGCGGGTGCGCGAGCGCCGCCGCACCGGGGCCATGGAGTTGGACTCGGACCTCATCGAGCGGCTCGAGTCGCTGTCGCAGCGCCTGCCTCCCACGTCGGAGCCCTACGCGACGAAGTTGGTGACCAAGGTGGGCTGGCGCATGCGGTTTCTTCGCGTGGAGGACATCGACTACCTGGAGGCGGAGGGGAACTACGTCTCCGTCCACCTGGGGAAGCAGTCGTACCTGGCGCGCGAGACGATGAACGCGCTGGAGGCGAAGCTGGACCCGAAGGACTTCGTGCGCGCGCACCGCTCGCTCATCGTCCGCGTGGACCGCATCGAGGAAGTGGAGCCGCTGCCCCCGGGCGAGTTCGTGCTGACACTGAGGGATGGCACGAAGCTGACGTCCGGCCGGAGCTACCGCGCCAGGCTCCAGCGGGCCCTGGACCTGCCCTCCTGAGCGGGGTGGGGCGGCGATTCCACCGTTGGCCCCAGGACCTCCACCGTTCGTCACAACTCCATCGCGAGTCTCGGGAGGTCGGGCGACTGTGTCTCCAACACAAGGAGACGTCGCATGAATCGATTCACCCCTGGGAAGTCGTGGTCTCTTGGCCTCTTCGTCGCCATGTCCTCCATGACGATGGCGTGCGCCGCGCAGGAGCCTGAGTCCGCCAAGGTGGCGGAGGCGCTCGGCGCGCAAGAGGTGTCCAGCGAGTCGTTGCGGTTCCTGACCTGCCCCGCGGGCGGCAGCATGTTCGCGCCGGGAGAGGTCTCCCTCCCGGACCGCTCGGAGTACCGGCTCACCTTCTCCTCGGACGGCAACACGGCGTACTACCACGTGGATGCGGCGGAGGCGCCGTTCCAGGCCATCTACGAGACGCACAAGGTGAACGGCCACTTCACCCCCGGACAGCTGGTGTCCTTCTCCGGCACGTACCTGGACACCGACCCGTTCCTCACGCCGGACGGCAACTCGCTGTTCTTCTCGTCCACCCGTCCCGTGACGGGCACCGAGGAGCGCGCGGACTCGGACCTGTGGGTGGTGCACAAGCAGGCGGATGGAAGCTGGGGCGCGCCGCAGCACCTGGGCCCCAACGTCAACTCGGACCGCCAGGAGCTCTACGTCAGCGCGACGCGTGATGGGACGGTGTACTTCGCCAGCGGTACGTTCGACTCGGACTTCAACATCTACCGCTCGGAGCGCCGCGGCCCCGGCTACGCCCCCGCGGAGAAGCTGGGCACGGGCGTCAACAGCCCGGACTACTGGGAGTACAACTCGCACATCTCCGCGGACGGCCGGGTGCTCATCTTCGCCTCGCTGAACCGTCCGGAGGGTCACGGCCTGGGAGACCTGTACGCGAGCATCAACGTCGGGGGGCGCTTCACCAAGGCCATCAACCTGGGGCCGGCGGTGAACACGGAGAAGGACGAGTTCCACCCTTCGCTGAGCGTGGACGGGCGTCACCTCTACTTCGTGCGGCAGACGTGGGCGCCGTTCGTGCCGTCGGACTTCTACCAGCTCGACACCTACTGCCTGCTGTTCCAGTGACGGCGAGGGAGACCGCCACCCGGGGCGGCGATCTCTTGACGTGAAGCAAGGCGGGGCGGGCGGGGAGTGGCGCAGGGGCACTCCACGCTCGCCTCGCTGTTTCGTCGGGGGGGATTCAGCCGGCGATGTGCCGCGCGCCTATCGCGAGGCGCGCTTCCCACGCGCGGCGGCGGCCTGCGCGGCGTACTGCCCGGGCGCGCGGCCCACGAGCGCCTTGAAGTCCCGGATGAAGTGGGACTGGTCGAAGTAGCCGAGCTGGAGCGCGAGGCTCGCCATGTCGGGCGCGTCCGCTCGCGCGAGCTGCTCGGCGGCTTCGTGCAGGCGATAGCGCTGGATGACCCACTTGGGGCTCACGCCCACGGCCGCGCTGAAGCGCCGCTGGAGGTTGCGCGGCTCCAGCCCCGCGAGCGCCGCCACCTGCTCCATCCGCGTGAGGGACGCGTCCACGGCGAGCCGCTCCACCAGGTCGCGCATCCGCGCAATCGGCTCGGGCATGGCGGGCATTCGAGGCCGCAGGAAGTCCTCGGCCAGCACCATGCACCGCCGCACGTCCGGCTCCGCGAGGATGGCGTCCTTGAGCGCGATGCTCTCCTGCCCGAACACGGAGCGCAGGCTCACCGTCCGGTCCGTGAGGCGCGACAGCGGGGCCTTGAGCCAGGGCTGGAAGGCGGCGGGACGGAACTTGATGCCGAACACGCGCGACTGTCCCTGGAGCCTGCGGTGGAACCGGCGTGACTGCACGCCCGCGATGCGCGCCTGTCCCCGCTCGAACACCAGGTGCACGCAGGGGTGGGGCAGGGTCTCCGCCAGCAGGGGCGGCTCGCCGCGCAAATCCCAGCGCACCGTCCAGAAGTGCTGGATGAACGCTTCCAGGTCAGCGGAGGGAGCGAAGCGCTCGTGCGCAATCCTGCCCTCGGGGGCGGGGCGCTGAAGGACGCCACGGGGCGCGTCGATGCGAGGGCGGCTCACCGGCGGGCATTCTGTCGGCGTGTCGCGTTTTTGCAATCGGCGCGGAACAGGCACCTGTATCTGGTGGGCCACTCGATGAGGGGCCAGCGCATGATGAAGCCCGGGATGATGATGTTGTTGGCGTGGGCGCTCGGCGCCGTGCTCGCACAGGGATGCGCGGGCAGTCAGGCGACGGTTCCCCTACGGACAGGGAGCGAGACGAACATGACGAAGCGTGTACAAGGGCCTTTTGACGTCAAGGTGAAGCCCATGGCCCCGGATGAGGGCTCGGCGGCGTCGCCCATCGGACGGCTGTCCATCGACAAGCGGTACCACGGCGAGCTGGAGGGCACGGGGGTGGGGCAGATGCTCGCGACGATGGATGACGGCAAGTCGGGCGCCTATGTCGCGATGGAGCGCGTCACCGGAAGCCTCCAGGGGCGCAAGGGCAGCTTCTCCATCCATCACACCGGGCGCATGACGCGCGGCGCGTCCGAGCTCACCATCCTCGTCGTCCCCGACTCTGGAACGGACGAACTCAAGGGGCTCTCCGGCTCGATGCAGATTCACATCGACGACAAGGGCGCCCACAGCTACGTGTTCGAGTACACGCTCCCCGACTCGCCGTGAGCGTCCCACCTGGAGCCGGGCATTCCTGCTCCCCGGCTCCCCGGCTCCGGTGAAAGGCGCCAGGCCCGAGGCGCGCAGGTCCGCTCAGCGCAGGACGGAGCGCCCCGCCTTCAGCTCCTGATGGAGCGACTCGCCGAGGACGAGCTGTCCGTCCTCGCTGAGGACGTGGCTTTGGAGCACCGTCTCGAAGCCGCCAATGACGGCCTCCGGCTTCACCTCCCGCCACGTCTCGTCGTCGGAGATGAGCGCGCCCACGTCGAGCGCGCCGAACTCCACCTGGTGGCCATCCTCGATGAACACCTTCGCGCTGAGCTTCCCGCTCACGCCCAGCGTGTCCATGTCGAACGAGTTGGCGTAGAGCACGTTCTGCACCTCGAGGTTGCCCGTCACCCGCACCTCCGAGCCGCAGACCATGTCCCGCGCGCGCAGGTTCCCCATGACGTAGAGCTTGGAGAAGTCGTCCTCGTTGTAGAACTGGTCCGCGAGGCAGCCCGTCACGGTCAGGTTCCCCACGACGATGATGACGTCATTGGGCTCCAGCTCGAAGTCACCCTCGAACGTGAGGTCCCCCTGGCGCAGCGCGAACTGGAGGTGCTCGTCGTCTTCGCTGAAAGGCGTCTCGAGGAGGCTCTCGAGAATCATGTTCGCGCGGGCGCTGTCGATGGGGTCGAAGGAGTCAGCCATGCGAGGCACTCTAACGAGCGCCCCCGGGGCCTCAAGCACCGCGGGCCTCCTCGTTCTCCGGGGCCCGGGCGAATGCTGGAGATTCAGCGCTTACTCGCTTCGCAGGGCCACTTGCGGATCCACCCGTGTGGCCCGGTGCGCGGGCAGCCAGGTGGCCAGCAGGGCCACGACGGCCACCAGCAGCGACAGCGAGCCGAAGACGACGGGGTCCGTGGCGCTGACGCCGAACAGCAGGCTGGACAACACGCGCGTCAATCCCCAGGCGCCCACCAGTCCCAGCGCGACGCCTCCGAGCGCCAGCCGCAGGCCCTGGCTCAGCACCATGCGCAGCACGTCCGAGGGCCGCGCGCCCAGCGCCATGCGGATGCCAATCTCCCGCGTGCGCTGACGCGCCGTGTACGCCATGACGCCGGACAGGCCCACGCTGGCGAGCAGCAGCGACAGGACGGCGAACACCGCCACGAGCATGGACACGAAGCGAGGCCGCGCGGTGGACTCCGTCACGCGTTGCTCCATCGTCCGCGTCACGCCCACGGGCAGGTCCTTGTCCAGCGACGCCACGGTGGAGCGCACCGAGGCGGCCAGCGCCATGGGGTCGCCTTCCGTCCTCGCGACGAAGGACATGAGGAACAGCGAGCGCTGGAGCGCGGGCAGATATGCCTCCGGTCGGGTCTCCTGGGTCGGCCCGTCGTACCGCACGTCACCCACCACGCCCACCACGGTGAGCCAGGGCGTGCTCGCATCACCCACGCGCACGCGTTGCCCCACCGCGTCCGTCCCCGGGAAGTGGAGCCGCGCGGCCGTCTCGTTCAGCACCACCACTGGCTGTGACTCACGGGTGTCGGTGCTCGTCACGTCCCGCCCCTGGCGCACGGGGATGCCCAGCGACTCGAAGTAGCCGGGCGTGACGACCTGGAAGCCCACGCTCGAGCGCTCCTCGGGAGTCGCGGGCGCGCGTCCCTCCACTTCCAGGCCGAACCAGATGTCGGCACCCCCCAGCGGGAGGTCCGTCACCGCGCCAGCGCTCCGGATGCCGGGAAGCATCGACACGTGCTCCACCACCTGCTGGAAGAAGGCGCCCTGTCGCGCCTCGTCCGGGTACTTCTCCTTCGGCAGCGCCAGGGTCCACGTGAGCACGGACTCCTGGCGGAAGCCTGGGTCCACGTCCTGGAGTCGCCACAGGCTGCGCAGCAACAGTCCCGCGCCAATGAGCAGCACCACCGCCAGCGCCACCTCGCCCACGACGAGCGCGCCGCGCGAGCGACCGCCTCCCACGAGCTTGCCGCCCGCCGCCTGTCGCAACACGCCATCGAGGTCCGGCCGCGAGGCCTGGAGCGCGGGCAACAGGCCGAAGAGGATGCCGGTGCCCAGCGACATGCTCAGCGCGAAGGCCAGCACCCGGGCGTCCACGCGAACCTCGTCGAGCCGGGGCAGCTCCGCCGGTATCAGGCTCAGCAGGACGTCCATGCTCCACACCGCGACAATCAGCCCCAGCGCGCCCGCGAGCAGGCCCAGCAGCACGCTCTCCGTGAGGAGCTGCCGAATCATCCGCCCGCGCCCCGCGCCGAGCGCCGCGCGCACCGTCATCTCCTGTCGCCGCGCCGCCGCGCGCACCAGGAAGAGGTTGGCCACGTTCGCGCAGGCGATGGCCATCACGAGCCCCACCGCGGCCAGCAGCACCCACAGCACCGGCCGCACGTCGCCGAGAATCTGCTCGCGCAAGGGCACCAGGGTGATGCCGGAGTGGACGTTGCTCGCGGGGTACTCCTGCTCCAGTCGCTGGGCGATGGCGCCCATCGCCGCGCTCGCGCGCTCCATCGTCACGCCGGGCTTCAGCCGCCCGAGCACGCGCAGGTACGTGGTGCTTCGGGACTGACTGAGGTCCAGCGTCCCATCCGAGCCGAGCTGCGGGATGTCGTGCGAGGGCGCGGGAATCCACAGCTCGGGCGCATCCGCGGGCGCGGAGGTCTTCGGTCCGATGTTGGGCAGGGTGAAGCGCTCCGGCATCACCCCGACGACCTGGTAGTCGCGGTCCTCGAGGCGCACGTCCCGGCCGATGATGCGCGGGTCCGCGCCGAAGCGGCGCTGCCACAGTCCGTGGCTCAGCACCACGACGTGGCGAGGCCCCGTCTCCTCGGCGACGGGTTGGAACGCGCTGCCCAGGGCCGCTCGCACGCCGAGCACCTGGAAGTAGTTGGCGGACACGCTGGCGCCGCGCAGGCGCTCGGGCGCTCCGTCCCCGGACAGGCTGACGCCGATGTGGGAGAACGCCGCGAGCTCCTCGAACACGTCGCCTTGTGCACGCCAGTCGAGGAAGTTGGCGGGCGCCACGGTCCACCGAGGCTGGCTCGGCAGCCGGGTCCAGGCCAGCACCAGCCGGTCCTGCTCGGGGAAGGGCAGGGGCGACAGCAGCACCGCGTTGACCACGCTGAAGATGGCCGTGTTGGCCGCGATGCTCAGCGCCAGCGTGAGCACCGCGACGACGGTGAACGCCCGGTGCTTGGCGAGCATCCTCACTGCGAGGCGAAGGTCTTGGGTGATGTCGGACAAGGCCCCTCCGGGGGCGAAGGCGGTGGCCCAGCCTCCGAAGCAAGGCTCGCGCCATCCCTCTACCAGGGCGTGTCGAGTGACGCCCCGGAGTTGTCTCGGGTCGGGTTGCCCGTCCCTGGGAAGTGGCTTCCCATTTCTGGAACGCCGCTCAGGGGAAGCGCACCTGGCACTCCGGGCGCGTGTGCTTGAAGGCGTCGACCTCTTCCGAGGGCAGGCAGGTGAGCGAGACGTCGAGGGACTTGAGGTTCGGTATCCGTGACACCCACGCTGGGAGCGTGGTGATGGGCGTGGCCTTGAGGCTGAGAGCGCTCAAGCGCGGGAGCCGTCCAATCCACTCCGGAACGACGCGAAGTCCCGTGCGGTCCAGGGTGAGTGACTCGAGGTTCTGGAGTTGTTCCAGCTCGGGAGGAAGGGCGTCCAGCCCCTTGTTCCAGGACAGGTCGAGCTGTGTGAGCTGCGTGAGCCGGGCCAGCGCGGGGGACACTCGCGTCAGCTGCGCGTCCATGAGGGTCAGTTGCTCCAGCGCGGTGAACTCCCGGACCATGTCCGGTAGCACGCCCAACCGCCGCTCCTGGAGCAGGATGGACCGGGTGTCCCGAGGGAACGTGCCGAGGATGTCGGCGGCGGCTTGCTCCTGGATTCGCGCGGACACTTCTCCGTGTGACTCCTGCTCCAGGCCGAGCGGGTCTCCCAGTCCCTTGGGGGCACCACGGCGAGGCGGCTTCGCCACGGCCTTGCTCAGGGGGGCGAGCTTCTTGGCGAGCCAGGGCGTGAAGGGACCCAGCTCGCGCAGGGGCAGGCTGTCCTCGACCTCCCAGACGACGAGCGAGTCGTCGTGCTCGCTCTTGCCGAAGCAGTAGCCATTGACGTCATGGAGGTCCTCGGACGCGAACATCAGGAAGCGGTAGGCGTGATGGCCCGCCTCTCGTTCCTCGCGCACCTGGGTCCACGAGCGTTCCGGTACGCCCATGCCTTGGGACGCCTGGACGCGCCAGCGCGGCGGAAGGAATGCCAGCGCCTTCTTTCCGGTGGTGACCCAGCGAAAGCCCAGCGCCTCGGTGAAGCGCTGATACGCCTCCGGGAGCATGCCCGTCGTGTCGGGGGCCTGCTCGAAGGTCATGTGCAGTGGCTCCAGGTCCGCCGGGTACTGCCCCACCGCGTCCTGGCCCAACGTGTCCCGGAGCTGTTGCTCCAAGGCTTGCCAGGTCACCTCGGGCGCGACGGCGGGAGCCGCGGACGTCTTCTTCGAAGTGGCACGAGGGGCGGCGGTCTTCTTTTGCGCCATGGGGTCCTGGCTCGGTGGTGGCCCCGATTCCCTACCGCCCCGTCAGCGGGCCAGCAAGGGCGCTGGAGAGGAGAGCCCCGCGATGGTGAGATGCCGAAGAAAGCTGACACTCCCCTGTCATCTCCGGGGGACATGGTCCCAGCCTCGACTCGCATCTCCGGAGAGACCTTCATGAGCGCGCCCACTTCCCAGAAGTCACCTGACGCAGGAGCCGGTCCGCGAGGGCCCGCTGTCGCGCGGGAGCCCGCGCTCGCGGCGCGCGTGGACGCGGGCATCGACTGGGCGCTCGCGCAAAAGCGCATCGTGGGCACCGTCGTGATGGTCGCCAGGAATGGCAAGGAAATCTATCGACGCGCGGCGGGCTTCTTCGACCGTGAAGCCGGTACGCCCATGCGCGACGACGCGCTGTTCCGGCTGGCGTCCCTGACGAAGCAGTACGTGTCCGTGGCGGCGATGGCGTTGCTGGAGCAGGGCGTGCTGCGGCTCGAGGACCCCGTGACGCGGTGGATTCCGAGCTTCCGCCCGAAGCTGGAGGACGGGAGCGAGCCCGTCATCACCGTGCGCCACCTGATGACGCACACGGCGGGGCTGACGTACTCCATCATGGAGTCCGAGGATGGGCCGTACCACCGAGCGAACGTCTCCTCGGGCCTGGACCAGCCGGGCCTCTCCATGGAGGAGAACCTGCGCCGGATTGTCTCCGTGCCGCTGTCCTATGTGCCTGGGACGCGCTGGGGCTACTCGGTCGCCACGGATGTGCTGGGAGAGGTCCTCGCCCGCGCCGCGGATGCGACGCTGCCCCAACTCGTGGAGCAGCTCGTCACCGGACCGCTGGGCTTGAAGGACACGGGCTTTCACGTGGTGGACACTGCGCGGCTCGCGACGCCGTACGGTGACGGAAAGCCGGAGCCGGTGCGCATGGGGAAGGAGCACTGGGTGAGCTGCGTGCCCAGCAACGTGCCCTTCGTGCCCGACCGCGTCTTCGATGCGCGCTCCTTCGCGGCGGGAGGCTCCAGCATGGTGGGCACGGCGGAGGACTTCCTGACGCTGTTGGAGGTGCTGCGCACCGGCGGCACGCCCGTGTTGAAGTCGAGCACGGTGGAGGCGTTCGCGACGGAGAGCGTGGGCGTGGAGGCCGCGACGCTGGCCCCTGGCTGGGGCTTCGGGCTGGGCATGGGCGTGCTCGTGGACCCAGGTCTGGCCCGCAGCCCTCAGCCGAAGGGCACGTGGCAGTGGATGGGCGCGTATGGGCACACGTGGTTCGTGGACCCGGTGAACCAGTTCACCATCGTCGCGCTGACGAACACCGCGTTCGAGGGCATGTTCGGTGCCTTCCCGAAGGTGGTGCGCGACGCCGTCTATGGCGTCACGCGGTGAGCGCCCGGCTCAGCGCAGGAAGCGGGTGAGGACCGCGAAGTCGTCCTTCCCGTGTCCCGCCTTCAGGGCCGCCTGGATGAGCGCATCCATGGCCCGGGGGATGCCGTCGTGGATGCCGCGCTCCTTGCACAGGTCCAGCAGGTGCTGGAACGCGACGTTGTGGGTCTCCAGCGTCGCCAGGGTCTCCTCGTCGGCGCCCAGCGAGTTCCGCTGGATGCGGGCGAACACGTCCGCCACGGCGCCATCCACGACGGGGGCGAGGGCCTTGTCGAACGTCGCCAACGTCTCGAGCGGGAGCTTCTCCGCGCGGCAGATGGCCACGGCCTGCAGCACGCCGAACAGGGAACCCCACATGTGGACGAGCAGCGCGCTGTCGAGCGCGGATGCATGGCCCACGTTCTCGCCCACGTGCCGCGGGTTGCCTCCGAGCGCGAGCAGCGTGGGCCGGTGTTTCTCGAACAGCGCCGAGGGGCCCGCGTACAGGAGCGTTCCCTCGGGCTGGCCGATGAAGTCCGGCGTGCCCATGATGGCGCCGTCCAGGTAGTCGATGCCGTGCCGAGCCGCCCAGTCCGCCTGCTCGCGCGCGAGGGCAGGGGAGCCGGACGTCAACTGCACGAGCAGCTTGCCGCGCAGCGCCCGGGTCACCTCGTCCTGACGGAGCAGGTGGTCGCTGGTGTCGTAGTCATTCACGTTCACCACGACGATGTCGGCGGCGTGCACCGCGTCCCGCACGCTCTCCGCGATGCGAGCGCCCAGCGCGGCCAGGGGCTCACACCGGGCCCGCGTGCGATTCCAGACCGTCGTCACATGTCCGCTTCGAAGAAACGCCTTGATGAGCGCGGAGCCCATGCGGCCCGCGCCGATGACACTGATGTTGGGCTTCATGTTCGTGTGTCTCCTGTATCGAATCAGAACTGCGAGAGGCCGCCGTCGACGGGCAGCTCCGCGCCGGTGGTGAACGTCGCCTCGAAACCGAGGAACAGCGCCGCACGCGCCACTTCGTCGGCGGAGCCGATGCGCTTCATGGGCGTGATTTCCTCGCCCTCCTTCTCGAAGGCCGCCACCTCCTCGGGCGTGGCGCCGGTGACACCCAACGTCGGCGTCCGGGTGAAGCCGGGGCTCAGCGCGTTGACGCGGATGCCTCGGGGCAGAAGCTCCACGCCGAGCACGCGGACGAAGGCGCGGACCGCCGCCTTCGCGCCCGCGTAGGCGCTCATGCCCGGTGCACCCAGTTCGTCCGCCACGGAGGTGGTGAAGACGAACGCCCCGCCTTCGCGGACGTGAGGCGCCAGCCGCTGCGCGGCGAAGAACGCGCCCTTGGTGTTGATGCCGAAGGTCTCGTCGTACTCGGCCTCCGACACCTGGTCGAAGGGGCGCAACTTCGAGTAGCCCGCGTTGATGAGGACGAAGTCGACCGAGCCCAGCTTCTCCTTCACGAGCGAGGCCAGCACGTCGATATCGCGCAGGCTCGCGGTGTCGGAGCGCACCACGTGCGCCCGCGGCCCCAGCTCCTTGCGTGCCGCGTCCAGCCCCTGCTCGTTGCGCCCGGTGAGCAGCACCTCCGCGCCCTCCGCGAGCAACGCCTTCACCGTCGCGAGACCGATGCCCGCGGTTCCCCCGGTCACCACCGCTTTCTTCCCTGAATACCTGCCCATGTGCATGACTCCGGACGCCTGGCTGGAGGCGTGGCCGCGCGGCGAGCGCCACCGGACGGCCACGTCGTGTTGGATGTGGGAAAGGAATACCGACGGCCCCCGCGCGGGTCGCGCACGCGCGGATGATTCGGGAGCACGAAAAGCCGGTGGCCCCTATATTCGGGCGCCATGAGCGAGCACGCGCGACGAACTCCTCGAATCAGCCTCGGTGTCGAGATGCGCGTGACGGCCGTGGGTGACTTTCTGCACGCCGCCAGCGCGGACCACTTCATCAGCATCCATTCCGGCAACCCCGTCCGGGTGGCCTGTCACTCCAGCCGCATCCGCTCACTGCGCACGCGGGGCGACCTCAGCCTGATGCCCGCCGGCGTGTCGGACACCTGGGTGGAGGACGACGCGAGCACGGCGGTGGACCTGCGACTGCCCCACTCGCTCTTGCGGATGGCCGCCGAGGACATGGGCCTGGACCCGGACCGGGTGGGGCTGGAATCGCGCCACCACTTCCGCGACGAGCAGATTGAGCACATCGCCTGGGCACTGGAGGCGGAGTCTCGCGCGGACTTCCCCAACGGGCTGCTCTACCGGGAGAGCCTGGGGCTGGCGCTCGCGGCGCGACTGCTGGCCCGGTACCGGACCCAGGCCGAGGCGCGCGGCGGGCTCCCCGCGTCCCAGCTCCAGCGAGTCACGGACTACGTGGAGTCGCACCTGGAGGAAGACCTCTCCCTCGCGAGCCTGGCGCGCGTGGCGGGTGTCAGCGCGTCGCACTTCAAGACGCTCTTCAAGCGCTCCACGGGACTGCCCGTCCACGAGTATGTGATTCAACGGAGGGTGGAGCGGGCCCGCACCCTGTTGCTGCGCGGTGGGCTGCCCACGGGGCAGGTCGCGCTGGAGGCGGGCTTCTCCCACCAGAGCCACATGTCCCGGTGCATGCGCCGGGTCCTGGGAGTGACACCGGGCGCCATCGTCCGCTCGCGCGCGTGATTCCACGTTGCCCGTGAGGTGAGGCGCGGCGTAGAGCCGGGTCCACCATGTCAGAGACGCCCACCACGCAACTGCTCGCCTTGTTCCAGGCGAACGACCTCCACTTCGACTCCGCCGAGGACGCCTGGGCGCGAGCCAGGGGGGCCAGCCAGGCCATGGTGACGGCCTGGCTGGAGCACCAGGGCCTGGGCTCCAAGGACAATCCGGGGCGTCAGAAGGCACAGGGGGAGTTGCTCGACCTCCTGCGTCAGGCCCGGCAGGCGGGGGGCCTCGCGGAAACCTGACATACACCTGTCACTGGCAGGGTTCATAACTCCCTCCATCAACACGCCGCACCGAGGAGAACCCACCATGAGCGAGACCGCCCCCCAGAAGTCCCCCACCTTCAAGAAGTACGTCGGCGGCTGTCACTGCGGCGCCGTGCGCTTCGAGGCCGAGTTCGACCTCGCGGAGCCGGTGAACCGCTGCAACTGCACCGTCTGCACCAAGGTGGGAACGACGACGACCTCCATGCCCCCCAGCGCCTTCCGCGTTCTCCAGGGTGAGAGCGAGACGGGCGAGTACCGGGTGGGTGACAGCCAGAACTACCGCCGCTTCTGCAAGCACTGCGGCATCCAGTGCTACGGCGGAGGCTTCGTCGAGGAGATGGGCGGCCACTTCCGCTCCATCAACCTGGGCTGCCTCGACGGCGTGGACGTCTCCAAGCTCACCGTCCAGTACTGGGATGGCCGCTACAACAACTGGGAGGCCGGCCCGAGCAACCAGCCGTGGCCGCTTCGCCCCACCGCCTGATTCGCCACCACCCCTGTGTCGCCCACGCGGAGGGCGACACGCCTGGCCCCCGGAGTCATCGGCGGGCCACCGCCTCCTCGAGTCCGCGCAGGATGACCTCCAGGCTGCGTCGGAACTCCTCTTCCGGTGTGATGCGCCGCGCGCGCTGCGCGGTCTCCCGGAGGAGCGGATACGTGGACGCATCCAGCTCCGCGAGCGCGGCCGTGCCGTCGCCGGAGAGCGAGCCCAGGTGCGACAGCTGGACGGCTCCGAACACGTAGCTCACCAGCGTGCGGAACGCGATGACCCGCGCCGAGCCGTCGAAGCCTCCCTCCGTCAGCAGGCCCAGGAGCGCCTCACCCCACGCCAGCGTGCCCTCCGTGGAGTGGCGGCGCGTGAGCAGCAGGGGCGCGACGGCGGGATGTTGGACGACCGCCTCCCGCACGCGCGTCATCAGCCCCATCACCCGGGTCGTCCACCGCGCGCTCGACGACGGGGCGGGGAGCTCGATGTCGCGCATCACCGTGTCGACCACCAGCGACTCCAGCGCCTCGCGGCCCTCCACGTAGCGATACAGCGACATGGTGCCCATGCCGAGCGCGCTCGCCACGGAGCGCATGGTCAACGCGTCCAGCCCCTCCCGGTCGATGACGGTGAGCGCGGCGGAGGCGATGGCTGACGGAGTGAGCGAGCGGGGACGGGGCATTCGATTGACAGCGTAAGGGGCACCTTCTTAGTTTAGGAGTACAACGTACGCCTACGCTGGAGGAAGAGATGTCCGCGCGAACGGAAGGCCGGAAGTGGTCCGTGGGGGAGCGGTTCACCGCGAGGGAGCTGGAGACTGTTTCTGGAGGGACGGTCCGCATCCCCGAGCCGGGGATGACGGTGCACCTCCAGTTCCGGCGCTTCGCCGGGTGCCCCATCTGCCACCTGCACCTGCGCTCCTTCGCGCGACGCCACGAGGAGCTGAAGGCGGTGGGGGTGCGGGAGGTCGTCGTCTTCCACTCGAGCGCGGAGGAGCTGCGCACCTATGAGGGGGCCCTCCCGTTCGCCCTCGTGGGTGATCCTCGACGACGCCTCTATCGGGAGTACGGCGTGGAGGCCGCGCCCCGGGCGCTCCTGGACCCTCGGGTCTGGGGCGGGCTCCTCCGGGCGCTCATCAACGGCTTCGGGGACTTCTTCACCGGGCGGCATCCGGCCCCACCGGTGCTCCCGGCGGGAGGGCGGCTGGGGCTGCCCGCGGACTTCCTCATTGGAAGTGAGGGGGAAATACTGGCCGTGAAGTACGGCGAGCACGCGGACGACCAGTGGTCCGTGGACGAGCTGCTGGCCCAGGTCCGCCCCGCTCCCACGCGCCTCCAGCCCGTCCCAGTGCAGTGATTCCAGGGGGTTGGACGCATCGACGGGAAGTGTGTGCGGTTTCCTCTTACGGAGACACAACCCGGGCTCGCAGGAATCGAGAATACCTACGCAAGCCGTACTTCAACCTCTGGGCACCCCCACCATGAAGATTCGCGCCGACCTCCCGAAGCTTCCCGTCACGCGTCCCGCTGACTCCCGGCCCGTCACCGCGGAGGTGAAGAACAAGGCCGTGGGCTTCGCCGAGGGCTCCACGTTCGAGGCGCCGGTGCGTCCCGCGCAGGTGAAGCCGGCCGCGCCGCTGGCCCCGCCGGTGAAGTCCGGTCCCGTGGCCCTGGACAGCGAGTCGAGCAAGGCCGCCATCCAGACGACGGTGGACTACCTCCAGAAGCAGGGCGCGCCCACCGTGTCGCAGCTGCTGGCCGGCAGGCCGGGCGTCAACGCCACGGACTTCGCGCCGCGCGCGGTGGAGCAGGACGACCTGGGCATGACGCACGTGCGCATGGACCGCAAGAGCGAGGGCGTCCCCGTCTTTGGTGAGCAGGTGGTCAGCCACCTGACGCGCGAGGGCAAGGTCGACAGCGTCACCGGCGACGTGTCCACCATCCCCGCGGGCCTGGGCAAGAGCCCCACGAAGCTGAGCGCGCAGGACGCGCTGTCCGTGGCCCAGAAGGAGTTCGGCGGCGCGACGGACCGCAAGCCCGTCTCCGAGCGCGTCATCTTCAAGGATGCCAGCGGCGAGTACCGCGCGGCGTACCACGTGGAGATGAGCAACACGACGGACGTGGGCCCGGGCAAGGACCCGCGCCGCATGCACTACCTGGTCGACGCGAACACCGGCAAGGTGATGGAGCAGTACAACCAGATGGGCGGCGTGGGTCACCACGCTCACGGCGCGGGCCCCGCGCACGCCCGGCCCTCCCTCGCGGGCACCACCGAGCCGACGACGCCCACCGGGCCGTCGACGGAGCCCACGGCGAGCAAGGCGGACGACACCACCCAGTACAGCGGCAAGGTGGAGATCGGCAGCACGAAGAACGCGGACGGCACGTTCACGCTGGAGGACACCTCGCGCGGCGGGGGTGTGCTGACGCGTGACGCGCTCAACCGCAACCCGGATGACCCGAGGCAGGACGGCGTCCACGCCCCCGTCACCGACGCCAACAACGTCTGGGGCGAGGCGACCGACTCCGCGCGCACCAAGGACGCGGTGGACGCGCAGTACGGCGCGCAGGCGACGTACGACTTCTACAAGGAAGTGCTCGGCCGCGACTCCATCGACGGCAAGGGCGAGAAGCTCATCTCCGACGTGCACGTGGGCAACGACTTCGCCAACGCCTTCTGGGATGGCGAGAAGATGAACTACGGCGATGGCGACGGCGACCAGTTCGGCTCGCTCACCACACTGGACATCGCGGGCCACGAAATCACCCACGGTCTGACTGAGCGCACCGCGGGCCTCGAGTACCGCAACGAGTCGGGCGCCCTCAACGAGGCGTTCAGCGACATCATGGGCGTGGGCGTGGAGTGGCACGCGAGCCAGAAGAACGACGCGGTCAAGTTCGACTGGACGGTGGGCGAGGACACGTTCACCCCGAACAACGGCGACCCCACCGACGGCCTGCGTGACTTGAGCAACCCGTCCAGCGACGGCATGTCGCCGGACCACTACTCCAAGCGCTACAAGGGCTCGCAGGACAACGGCGGCGTGCACATCAACTCGGGCATCGCCAACAACGCCTTCTTCCTGCTGTCCGAGGGCGGCAAGAACCGCACCTCCAACGTCGAGGTGAAGGACGGCATCGGCATCGAGAAGGGCCTGAAGATCTACTCCCGCGCCCTGAGCTTCTACATGACGCCGCAGACCAACTTCGCCCAGGCGAAGGAGGCAACGCTCAAGGCGGCGCAGGACCTCTACGGCAAGGACTCCGTCGAGGCCGCGAAGGTGCTGGAGAGCTGGGCCGCGGTGGGCGTGAAGTAGCCGTCCGCTTCATCGCTCCTGGGTCGGTGGCTCGTGTTTCGGAGCCCTGACCCAGAAGCGTGGACCGGGCCCCTGTGCGGCGGCCCGGTCTCCTGGATTCACGTAGCGGCAGCGGTCCAATGAGAGACAGCCGCAGCCGATGCACCCTGTCAGCCCCGCCTTGAGCCGCTCGAGCTCGGCGATGCGCTCGTCGATGCGCTGACTCCACGTCCCGGACAGCCGAGCCCAGTCCTGTCGGCCTGGGACGGTGTCGACGGGCAGTCTGGCGAGCTCCCGGCCGACCTCTTCGAGGCTGAGCCCCACGCGCTGGGCGAAGACGATGAACGCCACGCGCCGGATGACGGGCCTGGCGAAGCGTCGGTGGCGCGCGGAGGTCCGCTCGGAGTGGATGAGGCCCCGCTCCTCGTAGAAGCGCAGCGCGGAGGTCGCGACGCCGGTGCGTCGGGACAGCTGTCCAATCGTGAGCGACTCGTCCATGCCTCGATATGCGCGCACTTCGCCTTGACTTCAAGTGCACTTGAAGTCGCAGATTTCCTGGCGTGCGGCGTTCGAGTCACGAGCGGGCAGGCGGGCGGGACATGGTGTCTCGCCGCCTGGCTCCGCCGTGTCCGCGCGGCCATGGAGGGTGAAACGCATGCGCGCAATCCAGGTGTCGAGGTTCGGTGGGCCGGAGGTGTTGGAACCCCATGAGGTGCCCGAGCCCAGGCCCGGGGCAGGTGAGGTCCTCGTGGAGGTCTCCTTCGCGGACATCATCTTCGTCGAGACGCAGATTCGGACTGGCTGGGGACGAGAGTTCTTCAAGATTGACCCGCCCTACGTGCCGGGCTTCGGCGTGGGTGGGACGGTGAGCGCGGTGGGCGAGGGCGTGGACCCGGGCTGGGTGGGTCGGCGGGTCATCGCCAACACGGAGGAGCGCGGGGGGTATGCGGAGCGTGCTGTCGTCTCGGTGCGGAAGATGGTCCCTGTGCCGGACGGGCTGGAGTTGCGCGACGCGACGGCGCTCCGGTCCGATGGTCCCACCGCGCTGGGACTGATGGAGAAGGCGGCGATTCGTCCGGGACAGTGGGTGCTCGTCACCGCGGCGGGGGGAGGGATGGGTGTCCTGCTGGTGCAGCTCGCGCACGCGGCAGGAGCGCGGGTCATCGGCGCGGCGCGGGGGCAGCGGAAGCTGGAACTCCTCCGTGAGCTCGGCGCCGACGTCGTGGTGGACTACTCCCGGCCGGACTGGGGCCAGCAGGTCTTGGACGCCACGGACGGGCGGGGCGCGGACGTGGTGTTCGACGGCGCTGGCAGCGAGCTGGGCCAGACGGCCTTCGGGGTGACGGCGCAAGGAGGACAGTTCTCCGCGCACGGGGCACCTGGTGGTGGGTTCGCCGAAATCGACACGGCCGAGGCGGAGCGGCGGCACATCTCGGTGCGCGGCATTCAGCAGGTCCAGTTCCCCCTGCCGGAGCGCCAGCGGTTGACGGAGCAGACATTGGCGCTGGCCGTGGCGGGACGGCTGCGGCCGGTCATCGGGCAGGCCTTCCCCCTGGAGCGGGCAGGGGACGCCCATGCGGCGCTCACGGCCCGAAGCATCACCGGCAAGGCGCTGTTGCTGATTTGAGCGGCGGGCCCTGTGGGCCGGAGCTGGCGAACGGCTGTCAATTGGCTCCTTCATTCTTCTCCGGATTGGCCCTTGAGTAGAGCCAATCCGCCCTCCACCCTGGAACACCATCAGGAGGAGTGACTCATGAGGAGAAGTCGGTGGAAGGCCGGGGGTGCGCAGGTAGCGCCGGGCCCGGTACTCATCAGCGTGACCGAATTCACCGCCGCATACATCCGAGACATACCGGCGATCTGGTGGGAGGGCTCGAAGCTGAGACAAGCCTGGCCACAGCTCGAGGGCGCGGTGGGAACGTGGTTGTGGTTTGAGGTCCTGGGCCGAAGGTCCGGGTCGGTTTCCGTATGGAAGAGCGAAGAGGACCTTCGACGCTTCGTGCGCTGGGCCCCCCACGTGCGAGTGGTTCGACGGTTCCAGGGCCGAGGGACGATGGTCTCCACCCAGTGGCGGGCGGAGGAGTTCGACCGCCGGGCAACCTGGGCACGGGCCGCACGCTGGATTCAACGGAGGACCCACGCTCCCGACGCAGTGGACCCATAGGTGTCCGCACATTGACACTTTCCAAGGGTCCAATGAGGATGGCCACGATGGACCTCCACTTGACGGTCTCCGGACGACACGGGCTTGCCACGCAGCTCTACCGCCAGTTGAGGGATGCCATTCTCGAGGGTCGCATTCGAAGTGGCGACAACCTTCCTCCCACGCGAGAGCTGGCTGACCGACTGAAGGTCTCGCGCAATACCGTCACCGCCGCCTATGAACGACTGACCTCGGAGGGCTTCCTCTCCGCTCGCGTGGGTTCGGGCACCTTCGTTCGGTCGCCGATAGCGCCAGCCGAACAGCGACGCAACGCCCTGTCCGGAACGGGGCTCCGCCCTCTGCCCGTTTGGGACCGAGTCACCGTGGGACCGGAGCGCCCGGCGCGAAAACCCGCCTTCGACTTTCGCGCCGGGATTCCGGATGCGCGACTCTTCCCGTTCGCCGCCTGGCGCAGGCTGGTGACTCGGGAGTTGCATTCAGCGGAGAACCGCAAGGCGCTCTACCAGGAGCCCTCCGGGCTGCTCCGACTGAGGCAGGCCATCGCGCGGCATGTAGGAGTCGCCCGGTCGATTCAGGCGACAGCCGAGGACATCCTCATCACCAACGGAACCCAGCAGGCGCTGGACCTCATCGGCCGCGTCCTGTGGGAGCCGGGCGCCGTGGTGGCCATGGAAGACCCTGGCTACCCCATGGCGCGACTGCTGTTTCAGTCACAGGGGGCGCGGGTTCATCCGGTGCCGCTGGATGCGGAAGGGCTGGAGGTGGACGCATTGCCGGAGAACGCGGCGGTGGTCTACACCACGCCGTCCCATCAGTTTCCACTCGGCATGCCCATGTCCCTGGCGCGGCGGATGGCGCTGCTCGCCTGGGCGGAACGTCGTCGGGCAGCCATTATCGAGGATGACTACGACAGCGAGTTCCGGTTCGACGACCGACCGTTGGAGCCACTCCAGAGCCTGGACCGAGGCGGGCGAGTCATCTACGTGGGGTCGTTCTCCAAGACCCTGCTGCCGGAACTTCGGGTGGGGTACCTGATAGCCCCGCCCTCGATTCGTCCCGCGCTGCGAGCCGCCAAGGCCCTGACGGACTGGCACAGTCCCCTCACGACTCAAGCCGCTCTGGCGCGGTTCATGGAAGAAGGGCTGCTGGCGCGGCATGTCCGCCGGGCCCGGAAGGAGTACCAGTCCCGCCGTGATCGACTGGTGAGCGCCATCGAGCGCCACCTGGGGACCTGGGCGGAGCCCGCTCCATCGGTGGCTGGGCTCCACCTGTGTGCCCTGTTCCGGGACGAGCGATTGCACGCCGACGAAGTCGCTCGCGCCGCGAACGCGGAGGGCATCGCGGTGTATCCGTTGTCTCGCTTCTCCACCGCCCCCACACCTCCCCAAGGGCTCGTCCTCGGGTACGGGAGCATTCCCGTGAACCGGATCGACGAAGGCGTACGGCGGCTGGCCGCGGTCCTCGCGGCGACGCGGTAACCACCGGGCTCGCGGCCCTGACGAACTTCATGGCGGCACGTGGCCTGCACTGGAGGTCCCCGGGCCCGACGCCGGAGGTCGGAAGAGGGCCCTTCAGGGCAGCGCCATGCGCGAAGCCAGGGTGCCGAAGGACAGGGCGACACGCGTGGCGAGGTGGGGGCCTGCCATTCCGTCACATGAGGTGAAGAACAGACATGAACCAGAACAAGTCCAGGCAGCAGCGCCGTCGCAATCGCGGCATGACGCTCATTGAAATCATGGTGGTCATCACCATCCTTGGCCTCATCGCCGCGGCCGTCGGGGTGGCTGTCATTCCGACGTTGGGCGAGGCGAGGGGAGACCGGGCCTCGTTGGATATCAAGACCATCGAAACCGCGCTCAAGCTCCACTACTCGAAGAAGGGCCGCTTCCCAGACACGCAATCCGGGCTCGGCGCGTTGGTGGAGAGTCGGACCCTGGAGCAGCTCCCCAAGGACCCGTGGCAGAACGACTACGTGTATCTCAACGAGGGAGGCCGGCCCGTCGTCATCTCCTACGGAGCGGACGGCACCGTGGGTGGCGAGGGAGAGGACGCGGACATCTCCTCCGCGCCCGCGAACTCCCAGAAGGGCTGAGTCCGCCCATCCGACGGGTGCGGGGAACATGGCGGGCCCGCTTGTTCCCTCCGGCACCGCCCGCATCGCGGTGCCGAGTCGTTGGGGCCAGACCCCGCATGCTCTCCCCGCAGCGAGCGGGGTACCTGTCTGGGTTCTCCTGGCTCATACCGCCAGAATGCTACATCCTGAATGTCTCATGTCTGTCGATTGGGTCATGGTGTTTGTGTTTTATTGTTTCGCGGTTTAGGCATCGAAGGCCGGATTTCATCCGAACCTCCGGTGGCGCCCGTGGGGCGTCCTCTCGTCCAAGAGAAAGGCCTGACCATGAAGAAGCTGTTCCTGGGAATGTTCCTGGCAATGATGCCGCTCGTCGGCTGTGGCACTGATGAGGCGAGCCCGCCGGAGACCGGCCAGGTGATGACCACCGAGGATGGCCGCGAGCTGGTCATCGAACAGCGGACGGCTGAGCCGGGCGAGCAGGCACCGGACGCCGAAGTCGCCAATATGAGCGTGGACGAGGACAATCTCGCCTGCTGGGTGGTGCTCAATTACTGCAGACATCCGAACACGGGGCGGCCGCATTGCACGGCCACCGGCTGTACCATCGCCCAGGCCATCAAGCACTGTCAGGCGCTCATCAGAAAGACCTGCTGAGCTGTCACTGCGGGCATCCCAAGGGACCTCTCGGCCGCGGCCGGGAGGTCCCGGGAGGTCGGAGCGCCATCTCGTCAAGAGAATATGTTATACCACAGCAATATGGTTGCGAAATGACCACGAATTGCCGGGGCAGACGGTGCCTTCCAGGGAACAAGAACATCAGAAATTGATTAATCTGGACAATCGAGATTAGTCAGGATTGCTTGGCCCTCCTCACCATCTCTGAATGAGGAGGCTTTGTGATTCGTTCGCGGCTTCGTGACGTATGGATGCGTGGTTTCGCCTCGCTGGGCGTGTTGCTGGTCGGATGTGGAGTTCCCGAGGACGGTGGAGCCGAGCAGGCCCTCTCCTCCACGGCCTCGCCGCTCGTGGGACAGAAGCTGGTCATCGCTCCGGCGATGGTTCAACCGGACGGTGTCCGCCCGACGCTGGGCGTCTATCAAAACCTCTACGACGAGCAGGCGCTGATAGGTGACCCGCGCGCGGGCTCGACCTTCAAGCCCGCGACGACCTGGGGCAACGTCGTCTACAACGAGACCCAGTACCCCATGGGTTTCATCATCGACCTGGGCCAGCTCCACGACGTGACGGAAGTCGGCGTGTTCGACACGTACGACCACAACGGCTCGGTCTCCTTCCGTGTGGGGGCGCCGGGTGCATGGACCTCCACCTTCACCATCAACACCACCCTGTGGGAGACGTGGCAACTGGTGTCCGTGGGCCAGCGCACGCGCTACATCCACTTCGCGCGCACCCTGTACGGAGCGTCGAACGAAATCGTCATCTATGGCGCGCCGGTGGGCCCGCCCGCCAATGTGCCTCCCACGGCCTCGGCGGGCCTGGACCAGACGGTGGTGCTGCCCACGTCGTCCGCGCAGCTCACTGGCACGGCGAGCGATTCGGACGGAACGGTGGTCTCCCGGCAGTGGACCCAGTTCTCCGGGCCGAACACCGCCACGCTGACGGGCGCGAGCACGCTGACCGCCACGGCCTCGGGCCTGGTGGCGGGGCTCTACGAGTTCGACCTGCTCGTGACGGATGACCAGGGAGCCACGGCAACCTCACGTACGAAGGTGCGGGTGGAGCCCGCCAGCACCGGGCGAGGCACGACCACCGAAATCTACAGGGACACCACGAGCACGCTTCCGGGGAACTATGGCTACGTCGTGTACCTGCCGCCGGGCTACAACGCGGCCACGAACTGGCCCATCGTCATCTTCCTGCACGGCGCGGGTGAGCGAGGCGACGGCGGCACCAACCAGCTCAAGCGCGTCCGGAACATGGGGCTCCAGTCGTACATCGACAAGAACGGGAAGGACTATCCCTTCATCCTCGTGTCGCCCCAGACGAGCACCAGCAGCTACTGGAACGACCAGGAGGCCCTGGACAGTCTGAACCCCTTCATCGAGCGAATCCTGTCGACGTACAAGGTGGACAGGAAGCGCGTGTACCTGACGGGCCTCAGCATGGGCGGCGCGGGCACGTTCTCCTATGCGCAGAGCTTCCCCGCGAAGCTGGCGGCCGCGGTTCCCGTGTGCAACGGAGGCTACGGCGCCTCCGCCGCTCGCGCGCAGGCCATGGTGGACGCCAACCTCCCGGTCTGGGGCTCACACGCCATCAACGACCCCGTCTCGTATTCGGGGACACGCGAATGGTTCACCCGGCTGGGACAGGCCATGGGGGCCACGGGAACCGTCATGGACACGTACACCTATCCGCCTCGGGCGCAGACCGCGTTCTTCCGCCCGGCACTGGGGCGGTGGGACTGGGTCGACGGCCAGACGGCCCAGGATGCGAATGGGAATCCTCCCGAGCGCCCGGTGCTCTTCACCCTCTTTCATGACGGCGGCCATGAAATCTGGGACCGCGTCTACCAGGACCCGAAGGTGTTGAGCTGGATGCTCGCGCAGCAGCGCCCCTGAGGTTCATCTCTCTCCGGACGGAGATGAGGTCCGAAGCCGCGGTGCAGGTCACACCGGCGGCCCGGCGTGGGGGTTGGATATCCTCCGCGCCGGTGCCGCCGGATGTTCTCGTTAATGACTAGCGGATGATTCCCTGGGCGTCGTAGATGGTCTTGGTGGAGGAGCTGGTGCTGATCACGACTTCGTCCCCGGCCAGGCCGTCGATGTTGGCGATCATCTGCAGGGTCCAGAATCCGGCGATGGGATAGTCCCGCGTGGCGCGGCTGGCGTCCCGGATGATCCTCACGTACGAGACGTTGTTGATGATCAGCTCGGCGCCCGGCTGTCCATTCGTGTCGGCGACGCCCATCAGCGCCCAGGTGCCGCTGGAGATGGGGTAGTCACGAGTCCCTGACGCCTGGTGGTCGATGATTCGAATGGCGGCGCCCGTGTTGATGGGCAGTTCAGTCGCTCCGTCGCCGGTCAGGTCATGAAAGCCCAGCGGCGTCCACGCGCCCCCGGAGATGGCATAGTCGCGTGTCGCCGAGAGCCGGTGGGTGATGACCCGGACGAAGCTCCCCGCGTTGACGGCCAGCTCCTGGCCCGCGAGTCCATCCATGTTGCTGAAGCCAATCGGAGCCCAGGCCCCGCCGGAGATGGGATAGTCGCGTGTCGCCGCGGTCCGGTGGGTGATGACCCGGACCAGGTTTCCCGCGTTGAAGGCCAGCTCGGCGCCCGGCGAGCCATCCATGTCCGTCGCCTGAAGGAACGTCCAGGCGCCCGTCGAGATGGGATACGTGCGATTGCCGCCATTCGTTTGTTGGACCTCGATGTAGCTCAGGTTGTTGTAGACGGACTCCAGCGTGCCATCTCCATTCAGGTCCCACGCCCCCATGAATGTTCCCGCCGCATACACGGGGCTCGCGCTCAGGGTGAGCAGCAGGAGCGTTGTTTGGACGAAGGAACTGCCTGAAACCAATGCACTCTTCCGGGACATGTGCGCCTCGCGGTCTGAGTCCAGATAGACATGGCTATCAGGACTTCTCTGGAATATCGCCAATTCACACTGGGCGTGTAAATGACCTGCCCCGTTTCCCTATCGCCAGAGGTCCGTGGCGACGTCCGTCCCTGAATCCTTACCTGTTGGAGGATGTGCTGGGCTTGTGTGCCTCGATGAGGAAGCGTGTCGTGCGGGCGACGAAGGGGCCGTCGCGCTGGATGCGCTCGTGGAGGGCCCGGAGCTGGGGGCGGTAGCGCTCGACGGTGAAGTCCGGGACCATCCAGATGACCTTGCGCAGGAAGTAGATGACCGCGCCGATGTCGAAGAACTCGGTGCGCAGGGACTCCAGCCGCAGGTCGGTGACATGGAGTCCGGCGGACTCCGCCTGGGCACGTGCGTCGTCGGGGTGGCGCCTGCGGTGGATTTCGGCGGGCAGGGGGCCGAGGAAGAACTCCACGAGCTCGAAGACGCTGGCGGGGCCGACCTGCTGGGAGAAATAGGTTCCGCCGGGTTGGAGGACGCGGGCAATCTCCGTCCACCACGTCGTCACCGGGTGGCGGCTGACGACCAGGTCGAAGGCGCTGTCGGCGAAGGGGAGGGGCGGCTCGTCGGAGTCGGCGACGACGACCACGCCGAGCGGGTGCAGCCGCTTTGTTGCCTTCGCGACATTGGGTGGCCACGACTCGGTCGCCACGGTGAGGGGAGGCCGCTTCGGCACACCCGCGAGCACCTCGCCACCGCCGGTCTGGATATCGAGCGCGGCGGAGGCTCGGGCCATTCGCTCACCCAGTTGCCGCTGATAGCCCCAGGACGGGCGTTGCTCGGTGGCGCGACCGTTCAGCCAGGAGAAGTCCCAGCCTTCCACGGAGACACTCGCGGCCTCGGCTTCCAGTTCCTCATACGTTCGCGACATGCCCTGGCTTCTATCGCGAGGCTCCGTGCGTCGTGGTGGAGACCTGTCCTTTCTTCGCGCGGGCCAGCGTGCCGAGGACATTCAGGGCGTTCGTCGGTAGGTTCTACCCTGCGTGAGTCAGGATTCTCCCGGTCCATGATTGGGTTTGTCATGTTCGACCTCAGAGAGGGGGGTGACACCTCCGCAGCCGAGCGGTGTTCCCTGTGCATGAACATCCACACCCGGAGTCTCGAAGTCCGCCACGGTGATTCACTCGAACAGGGGCCCGCGCGACGGCCGAGCTTCACCTCGCTCTCCCTCGTCCTGTTCCTCGCCCTGGCCGGAGCCGTCAGTGGTTGCGGCGACGACGAAGAAGAACCCACGACGCTGCACGCGGACCTTCAAGCCATTCTCGAGGACGCCGTCGCCAAGGGCGTGACGCCTGGGGTCTCGCTGGCCGTTGCCTCGGACAAAGGCCCGATGTGGCTGGGTGTCGCTGGCGTCGCCGACGTCGAGCGGAATCAGCCCATGTCCGCGCAGCACCGCTTCCGCGCGGGCAGCATCCTCAAGAGCCTGGTCGCCACCGCGGTGCTCCAGTCCGTCGAGCGGCGCACGCTCGCGCTGGATGACACCCTGACGGAGCGACTGCCAGCGAGCGTGACGGACCGTATCGAGAATGCGGGGGCCATCACCGTGGCGATGCTGCTCGCTCACCGCTCGGGCATTCCGGAGTGGGTCACCGACGAGACGAACATGGCCATCATGGGGGACCCGGAGCACCGCTGGACGCTCGAGGAGATTCTCGGCATCTCCGGAGCGCGGCCCTCGGCGTTCCCTCCCGGTTCCCAGTATGGCTACTCGAACACCAACTACGTGCTCCTCGGCGAAATCCTCTCGGTCGCGGAAGGCCGGAGCTGGCGCGAGATTGTCCGAGAGCGGGTCATCGAGCGAGCGGGGCTTTCCCACACACGCGTGCCCGAGCCCGGAGACCTGGACTGCCCGGCACCCTGCGCGCGTGGCTACGTCCCCTTCGAGGGCGCGCTGGCGGACCTCACCGTCGTCGACCCGTCGATGGCAGGGGCTTCTGGCGGTCACGCCCTGGTGACCACCGTCTCCGACCTTCTCACCTTCTGGAAGAAGCTGCGCGCTGGTGCGCTCTTCGAGCGCACGGAGACGCTGGAGGCCATGGTCGCGTTCCAATCGGCGCCCGACCCCGAGTCCCGACTGGTCGGCTACGGGCTCGGAGTGATGCGGCTCGAGTCCCAAGGCGTTGCCGCCGTCGGGCATCTGGGCGGCACGGCGGGCTACCAGAGCTTCATGCTCCATGTCCCCGCGACGGGCCGCTACGTCACGGGGAGCATCAATGTGATGGGAGACCTGGCCGCGGTGCTCGTGCCCATCCTGGACCGCGCGGGACGGCCCTGAGCCTCGAGCGAAGTGGGCCGGCCAGAGAGCCGCTGTTCAGGGGCCGGAAGCCTGGCGAGCCGCCCCCGTGGGTCGCGGTGCCTCCATGCGCTCCGCGCGAAACCGGCGCAGGCGTCGGCTGCTGACCAGCAATCCATCCACGCCTCCGGAGGCCGCCCGTGTGAAGGTCACCGCTCCGAGCGAGCCGATGAACCGGTCCCCACCCACGGGCTCCAGCACGACCTCGTCCCGACGGGGCCAGCGCACGGCCAGTTTTCCGTCCGCGATGCGCACCGTGTAGGTCATGGCGACCTCCTCGCCGCGATACTGGCCGACGAACGCCGCCAGGTCCGGGGGCGTGGGCATGGGCGCGCTCAGGCGGATGAAGTCCCTCGTCGTGGGCCAGGCATCCCGGATGCGCAGCTCGCGTGGGGCCTGGGGCTTTGGCGCCACGAAGCGCCAGACATGCGTCGACTCGCCCGGGCGGAACGCGCCATCGCCGATATGGACGAAGGCCTTGGGCATGCCGACCTCGCGCAGCGCTCCGTCCTTGACCTCCAGTCGCACGACTTCATCCGTCAGGGGACTCCAGTAGTTGCCGGCGAGCGCGGACAGCTCCGCCTCCGGAAATGCGACGGCGGGCGGCAGGGTGTCCTTCAGGAGGTCACCCAGATACACCTCGGCCACCTTCCACACGAGGTCCGTGACCGCAATCGAGCCGTTGTTGCACAACGCGACGATGGCCAGCCGTTGGTCGGGGAAGAGGACGGCCTCCGTGCGGAAGCCGGAACCCGTGCCGTCATGTCGCACCGTGCGCAGACCGCGATGCTCCGCCACATGCAAGCCACCGCCATAACGCGTCTCGGTGCCATTGTTCAGCTTGCCGGAGGTCTGCATCAGCGCCTTCAAGGCCGGCCCGCCGACGCGCCCATCGAGCAGGTTCTGCTCCCACTTCAGCAAATCACTGACAGTGGAGAGCAGATTGCTGGCGCCGTAGTGGTCGTTGTTGGGCATGCTGATTCCCCAGCCGCTCTCGCGGGGGAAGTAGCCCATGGCGCGCCTGGGAACGACCGCGTTGTGGTCTTCCTGGAACCCGGTGTCGGTCATTCCGAGCGGCTTGAAGAGCCGCTCGTCGGCGAATGCCCGCAGGGGCTTGCCGGAGACGCGGTGCACGATGACCGCCAGCAATGTGTACGCGGCATTGCCATACAGGATTTCCGTCCCCGGCTCGAAGTTCACACCGCGTTGCCGGGTCAGCACGTCGAGGATGTCCGCCTCGGTGTTCAGGTCGTCGCCGCGCAAGCCGGCAAGGCTCAGCAACTGACCCTGCTCGCGCAACCCGTTGGTGTGGTGCATCAGGTGCGCGATGGTGATGGTCTTGCCGTAGTCGGGTATCTCCGGCAGGTATTTGCGGATGTCGTCGTCCAGCGACAACTTGCCGTCTTGTGAGAGCAGCCCGATGGAGTACGCGGTGAACTGCTTGGTGACAGAGGCCAGATTGAAGACGGAGCGCGGCGTGATGGGGACGTCGTATTCCAGATTCGCCATGCCGTGGCCCCGCGCGTAGTCCACCACGCCGTCGCGAGAGACACCCACCGCGCAGCCGGGCGTGGCCTTGCCACTCCCTGGCGAGAAGATGGCGTCGACGCGTGAATGACGCTGGGCCCGCGAGCCCCGTGGCGTCTGGGCACTGGCGATGCTTCCAGGAAGGACCCACTGAACGACGAGGGCCAGCAGAAGAAGAGAACGGGGAAGTCGCATGCGAAGGAGGCTCCTCGAGCGGGACGTCGAGCCGCCCCGCGACGAGAGGGAGGATTCCCGAGCCCTCCGCCCCGCGCGGGGCATATCTGCGAAGCCCCGCCAGGCGTCGGTGAACCGCGCGTTTCAGGCGGTGAGCCACCGGGCACGATTTCGTTGCAGTCGGGCTCGAACTCGGGTTCCTGCCACCGGGAGCAACCGTTGTCGGGGAGTGGGACTTGAATCGGACAGCGGCCGCGCGTCATGCCCGCTTGGCCGCTCCAGGGCGCGTGGCGCGTCTATTCCCTTGAGGCAACACCACGCTCTTGGAATCGTATTCCCCCCATGTCCCTGCCGCTTCGCATCGAGTGTGGTCCCTGTGTCCTGCGCCCCTGGCGACGCGGTGACGAGGCGTCCCTGGTTCAGCACGCCAACAACCGCGAGGTGTGGCGCAACCTCCGTGACCGGTTTCCCCACCCCTACACGGCCGAGGATGCCGCGGGGTGGGTGAGCTACGCGGGAGCCGTGCTGCCGCCCACGGACTTCGCCATCGAGGTGGACGGCGCCGCGGTGGGCTCCATGGGGCTGATTCCCGGCAAGGACATCGAGTGCTATTCGGCGGAGGTGGGGTACTGGCTCGGGCAGTCGCTGTGGGGCCGGGGAATCGTCAGCAGCGCGCTCGACGCGTTCTCTTCCTGGACCTTCGCGAACAGCGACTTCCTCCGCCTGTTCGCGCTGCCCTTCGCCGACAACGTCGCGTCGTGTCGGGTGCTGGAGAAGGCGGGCTTCCAGCGCGAGGGCCTGTTGCGGCGCAGCGCCGTCAAGGACGGCACCGTGCATGACCAGGCGCTCTACGCGCGCCTGCGCCCGATGGGGCCCTGAGCCCGCCCGCGGCTCAGGGGCTTTCGCTGCTCGGCGCAGGGGGGATGGCTTGAAGGCCACGCCCCTCAATAGTTCCAGGCGGTGCAGTCGGTCGTCGTGCGGGTGACGAACTCGGCCAGCGTGCGCAGGTTCCGCACGAACGTGCTCGTGTCGAGATAGTCACCCGGCGTGGCGCCACTTCGCGGACCGCTCGGGCTGTAGGTCGTGAGCCACTTCTCGTTGTTCACCGTCGCATCCACGGCCTGGGCCGTGTCGGCGCGGAGCTGCTGGCACGAGCGCTTCATCACCGTCGTGTCGCTCGCCAGCCGGTTGTACTCCGCGCGGAGGGCGACGAGCTGGGACGGACCCTCCCACCCATAGTTCTGGTAGGTCGGCGGGGCCTGGGAGAACCGCACAGGGTAGCCGCCGGGCTTCACCGTGAAGAAGCCCGTGTTCGCCGGAGCGGTGTCATCCAGTTCGATGTAGCGGTGGATGAGTGTGTCGTTCGCATGGTCGACGGTCTCCAGGTACGCGAGCGCGGTGCCGACCGCGTCGCGGTTCGCCGGCACACTGGGGTCGAGCTGGTAGAGACGAAGCAGCGCCCACATGGCGTCCTGACTCTCCTGACCGGCGATGGCTGGAACCTCCCAGTTGCGCGCCCAGCGCGGCTGCATCTGGATGTCATATTGCTGCGCCCAGGCGGGCTGGGGCTGGGGCATCTGCGCCCGGCGAAGGAATCCCCCGAACGCGGTGCGCATGCCCTGATAGGTCGTGGCCTGCGCGGGATAGATTTCCTGGGCCCAGTTCAGCATCTCCACGAAGGCCGTCGCGAGGTTGTCGTTCAGGGTCGGGTCATCCCAGTACTCGTGGGTGTAGGTATTCGCATAACAGTTTGCGAGGCCACACGAGGTCCCGATGGAGGGCGGGTAGCTGGCCGTGAGCGCCGGCCGCGCGGCGACGGGACCGGTGAAGCCCTGGGGGAAGCCACCATTCGTCGGGAACTGCGAGGTCTCCACCCGCGTGCGGGCATAGGACGAGGCGTCGGAGATATCCGTGTGCGCGAACCCGAGGAGCTGGTCGGCGCGCATCATCGCGATGAGCGCGTTCTGGGTGGTCTGGTCGTCGTAGGTCGTCGTCGTACAGCCGCCGCAGCTACAGCTCGCCGTGGTGTGGCGGTAGCACGCCTTCAGCGTCGGCGTCGCCTTGAAGTCCGCGTAGAGCCGCCAGCCTCCCGACTTTACCTGCCCATGACGCAGCGCCATCGCCGCGTCCGTCGCGTACGTCTTGAGCGCGGGTGTGGCCGGGTCGGCGAGGGCCGCTTCGACGAACGCAATCACCACGTCCGACGTGCCGGGCGACTGAATCATGATCTGCTCTTCGTCGAGCTGGATGTCGCCCCAGCGCTCGCTCAGGTTGTTGGCATTGTGATGCCACGCATAGCCGCCCTGACGTGCCACCTGGTCATGGAAGTACTTCGCCGCGTTCCGCATCCGGCCGAGCGCCTTCGCGCGGAGCGGAGTCGTGGCCTCCCGCGCCGCCTCGCCAGTCCGAGTGCCCTCGTCATCGGGTTCGGAGGCCATGGGCGCGCAGGCGAACGTCGAGAGCAGCGGAAAGAGCACGAGCACAATGGGTCTTCGCATGCGCGCTACGCTAGCAAGCAGGTGGCGCGTGTGCAGCGTCGCCTCCAGACGCCGGGTCCTGAGTGGGGCGCGGCGGCCCGTCTCCAACAACCCCTGGAGGTGGTGGGGCACCGCGCAGGCGACGAACGAGGATGAACCCCAGCGAGAGGGCCGCCACGGTGAAGCCCACGAGTCGCAGGTGTGTCCCGATGACTCCAGCCACGCCGACCGTCACCCCGAGCAGCGACAGGTACGCGGCGATGCACAGGGGGCACTTCGGGATGAGCGCGGCCAGCAGCCCCAGGGCCAGCGACACGCCCGGCGCGCCCACCGCCGGGCGGCGTGTCAACGGGTCAGCGGCCATACTGGTCTCTCAGTCGCACCCACTGCATCGGCCAAGGCAGCCCGTCCTCGTCACGGCCCTTCGAGACGAGGTCGAGGACCTGGTAGGCGGTGTTGATGACCTCGATGCCTCGTCCGTAGGTCCCGTAGGTGTGGAAGACGTCGCCGCGTTCGTCCTTCGCGAAGGCGCTGATGCCCGGCATGTCTGAGTTGGACCCTTGCAGCAGTCCGTAGTTGTAGACGGCCTCGCCGCGCTCCAGTTCATCCGGGTGGAACGACACGTTGAAGTCGAAGTTGAAGGTGTTGGCCTGGGATGACAGCCACTTGAAGCGCCAGCCCATTCGCTGCTGGAACGCCTGCAGCTTGGGCAGCGCCGCGCGGGAGATGGCGACGAAGCTCACGTCCCTCTGGGCCAGGTGCTCGATGACTCCGTTGAAGGAGTCCGCCCAGAACGAACAGTTCTTGCAGCCCGCCTCCCACTCTGGCGCGAACATGAAGTGATAGACGACCAGCTGGCTTCGGCCCGTGAAGAGCTGCGCCAGCGTCTCCTGACCGTCGGGGCCGTCGAACACATAGGGCTCGGCCACGCGCAGCCAGGGGAGGGCGCGGCGTGTGGCGCTCAGCTCATCGTGCATGCGCATGAGGGCCTTCTCCCTCGCCAGCAGTTCCTTGCGTGCGGCGAGCCACTCGCTCTTCGATTCCGTCATGACGGGTGTCACGTGATTCCTCCACGGGGATTGGGGACTCCAGACGTAATGGGTGGCGGGCGTGGGGCGGGAGTAACAAAGGCGACGGGCTTCCCAACGCAGGTGGGGTGCTGGAGGATGCGCGGCATGGATGTGCTGGTCACCGTGGCGGCTCGGGCGCTTCGTGAGGGAGACCCACTCGGTGCGCTTCAACGCGTGGCGCTCCGAGAGGACGCTCCGGCGTTGGCCCTGAGAGGGGTCGCGATGGCGCAGCTGGGCGAGTTCCCCAGGGCCCTGCATCTGTTGAAGCGTGCCGCGCGCGCCTATGGCTCCGGGGACGTCCTTGCGCGGGCGCGCTGCGGCGTCGCGGAGGCGGAGGTGGCGCTCGCATCCCGCGACTTCGAAGGCGCGGAACTCGTGCTCGTCGAGGCGCTGCGAACCTTCGAACTCCATGGCGACTCCGAGAACGCGCGCTACACGCGCCTGTTGCAGGCACGGCATGCCCTGGTGCTGGGACGTGTCGATGCAGCCGAGCGGTTGCTGGCCGAACTCGACCCGCGCGATGCGCCCGCGATGCATTCGACGCTCGCGCGGCTGCTGTCGTTCGAGGTGGCGTTGCGCCGGGGGGAGATTCGCTCCGCCCGCACCGCTCTCGAACACGCACGCGTCGCCGCCCGGAACGCGCGCATCCCCGCGCTTGGCGCCGAGGTCGAGCATGCGGCCCGGGTCCTGAGCATCCCCGCCGCGCGAGTCGTCGTTCGGGGCGAGGCGCGGCCTGTCTTGCTCGACGAGGTCGAGTCCCTGCTCGGCTCGGAGCACCTCGTCGTTGACGCCTGTCGTCGCGCGTTCCGTTCGGGCTCGCGGGTCGTGTCGCTGTCCACGCGCCCCGTGCTGTTCGCGCTCCTGCGGGTGCTGGCCGAGGCCTGGCCGGGTGACGCCTCACGCGATGCGCTCGTCTGGCACGTGTTCGGAGCGCGGCGGGTGAATGCCTCGCATCGCGCGCGGCTGCGCGTGGAGCTGGGTCGTCTGCGCACGCAGTCGCGCGACCTGGTGGACATCCAGGCGACCCCGCGCGGCTTCGTCCTGGTTCCCCGTCGTCCGGTGGAGGTCCGGGTCCTCACGCCGCCCGTCGAGGGGGCGGACGGGGCCGTGTTGGCGCTGCTCGCGGACGGTGAGCACTGGTCGACCTCCGCGCTCGCGCTCGCGCTGGGGGCAAGTCAGCGCACGGTGCAGCGCGCGCTCGCCACGCTGGAAGAGGCCGGACAGGTCCAGGTGCTGGGGCGTGGCCGCGCGAGACGCTGGGTGGCTCCCCCGGTCAGCGGCTTCACGACGACCTTGTTACTCCCCACCTCGGGTTTCCCTGGGTAGAGCGGACCACGGGACATCGGAAGGAGCGCGGACATGGACAAGACTCGGAGCGAGGTGGAGGAGACACAGCCAGCGGAGGTCGTCCGTGAGTACGGCCCGTTCGAGGGCGCCTCGCGCGTCCACGGCGTGACGTTCGACGGCGCACAGGTCTGGTTCGCTGGCGGCGAAACGCTTCACGCGTTCGACCCGGCGAGTGGTGAACCCGTGCGCACCCTGGCCGTCGCGTGTGACGCGGGGACCGCCTTCGATGGGCGGTATCTGTTTCAGCTCGGCGGAGGGCTCATCCGGAAGATCGACCCCGAGACGGGACAGGTGTTGAAGACGCTCCCGGCTCCGGGCAATGGCAGTGACTCGGGGCTCACCTGGGCCGAGGGCTCGCTGTGGGTGGGCGAGTACCGCGGCCGGAGAATCCATCGAATCGACCCCGAGACGGGCGCCATCCTGCGCACCATTGAGTCCAACCGCTTTGTCACGGGCGTGACGTGGGCGGAAGGCGAGCTGTGGCACGGCACCCTGGAAGACGGCGCGAGTGACATCCGGCGACTCGACCCGGCTGACGGCCGCGTGCTCGTCAGGCTCACGTTGCCCGAGGGGATGAGCGTCACGGGGCTCGAGGCCGACAAGGGCGACCTCTTCTACGCGGGCGGCGGCGCGAGCGGGAAGGTGCGCGCCGTGAGGCGGCCCCGACGCTCCCGCCGCTGATGAGAGGACCCGCCGCCGCGGCGCGACGGCGGCGGGGTCCTCCATCGCAGGCAGCAGACATCAACTCCGCCGCGAACGGGGCCCTTGGGCCTCGGGGAGCTGGTAGCCCACTAGCGCATGGCCTGAACCCTCTCACGCGACAGCGACCTTGACGCTCACCGTCGCAGCCCTCTTCCCTCGCGTCAGTCCCTGCGGTCCAGGCGGCGGTACTCGACGATGCTCGGTGGGTACTCGGTCCAGAAGCGCAGCATCCCGTCGTGCCCCATCACCGTCTCCTGCTTGCCTCGTGCATCCGCGTCCGAGACCGCGAGCGAGAAGCTGGCGGCCACGAGGGGTTCGCTGACGCCGAGCTCCGCCAACGGCAGTGTGAGCGTCACCTCGTAGCCACGGGGACGCTTGCGCCAGGCGCCCTGGATGGACGGAAGCCCCGGGTGCGCATCTCTCGTCCAGTCACGCGCCTCGACCTTTCCTCCGGCCCCGAGCAGGACCCCCAGCTTGAAATCTTCAGAGCGCGGGCCAGAAGATCGCACCTGCCACACGGTGAGCTCGAGGTGGTCTGAATGCAGCCCCTCGCCACTCCCCAAGGGGGCCACCTTGTCATCATGTACCTCGACGTGGAGGGAGAGCGCTCCGCCCACGCGCGCCAGGCGCCACGCGAACGCCAGGTCCGCCGCGTCCTTCCAGCCCTCGAGCCCCCAGGAGATATGCGCCTGCGTGTAGGCCTGGACCGTGGGAGCCAATGCCAGCGCGTCCTTGGCGGACCGTGCGAACCTCACGGGGTAGGGATGGCTCCCATTGACGACCGCTCCCGCGGTGCTGGCGAACGCCATGTATCCCGGCCGTTCCCGGGAGAACGTCTCTAGCTCCACCGTCGAGCCGCGCACGCCCATGGGGCCCCAGAACAGATAGAACGTCGGCTCCACCAGGACGGAGGTCGCCCAGTCTTCGGACGCCACCAGGTGGAGCTCCTTCCCCTTGACGACGAGGACACAGAACGGCCCCTTGAGGCGGCCGTCCGACATCAAGGACGCATCCTCGGGCACGGCATCGGGAGCGGGATCGGGCTTGAACCCCGTGAGCAGCAGCAGGCACGTCCCATCCCGACAGACGTACTCCAGCGGATTGAAACGCACGCCCATGGGACACAGGGCGCGGGCCCGAGAGAGGAGTTCGTCACTCACTGCCCGAGGCTTGGGGGGCTTCGGGCTCACTGGCGCGTTCACGACCCGAGCGCTGGACTTCGTCCACTTCGGCTCCTGGCTGGGCACAGCGATGAAGCGCGCCCCATCCCGTGACACCTTCATGACCCGCCGGTACACCTGTTTCTGGGCCAGGCCGTAGTCGACGAAGGTGTAGGGCAGCCGGTTCTTGCTCGAGGTCACGACCTCGACATGCTCCGGGTCGAGGAACCTCACGGTGTTCGCTGGGGCGTGTTCGAGGCGATAGGTTGCCCCCAGGACCTCCCCCTGGAGGTCCGACAGCATCAGTGTCTCGAGCGCGCAGTACCCGCTGGAGCAGGAACCCAAGTCATCGATGAGGTGCCACAAACAAAAGGGACCTTCGCAGGCGAGGCGCTTCAGCGTGCTCCCCCTACCCCAATCCTTCAGGAGCTTCTCGTCCAGGACCGTGCCTTTCGGGAAGGGGGCCTTGTCTGGAGACGCCAGGGCCGCGGTGCTCCCGAGCCCCAGACAGAGCGCCAGGGCGAGGACGCCGCGACGACCGGCCGCGCCCTCGCCCATCGGGAAGGTTCGTGGGCCCGAAAAGAGGGGCGCGCGGCGTGGGTCATTCATCGGTTGACCTTCATGCACCGCGAGTTTGCAGACGGCATGCCATGGTTTGCCCCCATGCCGGCCCCATTCACACGGCCCCACTGCGGCGAGAACGCGGCTCCGGAACCGCGCGACGAGGGCCTCCAGCCCCACCCGGGATAAAAAGCCACATGGGTTTCGATACGGTGCCTCGCGCCGCTCGGGTCGCGCGGGGGCGCGAGCATGAACGGGTTGATGGGGATGGCCGCGCGGAGCTGTCGGGCTCTACAGCCGCGTGACGCGCTTGAGCGCCTTGGTGTTGCCCTCGCCGAGCGAGAAGAAGGCGCTGCCATCTGGAGCGAAGGTGAGTGCCTCCGAATAGCCGGGGTTCGTCACCTCGCACCGGGTCCCCAGCAGCGCCGCCGGGACGCTTTGCCCCGCCTGTCGCTTCCATAGGAAGGTGTGCGTATAGGTCTTGATGAGAATCTCCCCGCCGTCGGGGGAGATGGCGCCCCCTGTCACCACGCGGTCCTCCTCCGCCGTCGAGCCCGGCAGGAAGTCGAGCTCCGCCACCAGCTCCAGCGTCCGGGACACGCCCGGCGCGTTCAGCGGCACGGCATAGCGGTACACCTGCGAGTGTCCCGACGGCGCCTTGGTCACGATGTAGATGTCGCCCTGGGTGTCCACGAACATCGCCTCCGCGTTGGGCGCCACGCCGCCTGGATAGGTGAACGGGAAGCGCTCCACGCCACTCACGGGCACCGTCACGGGCGCCTGGGCCACGCTGACGGTCGGCTCGGGGAATCGCACGACTTCCCGCACGCTCGGCAGGCCATTGTTGTCACCGATGCGCCCCACGTAGACGTAGTCCACGCCGCTCACGGGGCCGGGGCCCATGGCCATGTCCTCCCAATCCAGGTTCGGGTTGCTCGACAGGGTGTAGGTGCCCAGGAAATGGCCGTCCACGGCGCTCAGCGCGTAGACATGCTCGACGCAGTTGCCGCCGCTGGCGCCACACCGGTCATTGTGCGTCCAGACGACCTGGGCGTTGGCCCTGCTGGCCGCGAGCCCCGAGGCATCGGTGAGGATGGCGATGTTGTGGGGCGTCAGATTGACCGGCGCGCCGAAGGTCGGGCACTGCGGCGTGCTCGCCGCTGGCGTGGCAGTGATGGGCGTCGCATAGCCCGAGGCATTGCCGGAGAGGTCCTCGGCCTTCACCATCAGCTCGTAGGTCGTGCCATTCACCAGCCCCGTGAGCGTCACCAGGGGCTGGGTGAGGCTGTAGCGGTAGCTGTAGGTCGCTGCCCCCGCGGCGCGGTACTTCACCGTGTACCGCCGGAAGTCCGGCTCGGTGTTGGCGCTCCAGGTCAGTCCGAGCACGGTGTCGCCTGGAGTCGCCACGAGTTGTCCTGGCACCACGGGAGGTGTCACGTCCGGCCCGGTGGGCGTAGGCGTGGCGTTCACCGCCGCGCAGTACGCCGAGGCATTGCCCGAGGTGTCCTGGGCCTTCACCTCGAAGGCATAGGTCACTCCATTCACCAGCCCCGGGAGCGTCAGGGGCGGCGCGCCCACTCCCCACTTGTAGGACGGCGTCGTCTGTCCCACGACGCGGTAGCGGACCGCATAGTCCTTGAGGTCCGCCGCGGGGCTCGGGTCCCACGACAGGATGACACCGCTGTTCGCCGCGAGGATGCTCAAGCCCGTGGGGACGGGCGGAGCTTCGGTGTCCGCCAGGGGACTCGACACACGGGCGGCTTCTGGCAGCGCTTCTTCCTCGCCAGGCACGGATGAGACGCCGCACCCCACGCAGAGGCTCAACAGAAGACTGCACAAGCCGGCGAAAGGCATGAGTACACGACGCGTCACGGTGACCTCCTGAAATGTCATTCCATGGATGGAAACACGCCGCAGCCTAAGGCCCCGCACCCGGGGCAACAATGAAGACAGGCTTCACGTATCCATCCAGGTCAAAGTTTGACCTTCGCAATGAAAGAGCCGCTTGAGAACAAGCGTTCTGAAGTCATCGCCCGGCTCAGTCCACGGGGCAGCTCCCGCACCCTCCTGAATCAACTCCCGAGAATTGGAATGGGAGGTCTCACATGTCATTCGGTTTCCTGAATCGCATTCGCCGCAAGGTTGTCGCACGGCCCAAGCCTCCACCGCCTCCGCCCCCACCGCCTCCCAAGACAAAGTCCGCGGGGGAGCCCACGGGATACTCCCAGGTGGACAGCTTCCATGCGCCTCGCGGCGCACGGACCGTCGAGCGGGCCTCCGCGCCGGGAAACACCTGGTCCGGGGACAGGCCACTCTCAGAGGCACGCAACGCGCATCGCACCAACACGAAGGAGGAGTTCCAGTCCGCGCTCCAGAGTGAGGCCAACTGGTTCGAGGGCGACGTCCGGAAGGAGCTCAACCACGACTCCCTGGAGATGCGTCACGACACGACGCACGAGAGCGGGGACAACCTTTCCCTCCATGAATGGCTGAGCATGGGGAAGGAGTCGGGACGTGGGCTCAAGCTCGACATCAAGGAAGGCGAGCACATGGGCGCCGTGCTCGACGAGATTGAGCGCGTGGGTGTTCCCCAGGAGCGACTGATGCTCAACCTGGGCTTCGGCGACGTGAAGACCTGGGGAGAAGAGATTCGCACGCGCTTTCCCAATGCCATCCTCGCCATCAATCCGCCGCCCGGCGACGGAACGGTGAGGGCCGCCGATGCCCGGCAGATGGTCGACGAGGCAAGAAGAGCGGGCGGAGGCCCCACCACCTTCGTGGTGCATCATGAAGCGCTGACCGACGAGGCCATCGAGGTCTTCAAGACCGCGGGGACTGTCTCGGTCTGGGGAAACGCCGAGGACCCGACGAAGGTCGCCGCGGAGATGCGGGCCCGAGGTGTCGACGGGATGGTCGACATCGGCTCCAACTACAATTGGGGCTCACTCTCGAGGGCGGACGGCGTGCGTGACGGCCTCGACGCGGGGAAGAACTGGGCCCGGACGCGATGGGACAGGCTCTTCTGAAGAGAAGAGCGGCGACAGTCGCGACCTGGCGAGCCCGGTGCATCTGGAGTCTGGTGCCGCTGGGGCGGGTTGGTGGTGGACCGCTTCCGCCTGGAGGTGGCGGCCCGTGCGCGTGGAGGCAAGTCCCAGGGAGAGGACAGTCCACCGCCTCAAGGAACGCCAGTGTTGACCGTTGGCCTTGACGCCCCGCATCCGGTGGGTGCCGCCGTTTCTCCCGCGCCACCTGGAACGAGAACGTGCCCGGGTCGAAGTCCAGCGTCACCGTGCCCGTGGGAAGCTCCTCCACCAGCGCCAGCCCGGTGGAGCGAGGTGCTCACACCTGCTTGCGCGCGACGGACCAGATGAAGCCGTCGTACCAGAAGTGCAGCAGGGACACGACGAGGGTGAGGGACCAGAGGCTCTCCAGGTCGGAGTCCATCAGCTCGGCCCACACGCCGTAGGTGAGCACCGTGCCCAGGAACAACGCGAGCGCGAGCCCGCGCCACTTCAGCCGCAGCCGCTCACGCAGCCGCTCGCCCTCCATGGCCCACACCAGCGCCAGGTACTGTATGGCGTGGAGCAGGTTCATGATGAAGAACGCTTCGCCCCAGGTGTTGAAGCCCCAGGAGTAGATGGAGCAGGCGCCTGTGGTGACCAACAGGAACACCTTGTGGAAGGAGAGATGGTGGCCCTTCCTCACCAGGTGTACCGAGGCCGCCACGTAGAAGACGAGGAACGTGCCCCCCACGGCCACGACGCCCATCGTCCAGGCGCGGTGGGTGGCCGTCATGCGCGCGGGCACGGAGGCGAGCCACGGCATTCCCACCGCTTCGAAGGACTCGAAGCTGCTGAAATGGTCCAGCATGGTGGCGCCAGCGAGGATGGGGCCGACGTACAGCAGGTGGTTCAGCCAGTAGTCGAGCCGGCGCCCCGCGGCGGGTGGGTTGCCTTGGTTGCGGTCATAGATGCGTGCCAGGCCGAACGTCTGCAGCCCCGAGTGCCACACGTCCCAGAACGTCGCGAGCACGGTGGTGGCGGCGGCCACCACCGCCGAGCCGCGAATGACCGCCCAGGCCAGCACGGGGACGAGGACGAAGCGCAGTGGATGGAGCCGGAAGATGGCGGGGTTGCCATGGCTGCGGAAGAACACCGCCACCAGGTGCGCATGGATGATGCTGCCCACCATCAGCCCGGCCCACGTCTTCTCCTGGCCGAAGAACTGGACGGGAGTGTCGCTGAAGTGCGTGCCTGAGATGGCGATGCCCAACCCGAGCGCCAGCAGCGGCGGCAGCAGGAAGAAGGCCCAGTCATAGGTGGGCCCTATGATGTACGAAGAGCGCGCCGATACAGGAGCGGCCTCTCGTACAGACTCCACCGGAGGTTGTGTCTCAGGAGGGCGCGGTTGGGCCAGGGCCATGGGCCGCCTCCTTTCGCACCGCGAACTCCACGCGCTCGCTGAGCTCCTCCACGAGCGCCGCGAGGAACAGGCTGGCCCCGACCAGCTCGAGTGCCTCCTCCACGTGGTCGATGAGCGCATACACGAGGTTGTCGTTGCCGTGTTGCTCCGTCCACCACCCCAGCGGCAGCTCCATGAGCAGCGCGCCACCCACGTACAGCACACCCGCCAGGATGAACTGTCCGCGCCGTCGCGGCGCGAGCCGCGCGAGGAAGGGCAGGAAGGCAAGTCCGCCGAGCACCACGAGGATTGCCGCGGGCACCACCCAGGTGAAGAACAGCACTCCACTCAGGGAGAGCAGGCTTCCGAGGTGCTCATGGAGACCCACGCTCTCGTCCAGGGAGATGTACGCGAACGCAAGCGCCAGGGCCCACCAGTGAATCCATCCTTGCTCCCGGGGGCGTCCCGCCACGCGGGCGATGCCCGCGAGCACGAGCGCGCAGCTCAGCAACAATGCCGAGGCGTACCAGGTGGGCAGGTTCCGCTCGTAGCTCAGGGAGAGAAATGCGACGAGGGGCTCCAGCTTCCGCGCGCCGAGCGCGGAGTAGGCGACCTCTACTCCCACTCCGATGGCAGTCAGCAGGCCCGCCAGTGAGAGGAGCCAACGGCGCAGAGAGCGGGGCGAGGGGAGGAGCATCGGAGGCGGAGGGAAAGGTTACTCGGCCGCGTGCATCCTGGAGCGGAGTGTCATGGTGCGGAAATGTTTCGTGTCCGCGGTACTGGGGTTGCTCGTGGAGCACGCGAGCAGGGACTGCAGGTGCGGGCTTCGGATGTGAGTGTGCTCGACCTCTCGGGAGAAGGGTCCGGTATAGAATGCGGCTCCGAGGGAGAACCCCACCATGTCACGGATGAATCTGGCCGGCCTGCTCGCGATGCTCCTGCTCGCTTCCGCCGGTGTGGTCGAGGCGAAGCAGTGGAGGTACGCGGGCATGCACCCCCGCACCGGGCAACCGGCGGATGGGCTGTGCCACATGGAGATGGTGCATGTGCACACCGCCGCCCCGCTGCACGCCGACACGCTCTATCGTACGCGTGAAAACGTCTATGTCTTCATTGGAGACCCGACGCCCTTTGGCTACGAGGGGCCGCGGCATGCCTATTACGGGCACCATCCCGTGGTGCTCAACGTCCTCGTCAACATCTCTGTCGACAGGGACGTGGTGGAGTACTGCTACCACGATGGGCCGCACTATCATTCCTACGAGCCTCCGCCGCGCCACGAGTTCGTGGAGAAGGAGGACGTCAGCTACTACGCGGGCGAGTATCCCCAGGAGTACAAGCAAGGGAGCCCGAGTCTGGTGCGCGTCAATACGGTGTATCGCTCCTGGAGCGCTCCGCGTCCGGTCATCACCGTGGGTCCTCCGCCCGAGTACCGCGGCCCCGTCATCCAGGTGGGCCTGAACATTCCGGTGCCCAGCGTCGAGATTCGGGTGGGAGGGCCGCCTCCGCCGCCTCCGCCACCTGAGTGGGAGGGGCGCGTCGTCCGGGAGGAGCGCGTGCATGTGCATCATGACCACTGCGACCACCACGAGCACAAGAAGCACAAGAAACACAAGAAGCACAAACACAAGAAGTACAAGGGACGGGATTGAGCGTGCCGAGAGTGGCTCTGGCGTTGATGCTGCTGTTGGTGGCGGGGTGCTCCAGCGGGGTGGATGATGTGCTTGATGCGTGGAGGGCGGCGGGAGAGTCGCCTTCGGCGTTCACCGACGTGGGCGAGAAGCTTCCAGGGGGCAAGTGCCGGGCTGGAAAGGTCAGTGGCCTGGACGCCACGGTGTGTGTGTTCGAAAGCACCGAGAAGGCACGGCAGGCCGAGGAGTCCGGCTGGACGCTCGTTGGCAATGCCGCCGGAGCCGCGACGGTCTCCGGCAAGATGGTGCTTGTCATCGCTGACCCGCGAAAGGAGGACCCGAGCGGACGGCGTATCAACGCCCTCGTGAAGGCGTTCCAGGGCGAGACTCGCTGAGAGAGCACCTGGGAGTCGCTGGAGTTGCCCTTGTCGACTCGATGGGGAAGTCAGGCCGGGTGCGTCATCGTCGTGACGCGCGCATCGAGGGCGCGCGCACGGCCGCCAGCGGCAGCAGCCGCGCCTCCAGCTCCGGACTTCGCGCGAGCGCCTCCTCCACCCATTTCGCGACGAGGCCGGCCACGGCGCGCTCGACCTCGGGGGTCTCCAACCTGTCGTGCGTGTGCCGGTGCCAGATGGGCACGGGGACGACGAGCTCCATCACCGCCGTGAGTCCCGTCGCCAGCGCGGACTTGCTGAACGGGAGCTTCACCTGTCGATAGCCGAGGGCCGCCCTCCTGGCGCTCGCGGCCTCATGCAGGCCCCGCCTCAGCCCCTCGCGGGGGATGTCGCGATGCGAGCACCGCTGGAGGTTGCCCCAACAGGCGAAGCCCTCACCGGGGCGCTCACACCACTGCATCGCGAGTCGGAACCGCGTCGTGCCCGACAAGCCCTCGAAGCTCCAGGGCTCGTGGAGCGGCCCCGAGGACGCCGTGGATTCGCGACACAGGTCCGCGAGCCCCTGCTCGCGGAGGATCCGCTCCTCGCGTCCCGATGGCGCGTCGTGGAACCGCCAGAGGACTCCCGGGACGAGCGCCGCCAGCTCCCGCATCCTCCGAATCACCTCCTCGGAGACCTCGCGCGGGGGCTCCGCGAAGAGGGACGCGTCCGGAGTGAAGACGAGGCGCAAACCCGAGTCGGAAGCGGGCACGTCGAGCACCTCGGGCCGGATGCCTCCCTGGGGAATCCCTTCACGGAAGCGCTGTCCCCAGGCCCGTCCCTGTCCCCACACGCGGACGTCGAGCGACGAGGAGAAGACGCTGACCATCGCGAGGTCGTCGTAGCACGTCGGAAGCACCAGTCCCCGTGCGACACCTTCGGGCCTGGTGCCCCTCGGGTCGTAGCTCGTGAGGGCGAGCCAGCCCTCGACCTCCTCCGGCATGGCCTCCACTCCCGCCGGGCAACTCCAGCCGTCGAAGACGGCCGTGCAGGAGCCGTCCGCCCCCATGCGCAGGGATACCTCGCGTGTCCCTCGCTCCCTGGCGGCCACGGCGCCCGACCGGAGCACCACCTCGGCGAGTGAGTGGAGGGCAAATCCGTTGGCGCCCCCGAGATACAGGCCAGGGCGACGGCGCATGAGCCCGCGCATTTCCTCCCCTGTCTCGAACATGTCCCAACCCTATCAAAAAGGGCCTCCCCGCTCGCGACGCGCCTGACAAGCCGCATCCTCCAGGTGGAGCGGGCGGTTGCCCGTCGGCCTGCCCCTCTCCCGGAGACGACGCCCTTCCGGGCGGGTGACTCCATCTCACGTCCGAGTGATGCCTTCACGGTGGACCGACGCGAGGAGAACACATGCCCCTGCATGGAAAAGATGAAGTCCGGGACCGCATCAACGATGACGTCTACGCCTCGCCGGACCTGTCCGTCCCGATGCCGAAGTATCGCATCCCCGACGAGGAGCACAGCGCCGAGCATGCCTACGCCGTCGTGCACGACGAGCTGCTGCTGGACGGCAACTCCCGGCAGAACCTGGCCACGTTCTGTCAGACGTGGTCGGAGCCGCAGGTGCACAAGCTGATGGACGAGTGCCTCGACAAGAACATGATTGATAAGGACGAGTACCCGCAGACCGCCGAAATCGAGACGCGCTGCGTGAACATGCTCGCCGACCTGTGGCACGCGCCGCACGCGGCCAACACCATGGGCTGCTCCACCACCGGCTCCAGCGAGGCGGCGATGCTGGGAGGACTCGCGCTCAAGTGGCGCTGGCGCAAGCGGCGCGAGGCGGCGGGCAAGCCCACCGACAAGCCCAACCTCATCTGCGGGCCGGTGCAGATTTGCTGGCACAAGTTCGCGCGCTACTTCGACGTGGAGCTGCGTCAGGTACCGCTGGCCGAGGGCCGCATGATGATGACGCCCGATGAGGTGCTCAAGCTGTGCGACGAGAACACCATCGGCGTCGTGCCCACGCTGGGCATCACCTTCAACCTCATCTATGAGCCGGTGCAGGAGATCGCCGCCGCGCTGGATGGGCTCCAGAAGCGCACCGGGCTGGACATCCCCATCCACGTGGACGCGGCCAGCGGCGGCTTCCTCGCGCCATTCATCCACCAGGACGTCGTCTGGGATTTCAAGCTGCCGCGCGTGAAGTCCATCAACGCCTCCGGCCACAAGTTCGGCCTCACGCCGCTGGGCTGCGGCTGGGTGGTGTGGCGCGACAAGGAGGACCTCCCCGAGGAGCTCATCTTCCGCGTGGACTACCTGGGCGGCGACATGCCGACCTTCGCGCTGAACTTCTCGCGGCCGGGCGGGCAGATTGTCATCCAGTATTACAACTTCCTCCGGCTGGGGAAGGAGGGCTACCGGCGACTGCAGCAGGCGTGTTCGGACACGGCGAATGTCATCGCGAAGGCCATCGAGCAGATTGGCCTGTTCGACATCGTCTACGACGGCCGGGGCGGCGTGCCCGGTGTGTGCTGGAAGATGAAGGACGGGGTGAATCCGGGCTTCACCCTCTACGACCTGGCGGACCGGCTGCGTGAGCGGGGCTGGCTGGTACCCGCGTACCCCATGCCCGCCAACCTCCAGGACCTGGTGGTGCAGCGCGTGCTGGTGCGCCACGGCGTCAGCCGGGATCTGGCCACGCTGCTGGTGACGGACCTCCTCGCCTGCATCGAGCACTTCAAGCGCCACCCGGTGAGCGCGCCCATGACCCGGGAAGAGGCGTCCGGCTACCACCACTGAGTGGCTGTTGCTTCACGAGACGGGGGCGTGTCCATGGGGGCGCGCCCCCGTTTCGTATTTCAGCGCCCGCCCCCCGCGACCTCCTTGCTTCGCGAAACTCCGTAAGCGATAACGGAGTTCATGGACTCCCTCAGGAAGCAGGGCACCCTGGCTTTTGGGACGCGCCTGCGGCGTCTCGTGGAGCGGATGGACCGGGACGTGCTCGCCCTCTACCGCGCCGCGGGCGAGCGGTTCGAGCCCCGCTGGTACGCGGTCTTCACGACCTTGAGGGACTCCGGTCCGCTGACGGTGGGCGAGCTGGCCGCGCGGCTCGGAATAACCCATGCGGCGGTCAGCCAGGTGCGCACCGCGCTGGAGCGGGAGGGACTCATCCTCTGCAAGCCGGACCCGGAGGATGGCCGTCGTCAGCGACTGCTGCTCAGCGCGAAGGGGCAGCGGACAGCCACGCGCCTCGCGCCGCTGTGGGCCGCCATCGCCCAGGGGGCGGACGAACTGCTGCGCGAAGGTGCTCCCTCGCTGATGGCGCAACTGGATGGACTGGACCAGGCCCTGGACCGGCGAGGGCTGCGCGCCCGGGCCGGAGAGCGGCTGGGAATCGACACCTCGAATGACACCGGAGACTCAGATGAAGACGTCTAGGCCGTGGCTCGCCGTCCTTGCCTCGCTGCTCCTTCTGGGCGGAGGCGCCCATGCCCAACCGAGGGTGGCGCCTCCCGTGACGCCCGCGCGCGGGCCGCTTACCCCGGCGGAGCTGGCCACCACCCTGGACACCATCGAGTCGGTCATCCAGCGCTCGTATGTCTTCCCGGAGAAGCGCGCGGTCATCCTCGAGCGATTGGCTCGCGGTCGGAAGTCCGGGCGGTATGCGGGCAACACGCCAGGGCAGCTCGCCGAGCACGTCACCGAGGACCTGAAGGCGGCCAGCGGAGACGGGCACCTGTACCTGATTCATGACCCCGCCTGGTTCGCCGCGCAGCAGGCGGGCCCGAAAGCCTCCGCGAGCGACAGCGCCGAGGCGTTCCACCGGAAGCAGGCCCTGCGTCAGCACCACGGCCTGACGGAGCTGAAGGTCCATCCGGGCAACGTGCGCTCGATGAAGGTCACCGGCTTCATGTGGGTCCGCGACGAGACGGGCGGCGTCTATGACGACGCGATGCGGTTCCTGCGCGACGGTGACGCCCTCATCATCGACCTGCGCGGCAACGGCGGTGGCTCGCACGCGGCGGTGCAGTACCTGGTCAGCCACTTCCTGGCGCCGGACACGCTCTTGATGACGTTCCAGAGTGGCACCCAGCCGCCGGTCCAGTCGCGCACGCTGGAGCACGTGCCCGCGGGACGGCTGATGGGCAAGCCGCTGTATGTCCTGATTGATGGCCGGGTGGGCTCCGCGGGCGAGGACTTCGCGTACGACGTGCAGCAGTTCAAGCTGGGCACCCTGGTGGGCACGCGGACGGCGGGCGCGGCGAACAACAACGCGATGCTGCCGGTGGCGCCGTGCTTCCAGTTGAGTGTGTCGGAGGGCCGCCCCGTCCACGCCGTCAGCCAGTCCAACTGGGAGGGCACGGGCGTGGCGCCGGACCGGGAGGTGCCCGCCACCGAGGCCCTGGAGGTCGCCCTGTCCATGGCGGTGGAGCGCCTGGCCCAGCGTCCGGGAGCCACGGCGCAGGAGCTGGCCGAGTATGCGTGGGCGCGCGCCGGCCTGGAGGCGAAGCGCCGGCCCGTGTCGCTCTCCTCGGCGCGACTCAAGTCGCTTGCGGGGCGCTATGGAGAAATCGACGTGAGCCTGCGTGACGGGAGCTTGTGGCTCGTGCGGCCGGGCCGTCCGCCTGGCCGGCTGATGCCCATGACGGAGGACGGCCTCTTCGCCGTCGAGGGCACGGACAGCTTGCGCGTGAGGCTGCCGGGCAAGGCCCTGGAGTTGTTCTGGGTGACGGAGCCCGCTCCCCGCGTCTTCTCGCGGGGGTGAGAGCGTCGCGCGCGCCTCAGTGCGGCGCGGCGGCGGCCTCGGTGGCGACGGGCGTGCCGGCGTTGCGCTGGACGCGGGGGAAGAACAGCCCCGCGATGAAGGCGCCCACCGCGAAGAGGCAGATGAGCCAGAAGTTGATGCTCAGCCCGGAGGTCAGCGCGCCGCTCAAGGTCCGCAGCGTCTCCTCGGGAATGGAGGCGTGGCCCCGCTCGGGACCGAGCAGCGCGTTGGCGGCCTCGACGGGAATCGTCGGGTCCGCCAAGAGCCGCGACACCATCACCCCGCCCATCAACCCCACGCCGAGCACTCCGCCGATGGTGCGGAAGAACATGTTGCTGGCGGTGGCCACGCCCCGCAGCTCCCAGCCCACGCTCGTCTGCACCGCGATGAGCAGCGCCGTGGACGCGAAGCCCAGGCCGACGCCGAACAGCGCCATCGCCACCTGGAGCGCGAAGAGGGGCGCGTCCTGCTTGAGCAGCAGGGCCATCAGCGTCGTGCCCACCACCGTCAGCCCCAGCCCTCCGACGATGAGCGGCCGGAAGCCCGTGCGCAGCAAGAGCTTCCCCGCGAACAGCGCCGCGAGCGGCCAGCCGACAATCATCGGCGTAATCATCCCGCCCGCCGTCGTGGGCGAGCCGCCCAGCACCGCCTGCACGTACAGCGGCACATAGGTGGTCGCTCCGAACATCGCCGCGGAGAAGAGCGCCCCGGCCACGGAGGAGATGGCGATGGCGGGGTGCTTGAAAATCGTCATCGGGATGACGGGCGCCGGGGCCCGGCGCTCCACCTGGACGAAGGCCACCAGCAACACCAGCGCGGCCGGCAGGGCCCACAGGTTCGTTCCCACGCCCTGCACACCGAAGAGCAGCGCCACCACGCCCGCGCACAACAACCCCGCGCCCGCGTAGTCCAGTTGCTGCGGCTTGTGCTGCACCTGCTCGTGGAAGAAGGCGACGATGAGCGCGAAGGTGAGCATCCCCACCGGCACGTTGATGAAGAAAATCCAGTGCCAGCTCAGGTACTTCACGATGAGCCCGCCCGTGACGGGGCCCACCAGTCCCGCCACGCCCCACACCGCGCTGAACGCGCCCTGCACCCGGGCCCGCTCCTCCATCGTGTACAGGTCACCAATCATGGTGAGCGCCACCGGCTGGATGGCCCCCGCGCCCAGGCCCTGAAGCGTCCGGAAGGCGATGAGCATCCCCATGGAGGACGCCAGGCCGCTGGCGATGGAGCCCGCGAGGAACAGCCCGATGCCGAACAGGATGATGGGCTTGCGACCGTACAGGTCCGCCAGCTTCCCGTAGATGGGGACGGTGATGGTGGAGGACAGCATGTACGCGGTGAAGACCCACGCGTAGCTCTGGATGCCACCCAGCTCGCCCACCACCGTGGGCATGGCGGTGGACACGACAGTCACTTCCAGGGCCGCCATGAAGAGACTCAGGGCCAGGGCCACGGTGGTGAGGGGACGGTGGGTCTTTCGCATGGTGTCGGGCGTCGAGGAGGGCGCCCACTTCTAATGGGTGCTCCCCGAGGTCGCCAGCCTCAATCTTTCCGGGCACTTGGAAAGACCGGGAAATTCGAAAACCACGTGTCGATTTGCGGGGTCCTCATTCGTCGCCGCTGAAGAGCGGCGATTGAGCGCTCGGTGCATGGCCCGGGGGGGCCCGACGTATCCATTCCTTTTGAACGCTCGGGAGTTTTCATGAAGAAGACATCAGGTGTCATCTCGACGGTCATCGTCGTGCTGCTGCTGTTCGCCATTGGCCAGCGACCCGGCACGTTCCGCGTCGAGCGGAGCGCGACCATCCACGCGCCCGCCGACGTCGTCTTCGCGCTGGTGAACGACTTCCGGTACTGGGAGCAGTGGTCGCCCTGGTGGAAGCTGGAGCCCACCCAGCAGGTTTCCCTGGCCGGAGCGGCCTCGGGCGTGGGCGCCATCTATGAGTGGCGGGGGGAGCGGACGGGCTCCGGGCGGATGGAAATCATGGAGAGCCGCCCGCCCGCGTACGTGCGAATCCGGCTCGACTTCACCGCGCCGATGCGGGCCACCAACACCACCGAGTACCTGCTCACGCCCACCGCGGACGGCGTGAAGCTGACGTGGGTGATGTCCGGGGAGAACACCTTCGCCGGCAAGGCGCTCCAGCTCTTCGCCAGCATGGACGAGATGATGGGCCGGGACTTCGAGCGGGGCCTGGCCGACATCAAGAGCGTGGCGGAGGCCTCGCGCGGCTCCTCCGCGCCCTCCGTGGGCGAGGCCGGGTTTCATGGAGACGCCCTGACTCGCGATGCCGCTCACGACGTCGTCGTCACGCGGGAGCCTCGCTTCCCGCGCGAGTAGGACCGACGCCGGGAAGGTGCGTCCCTGTGTCGTCCATTCTCAGAGGGTGTGAGTCGACCCCCGGATTCGAGGCAGCGGGCTCGGATGGGGGTGCCAGCCGTGAATAACGTGTTTTTGTTTTCAGGTTGATGCGGTTTCAGGGGCGTCAGCGGCGCCTGAAACATGGCTCAAGCAACCTTGTAGGCGTGTGCTCGATACTGATTCTGGATTTCTCCAGACAACGGCCGAGCCATGCCCACCCGGATTCCCCCACCGAGCCGTCCCGCCACCTCTTCCACGTCCCGTTCCACCGAGGCCGAGGCGAAGTCGTCGCAGCCCGCGTCCAGTCCCAAGGGCGCTGGCGCGCGCGGGCCGGCGGTGAAGGACTTCTTCGACGATGTCCGGCGGACGCGCGGCGCGGAGGCTCGGCGTGCTCCGCCGGACCACGGCCCCACGGGGCGCGAGCTTGTCCGCAAGGACGGCAGCCTGGTGGCGGAGCTGCCCCGGGCCACCGCCGTGCCCATGCCCACCCAGCCCTCCAGTCGTCCGGGCATGGGCGCCATTCCCTACGACGGCGGGAGCACCTTCCGCGTGTGGGCGCCCAACGCCCAGCGCGTGCAGGTGGCCGGTGACTTCAGCAACTGGGAGTCGGTGGAGCTCCAGCGCGAGCCGAGCGGCAACTTCTCCCTGGACGTCCCCGGCGCCAAGGCCGGTGAGCAGTACCAGTACGTCATCCAGGGCAAGCACGGCGACTGGCGCTGGAAGGGAGACCCTCGCGCCAACGACGTGACGAACTCCACGGGCAACTCCGTCATCGTCGACCACAAGTCCTACGAGTGGAAGCACGACTGGGAGTTCAAGATGCCGGCCTGGAACGAGGCGGTCATCTACGAGATGCACGTGGGCACGTTCAACGACTCACCCGGCTGGGGCCCCGGCAACTGGGAAAGCGCCATCGACAAGCTGGACCACCTGAAGGACCTGGGCATCAACGTCGTGGAGTTGATGCCCTCGGCCGAGTTCGCCGCCGACTTCAGCTGGGGCTACAACCCCGCCTTCCCCAACGCGCCGGAGAGCGCCTACGGCAGCCCCGAGGACCTCAAGCGCTTCGTCGACGAGGCGCACAAGCGCGGCATCGGCGTGGTGATGGACGTCGTCTACAACCACCTGGGGCCCAGTGACTTGCCCCACTGGGACTTCGACGGCGAGACGTACGGCAAGGGCGGTAGCTACTTCTACACGGACTGGCGCGCGAAGACGCCGTGGGGCGACACCCGGCCGGACTACGGCCGCCCCGAGGTGCGCGACTACCTGCGTGACAACGCGATGATGTGGCTGCGCGACTACCACATGGACGGCCTGCGGCTGGATGCCACCAAGGAAATCCGTCAGGCCAGCGGCGCGGACAACCCGCAGGGCTGGCAGCTGCTCCGGGACATCAACGACGCCGTCAACCGCGAGTTCCCGCAGAAAATCATCATCGCCGAGGACCTGGGCAACGAGGGCGGCCTCACGCATCCGGACGGCGCCAACTTCGACAGCCAGTGGGACTCCAACTTCGTGCACCCCGTGCGCACGGCGCTGACGGCCTTCTCCGACGCGGAGCGCGACATGAACGCCGTCGCCCGCGCGATTGGCTTCAAATACAACGGCAACGCCACCCAGCGGGTCATCTACACGGAGAGCCACGACGAGGTGGCCAATGGCAAGCAGCGGCTGCCCAGCGAGGTGGGCGGCTGGGACTCCGGTGGCTATCACGCCAAGAAGCGCTCGCTCATCGGCGCCGCGCTGACGATGACCAGCCCTGGCATTCCCATGCTCTTCCAGGGCCAGGAGTTCCTCGAGGACGGCCACTTCCAGGACGGCGACCCGCTCGACTGGCAGAAGAAGGAGTCCTTCGCCGGCATCAACCAGGCGTACACGGACCTCATCAAGCTCCGGCGCAACTGGAACGACAACACCGCGGGCCTGCGTGGGGAGAACGTCAATGTCCACCACGTGAACAACGACGACAAGGTCATCGCCTTCCACCGTTGGGACAAGGGCGGGCCGGGCGACGACACCATCGTCGTGGTCAACTTCGGCGGCAAGCAGCTCTCCAACTACGAGCTGGGCCTGCCCTCCGACGGCACGTGGAAGGTGCGTTACAACAGCGACTGGCAGGGCTACTCCGGCGACTTCGGCAATGCCCAGAGCTTCGACGTAGGCGGCAAGTGGAACGGCAAGGACGGCCTGCCCGCCAGCGGCTCCCTCAACAACCTGGGCCCGTACAGCGTCGTCATCCTGTCGCGGGACAAGTAGCCCATCACCTCCCTCGAAGCACCTGGACCCCGTCGTCTCTCAGTAAGAGGGCGGCGGGGTTCTCACGTTTCAATACCGTGGCATGTGTAGCGGTGTCGCATGAGGCCGCATAGCTGTAAAACATGAAATACTAACTGTGTCCGGATAGCATGATGGTTCCCCCAGGAGGGTTTCCATCATGATTTTCTCCCGCCGGGCCGTGCCCGGGCTTCGTGGTCTCGCGGTCGCTCTCACGTTGTTTCAGGTGTTGTTCGCGGCGCAGGCGATGGCCGCCGAGCGACGGTTCCTGATTGATTTCGGCGCGGACATCTCCACGACGCCTGGTTGGAACAACGTCACGGTGGGCCATTCGGGGACGACGCTGAACAACCTGGTGGACTCGGCGGGTGTCTCGTCCGGGTTGACGCTCCAGATTACGGACTCCTTCTGGCAGGGCTGGACGGGGGCCAACAACGGCAACGGCACCACCAGCAGCGCGCTCTATCCGGCGACGGCGACGCAGGACTCGCAGTTCATCGGCAACCACATGGGCACGCTCGATGACCTGGCGAAGGTGCGCATCTCCGGGCTCGCGGTGAACGGGACCTACTCGGTGCGCTTGTTCGCCTCGCGTGTCACCGACGACCTCACGTCGGACCGGACGACGGTGTTCGCCATCGGCGCCCAGTCGGTGGAGCTGCAGGCGCGCAACAACGTGAACAGCATCGCCGAGCTCACGGGCCTGGCCCCGTCGGCTGGCGCGCTGGAGGTCACCGTGTCGCTCAAGCCGGGCGCCATCTATGGCTACCTGGGCGTGCTCGAACTCATCGAGCACGACGGCGTGGTGGTGAACCGTCCCCCTGTTCCCAACGCCGGCGCGGACCGCACGGTGCCGCTGCCCAGCAACACCGTCGCCATTGCTCCAGCGGGCACGGACCCGGAAGGGCAGGCCATCGCCTTCCAGTGGACGCAGGTCTCCGGCCCCAACACCGCGCGCATCTACCAGAGCCCGTGGAGCCCGCTGGTCGCGAGCAACCTGGTGCAGGGCACCTACGTCTTCCGCCTCACCGCGACCGACAGCGAGGGCGCCAGCGCCGCCGATGACGTGAGTGTGTCCGTGGTGCAGAGCACCGGCGCCGGCTCGCCCTTCCAGCGCACCATCACCCAGAAGGCCGTCACGGCCAACAGCAAGGTCATCCAGTATTACGAGTCGCTGCCCCGGGGCTACAACACGGACCCCACCCGCAAGTGGCCGCTCATCGTCTACCACCACGGCCTGGGCCAGCGCGGCAGCACGCCGGAGAGCCTGCCCATCATCCTGGGCACCAGCATCCCCGTGGAGACGGGCGCGCAACTGGAGTACGTGAACAACGGCGTCACGGAGTCCTTCATCGTCCTGCAGCCGCAGCTGCACGAGTCCTATGGCGAGTGGCAGGACTTCTTCACCCAGGCCATGCTCGACACGGCCCGGACGAACCTCCGCGTCGACCCGGACCGCGTCTATCTGGTGGGCTACTCGCTGGGCGCGTTCCAGACGTGGACCTTCCCGCAGCGCTCGGACGCGAACGCGCTCCAGGTCGCCGCGATTGCGCCGGTGGCCGGTGGGCGCGTGCACACCTCGGGCGGCGTGTCGCAGCTCTGCCGGCTGGCGAACCAGGACGTCGCGGTGTGGGCGTTCCACGCGGTGGATGACCAGACGGTCGGCGTGGGGACGACGGATGGCGCGGTGAACGGGCTCAATGCCTGCTCACCGGCTCCGGACCCCGCGCCGAAGTACACGCGCTACGCGGATGGTGACCACTGGGTCATCGGCCGTGCGACGAATCCGACGGCGCCCGAGGCCTCCAACCTCTACCAGTGGCTGCTGAGGCAGCGCCGCAACGCACCGCCCGTCATCTCCACCCCCCGGACACTCACCGCGCGGTCCACCACCGTGCCCAAGCTCTACAACACGACCATCGGCTACTACGAGTCCCTGCCGCCTGGCTACAACGTGGACCCCAACCGCCAGTGGCCGCTCATCGTCTTCCTCCACGGCCTGGGCCAGCGAGGCAACGGCACGACGGAGCTGACCAAGGTGCTGGAGACGGCGCTGCCCTTGAAAATCAAGGACGGCGCGCAGCTCGAGTACGTCGTCAACGGGGTGACGGAGTCGTTCGTGGTGTTGATGCCCCAGATTTCGGCGAGCACCTCCGGGTGGCACCCGTACCACGTGGAGCGGATGCTGGACCTCGCGCTGGCCAACCACCGCATCGACCCCAAGCGCATCTACCTGACGGGCCTGTCGCTCGGCGGCTTCGGCACCACGGCCTTCCCCGAGTTCTCCCTGGCGAATGCCCAGCGGCTCGCCGCGATTGCGCCCACGGATGGCGCCCACTACGGCGATGTCGTCTGGGCGCCGGACCTGGGCAACGTCCCCACGAACACCTGTTACATCGCCCAGGCCGGTGTGAAGACCTGGATGTTCTACGGCGCGGTGGACAACGACTGGGGCTGGTCGGCCTCGCAGTTCGTGGACCGGCTCAACGCCTGCGCGCCCACGCCTTCGCTCAAGGTCTCTGTCTATGCCGGTGTCGGCCACGGGGCCTGGGGGCGCGCGTATGACACGGGGGCCGCCTGGCAGACCCCGAACCTCTACGAGTGGCTGCTGGCCCAGCGTCGTCCGTAGGACGCTGGAGGCATGGAGGCGCCCCGCGGTGTCCGTGCGGGGCGCTTCGCGTCTTCCTCTGGACCCTGTCTCTTGAGAGACAAGGGGCAGGAACCCGTGGGCAATGTCGTGCCCGCCGCGCATCCGGCACAACCGTCGGCATGGTGGGAAACACGTTGGTGGTGGTGGCGCGTCCGGAGTGGGTGTCAGGCGGCGGTCCCTGGGGGTCGACCTTCAAGGTGACGTTGCTGAACCTGTCGGACGAGGTGGTGGTCAATCCCGTCATCACCTTCAAGGTGGGGGCGAAGCAGGTCATCCAGAACAACTACGGGCTGGTCTGGACGCGCAGCGGGGAGGTGGTGTCCGGTCGGCTCGTGGCCGAACGCAACGTCATCCCTCCACGCGCTTCGACGGAGTTCCGGCTGTCGGTGCGGGGGGAGGGGCAGGACCTGGGGCCGCTCCCCCGCGACTTCACCGTCAACGGGCGCCCCGCGGACCCTCCTCGAGACAGCGAGCCTCCGACGACGCCCAAGCGGGTGCGCGCAACCCTCGTGGGCTCCGCACTCGTCACCCTGGGTTGGGACGCGTCCACGGACAATGTCGCCGTCGCGGGCTACCGCGTGACGTACTCGAAGGTGGGCGGTGGTGTGGCCCAGACGCTTTCGTCGACGCGGCCGGCTATCACCCTGATGGGCCTGTCGGCGGGGAGCGAGTACCAGGTCTCCGTGGTGGCGCTGGATGTGTCCGACAACGTGTCGGCGTCCTCGGACACGGTGAAGATTCGCACGTCGGCCGCGCCGCCGGACGCGGGGGACTGGGACGTGCCCCGGGCCCCGTTCGTGGACTACACGTCGTGGCCCACGCCGCGCGTGTCCGAGTACGGAAGAGAGGCCGGCCTGGATGGCTTCTTCCTCGGCTTCCTCGTGGCGCGACCGGACGGGGGTGCCAGGGCGGTGTCCTGGGGTGGCAACACCACCCTGGTGGACTCGGAGGATGGCCAGTCGTATTCGGGGGACGCGACGGTCTCCGACTACGGCAAGAGAGACATCGAAGCCTTCCGTCGAAGCGGCGGCACGGTGGTGCTGTCTTTTGGTGGCGCGTCGAACATGCCCCTCGAGGCCGAGGAGACCGATGTGGCGACGCTTGTCGCGACCTACGCGGCTGTCCTTCGCAACTACGGAGTCCGCCATCTCGACTTCGACTTCGAGGGCGCGTTCCTCCATGACGAGGACGCACAGGTGCGCCACCTCGCGGCCCTCTCTCAGTTGCTCGCCGTCTACCCCACGCTGAAGCTCTCCTACACGCTGCCCGCGGACGGCGCGCCGGGCTCGCTGGTGGGCTTCAACGACGGTGGGGTGCGCTTCCTCCAGAAGCTGTCCTCCGCGGGCATCGAGCCGTCGCTCATCAATGGCCTGCTGATGGAGTTCGGGCAGTCGGCACCCGTTGACGCACTGGAGTGTTGTGTCCACGCGCTCCGGGGCATGCACGCGCATGTCTCCGCGGCCTTCCCTCGGTGGGACGCGGCGAAGGTGTGGCGGCGCCTGGGGGCGTGCCCCATGTTCGGGCGTCATCCCAATGGACGGGAGTTCACCCTGGAGCACCAGCGCGGCCTGGTGGAGTTCGCGCGAGAGCACCAGCTGGGCTGCCTGTCGGGCTGGGATGCCACCCGGGACGCGAACCAGGGACGGCTGCCCGAGTGCGAGCGAGACTCCGGAGGTGACCTGTCCCGGTGCACGCTCACCCCGCAGCAGCCGTTCGACTTCGGCAGATGCATCTCTGCCCATGGCGTGAAGGGCCCCTCGCAAGAAGTCGTCGCGGAGTAACGACTCGCGGAAGTACGACGTGCATCGTTGACAACATACGACTGGCGTCGTACTTAGGTGGCATGACGACGGATGCCATTCCCACGGACGTGGAGCTCGCCATCCTGGGCGTGCTGTGGAAGCGCGGTCCCAGCACCGTGCGCGATGTTCACGAGGCGCTCGGGCGGGAGGACGGCAAGAGCGCGGGCTACACCACCACGCTGAAGCAGCTCCAGGTGATGTCCGCCAAGGGGTTGGTGAGCCGTGACGAGAGCTCGCGCAGCCACGTGTACGCCGCGAGCGTCGCGGAGGGGCGCACCAAGCGTCAGCTGGTGAAGGACCTGCTCGACCGCGTCTTCGGGGGCTCCTCGGGTGCGCTCGCCGTGCAGGCGCTGTCGCTCAAGCCCGCATCGAAGGAGGAGCTCGAGGACCTGCGCCGGTTGTTGGACGCGGACAAGAAGGGGGAGAAGTGATGAGCCCCGCCTGGCTGATGGCGGAGTGGGGGCGAGGTGTGGCCCTATGGCTGGTCCATGGCGTGTGGCAGACGAGCGTCGTGGCCCTGGTCGCGGCCGCCTCGCTGTGGTTGCTGCGGCGCCGCTCCGCGCGGGCTCGTTATGCGGTGGGGTGTCTGGCCCTGGCCGCGCTCGTGCTCGCGCCCGTGGTCACGTTGCTGCTGTCGTCCCCGAACTCCGTTCCGGCGCCGCTGGACGTTGGAGCGAGCGGGCGCGTGACGTCCATCGTCGAGGACTCCCAGGCGCTCGCGGGAGCCTCCCTCCCGAGCCCGACGTTCCAGGCGGCGACGGAGCCCGTGGCCTTCGACATCTCGTGGCCCATCGTGCTGGGCGGTCTCTGGTTCAGCGGGGCGTGTGTGGCGCTCTTGCGCCTCGCCCTGGGCTGGTGGCGGATGACGCAGCGACTGGTTCGCCTCGCGAGGCCGGCCTCCTCGTCGGTGCGCCTGACGGTGTCGCACGTCGCGGAGCGGCTGGGCCTGCGCCGCGGGGTGGAGGTGCGGGAGTCCTTTGTCGCGCCCTCTCCGTTGGTGCTGGGGCTGGTGCGGCCGGTGCTCGTGCTCCCTCGCGGCGTGGATGAGCGACTCACCCGGGAGCAGTTGGAGGCGGTGGTGGCACACGAGCTGACGCACGTGCGGCGTCATGACACCGTCGTCAACTTCGTGCAGTGCCTGGTGGAGGCGTTGTTCTTCTTCCATCCGGCGGCGCGCTGGCTGTCCGGTCAGGTGCGACTGGAGCGAGAGCACTGCTGCGACGACGCGGCGGTGGGCTTCTGTGGCGATGTCCGCGTGTATTCCGGCGCGCTGCTGGGGCTCGAGGAACTGCGGCAGGAGGGCCCGATGCTGGCGCTGGGCGCGGGTGCACGGCCGCTCGCGGCGCGGGTGCGGCGGCTGCTGGGTCAGTCGCCCGTGTTGGAGGTGCCTCGGCAGGCCCGGCTCGTGGGTTTCGTCGGGGGCGTGCTCGCGACGTTGGGGGTCTCCGGCGCGGCCTGGGCGTGGGAGGTGCCGCTGGAGATGTCCCTGCCCCCGCGGTCCTCGCAAGGGCTCGCCACGGCGGTGTGCTCGCGCGTGGTCTATCCCAAGGACTTCACCGCCGTGGCCTCCTACCGGAGCGGCGGGCGCACCTTGCGCAGCCGCATCTTCGTCTCCCGCTGTGGGCGCATCCGACTGGAGTCCGAGAATGGGTCCTCGGTCCTGGTGCTCCTCTATGACGTCAACACCCATGAGCAGGTGAATTTGGATGTCAGGGCGCGCACCTACGACGTGTTTACCGACGATGGGGACCTGGGGCTTCCGCTGCACCTTCCTGGCGGGTGCACGGAGAATCAGGCGGGCTGCGTGCTCCAGGGGGAGGACATCGTCGAGGGACGCCTCACCCGACGCTGGCACCGGAGCCACGCTCCGCATGACACGTTGACCCAGTGGGTGGATGCCGAGCTGGGCTATGCCATCCGTGAGGAGTCCGACCTCTTCGGCTCGCTCACTCTTTCGGACATCCAAGTGGTCGAACCGGTCGTCACGCGCTTCGTCATCCCGAGCGATTTCCTGGCGGACGCTTCGCCGTAGCGGTCACCGTCGGCGGTCCGCTGCGAGCGGAGAGATGAGCGGGGGAGTCCTGTTCCCCGCACCCGACTTCATCCGCGCACTCGCGCGCCGTCGCCGTTTGTCACCGGTGAGAGCCTCCTCCCAAGGAGGCCCGCGCCCTGCTGCATCCTGATGTCCATTCGCGCCGGACGTGCTGGGCCTCCTGCGCCCTTCGCGTCCCGGCCGCACTCCCGTCATCCATCCCGAGGTCACTTCACGTTGGACGTGCTGGGGCTCGTGCGCCCTTCGCGTCCTGGCCGCACCCCCGTCGTTCGTCCCGAGGTCCGCATGAAAGTCCTTCGCCTGCTGTGCCTGATGCTTTCCCTCGCGTGCGCCGGCTCCGGCACGCCACGTGTTCCGGTCCCTTCGGTCGCTCCCGCCGAGAAGGCAGCCCCCGCTGTCGCCACCGTCACGGTGGACGGCCGGGTCCGGAGCGCCACGAACACGCCCGTGGAGGGCGCCGTGGTCGCGCTCGTTCCCGCCCGTGAGGACTGGAACCCGGACCTCGCACCCCCGGCGGCTCGCATGCGCACGGGACCGGATGGCCGCTTCCACTTCGCTGACCTGCCTTCCGGCCAGTATGGCCTCACCGTCAGCGCGACCGCTTACGAGGCGGGCTTCCTCATGGACGTGAAGCTCACGGCCAGCGAGGCCCCGCGCCAGCTCGACGTGGTGCTCGCTCCGCCAACGCAGGTCCTCCGAGGGAGCGTGAAGTCGGAGTCGGGCAAGCCGCTCGCGGGCGTGTGGCTGCTCCTGGGACGCTACAGCGATTTCCTGGGCGACATGCTCTACGTCCAGACGGATGCGAGCGGCGACTACGAGGTGGCCCTGCCCGTCGGTGGGTATGGCGCCGCCGTCCACGCCGAGGGCTTCATGCCCATGGGGCGCTCGCTGGAAATCGCGGTCAACAAGTCCGTGACGGTGGCGGACTTCACCGCGCTGGCGCTCCCGGAGACCACGCCGCCATCTCCGGAGGTCGTGTCGTGGGTGAAGCAGTCCCTGGTGCCGCTCACTTCAGTGGAGGCGGGACATGGGTTCGCCGACCTGCAATCGCTGAAGCCGTGGCTCACCGAGGCCCGCATCGTGGCACTGGGTGAAGCCACACACGGCACCCGCGAGTTCTTCCAGCTCAAACACCGGATGCTGGAGTTCCTCGCCACGGAGTTGGGCTTCACCGTCTTCGCGATTGAAGCCAGCTTCGGAGAGGCGCTCGCGCTCAACGAGTACGTCCTCACCGGCAAGGGCGACCCGGCGAAGGGCCTCGCGGGCCTCTACTTCTGGACCTGGGACACCGAGGAGGTGCTCGCCCTCATCCGGTGGATGCGCGCCTACAACGCCGACCCGCGCCACGCCAGGAAGCTCAAGTTCTACGGCGTGGACATGCAGGCCACCGCCGCCTCCTCGCGGGCCGTCCTCGACTTCTTCGCCCAGGTGGACCCCGCCTTCCACCAGCGACTGACCGGGCCGATGGCGCCGTTCCTCGACACGCGGCAGGGCCCCGCGCTTCGCAAGGTGGAGACCGGCCAGGTGCTCGCGGGGCTCGTCACGGACATCGAGGCCCGCCTGCGTCAGCTCCCCCCACGCAAGGCTTCCGCGAAGGCCCAAGCGCTGGTGGCTCGCCACGCGAGGGTGCTCGGTCAGTTCGCCGAAACCGTCGTGGGCCAGCTCTCCGATGACAACCTCCGGGACCGGGCGATGGCGGAGAACGCACGCTGGATTCTCGAGCACGAGGGCCCCGAGGCCCGGATGGTGCTCTGGGCGCACAACGGTCATGTCGCCGCCACGGGCCGCAACGCGGTGACGCCCATGGGGCAGCACCTGCGCGAGGCCCTCGGTCAGCAACTGTATGTCTTTGGCTTCGCCTTCAATCAGGGCGCGTTCCAGGCCGTGCACATGCCGAGCGAGCCGAACGAGCCGCGACGGGGTCTCATCGCCCACACCCTCCCTCCCGCGGAAATCGGCTGGCTCGATGGAACGCTCGCCCAGGCTCAGGTGTCCGCGTTCGCGCTCGACCTGCGGAGCCTGCCGCGCGGCGGCGGCGCGGCGGAGTTCTTCATGCAGCCCCGGTACACTCGCAATTATGGTGCCGTCTACAGCAAGGCCATCCAGCCCCGGTCCATCCGAGCCGTGTCCGCCTATGACGGGCTGCTCTTCGTGGACCACACCCACGCGGCGGTCTCCACTCCCACGGGCAGGCGTGAACCTCCAGGACAGCAGGCGCAGGGCGCGCAGTGAGGGCACGCCCTTGTAGCGAGCCCCCGCCATGACTTTCTTTCGGCATGTCTCGCTTTTCATAAGACTTCCGTGAGGCCGTCTCGTTGATGCGTTGCATGGAGCGAGTACGGCTCCGGTCCGACGGGCAGGGGTTCGTCGGACCTCATCGACGGGGAGTACGGGTCATGCTGAAGAAGCTGGTGGTTTCGTGGATTCTCCTGGTGGGCAGCACGACGCTGTTCGCCGCGTGTGACAGCGAGCAGAAGAAGGCGGAGGTCATCGACTCGCACGGCACCGGAACGGTGGTGCTGCTCATCGAGCGCGAGACGGGCGAGGGCCCCTATGTCGAGGGGACGCAGGAGCGCTTCAAGGTCACCGCCGCCGGTGAGGTCTTCAAGGCCGTGCGCTGGAGCGCCAACGCCGGCGTCGTCGCGGCCGAAGCCGAGCGCGTCACGTGGACGCTGCCGAAGGAGGGGACGGCGTCCCTGTCCGTCTCCGTGGAGACGGAGTCGGGGAAGACGGCCGAGGGCTCGTTCAACTTCAGCGTGGTGGCCTCCGCCGTCGTCGTCCCGGTGACGGGGGTGGACGCGGGTCCGGACGTGACGGGGGTGCTCTGCGAGCTGGCCTTCGACAACGCCGGCAAGGGGCACCTCGTCTACACGAACGAGACCCACCGGGGGCTGTGGTACGCGACCTGGGACGGTACGACGTGGACGACGGAGCAGATTGATGGCCCGGGCTTCAACAACGGCGGCACCTACGTGTTGAACTGGAACATCGCCCTGACGCTGGACGTGGCGAGCGGGACGCCGCACGTCGTCTATCTCAAGGGGCCGGGCCTGCCCGGCACGACGGCGGCCAACTGGCGGATGAACTATGCCACGCGCGTCAATGGCAGCTGGGTCCGCGAGGAAGTCGAGCCCACCAACCGCACGTCCTATACGCGGGTGAGTGTCGCGCTCAATCCCAACCAGGGCCTGCAGCCCACCGTCGTCTTCAGCGATGGCTCGGCCGGGACGGGAGTCCGCGTCGCCACCCGGACGGCGCCGGGCACCTGGGGCATCGCGCAGCACAACATGTCGATCCTCATGGGCGACGTCAACTTCGACGCCTCGGGCGCGCTGTACATCCCGTCCAATGCGAACTCCAGCTCGGATACCTACGTGAGCGTGAGGCCCGGCGCGGCCACCGACCGCACCCGTCTGGACGGTGTGACGCTGGAGAACACGTTGTGGCTCTCCGCGGTCTGGGGGCCGAGCCAGCACCTGCTGCTCCTGTCCAGCGGCGGCGTCGACGGCGCGAGGAGCGCTCTGCAGGACATCACGGTGAAGTCGCCCATCACGTCCAGCACCCTGGCCACCTCGCCGGTCGACTTCGAGAACGACTCGAACGACATGACCTACGGCGGAGGCAAGGTCTTCATCGCCCAGCGCCATGGGACGAAGCTGGAGCTCATCACCCCGGATGCGCGGGGCTTCTGGACCTATACCCAGCTGGGCACGGTGCAGGAGGGCTCACGTCCGAGCGTGGCGGTCCGCCCGACGGACAGCACGCCCCACGTCTGCTACCAGCGCGACGGCAAGGTGAGCTTCCAGTAGCAGGCCCCGCCTTCATGCCCGTCTCCGGCGCCAGCCTCGACCGAGGGCTGGCGCGTCGGGGCCTTGGTGTCGCGGGAAGACGCGCTCACCACTCAGGCGCGGGTGCTCATCCCCGGGCCGCCCGTCGTCGGCAGTCTCTTCATGGGAATCCGGAGGGTGAAGGTCGAGCCGCGCCCCAGCTGACTCTCTACCTGGATGCTCCCGCCATGGGCCTCGACAATCTGGTGGGTGATGAAGAGGCCCAGTCCCATGCCGCCGTAGTTGCGCTCGGAGACGGCGCGCACGAAGCGCTCGAAGATGCGGTGCTGCTGCGTGGGGGCGATGCCAATGCCCTCGTCCTGCACGGTGAGCACCACGGTGGTGTCGTCGGCGCTCAGGCTCAGACGGATGGGCTTGCCCGCGCCGTACTTGATGGCGTTGGTGACCAGGTTCGTCACGGCCTGGTCCATCCGCCGCCGGTCCCACATCCCCTCCAGGCTGGTGGGGACGTCGAGCTCCAGGCGACACCCCGCGGCGGCGGCCTGGGCCTCGTAGCGCGTGGTGACATCCCGCACCAGGGCGGACAGGTCCATGCGCGCCGGCTCCAGCGGGAGCCTGCCCACGTTGATGCGCGACACATCCAGCAGGTCATCGATGAGGTCGGCGAGCTTGCGCACCTGACCGCTCGCCGCGGCGAGCTCCCGGGCGAGTCGTCCGTCCGCCACGAGCGCCTCGGGGTTGCTCTCGGCGGTGCGGCGCATGGCGGACAGCTTCAGCTGGAGGGGCGTGAGCGGCGTCTTCAGCTCGTGTGAGGCCACGGACAGGAACTCGTCGCGGGCGTGCAGGGCCTCGCGCAGCCGCTCCATCTCTCGCGTCTCCTCGGCGTGCTTGCGCTGGGTGAAGTCCCGCGTCACCTTGCCGAAGCCGCGCAGCTCGCCCGTCTCGTCGAAGAGGGCGGTGATGACGACGTTGGCCCAGAACCGCGTCCCGTCCTTGCGGATGCGCCAGCCCTCGTCCTCGAACCGGCCCAGCCGGATGGCGGACTCCAGCTCCCACTCGGGCTTGCCCCAGGCGACGTCCTCGGGCGGGTAGAAGCGGCTGAAGTGCTGGCCCAGGATTTCCTCGGCCAGGTAGCCCTTGATGCGCTCCGCCCCCAGGTTCCAACTCGCGATGTGGCCGCGCACGTCCAGCGTCAGGATGGCGTAGTCCGTGACGCTGGAGATGAGCAGACGGAGCTGGTCCTCCGTGTCCCGACGGGAGTGTTCACCTCTCGAGTAGGTGATGGCTCCGTTACCGGAGTTCAGAAGGTGGTCGTGGTTGTCGCCCAAGGTGCCCCGCTTCCAGCCACCTAGGAGAACACGCAATTGTCGCCATGCAAGCGGCTGTCTCACCCTTTCGTCCAGTAGACGAAGGCGCCACCTTCCCCCAGTGGCGATGGGCGGGGCGGAAGCCTCCCTGCCCGGCGGTGTGGGCCGGGACAGGGCGTACGGGCAGGCAGGGGGCCTGACTTCCAGAGGGCGCGCGCGTCGCCCAGGTCAGCTCACGGCGCCTTCGCTGAAGGCTCGCTCGATGAGGGCCTTCATCGGGGCGTGGGCGGGCAGGGTCCCGAAGCAGTTGCCGTGCGCGCCTCCGAGCCGGGACTCGCAGAAGGCATCGGCGACCTGGCTGTTGCCGGCGCGCAGCAGCAGGGAGGCCTGGAGCGCCAGGGCGAGCCGCTCCACGACGAAGCGCGAGCGCGTCTCCAGCGTGGCGGTGTCCGAGAAGTCCTTGGCGATGCGCGCCAGCTCCGCGTCGAGCGCGGGGTGGCCGCCCTGGGCCGCCATCAGCTCCTGGAACAGGGCCTCGCGGCTGGCGGGCTCTCGGGTGGCCGCGCGCAGCACGTCCAGGCACTGGATGTTGCCGCTGCCCTCCCAGATGGAGTTCAGGGGCGCCTGCCGGTACAGCCGCGCCAGGTTGGACTCCTCGACGTAGCCGGCGCCGCCCAGGCACTCCTGCGCCTCGTTGACGAAGGAGGGGGCGCGCTTGCACACCCAGTACTTGCCCACGGCGGTGGCCATGCGCGCGAAGGCGGCCTCGCGCTCGTCGCGGTGGCTTGCGTCCACGGCGCGGGACACGCGCGCCGTCAGCACGGTGTGGGCCTCCGACTCGAGCGCCAGGTCCGCGAGCACGTTCATCATCAGCGGCTGTTCGATGAGCCGCCGGCCGAACGCCTTGCGGTGCCGCGCGTGGTGGATGGCCTGCACGAGCGCCTGACGCATCAGGCTGCTGGAGCCAATCATGCAGTCCTGCCGCGTGAGGGCCACCATCTCCAGGATGGTCGCCACGCCCCGGCCTTCCTCGCCGACCATGAAGGCCACCGCGCCCTGGAACTCCACCTCCGAGCTGGCGTTGCTCCAGTCGCCCAGCTTGTCCTTGAGCCGCTGGATGCGGATGGCGTTGCGCGTGCCCTCCGGCGTGAAGCGAGGCAGCAGGAAGCACGACAGGCCGCCCTCGGCCTGGGCCAGGACGAAGAAGGCGTCGCTCATGGGCGCGGAGAAGAAGAACTTGTGCCCCACGAGCGCGTAGGGATTGCCCGGCCCCTTCGCGCCCAGTTGGTGCGCGCGCGTGCTGTTGCTGCGCACGTCGGAGCCGCCCTGCTTCTCCGTCATGCCCATGCCGATGGTGACGCCCTTCTTCTGCTCGGAGGGCTGGAAGCGCGAGTCGTACGTGGTGGACGTGACGAGCGGCAGCCACTTCTCCGCGAGCCCCGCGTGTGCCCGGAACGTGGGCACGCACGCGTACGTCATCGTCAGCGGACAGCTGGTCCCCTGGTCGGCCTGGTTGTGCAGATAGGAGAGCGCCATCCGCGCGACGTGGGCACCGACCGTCTTCTCGTGTCGCCACGCGAAGTTGGGGATGCCGTGGGCGACGGCCGCCTCCATGATGCGGTGGTAGGCCGGATGGAACTCCACCTCGTCCAGCCGGTTGCCATAGCGGTCGAAGGGCTTGAACTTCGGCTTGTTCTCGTTGGCGGTGAAGCCCAGTTGCATCAATTCGCCGCCCGCGAGCGGGCCGTACTTCGCGATGTCCGCCTCCGCCCAGCCCCCGCCCTCGCGTGCCACGGCCTCGCGCAGCGGGAGGTCTGTCTTCCAGGCGTCGTACACCAGGGGGGGCGCCTGATTGGTGACTTCATGGGTGACGAAGGTCGTCGCGATGGGGTCGGAAGAACTCATGGTGCGAGGATAGGCGAGCGGCCCAGGCTCCGCGAGCGCAACGTCCGCGCCGGAGCGCCTCCCCGGGCGCATGCCCTGCGTCCCAGCCGTTCGGGGGGAACTCACGCGCCCGCGTGAGCACGGGGCCATGGAGCGCCGCTCGCGGGTCAGAAGGTCACTGTCACCACCAGCGTGTCGGAGTAGCTGCCCGCCGGCACGCTCTGCTGGGCGGGGACGCGGCCATGGATGGGGACGGTGATGTCCTGGCCCAGCAAGGGGAGGACCGGCCCATAGCGGGACGTGCCGGACAGTCCATTGCCCCAGATGCTCAGGCGGGTGGCGTCCAGGTAGAGGTTGTAGACGAGGGTTCTGGAGGACGGGCCCTGCATGCGCCGGAACGCGTAGTTGTTGGAGCCACCCTGGCTCAGGTCGATGGTGACAGGGGTGAGCTGGATGAGGCTGCACCGGAAGGTGATGCTCCCCGTGGTGTCGAGCGGCAGCGTGGAGGTGGGGGTGTAGTTGAGGAAGCGCAGGCCCACGACGTTGCGAATCTCACACGAAGCCCGGGCGCTCGCGGAGAGCAGCCCGCACAGGCCCGCAAGCATGAGCGCCAGGTCACCGCGCATCCTCATCCACGCACCTCACCGTTCCCAGGTCGATGACCTCGCCCGCCAGGGATGGGACGTCCAGCGTCGCGGCGCAACGTCCCCCGGGGTAGATGACGGTGGCCGTGTGTTTGCCGGCGGGGAGGTCCACCAGCTCGAACTCGCCATTCCTGCCCACCGGCGAGCTGACGCGCGCACCCGCGACGTCGACTTGAAGCTCGCCATGCGCGGGTGTCCTCCGGGCCGTGTCGTCGGCGAGCACCAGCCGGCCTCGGAACGCGCGCACCCTGTCCACCTGGAAGTCGAGCACCACGCCGCCGCGCCGCCACGGCGCCACCAGCTTCTGCGTCGTCCTGAGATAGACCTCCAGCGGCAGGTCCTCGTCCGTCAGCGACAGTCGGTTGGCCCCGTAGGACTGGAGCCGCGTCACCATCAGCTCACCGCGCGAGTCCGTCCGGCCGATGAGGTGGTTGTCGAGCCTCACGCCGATGCCCTCCACGCCCTCCACGCGCACCAGCGCATACCCCTGGTCCACCGCGCGGGTGGGGCGAACGCGGCCCCCGAGCGCTACGAGTCCACCGGAGACCTCGGCCGCGGCCACCAGCACGCCCTGGCGCCACTCCAGGCCACCCGAGGCGCGGCCCACGTTCGTCTCGTAGTCGACGCGGCCGAGGGCCTGGTGGTGAAGGCCCGTCTGTCCCTGGACCTGGAAGCCCAGTCCGCCTTCCACGGGGACACCGCGCGAGACATCCACCGAGGTGATGCCGCCTCCCCGGTTCTGGGTGTGGCCCAGCGAGCCCGTCGTCCTCGGGTCGAGGATGGCGTTCAGGGACACCATGCCTTCCAGCGTGGAGGGGCCCAGGAGCAACTGGCCTCGGCTGGCGGAGAACGAAATCAGGGTCCGCTCGGTCAATTGCGCGGAGGTGGACGCGCTCAACCAGGTGGACCAGCCGCGTGTCCTCCAGCGCGTCACCAGCGCCTGTCCGCCCACGCTCACCCGACGGCCCAGCGCGACGAAGAGGTTGCCCCCCGACTCCACCAACGGGTGCGCCGCGTCCGGGGCGAGGCTGCTGTGCGCATAACGCGCGCTCATCGCCCGGCCGAAGACGGAGCCTCCCAGCCACCGCCCCTGGACGGACCAGGCCGCGCCGGCCGCCACGCCGGTGTGTCGCTCGGAGCGACTCACGGCCTGGGACACCTCCAGCTCTCCGAGCGGCAGCTGGAACCACTGCACCGCTCCGGTGCTCAAGAGGTCCGGTGACAGCTCCAGCCGCACGCCCGGCGTCAGCCAGGGCGTCACGCCCATGCGGAAGGTGCCCAGCAGCAGCGGTCGTCCGTAGTCGAAGCTGCGCGTGCCGGGCGACTCCCGCTCGACGCCCAGCGACAGGTGGTAGTCCGCCACGCCGGGCGACAGCAATTGCGCGCCCAGCGAGTACGACGCATCCACCTCGCTGACGCGTCCGAAGGCGTCGCGCACCACGTAGCGCGCGGTGCCTTCGCCCCGGGGCACGGTGAGGTTCTCCAGCCGGTAGGGGCCTGGTGGCAGCTCGGTGCGGCGCACCAGCCGGTTGTTGACGTAGACCTCCAGCGTGGAGGGCGTGGTGACGTCGCCCGCGAGGTCCTGCACGGGGTTGCGCACGAAGTAGGGGTTGAGCTCGAAGGAGCGCATGACGTGCAGGCCCGCCACCACCGCGCCTCCGCCGAGCACGCCGCCCAGGCCGGTGGCCTCACCCGCGAGGGCGCGCACCATGACCTCCGGAAAATCCACCGACAGCTGGGTCAGTCCGCGCAGCGGTGTCGTGCCAGGACTCCACCGCCCCTGGGTGGTCAACAGGCCCCGGCCCACCGACGCGCCGACCTCGCCGAACAGCGCCAGCCGCGTGTTGCGCAGGTGCGCGGCGTAGTTGATGAACCCGCTCGGGCTGCCGGTGACGGCGTAGCCTTCGGGGGGCGCGGTGCCCAGGTCGATGCGCGTCGGCACGAAGGCGGTGGAAGGCAGCTCGCAGTGCAGGGAGGTGGTGCGCTCGTCGAGTTCGAACCGGCCCCGGGGTGCCAGGGATTGCAGCGAGACATAATCCTGACCCTCGATGCGCTCGAGGCGCGCCCCCAGCCGCGTCAGGTCGACCCCGTTCGCCTCCAGTGTGGCCGCGGGCAGCAGCACGTCCGTGCCTCTCACCAGCGGGAAGACGTCACCTCGGGGGACGCCGTTCAGCGTGAACTCCACCACGATGGGAACCACGCGCTCGGGCTCGTCCGAGGACGCGCGCCAGGGCACCAGGCTGAAGGCGCACGCCAGCGCCAGGGCCAGCGCGCCCCGGGCCGCCGACTTCTGAAATCGGCTCATGGCGACGGCGTGGGTCCACAGGGCGCGGCGGCGGTGACGGGGGCGCTGTGGCGGAACACGCCCCGGTCCGTCTCCACCTCCACTTCCAGCGAGCGGATCCGCTGGCAGTGCTCGGCGGAGGTGTCGAGCGCGAACACCTGCGAGCCGCCCGGCAGCACGTACCAGCCCACCTGGTCCTTCTCCACCAGTCGCTGGCCCTGGGCATCCAGGCCGCGCACCCGCGTCTGACGGATGAAGAAGTTCACCGTGCCCGGGTTCCTCACGCGGAAGTGGAACCGGGACTGGCGCAGGTCCACGTCCTCGACGCGGCCCTGGACATCCTTGTTCCTGGGCGCGACGAACACGGGGAGGGAGACGCGGGTGAGAATCTTCAGGCCCATGGAGGGCTGCACCGGCGCGAGCGGAGGCAGCTCCTCGACGATGAGTCGGAAGGAGCGCTCCGTGTCTCGCGGCGCCGAGGAAATGCCCACCCGGATGGGGCGGGATTCCCCCGGCTCCAGCGTCAGCATCGACGGGAAGAAGAACAGCTCCCGCGTCGGCTCCAACGTCATGCGCCCTTCTTCATCCTGGACCCAGGTGTGGACCGAGGCCTGGAAGCGCGTGGTCTCCGTGCCCTGGTTTCTCACGGTGACCACCACGCCCCGGGCTCCGGTCTCCAGCTCGAGCCGGACGGGATTGACCTCGAGCGACGCGGCGTGTCCCGCCCCGGGAAGGACCCCGCTCAGGACGGCCATCAATCCCAGACATCGGGACCAGGCGGAAGGACGGAGGCGCATGAGAGGGAGGTCTTTCCGTTAGAAGGTGATGGTGGCGACGACGGTGTCGTTGTAGGTGCCGGAGGGAACGTTCTGTCCCCTGGGCACGGTGCCGAAGACCGTCACCGGCGTGGACAGCCCCGTGCCGATGTACGGCAGGCCCGTGCCGGGCGTGTTGCCCCAGACCACCAGTCGCGTCAGGTCCTGGTACAGCGAATAGGACAGGTAGTCGGTGGACGTCGTGTGCAGCATCCGGCGCAGCGGCACCGCATCCGTGGAGCCCGTGTTGGCGTGCGCGCCCTGGCCCAGCGTGACGACCGCGGTGCTCAGCAGGGTGCACTGCACCGTCAGCGTCCCGGTGCCGAGAAGGTCCACGCCCGCGCTGCCGTTGAGGAGCACCGGGTCGTAGTTGCCGAAGTTGAGCGAGCCGGAGTTGATGCTGCACGCGGAGTTCACCGTGGCCGTCACCGTCAGGTTGGCGGTGGCGGTGGCCGCGTCTGCGGGAGACGCGACGGCGAGGGAGGCCGCGACGGCGGTCGCGGCAATGGCACTCTTCAGGGTTTTCATGTGGACAGCTCCAGCTGCGAGAAGACCGGTGCATCCCGGTTGGCGTCTGGCCATTGCAGACTGGGCGCCAACCTCGTGGGCGCCAAGGCGGCCAGACTGGTGGCCCCCGCTCACCGCACGCTTGATGCGTGTGCTGGGTGGCAGACCCGGAGCCGCGCCAGCCGGGGCATCCACTGCGAGGCGCTCACCTGTCCATGGAGGGCATCCCCTCGGTCCAGCGGGCAACAGGGCCTGGGCCGAGGGGAGGTCTCCGGTGCGGGGCCGAGGAGGCTGTCGGCTACCCACTCAGGGTGGTGCGTTTCCCTGGGCTAGGGGAGGAAGGCGCCCTTCACCGCGTCGAGCGGAGGGTTGGCTCCCGTCACGGGGTTGGTGCAGCCCTGGTTGAGGGTCCAGATGATGGTGCCGCCGAAGCCGTTGGCGCGCGCATAGGCGCCCTTGGCGGCAATCGCTTGCGGCGAGTCATAGGAAATCCAGCGCACGGTGCCATCCACCACGGGCGTGGCGAAGGTGACGTAGCTGGACTGCGCCACGGAGTCCCAGTGGTACACCCCACCCGTGGCGGTCAACGCGAGGATGCGCCCGTAGGTGAAGTCATTGTCACTGCCCACGTAGTCGGACCAGTCCGTGTAGGGCTGATACGGGCCGGTGATGTTGCGCCAGGCCATTCCATAGAAGGGCAACCCCATGCCCAGCTTCGCCTTCGGGATTCCCGCGGCCACCCAGGCATTCAGGCTGGACGCCACCGAGGTGGGGTGGGTGCCCGACTCTCCCGTCAGGGCGGAGGAGTACCAGGAGGTCCACCCGCCCCACGGCCCCGTCATCTCGTAGGACATGACGTTTATCTGGTCCAGGTAGGGCACCAGGTTTAGGAACCACGGGTCGGCGTCCTCGGGGAAGTTGGAGTTGATCCAGTTGATGGGGAAGGTGAGGAGCATGCCGGGACGGGCCGTTCGCAGCTCTCGCACCAGCGCGAGCAGGAAGGGCTTGTCGGCGGCCTCCACCGGCTCCCAGTCGATATCCAGGCCGTCGTAGCCAAAGCTGTCCATGGCGGCCAGGAGGTTGCTCACGAAGCGGGCGCGGTTGGCATTGGAGGCGGCGCCCACCCAGCCGTCATGCTCGCCGGAGCCTCCCACCATGATGATGGCCTTGCGGTTGGCCGCGTGGGCCCGCGTGGAGAGGGTGCGGGCGATGGCGGGGCCGTTGTCATTGTCGAACTGGGTGTTCACCGTGCCGTCGGGATTGGGAGTGACGCGGCCGACCACGATGTGGGTCATCGCGCTGAAGTCGACCTTCTCCGGAGGATAGAGGTCCGCGTTCCAGCCGGTGTAGTAGCCCGACACCCAGAGCCCGCTGGCCGGTGCGGGGGTGACCCTGACGGGAGCCGACGCGGACTGCGTGGGGTCCGCGACGCTGGTGGCCACCACGTGGTACGTGCCTGGCGTCCTGGGCGCGGTGTAGCGGCCCGAGGTGGTGATGGAGCCGCCCGCCGCGCCCTCGAGGACGGACCAGGTCACCGCCGTGTTCGTGCTCCCCGTCACCGTGGCGATGAAGGTCCGGGAGGTTCCGGCCGTCATCGAGAGGGAGGCGGGGTTGAGGGAGACCACCACGGGGGACGGGATGCGCAGTCCCTCCGCGCGCAGCGAGTCGAAGTAGAGCGTGGGCAGCGTCACCCCGCGCCCTTCCTGGAGCACGAGTCCCTTGATTCGCGCACCCGGGGTGACGAGGGCGGAGAACGGCACGGTGCACGTCACCCAGGTGTTGGCCAGGATGCGTCCCCCGGTGCAGCGCGGCCCCAGCTCCGTGCCGGTCGTCAGCGTGTCGTCGGCGTAGGCCCTGACGCGCACCACCGCGCCCGTCCCCGCCGTGCCTCCGTGGACGCGCAGGACGAAGGTGGCTCCCGCGTCGGCGACGTGCGGCGACGTGTAGAAGTACAGGGCCTCCTCGCTGCGCATCGTCGCGGAGATGGAATACTGCCCCTCCGCGACGGGCGAGGTGGCCCTGAGTGAATGCGTCGCCCAGGAGTAGTCGAACCAGGGCGACTCCATGGCATCGCGGTAGATCCAGTTCGTGGCGAACGTGTCGGAGTTCGCGGGGGCTTGTGGCTCCTGCTCCGTCGCGCTCGCGCCCCAGGCCCACAGCAAGGCCATCCCCAAGGATACCCAACCCACCCACCTCTTCATGTGTGCTCCTCTCGAGACCGGCCGGGCACCGCGCTCGCGCAAGGCGTGGCGGAAGTCCGGGGCTCGAAGCCTGTCCGGGATGGACGGGCCACGCGGCAAGCTGGGGTGAGCAGCCCGTGTCAGCAACGCCCGCCTGTCCCCGAGGGGGCTCGCGAGGAGACACTGCGCAAGGGAATTGGAGGAAAGGACTAGTACCAATCCCTTACATGCTCAGAAGCGTCTCGGTACGAGGGCTCCGGGTACGAGGAGCCGGGGCACAAGCAGGGCGATGACGGGGCAGCCCGGCGGGCTCCGGTACCCGCGCTCCAGCTGCATGGACGGCTGGACCTGCGCGGGCGGCCCCCGCGGCTCGCGCACGTCCGCTCCGCGCGGGGGCTTCTGGAGGCGGGGTGTCAGGGCTGTCTCGGGTGTATCGAGCCCCAGGGGTTGGGCGCCCGTCGGCCACGGTCCTGGCGGACCCTGTGTCTGGGATTGAGCCGGATGGGTGCGAGGGCGTCCGGAGGGGCTGACCTGCTTCACGTGGAGCCGTGGCGCGTCCTGGTGGATTGGCCCTAACATCCCAGGCGAGTCGCGGTGGAGGCGTGCGGGCTCGGATGCGGCTGTCATGGCGGCTGGGGGTGGTTCGAGATGAGCAAGCTGGCCCCGGGCAGGCTGCTGGAGGCGGAGGAGCCGCTCGCCTCGGGCTCGCTCGTGGAAGGCTTTCGCGTGCTGAAGCTGCTCGGCGAGGGCGCTTCGGGCAGGGTGTATCTCGCGCAGGACCTGGCGCTGGGGCGACACATCGCGCTCAAGTTCCTGCGGCCGGAGCTGCTGGGGCCCCAGAGCGCGGAGCGGCTCCTGGAAGAGGCGCGCACCACGGCCCGCTTCAACCACCCCCACATCGTCACCGTGCACGCGGCGGGTGTGTATCAGGGCCAACCCTTTCTGGCCTTGGAGTACCTGGAGGGCGAGACGTTGCGCGAGCGGATGTCTCGGGAGCGGATGTCGCCGGGGGAGGTGCTGCGCGTGGGGCGCGCCATCGCGGACGCGCTCGCGGAGGCGCACCGTCATGGCATCGTCCACGCGGACCTCAAGCCGGAGAACATCCTCCTGCCGAGGGACGGGCGGCTGCGCGTGGTCGACTTCGGGCTCGCCCGTCACGCGGGCACCTCCGCGGGCGCGGCGTCCGGAACCCCCGCGTACATGTCGCCCGAGCGCTGGAGGGGAACCCCGCCCGCGCCGGCGATGGACCTCTGGTCGCTGGGAGTGATTCTCCACGAGCTGCTGGATGGCCGCCGCCCGGTGGACGACGCGAGTCTCCCCGTGTTCGCCTTCACGCCGCGCCCGCTCCCGGGCCCGACGCCGGAGCTCGCCGGAGCGGCGCTCGTGAAGGACTGTCTCTCGCTGGCGCCGGAGGCCCGGCCGACGGCGGAGTCGCTGGCGAGAGCGCTGACGGACCTGCTGGAGCCGGCCCGGAGGCAGCTGGAGGCAGACCCCGAGCGGCATCCGTTCCGGGGGCTGCGGGCCTTCACGGAGGGAGACGCGGAGGACTTCTCGGGCCGGGAGGCGGAGGTGGCGGCGCTCGTCGAGCGGCTGCGGCAGGCGGCTCCGGTGGTGCTGACGGGCCCTTCGGGTATCGGCAAGAGCTCGCTCGTGCATGCGGGCCTGGTGCCGCGACTGCGGCAGATGGCGAGCTGGGAGGTGGTCGCCTTTCGTCCTGGCCCGCGTCCCCTCCATCGGTTGACGGAGGTCCTGTCGCTGGACGCGGGAGTCGCGCGGACGCTGGTCCTGACCCCTGGGGCCATCGTGGAGTTGCTGCGGGCGCGCGCTCCGGCGCCCGCGCTGTTGTTGGTGGATGCGTTCGAGGAGGTCTTCACCCTGGGGGCGGCGGAGGAGGCGATGGCCCTGGCGCGGTGCCTGTTCGCGGTGGCGTCCGCGGGCATCGGGTGGCGCGTGCTGGTGGTGCTGCGTGATGACTACCTGGGGCAGTTCGCCCGGGTGGAACACCTGGGGGCCTTTCTCGGCAACGCGTTCGTGGTGGGGCCGTTGTCGCCCTCGGCGCTGGTGGAGGCCCTCACTGGTCCCTTGCGTCGCGCGGGCCATGCCACGGACGAGCCCGGGCTGGTCGAGCGCATCGTCGCGGATGTCCGTGCCCAGCCCGCGGGCCTGCCGCTCTTGCAGGCCACCTGTTCGGCGCTGTGGGAGCGCAGGGACAAGGAGCGGCGTCTGCTGCGCGCGGCCGTGTACGAGGAGCTGGGCGGCGTGGCGGGGGCCCTGGCGGCGCAGGGACGTCAATTGCTGGGACAGCTCCCGGCGGATGACATCCACACGGTTCGACTCCTCCTGCTTCAATTGCTCACGCCCGAGGGGACCCGACGCCCTCGGGTGCGCGAGGAGTTGTTGGAGGAGCTGGGCGTGGGCGCGGGGAGGGTGCTCGACTCGTTGCTCGCGCACCGGCTGGTGGTCGCCTCCCGCGACGTGCGCAATGACGGGGCGCTGGTGGAGCTGGCGCACGAGGCCCTGGCCACGGCGTGGCCGGAGCTGGCGCGCTGGCGGCAGGAGTCTCGTGATGAGCACCTGCTCGTCACGGAAATCGACCAGGCCGCGGAGCTGTGGCATCGGCGCGGACGCCGGGACGAGGAGACGTGGGGCGGTGATGCGCTGGGGCAGGTGCTGCGGCGGGTGGCGGACTGGAAGGTGCCGCTCGCCAGCCGCTCGCGCGCGTTCCTTGACGCAGGGCGCAAGCGGGAGCAGGGGCACGTCCAGCGGCGCCGGGTGGGGATTGCCGTGGTGGTGCTGCTGCTCGTGCTCGCCACCGGGGTGGGCACGTCGGTGGTGTTCGCGTTCCAGCAGAACCAGCAGGAGACCGCGCGCCAGCAGCGGGAGATGCGGCTCATGGCCGCGGACATGGGGGACTTCGACCTGGTGCTGGAGTTCTTCGACTTCGATGCGCGCACCCTGACGTGGACCCGTGCGCCCGTCACCGCGCCCGTGCGGTGGGCGCTGGAGCTGAGCCCGGAGGCACGGCCGGACGAGCTGCCCATGAAGGGGGCACCTCCCGAGGGACGGGTGGATGAGCAGGGAGCCTGGCGCGAGCGCGTGGAGGCGCCCTCGCGGGCCGCGTGGCTCACCGTGGAGCGAGGGGACTGTCCTCCTTCGCGGATACGCCTCCTGCGACTTCCCGGCTACGCGCAGCGGGCCCGCCGAGAGGAGCTGCGGCTGCCGGTGCCGACCTGCGCCACGTCCCGGGCCGGGCAGGTGCTCGTCCCGGCGGGCGGATACTGGAGGCCCGAGCTGTCGCTGAAGGAGGAGGCGCGCTTCGAGATAGGCGCGTTCGCGATGGACAGGACGGAGGCCACCAACGCGGAGTTTCGGCTGTTCCAGGAGCGAATCCTTCCGCTCATGGGCGGAGCGCGGGAGGCCGCCCCCGCCCATCCGGACTATGAGCCGGCGAACCTGCCGAGGATTCCCGTCACCGGAATCGACGCCGGGGTGGCGGAGGCCTATTGCCACTTCATGGGCAAGGAGTTGCCGACCTACGACGAGTGGTCGAAGGCGGGGCGGGGAGGAGAAGTCCTCGACGCGAAGGGCGAGGTGCCCAATCCCGCGCCCCGTCGTCGGACTGTCTGGGGTGACGACCGGACGGTGCCGCCCGCCAACCTGTATGGGAAGGATGCCTTCGCCACGCTCGCCCCCGTGGGCTCGTTCCCGGAGGACCGCAGCCCTTATGGAATCATGGACCTCGCGGGCAACGTGGCGGAGTGGACGGCGACCATCGCCACGGAAGGTGACTACCCGGGCTTCCGCATGGTGGTGGGTGGGCGCTGGGACGCGCCGCCCGAGACGCGGCAGCACTGGCTCTTCTGGGCCAATCACCTTCCTTCGCGTCGCTTCGAGTTCGGCATTGGCACCCGCTGCGTGGAGCGGGTGCCTGCTCCCTGACGGCTTTCACACGGCGCTGCGCTGGGGACGGTAGATGCGGTGCGGCACGGCGTTGCCCCGGTATGCGACGACCAGCGAACTCCACACCGGATTGGCGTCGTGCATCTGCTTGAGCTGGCGCAGCATGCGGGACTGGAGGGCGCTCAGGTCCGCGCCGGGCGTCAGTCCGGAGACCATGGCGGCGGCGACGAGGTGCGCTGCATAGGTGCCTTCGATCAGGTCCGTGGGAAGGCCCGGAGGTCCGTGCAGCAGTCCTCGCGCGAGTCGTTGGACACGCGCCTCGTCCGTGTCGCGCCAGTTCTGGATTTGTCCCAGGGCATGCCCCTCCAGCGCGGCGGCGCGGTGCGTGACGAGCACCTCCGCGACGGCCCCGGCGGAGTGCTTCGCGAGCTCGCGGCTCACGGAGACGCCCTCGACGACGATGCGCTGCCCATTCACATCCGCATCCACCTCCCGTTCGATGAATCCCGCCCAGTGGGCCCGGTTGGTGAACAGGAGCTTGTCGACGGTGGCCGCGGCGAGGTACCCGCGCAGCACGTCCGCGGGGTGGGAGTCGTCGGACGGGCCGTCGCGGCGCAGCACCGGGCCACCACCCCAGGCGGCGTTGAGGCCCCGGAAGTAGCCCAGCAGCCCGATGCCCGACGTGGGGCCCATGTTGAGGATGCCAAGGACGTCCGCCGCCGTCTCGTCGATGCGGTCGGCCCAGTAGGTCGCGAGCGAGGGATACGTGTCCTTGAGCTTGTCATGGACGGCGTTGGACAGCTCCGCCGACAGCCCCGAGTCGGCATCCAGGATGTCGTGCCCCGCGGCCTCGTGCGGGAGCGCGGCCCACGCCAGCAATCCCTGATGCGCATTCGCGGGCGGCAGGCTGACCACACCCGCCATCAACCCGAGCACGCTCGAGGTGGCATCCACCGGCCAGGTGTACGGACCGGAGTCAGGACTGCCCCATTTCACCAGCGGCGGCAGGATTCCCTGGTCCGGCGGGGAGACACCCCGGCGACTCTCCGCGCTGAGGAAGCCATCGAAGAGGTCGCTGACGACCTCCTGGAAGGCATCCGTGGCGAGGAACTCATAGCGCTCCGCGTTCTGGAGGACGGCGTGGGTGGCGTCGAGCAGGAGGCCCGCGACGCCCGTGCGCCTCGGGTCCTGTTGGAGCAACTGGGCGAAGCGCGTGGCCCCCATCTCACCCAGCTTGTTGAGGAGGGGTTGATAGAAGGTGTCGCGATACGCGCCGGGAAGCGTGTCGCGCGCGGTGGAGAGGCGGCTGAACAGCTCCTGGTAGTTCGACGGCTCGCGGGGGCCGGGCTCTCCCATCAGTGCCGCGTCGCGCGCGTCCTCGACGAGTGCGGGCAGGTTGTGGGGCTCCCCAGGCGAGAAGACCGCCGGACCGTCAAGTGGCCCGCCAGGGGGCTCCGCCGGCATACGACGCGGGGACAAGGACGAGACAGGGACCTTCTTGGGTCGTGACATGGGTTCCTCGGGTGAAAGGTCCCCTGCTCATGGGGACAGGTGGACTCCGAGTTCCTGTCAGAGCAATCACCATGCCTTGACGAAGGTCGGGACGATGCAGACGTATGGCCAAGGAAGGGTCGAGAGTGTTTGTCCACTGTGTTGGACAACGCGCGACCTGCTTGTCAAATCCCGTTGACGTTCGCGACACCTCTTCCGCCGCGTGTCGCTCTCACGGTGTGACTGGCGCGCCCCCTGCAATGTCTGCCGGTGCCCATGACCTCCGACTGGCCCACCAGCATTGCCGTGCATCGACTGGGTGATATGTTGACAGACATGGTCACCCTCGAGGCCCGCTTTGCCCGCGAGCGAGATCTCTATCTCGCGGTGCTCCGAGTCCTGGATGCGCCGAGTCCCCTTCAACCCCTTCAAGATGTGCTGACCTGTCTGGTCGAGCTGGCGGATGCCCAGCGCGCGGGCCTGGAGCTGTATGGAGAAAGCTCCGTGGCGCGTCGTGAGTGGTCGCTGTTCCATGGTTGCTCGGAGCTGGAGCGCGAGGAGATCCGGGCGTTGACGTCGCGCGGAATCGTCGCCTCGACGATTGCGGCCGGCAAGTCGGTGCACACGGCGCATGCGTTGCTGGATGCGCGCTTCGCCAGCTCGGCCAGCGTCAAGGCGCAGCGCCTGGAGGCGGTGCTCTGTGTACCCCTGGGTGGGCGACTGCCGGGGGTGCTCTATCTGGAGGGAAAGCGCGGCGCGGGGCCGTTCTCGGAGGGGCTGGTGCAGCTGGCGGAGTCGGTGGCCCACTTCCTGGGCACGGCGTCCGAGCGGGCGCTGCTCCAGAGAGGGGGCGACAAGGAGGACCCGACGCGCCCCTTCCGGGAGCGCTTCCAACTGGAGGACATCATCGGCAGGAGTCCGGGGCTGGCGCATGTGTTCGCCCAGCTCGCCGTCGCGGCGCCGCTGGATGTGACGGTGATGATTGGGGGGCCGTCCGGCACGGGGAAGACGCAGCTGGCGCAGGCGCTCCACGTCAACAGCAAGCGCAGGTTGGGGCCCTTCGTGGAACTCAACTGCGCGGCCGTGCCGGAGGGGCTCTTCGAGAGTGAGTTCTTCGGTGCCTTCCCAGGAGCCTTCCCGGGAGCGCGGCGGACGGTCGGCAAGGTGGAGGCGGCGGAAGGGGGGACGCTCTTCCTCGATGAAATCGCGGAGATTCCCCTGGCCGCGCAGGCCAAGCTGCTCCAGTTGTTGCAGTCGCGGCAGTACTTCCCGCTGGCCAGCCCCAAGGCGTTCAAGGCGAATGTCCGGCTGGTGGCCGCGAGCAATGCCAACCTGGAGCAGTTGGTCCGTGAGCGGCGCTTCCGCGAGGACCTGTTCTACCGCCTCAATGTCTTGTCGGTGCGCATGCCGGCGCTCGCCGAGCGGCGAGAGGACATTGTCCCGCTGGTGGAGGCGTTGGTGGAGCGGTTGGCGGAGGAGAATGGGTTGCCGCGCCTGCGACCCTCACCGGCCTGTTTCGCGGCGTGCGAGCTGGCGGAGTGGCCGGGCAATGTGAGACAGCTCCGGCATCGGCTGGAGGCCGCGCTCATTCGCGCCAGCGCGGAGGCGGCCTCGTTCCTGGAGCCACGCCACCTGTTCGAGGGCATGGAGGCGCAGGGGATGGCGCCAGTGTCCTTCCACGAGGCGACCCGCCGTTTTCAACGAGACCTGCTTCGCCGCGAACTGGATGCCACTGATTGGTGTGTGTCCGATGTGGCGCAGCGGCTCGACCTGACCCGTCAGCATATCTACAACTTGATGAAGGCATTCGGCCTGACGAGGGATTCCCAGTCGCCTGAAAGTTGAAGGTCTCACCCGCAGTCCCCTGGAGTGTCTCATGCCGAGTACGCCGTTTTTCGGGCAGTCGACCATCAAGCCGCAGACTTCCGCCGCGGACCTGGAGTTCTGGTGGATGCCGGAGGTGAACGGCATCGGCTGGGGGTATCGCGCGTACAAGGTCCAGGTGAAGAGTCTGGACCCGAGGCGCTTCACGTTCGACCTGGTGGCGATGGAGCCGGGCGTCCCCACCCTGGTGGGGTTGGAGGTCGACCTCTTCAATGCCTCGCACGTGTGGCCCGGAGCACCCTCCACCGCCGTGAATGCTCAGCCGGGTCAGTTCGGCTACCTGTTGTTGACGGAGAAATACCTGTCGAGCCAGCAGGTCAGCAGCCTCGACGCGTACTCGGATGGTCGGGGCAAATGGCCCTTCGCCGCGGATTTGTCGAAGCGGCGGCGGGAAGGGGCCTCTCGAGGCAATGAGGTGATGCGTTCTGTCTCGGCGCTTCTCCAGGTGCTGTCGAACGAGCAGGAAGAAGGGTGAGAGGCCCGTCATGCATCTGACCATCATTGCCTATGCGTCTCGGCTCGACTGGGACATCGAGCGTGCTGTCTTCCGGGTGGACGGAAGCAGCAACCCGTTGCGGAGGTTCGCGCGTTGTCAGGAGCGGAGGCAGCTCGAGTGGGTCGTGAACGAGGTGGTCAACGAGTCCAACCAGCAGGTGTCGAGACTGGACATCTTCGGCCACGGGAAGTCCGGGACGTTGACGCTGGGAGATCAGGGGCAGGAGGTGGTGACCCAGCACGAGGCGAGCTGGGACCTCTTTCCGGAGCTGGGGGCGGATGCGCTGCTCACCGACGACGCCCACGTGCGGTTGCTGGGCTGTGACACAGCGACGCTCGCGGAGGGCCGAGCGGTTCTCGAAGGGCTCGAGGCGAAGCTGTCAATGGGGGGCAAGACGCGGAAGGTCTGGGGCAGCCTCGCCTCGATTGCTCACTCGGACTTTGGCCCCGAGGGGTTCCGGGAGGCGGTGGCCGGCCAGTTCCTGAGGACCTCCAAGGATATGAGTGCATCCGAGGCAGGGGTGCGGCGCTTGGGGGTCATCACCAAGAAGGCCGCGGGGAATGTCCAGAGCGTCATGCAGCTGCTCCCTCCGGGTTACGTTCTGGATGGGCTCGAGGACATGCCCGCTGGCGTCGTCGACGAGCGATTCTCTGTCGATGACCTGGAGGGCACCCTCTGCGTGGATAGACGAGTCGTCGCCATCAAGTCGAAGTCATCGAATCGAATCGCGGTCTATCGGTGGATGGGCGAATCGCACGCTCCGAGTCGTGAGGAGCTCAAGGCTCACCTGCCTCTCCACTGAGCATCGAGTCGTCGCAGGTCTCGTGTTTCTCTTCTGAAATTCTGTCTGCAATTGTCGCGTCGGGCGAGGCCTGTCGTGAGGCGCTTCGCGCGTCCGAGAGAAGTGTGTCCCGGTCGTGGCTGATTAATTCGCGCCCGTCGAGATCCGGCGGGCGCTGCATTTCGATGAGCGCAGGGGGATATATGAGATGTGTGATGTGGTCTGGCTTGCTCCTGTGGTTCGGCCTGGCGCCGACGGTGGTCTTGGCTCAGTCCCCGGCTCCGCCGACACCCAGAAAGGAAGCCGTGCAGGCAGGACTCAACGTGGAATCCCAAGCGAAGAGCCACGCGGACTCCACGGTGACCTATGGGTGGTTGAAGCCGCTGGTATATCCCAGGAGCGCCGATGCCTATTTTGGCGAGGATACGCCGAAAGTGGCTGAGTATCTGTCTTTCACCGGGGTGTCCGAGTCAGGGTTCAGTGTCGCCGCGAAGCTGCTCAGCTTTCGAGTATTCTCCAATCTTCAGTTGAGCTTACATGCCGCGATTACCTCGACGAGAACCCCGTCCAGCAGCACCGGGCCGGACGAAGAGACCGCCAAGGAAGGTAATCTCGAGAATTTCATTCAGGCTGGAGGGAATGCGACGATGTTGGCGGAGCTGCCAATGGTGGCCTATGTTTCCGCGGTCGACGATTCCGAGGGGGTGCAGAATATCGCGGTGCTGAGCTTCATGCCGTCTATCAACATGGACATTGCTCCACTGGGGGCCCCACAGGGGAATGGAGTGAGGGTTGGCCAGCTTGGGTTTCGCCTCTTCGGACAGAAGGCAGCCATAGAGGATGCCAACATCGCCGTGTTCGCCGACATCTGGATGGGTGGCTTGAAGGGAACGCCCGAGTTTTTTGGAGCCATCGGGCAGCCTGGACGTAACTCGGCGCTCTATGGCAGGGCAATCGTGGGGGTGGTCATCCTGAAAAAGGCCCGGTTGAATTTGACCAAGGTTTTCATGGGCCCCCACGGGATGCGCACTCCCTGGATTGTCTCCGTCGCGGCTGCTCCGTAGTCGCCCACCCGCAAGTGATGAACTCGGGCGCCCCGTTACCGCAGCAGGGAGCGCGCGGTGGGCTCCAGCACCAGTGACTCGGGTGCGGCTTTCAGGTGCTTGAGCAGGGCGGGGCGCACGGTGTCGTTCCAGCGCCGTGAGTTCGCGAGTCGTTCGACATGGGCGCGGTATTTCTCCCGACTCGCGAACACAGTGAACGCGACGAGCACATGTTCGCCCTCGCGCACGGGGAGGGCCGGGAAGGTGTTCGGGGCGTACTCCGTCTGGAGCAGGGTGAGCGGCGCGCCGCCCGTTTCACTCAGGACAGGCTCGAGCTGTTGCTCGACGAAGCGCAGGAACGCGGCGTCCACGGGGGCGTCACGATGGAGAATCGTGACGACGACGACGGAGTTCGGGGTCGGGTGGTTCCCCTTGTCGGGTCTGGGGGAACCCGGCGGGGGGAACCCCCGACTTCCGGTGACGGGGCGCAACAGCAGGACGTTGCTCGAGTCCTGCATCGTCGCGTTGGCCGCCTCCCGGTGCGCCTTCCACACGGGCCCACCGTAGAACCGCTTCAAGGTCTGCTCGCGAGACACCATGTCCGGGAAGCCGCGCAGCCAGACGAAACGCTCGGGCCGCGCCGAGTCCCGGAACTGTCCGACCAGGTGCGCGCCCTGGGCTTCCTGACTCTCGACGAACTCACGCTCGAACAGGTCGATGAGCACATCGCGCTGTCCCGGGTTCAGCGTGTACTGCCGCAGCTCCAGCACGGCACAGCAATCACGAGAGGCAGGTTTCACGGCGGTGGCTCCTGACGGTGGCGTCGGTGGGAGCGCACTCGCCTTCCACGTGAGCAAGAGCAGGAGCGTGAAGAGCTGGCGTCGCATCGGGCCTCCGGTAGTGGGTATCGGAGGCACCGTACGAGCCCACTAGGACAGTTCCGGTCCTGATTCGGACCGTGACAACCCCCGTCGTCTCAAGGCACGTAGGCGATGCAGTCGATCTCCACGAGCAGCCCGGCCTCTGGGAGCGCGGCCGCTTGCACGGTGGTGCGGGCGGGGCGGTGCCCGGCGAACACGCGCTCGTAGACAGCGTTCATCCGGGAGAAGTCCTTCATGTCGACGAGGAACACGCCGCAGCGCAGGACGTGCTGGAGGCTGGAGCCACCCGCCAGCAGGATGCGCTCCAGGTTGCGGAGGACCTGCTCCGTCTGCGCCTCGATTCCCTCGGCCTGCTTCCCGGTGGCTGGGTCCGTCGCGGCCTGTCCGGAGACGAAGAGCAGCGACTCCAGCCGCATGCCCGGGGAGTAGGGACCCACGGGCTTCGGCAGTCCAGGCGCGGTGACGGGCTCGTGCTTCGTCGCGGTCATGTGTCCCTCCAGGAGGCCCAACGGGGCCCGCAGCCTGCCATCCTGCTCGGGAGGATGACCAGCCTCCGCCTCGGGCGTGTGTTTCCCCTCGCGGGAAAGCGACGCTCCTGTTGAACAACGCGTCACTTGTGCCGCCTGTGTCCCAGACCCCTGGCGTCCTTTTTTCGAGGCGTCGGTGAGGACCCGGTGGGGTGAAAGCGTGATACAGCCGGAGGCAACGCGCGCACGCTCGCCAGCCGTGGCGGCCCTCGCGCGTCAGCCCGTGCCACACGCATGGGTGTGGAGGGTGACAGATGCAGTCGAGACGCGTCTCGCGATACCTGGTCGTGGTGGTTGGTTGTGCCCTGGTCGCCGCATGCGAGCAGAAGCAGGACCTGCCGGCTTCAGCGGAAGCGCTCGCTCTGGCTCGGGCCTACTTTCCGGAGCTGACCACGGAGGAGGCGCCGTCGAAGGTCTTCTCCTCCTCGGAGGTCCCCCTCACCGTCGCGGACTCCCGAGCTCTCACGTCGCGGCTCTCCGCGAGCGGGACGCTGGAGTTGACGACGCGGGGCCTGCTCTTCCGCGTCGAGCAGGGAGCTGGCGCCGATGACGCCGGTACCCTGCTTCGCGAGCGAGCGGTGTCCTTCGCGGGCCCGCGACACTTCTGGTTCCCGGTGGGTGATTCCGCCGAGGTGAGCCAGGGGTGGCGCTCCTCGCGGTTGGAGGAGGCCTGGGTGGTGGATGGCTCCGAGCCCCTCCACCGCGCGGAGTACCACGTCACGCTGCCCCCTTCGGTGACGCGCCTGCGGGATGTGGGCGAGTACGTGGAGTTCCTCGACACCGACGGGCAGCCGGTCCTGCGCTTCCACCCGTCCGAGGTGCGCGATGCGCGGGGCGAGTCCCGGCGTGGTGACACGCGCCTGTCGGGGGTTCGCGCGTCATCGCTCGCGAACGTGTTCGAGGTGGAGGGCCCTCGCGTGAGCCTCGTCACCGAAGTGGCGCTCGCCGGACTCACCGCGCCGCTGGTGGTGGACCCGGGCTGGTCGTCGACGGCCAGCATGGCGACCCCGAGGGCGCAGCACTCCTCGCTGCTCTTGACGGATGGCACGGTCCTCGTGGCCGGCGGGGTCAACAGGCTGGGCTTCGTGACCACCGCGGAGCGGTTCGACCCGGAGCGCGGGACCTGGGCGTCCGCCGCGGGCCCCGGTATCCAGGGCAATATCGCGGTGGGCGTGATGCTGCCCACGGGACGGGCGCTGGTGATGACGGACGGCAGCCTGACGGGACGCATCTACGATGCCCAGACGAACACCTGGACCGCCACGGGCGCGATGGCCGCTTCGCGCAGCCTGCCAACGGCCACCGTCCTGAACTCGGGCAAGGTGCTCGTCGCCGGTGGCTCCAACCTGGCGACCGCGGAGCTCTATGATGCCGCGACCAATACCTTCACCCCCACGGCTCCCATGGCGGTCATCCACCGCGCCCACCTGGCCGTGCTGCTGAGGAATGGACGGGTGCTGGTGATGAGCGGCTTCAGCAACCTCATCCCGGGCGAGGTCCCTGAATCCGAGCTGTATGACCCCGTCTCCGAGACCTGGTCTCTCGCGGCGCCCGCCCTGGTCCCCCGGCACTATGCGACGGGGACGCAGCTTCCGGATGGCCGGGTGCTGCTCGCGGGCGGCTTCACGGCCGGAGGGGTCACCACCCATGCGGAGCTCTATGACCCGGCGGCCAACACCTGGACCGCCACGGGAGCTCTCACCCATCCGCGCAATGGCCACACCGCCACGCTGCTGCCCAGCGGCAAGGTGCTCGTCCAGGGGGGCGCGGACGCGGCCCGCAATACGCAGACTGTCTCGGAGCTGTATGACCCCGCGACGGGGACCTGGAGCCCGGCCGGGACGTTGGCGGTGGGGCGTGAGAACATGGTGGCGACGCTGCTGCCCACGGGGCAGGTGCTGGTCAACGGCGGCTACGCCTCCAACCCGAGCCTCACCTTCTTCGCCAACGGCGACGTCTATGACGCGTCCAGCGATGTCTGGGCTCCCGCCGGCAATCTCGCGGCGGCTCGCGGTTCCAGGGCGGCCGTGTTGTTGCCCTCGGGGCAGGTGCTGGTGGCCGGAGGACGCGGCCCGGGCGGCGTGCTGGCGACGGCGGAGCGCTACACGCGCGCGAGCAACACCTGGTCGCCCGCCGCTTCCCTGGCGACGGCGCGCGAGCGGGCCACGATGAGCCTGTTGCAATCGGGCCGGGTGCTCGTCGTCGGCGGAGCCAATGGCGCGGGAGCGCTGGCCTCCGCCGAGCAGTATGACGCCACGGCCAACGCCTGGTCGGCCGCGGGCAACATGGCGACGGCCCGCGATGGCCACACCGCGACGGTGCTCGGCTTGGGCCGGGTGTTCGTGGTGGGCGGCGCGGGAGCGGCGACGGCGGAGTTGTATGACCCGGCGACCAATACCTGGAGCGGCGCCGCATCCGCCGCCACGCCTCGCTCGCGGCACGCCGCCGTGTTGCTGAACGACGGGCGTGTCCTCGTGGCGGGTGGTCAGAACGCGGGGGCGCTGTTGGCCACGGCGGAGCTGTATGACCCGACCACCAACACCTGGGCTCCAGCGGCGAGCCTCGCGCAGGGACGCGAGTCCTTCACGCTGACGGTGTTGTCCTCGGGCCGTGTGCTGGCGTCGGCGGGCACCACGCTCGCGGCGGAGCTGGCGTCGGCGGAGCTGTATGACCCGGTCTCCAACACCTGGACTCCGGCGGGCTCGCTCGCGGAGGCGCGGGCCTTCCACTCCGCGGTGCTGCTGCCGTCGGGCCGTGTGCTCGTCGCGGGAGGCCAGGGGCCGGGAGGCGCGGTGCGCGCCACGGCGGAGCTGTACGACGGCACGACGAACACCTGGAAGCCCGCGACGAACCTCGGTGGGCCCAGGGCGCGCTTCGCCGCGGTGGTGCTGCCCACGAGCGAGGTGCTCGCGCTCGGTGGTCAGTCCGCGGCCAACGCGTGGCTGGCGAGCGCCGAGCTGTACGAAGACACGGGGGCGCAGCCCTCATGGCGTCCGGTGGTGACGGGGCCGGACGAGGTGACGCGCGCGTGCTCCGCCCGAATCACCGGCGCGCGGTTCCGAGGCATCTCCGGTGCCAGCTCGGGCGACTACAAGGATTCCTCGGCGGACTTCCCGCTGGCGCGGCTGCAAGGCGTGGAGGGAGGTCGGCTCTGGAGCCTGCCGGGGACGGACCTGTCCGCCACGGGCGCGACGGTGACCATTCCCGCCAGCGCGCCGCCTGGCACCTATGCGCTGTCCGTCTTCGCCAACGGGATTGGAAGCGGGCGACTGGTGACGGTGCGGGAGAACATCGCGCCGGTGGCGCAGGACCAGACGGTGGAAACAAGTTACGGAGTCCCGGTGAATGTGACCCTGGTGGCCACGGATACCGAGGTGGGGCCGCCGCTGACCTACGTCATCGTCACGCCTCCGGCGAACGGTACACTGAGCGGGACGCCTCCCGCCGTCACGTACACGCCGAATCCGGGCTACGTGGGGCCGGACAGCTTCACCTTCGTGGCCCGGGACTGCGGTCTGGACAGCAACGTGGCCACGGTGACGGTGGGCGTGGTGGATGAAACGCCGCCGACCATCACCTGCCCGGCGGACCAGCAGGTGGAGGCGACGAGCCCGGCGGGCGCTGTCGTGACGTATCCCCCCGCCATCGCGACCGACGTCATCACCGGGAATCCGACGGTGACGTACTCACCGCCGTCGGGCGGCACGCTGCCATTGGGGATGACGACCGTCACGGCGACGGCGGAGGACGCGGCCGGCAATCAGGCGTCGTGTACGTTCCAGGTGACGGTGCGGGACACGACGCCTCCGACAGTCACCTGTCCGGTGAACATGGTGGTGGAGGCGACGGGCCCTTCGGGTGCCCCTGTGACCTATCCGGCGGCGACGGCGTCCGATGCGGTGACGGCCACGCCCACGGTGACGTACTCACCGCCGTCGGGAAGCACCTTGCCGTTGGGGGATACGACCGTCACGGCGACGGCGGAGGACGCGGCGGGCAACCGGGCCACATGCACGTTCCTGGTGACGGTGCGAGACACGACGCCTCCGACAGTCACCTGTCCGGTGAACATGGTGGTGGAGGCGACGGACCCTTCGGGTGCCCCTGTGACCTATCCGGCGGCGACAGCGTCCGACGCGGTGACGGCCATGCCCACGGTGACGTACTCGCCGCCGTCGGGAAGCACCTTGCCGCTGGGAGATACGACCGTCACGGCGACGGCGGAGGACGCGGCGGGCAACCGGGCCACGTGTACGTTCCTGGTGACGGTGCGGGACACGACGCCTCCGACAGTCACCTGCCCCGTGAACATGGTGGTGGAGGCGGCGGACCCTTCGGGTTCCCCTGTGACCTATCCGGCGGCGACGGCGTCCGACGCGGTGACGGCCTCGCCCACGGTGACGTACTCGCCGCCGTCGGGAAGCACCTTGCCGCTGGGGGATACGACCGTCACGGCGACGGCGGAGGACGCGGCGGGCAACCGGGCCACATGCACGTTCCTGGTGACGGTGCGAGACACCCTTCCGCCCGTGCTGACGTGTCCTGGGAATCAGGTGGCGGAGGTGGGGACCGCGGTGACCTATCCGGCGGCGACGGCGTCCGACGCGGTGACGGCCTCGCCCACGGTGACGTACTCGCCTCCGTCGGGAAGCACCTTGCCGCTGGGGGACACGACGGTCACGGTGACGGCGGAAGACACGGCGGGCAACCGGGCCACGTGCACGTTCCTGGTGACGGTGCGAGACATGGTTCCGCCCGTGCTGACGTGTCCTGGGAATCAGGTGGCGGAGGCGGGGACCGCGGTGACCTATCCGCCGGCCACGGCCTCCGACGTGGGGAGCACCCCGCTGGTGACGTACTCACCGCCGTCGGGAAGCATCTTGCCGCTGGGGGACACGACGGTCACGGTGACGGCGGAAGACGCGGCGGGCAACCGGGCCACGTGTACGTTCCTGGTGACGGTGCGAGACACCCTTTCGCCCGTGCTCACCTGTCCCGCGGACCCGGTGGTGGAGGCCCAGGACGCTTCGGGCGCCGTGGTGACCTATGAACCCGCGACCGTGACGGATGGGGGGGCGGCGGACCCGGTGGTGGCCTACTCAGCGCCGTCGGGAAGCACCTTCCCGTTGGGAGTGACGACGGTCACTGTGACGGCGGACGATGCGGCGGGCAACCGGGCCACGTGTACGTTCCAGGTGACGGTGCGGGACACGACGGCCCCGACGTTGAGCTGCCCGGAAAACCTCCAGGTGGCCTCGGACGAGCCGGGGGGCGCGCAGGTGACGTACACGCTGCCCACGGCGACGGACTCCGTCTCCGGGCCGGCGACCGTCACCGCGTCGCCGGAGTCCGGCTCGCGCTTCTCTTCGGGACAGACGCGCGTCACCGTCACGGCCACGGATGCCGCGGGGAACTCGGCGCAGTGCTCGTTCGAGGTCTCCGTCCAGGCCCGGTTGATCTCGATTGCCGGAGGTGGCTGTCAGTCCACGGGCGGCGGTGGAGACGCGGTGCTGGTCGTGTTGTCGGTCCTCGCCGTCTGGGCGGGCCGTCGTCGCGGCCGGGAGCGAGTCGCCCCGTGAGCCTCTTGAATCCTCTCATTCGACTCTTCAGCTTGAAGGACCTTCCCTTGCGTGAATTGGCACGGACTGGTGTGCTCGTCGCGGCCCTGGCCGCCACGACCGCCTCGGCGCAGGCACTCTCCAGCCCCCTGGTCGCGTTCGATGCGGAGCGCTTGCGTCTGAGCGCCGCCGCCACGGACTCGTTGATGGTGGACACGGGCCGGGTGCTCTCCGAGGGAGGCTTTCGGCTCAGCCTCCTCGCCAACTACGAGCGCGGCATCCTCGTGTTGGAGGGCAGTGACGGGAGCGAGCACTCCATCATCCATTACAGGACCTCGGCCTGGCTCATGGGCGCGTGGTCTCCGGTGGACCGGTTGGAGGTCTCCGCCAGATTGCCCGTCATCATCTCGCAGGGCGGGCATGGGGCGAACAGGCTGGCGGGTGTCGCGGAGCCCTCGTCCTCGGGGCTCGGCACGCCCGAGGTGGGGGCGCGCTATTCGTTGCTGCGGCGCGAGGAAGGTGCGCCGTTGTCCCTGGCGGTGGGGCTCGACGTGGGGCTCCCGGGGGGACGGGCGAGCGCCTTCGGACGTCAGGAGCACTGGGCGGGCCTCCAGTTCTCGCCCCGGGTCTCCCTGGGGCGCGAGGTGGGCATGTTCGCGCTCGGCGCGAGCGTGGGCGCGCGGGTGAGGTCCACGGAGGTGGAGCCGGGCCGCGACGTGGGCACGGAGCTGGAGCAGTCCGTGGTGGTGGCGACCCGGGGTGACGGCCTGCGCGGCGAAATCGCCCTGCAGGTGGCGGAGTCGCTGGTGCATCCGGACGTGGCGGTGGAGCTGCTCGGAGGCGTGCGGTTGCCCATTGGCATGGGCTTCGAGCTGAACGCGCTCGCCGGGCATGGCTTCACGGATATCCCAGGGACGCCCTCGTGGCGCGTGGGCGCGGGAATCGCGTGGGCGCACAACCCGGCGGCTCGCGAGGATGTCTGCAAGGGCGGACGCAAGCACACGCCCGAGCAGTGCCCCGACTCCGATGATGACGGTGACTCCGTGCCCAACAAGTCGGACCGTTGCCCGCTGGAGGCGGGGTCGCCCGACAACGCGGGTTGCCCCGACCGCGACTCGGATGGCGATGGCGTCGTCGACCGGCTGGACAAGTGCCCGAACGAGGCTGGGAGCGCGGAGACGAGCGGCTGCCCTGACTCGGACGGCGATGGCGTGCCGGATTCCGAGGACAAGTGCCCGAACGAGAAGGGCACCGTGGAGAACCAGGGCTGCCCCGCGCCCGCGAAGGACACGGATGGCGATGGCGTGCCGGATGAGTCCGACAAGTGCCCGGAGGAGAAGGGCACCGCGGAGAACCAGGGTTGCCCCGCGCCGGTACCGGCGAAGGACTCGGACGGTGACGGCGTGCCGGATGACTCCGACAAGTGCCCGAGTGAGAAGGGCACCGTGGAGAACGAAGGCTGCCCCGCCCCGAAGGACACGGATGGGGACGGCGTGCCGGACGACTCCGACAAGTGCCCGAAGGAGAAGGGCACCGTGGAGAACGAGGGTTGCCCCGAGGCGGCGAAGGCGCCGACGGAGGAGCGGCTCTCGCTGGCGGACCGTCGCGTCACCTTCCCGGTGGGGACGTCCGAGATTCAGGGTGAGGGCGCGAAGGTGCTCGACGAGATTGCCGAGCAACTGAAGGCGCGGCCCAAAGTCGCGGTGCGCATCGAGGGGCACACGGACAACACCGGTCCCGAGGACCTCAACCGCACCTTGAGTCAGGACCGCGCGGAGGCCGTGCGCGCCTACCTCATCCGCCGAGGTGTCGACGGCTCGCGACTGGAGGCCCGGGGTTACGGTCCGACCCAGCCCATCGCGACGAACGACACGCTGGAAGGACGCAGCGAGAACCGCCGCGTGGAGTTCGTCATCAAGCGGTGAGTCTGTGTGCTCGGAGTCGCGGGGCCACGTGCCCCGCGGCCCGTTGAGGCCGAGCAGGCCAGGCACTGCTCGGCCCCAGCGGACCGTGAGGAGGCGGGGATGGACCGGTTGGACGTCATGCGGCTGTTCACGCGCATCGTGGAGCGCCGCAGCTTCACGGTGGCTGCTCAGGACCTGGAGCTTCCGCGCTCGACGGCCACGCAATCCATCAAGCAACTGGAGGCCCGGTTGGGCGTGCGACTGCTCCAGCGCACGACACGCCATGTCCGGCCCACGCTGGATGGCGAGGCCTACTACCGGCGCTGTGTCGCCATCCTGGGCGAGGTGGAGGATGCCGACTCCGCCTTCAGCGGCGCAAAGCCGAAGGGACAGCTCCGCGTCGACGTCCACGGCACCCTGGCGCGGCACTTCGTCCTGCCGGCGCTGCCCTCATTCCTGGCTGAATACCCGGACCTGAAGCTCCACCTTGGCGAAGGAGACCGGCTGGTCGACCTGGTGCGGGAAGGCATCGACTGCGTCCTGCGCGTGGGCGACCTCCAGGACAGCGCCATGGTGGGGCGGCGCGTGGCGCTGCTCAAGGAGGTCACCTGCGCGAGCCCCGCCTATCTGGCCCGCCACGGGACACCCACCCGGCTGGAGGAACTCGAGGGCCACGTGGCGGTGGGCTTCATCTCGTCGGCCACGGGGTCGATGATTCCCCTGGAGTTCAGGGTCGACGGCGCGCCGAGAAACGTCACCCTCCCAGCGACTGTCACCGTCACGGGGGCGGAGACCTACGCGTCGGCGGCGAAGCTCGGGCTCGGGTTGATTCAACTGCCGCGCTACCACGTGGAGAGCGAGCTGCTCGCGGGGACGCTCGTGGAGCTGCTGCCTGAACATCCCCCGTCGCCCACGCCCGTCTCGTTGCTCTATCCGCGGAGCCGCCAGCTGTCGCCCCGGGTGCGCGTCTTCATCGACTGGCTCACGCGGGTGTTCGCCAACGCTTCCTCGGTGGCGCTCGCCGTCGAATAGGTCTGCTTCAGCCCGGCGCGCGCAAGGTCTTCAAGGCCCGGGACCATGCGAGCACTTCGTCCAGCAGCGTGTGCAGCGCGGCCTCCTGGGCGGGCGCGGGCGACCAGTTGCCCGGGTCGGTGAAAAGCGCGACGTCGGTGTACTTCGACAACGACACCTGCGCGCGCACGGTGGCGACCTTCACCTCGGCCAGCGTCGTGCGCAGATGCTCCACCGCGCGGACGCCTCCGAGTCCCCCGTAGCTCACGAACCCCGCGGCCTTGTCGTTCCACTCGGCATAGAGGAAGTCGATGGCGTTCTTCAGCGCGGCGGGGAATGAGTGGTTGTACTCCGGCGTGACGAACACGAAGCCGTCGAACGCGCCCACCGTGGCGGCCCACTTCCGCGTGTGCGCGTGGCGGTAATCCCCGCGAATGGCGGGGACGGGCTCATCCAGCAGCGGCAGGTCGTGGTCCGCCAGGTCGATGACCTCCAGGGTCGCGTCCCCCGCCACGACGGCGGCATGCCGTTGTCCGGCGGCATGGACCCAGCGGGCGACGACCTCCGCCCTGCGTCCGGGGCGGGTGCTTCCAATGACGATGCCGAGCCGGGTCAACTTCAGCCTCCCTTGATGCGTGCGCGAGAACGAGCGCCAGGGTACAACGAACGTTGTACTGAGTAAAACGATGGTTGTACCTGTGCAAAAGGAACGAAAATGCCCCGAGCAGACCGGACGAAGCCGCGTGGAGGGCAGGGGGACAAGCGTCAGGCCCTCCTGATGGGGGCGCTGACGGTCTTCGCTCGGGACGGCTACACCCGCGCCAGCATCGACATGATTGCCGACGAGGCGGGTGTGTCCACGCGCACGCTCTACAACCACTTCCAGGACAAAGCGCGGCTGTTCCAGGCCGTCATCCAGGAGAGCGCGTCACGGGTCGCCGAGGCGCAGACGGCCCTTTTGGACAGGCACCTGCGAAAAGTCACGAACCTGGAAACGGACCTCATCGAGCTCGCCCTGGCCTGGGGGACGCCGATGCCCGACTCCGCCGAACACTTCGCCCTGGTGCGACAGGTCAACGCGGAGGCGGGCCATATCCCCGCGCCCGCAATCAAGGCGTGGCGCGAGGCCGGGCCGCTCCAGGTCCGCCGGGAGCTCGCCCGCCACCTGCGACGGTTGGCGGACGAGCGGCTGTTGCGAGTCGAGGACCCGGAGCGCGCGGCCCTCCACTTCACCCGCCTGGTCTCCGTCCCAGGCCCCCATGACGGAGGGCTCGCGCTCACCAGGAAGGAGCGCGCCGAGCACGTGGCGTCCGGTGTCCGGGTCTTCCTGTATGGCTACGGCCGCTGAGGCGCGGGGAAGCCTCGCTCCCGCATCAAGGCGTCCAGGCTCGCCTCCCGCCCCCGGAAGGCCCGGTAGCCCTCGAACGGGTCCACGGTGTTGCCCACGGACAGGATGTGCTCGCGAAGCCTCGCGGCCACCTTCGGGTCATAGGCACCGCCAGCCTCGGTGAACGCCTCGAAGGCATCCGCCGACAGCATTTCCGCCCACAGGTACATGTAGTAGCCGGCCGCGTACCCGTTGCTGGCGAAGACATGCCCGAAGTGGGGCAGCCGGCTGCGCATGCCGACCTCTTCCGGCGCGCCAATCTGGCGGAGCACGTCGCGCTCGAACGTGTCGGGGTTGATGCGGCGGGCACCCGCGAGGTGCAGCTTCATCTCGACGAGCGCGGAGGTCAGGTAGTCCACCGTGTAGAAGCCCTGATTGAACGTCGCGGCCTTCTGGATGCGGGCCACCAGGTCCGCGGGCATCGGCTTGCCCGTCACGTGGTGCACGGCGAACCGGCTGAGCACCTCCGGAGTGGACAGCCAGTGCTCGAACAGCTCGGCGGGAAACTCCCCGAAGTCGCGCACCACGCGGCCACCTCCGAGCGTCGGGTACGTCACGCTCGCGCTCAGGGAGTGCAGCGCGTGGCCGAACTCGTGGAAGAGCGTCAGCGCGTCGCGCCAGCCCAGCAGCGCGACTCCTCCGGGCCCCGGCTTCACGAAGGGCATGCTGATGGCCACCAGGCCCGTCACCTCGCTCCGGAAGCGCTCCTGCACGCGGTACGTCTCGGTCTGCCCGCCGTTGTACTTGCCCGGCCTCGCGTAGGGGTCGAAGTACAACAGCCCCAGGGGCTTGCCGCTCGTGCGCTCCTTCACCGCGAAGACGCTCACGTCCGGGTGGTAGACGGGCACGTCCGGCGCGGGAGTGAAGGTGTAGCCGAACAGCTCGCCGGCGGCCCAGAACATGCCGTCCCGCAGGGAGTCGAGTCGCAGGTACGGCTTCACCTCGGTGTCGTCGAGGTCGTACTTCGCCTTGCGCACCTTCTCCGCGTAGTAGCGGTAGTCCCAGGGGGCGATGGTCTCCGGCTGTCCGTCGCGCCGGGCAATCTCCTGCATCGCCGCGACTTCCTCGCGCACGCGGGCGACGGCGGGCGTCCACATCTGCTCCAGCAGTCGCATCGCGCGCTCGGGCGTCTTGACCATGGACGTCGCGAGCTGCCGGTGGGCGTGGGTGGGGAAGCCCAGGAGCTTCGCCTGCTCGGCGCGCGCGGCGAGTATCTGGGTGATGACGCCGTTGTTGTCGTGGGAATCTCCGTGGTCCCCCCGGCTGTCGTAGTTGCGCCACACCTTCTCGCGCAGCTCGCGGCGGTCCGAATAGGTGAGGAAGTCCGCCACCGCCGAGCGCGTGTTGGCCACGGCCCACTGGCCCTTCTTCCCGCGCGCCTCCGCCTCCGTGGCGGCGGCCTTGCGCAGCGGCTCCGGCAGGCCCGCCAGGTCGGCTTCCGTTTCCAGGAGGGTGAAGCGCTTCTCGTCGGCGAGCACGTTCTGGTTGAACGTCGTGTAGAGCGTGGCGAGCTGCTGGTTGAGCGCGGTGAAGCGCTTGCCGGCCGCCGCGCCCAGGTTCGCGCCGGAGCGGACGTAGACGTCGTGGTAGTGCGCGACGAGCCGCCGCTGCTCGGGCGTCAGCTTCGCCTTCGCGGCTGAGTCGTGGACGGCCTTGATGCGCCGGAAGAGGCGACGGTTCTGGGTGCTCTCGTCCCAGAACGCGGCCAGCCGGGGCGCCATCTCTCGCTCGATGACCTGATACTCGGGTGTGTTCACGAACGAGGACCACGCGTTGTAGACCTCGAAGACGCGAGTGAATCCCCGGCCCGTGTCCTCCAGCGCGGCGATGGTGTTCTCGAACGTGGGCGGCTCGGTCGAGTCCGCGACGCGGGCCACTTCACGCCGCTCCTGCTCCATCGCTTCCTCGAGCGCGGGACGGAACTCCTCCAGCTTCACCCGGTCGAACGGAGGCGCTCCGCCGTGAGGGCCGGACCAGGGCGCGAGCAGGGTGGCGCCCTTGCCGGGAGGGGTTTCAGGAGCGGCGACGGCCGCGCCCGCCAGCAGGACAACGAGTGCTCCGATTCGGTATCGTGTCATTGACACAGAATAAGAGGCAGCTTCGGGTCGCATCCATCGAATGAAATTCGTCCAGGAACCCCAGATGACCCCCCTCGACCGAATTGATCGCACGATTCTGGAGGCCCTCCAGAACAATGCACGGCTGTCCAACAAGGCGCTCGCCGCGCAGGTGGGGCTCGCGCCCTCTTCCTGCCTCGCGCGCGTGAAGCGGCTGGAGACGGAAGGCATCATCCAGGGCTACCGCGCGGAGCTCAACGTGCGCTCCATGGGATTGGGTCTTCAGGCGCTGATCGCCGTGCAGTTGCGCCAGCACGTGGACGAGGCCTTCGGCAACATCGGTGACCACCTGCGCTCGTTGCCGGAAACGGTGGCTGTCTATTGCCTGGGCGGGACGACGGACTTCCTGGTGCACGTGGTGTGTCGCGACACCGAGCACCTGCGGGTGCTGACCATCCAGTCCTTCACCAACCGTCCCGAGGTGAGCCGCATCGAGACGTCGCTGGTGTTCTCCTTCACGCGACTGGGCGTGCCCGTCGACAAGGGCGCCTGACAGGGCGGGATTACTCGTCCAGCTCCGCGCGCGAGCGGCTTCGGGGCTCCAGTCCCAGGGCAATCTCCTTCAGCTCGAAGGTCAGCTCCCGGATGGGAAACGGCCGCACGTTGCCGAGGACAATCACCGTCAGCTGGTCCTCGGTGTAGTGGTGGAGGTTGGAGAGGAACCCATCCATGGAGCCGCCGTGCCGCACCAGCACGCCACGCTCCTTGCTGCCGGGGCTCCGCTGGTACTGCTGAATCCGGAAGCCATAGCCGTAGTAGCCGAGCGCGCGACTCTCTCCCGTGAAGAGCCGCTTCTTGCTCGGAGCGGACACCAGCCCCGAACCGAAGAGCGCCTGGTCCCAGGCGTACAGGTCATCCACCGTCGAGTAGATGTCGCCGGAGCCCAGGGCATAGGAGACGTTGTTCTCGTCGCGCGAAACGCCCAGCAGCTCCTTCGCGTAGCCGAAGGCCCGCTTGGGCGGAACGTTCGTGCTCCGCTCGATGCCCGAGTCCGTCATCGCAAGCGGCCCGAACGTCTTCTCCTGGAGCACCTCCGCGTAGCGCTTGCCGGTGACGGCTTCGATGATGAGGGCCGCGAGGTGGTAGTTCAGGTTGGAGTACTCGTGTTTCGCTCCGGGCTTGAACGAGACGCGCGCGGTGTTGATGAGCCGCAGGATTTCCGCCGAGGAGACATCGGTCTCTGATTCACGCTCCACCAGCGAGTCCAGATGCGTGGGCAGGCCGGACTGGTGCTTGAGCAGCAGGTGGAGCGTCAGGCTCTTGCCCAGGTCCGCGCGGAGCTTCGGCAGATAGCGGGAGATGGGGACGTTCAGGTCCAGCGTGCCCGCGTCCACCAACTGCATGACCGTCACGGCGGTGAAGGACTTGGTCAGCGAGCCAATCAGGAACTGGGAGTCGACCTGGTTTGCGCGCCGGCCCTTCTCGTCCGCCAGGCCGTAGGCGGCGCGATGAAGCACCTTCCCGTCCTTCGCGACGAGCACCGCGCCGCGGAAGCCCTCCTTGTCGACATAGGACTGGAGGTGGGCGTCCAGCTTCGCGGAGACGGAGGCCTGGGGGGCGCCTGGCGCCTGGGAGGCGAAGCACACGACGGCGAGAAGCGAGAGGAGCGGGGCGTGGGAGGACATGTCGGGCGTGGGCCTTAGTTGTTGGACCAGATGACGGAGGCAATCTTCCAGCCGGCGCCCGTATTCACCAGGTGCCAGCTCTCCTGGCCGCGATTGATGACGCGCTCGCCCAGATGGAAGGTGAACTCGAAGGAGACCGAGGCGATGGTTCCGTCCGTGTCGATGCGGACGTTGGTGAACTTCTCCTCGCTACGCTCCGCGTCCGCCACGATTTCATCGATGAACGTCGTCGGGTTCTGCCGTGCATCGAGCTTGAGCCGGGTCGCCTTGGGGTTCTTCTGGAGGCGGCGCTTCAGGAACTCCTCTCCATCGACGGACTGCCACGTGGCGTCCTCGCGCAGGAACAAGCCGAGGAACTTCTTCCGGTCCTTCTGGATGATGGCCTCGCGGAAGTCGTCGACCACGGCGGTGATTTGTTGCCGGGCGACGGCGGTGTCCTTGGGCTTCTCCTCCGCGAAGGCGGGCAGGGACACAAGGCAGGTGAGCAGCAGGAGCGACAGCTTCACGAAGGACTCCGAGGCGAGGTGGCGGGGTGTGTTCGCGCGGCCGGCCAGCAACCCGGGCACTTCGCGATTATTCCGCCGCATGGCCTCATGAAGCAGGAACGGCCCGGCCTGAACGAGCACCGGGCCATCCCTGTCCACGCGTCAGCGACGCGCCCGCCTCACTCGCAGGGGTTGCCGTTCAGCGTGCAGTTGAAGGGCTGTCCGAGTCCGATGGTCGTGAAGCCGAACTCCTTGCTCGCGCCCGCCTTGATGGTGGTGTTGTGGCTGACGGGAAGGAACGTGTAGTGGTCCCCGTTGCGCGTCATCGTGGAGGAGAACGGGCTCTGCGCAATCGTCCCGGCCGGCAGGTCGAACTCCAACTGCCACCCGGTGACGTTCACCGTGCCCAGGTTCTCCACCGTGTAGCGGCCCGTGTAGCCATTGGCCCAGGAAGAGCTCACGGCGAAGTGGGCGACGAGCCCGGAGGGCGCGGGCGGAGCCGTGGTCGCGATGACCGGGGCGCTCGGCGCCGACACGTTGCCCGCTGCATCCCTCGCGGTGGCGGTGAAGGTGTACGCCGTGGCCGGGCTCAACCCCAGCAACGTCACGCCCAGGCCCGTCGTGGTGGCGGCCACGTTGCCGCCGAGCCAGACGGAGTAGCCGGAGACGCCCCGGTCGTCGGTCGCCGCGTCCCAGGCCAGGGTGACGCTCGTGGAGGTCACCGCCGTCACGCGGAGGTTGGAAGGCGCGCTCGGAGGGGTGGTGTCCGGAGGCGGCGGCGCACCGACGCTGATGAGGAACAGCGAGGGCGCGGTGTCCGTCCGCGTGGTGTCCACGCCATGGCCACCGGAGTAGTCGAGCGTCTCCGCGTGTGCCCAGTCGGCGATGGGTGTCCCGTTGATGTCCAGGTGCTTGTACGCCGCGCCCGACCAGCCGAACTGGTAGATGCGCGAGGGCTCCGAATAGAAGTCGGCGTAGGGGGACGTGTCGGTGCCCACCTGCTTGCGCAGGACGTTGTTGAAGAAGACGTTCTGCGGCCCCGTGGCGCCGGACCACTTCACGGCCTTCTTCCCGGCGCCCCACCAGATGGGATACCAGTTGGAGTCATCCGGGCCGCCGCCCCCTTCCTCTCCGCAGTGGGAGCTGCAGTTGCCGGAGCGGTGCGCGTACGGAACCGTGCTGATGTTGCGCTCGAAGAGGTTTCGTCGCTCCCAGCCGCCGTGCAGGTTGAGGTCGGAGTCGAAGTCATTGCCGATGACGACGTTGCCGGACGCGGACCACTGGAAGGTGAAGTGCCGCAGGTTGCGGGACGTGTTGCCGGCGTACAGCGAGTCCCAGACGCGGGAGCCTCGGAAGTAGCCGTTGCCGCCCTTGCCCTTGTTCCATGCGCCGTCGAGCACGTTGTCGACAATCTGGAGGTTCTTCGCCTCCTCCGTGACGATGGGATGCGAGCCCGTCATCTCCGCGCGGATGCCCCTCACCCACGAGTCCGCGACCCACTTGAAGACGATGCCGTGCATCTCGTACGCGGGCGCCAGGTTGCCGTAGTTGTGGAGCGCGGCCGAGGCGCTCACTCCCGGCACCTCCTGCGTGAAGTACAGGTTCTCGATGCCCACGCCGACGATGGGGTCGACGAGCGGGGCCGCCTTGGAGTCGTACACCGAGCCGTCGATGGCGGTGGACCCGTCCGAGGTCGACGTCACCGGGACGTCGTATTCGAGCGGCTTGTCCAGGGTGAGCGTCTTGTTGCCCGTGTCGACGGCGGCGATGCGGAAGAGCTGCTGACGCATGTGCAGGTTGGACAGCGCGTGCTGGGTGGGCAGCGCCTGCTGCTCGGCGTAGAAGGCCCGTGAGTTGGCGGCGCGGATGTTGACGAGCCTGCCCACGGCCAGCGCGGCGGAGTTCGCCGCCAGGTACACCACGGTGTCGCCCGCGCGCGCGGCGAAGCCGGTGTCACCCGGCTTCACGCGGAGCTTCACGCCGACCTTCCAGTGGACATTCACGGTGCCCTCGAAGATGTCCGCCCGGTTGGGAGGCGCCGTCTGGTAGTCGTCGTTCTCGTCCTCGTTGTACGAGGTGTGGACGCCGCGCGACTGCACGCGGAACAGGCCTCGTCCTGGCCACAGCCAGCCGCCCTTGCCCTCCCCGTGCGTCATGCCGTCCTCGTCCCAGTCGCCACCGTCCGACGTCAGGGTGTCGTAGCGGGTGTTCACATCGGGGCGGAACACCAGCTTCGTGCCCGTCACCGGCGAGGAGCCCGCGCCACGGATGATGAGGTAGCTGGCGTCCACGCCCAACTGTCGGGACACGTCGAGCTGGCCCGCGGGAAGTGAGAGCAGGGAGAGCTTCGTGTACGAGGCGCTGGGGGTGCACGCCGTGCGCAGGTGGTCGATGGCGGCCTGCAGACCCGTGGTGTCGTCCACGCCATCGTTGGGGAGCACGCCGTAGGTCGTCGCCAGCTCCGCCGGAGTCACCCGGCACGTGGCGTCCGGATTGATGTCCCCTTCACCCGGGAGGTTCTGCCCGCCCCGGTAGCCCGCCTTGGACCAGTCCGGCAGCCCGGAGATGGGCGCCCTGCGATTCGCCGGCGACAGGTCAAGCACTGTCTGCGCCCAGGTCGGCGTCGAGCCCAGGACCGCCACAGAGGAAAACGTCAACAACACCAACCGGAGCAAGCCGGTTCTTCGAGTGAGCATGAACAACTCCAGTCTTGGGTGTCCGCGTGGCAGGTGTTGCACCACTGATACGGATTTATCCAAGACTAGTCAGATATGCTCGGATAACAGCTCTAGCCCGTCCGGCGTCCGGACGGCCAGAAAGGTCCTACACCCATGAAGCCCTCCTCGCTGCGTGCCGCGCTCTGTGTGTTGTCCGCCGTCGCCGCTCCCTCCGCCTTCGCGTGGGGCAGCACCTATTCCATCCCCTTGTTCGAGTCTCGGATGACGGCGGCCCGTGCGAGTGGAAGCACGGGTGGGACGACGGTGATTCGCTCGGAAGTGAAGACCGCGCTGGAGTCGTTCCTCAGCTCCGACGACGGGCAGACGGACGCCGCCGAGTACGCCTATCTCGCGGGCAAGGTCGCCAGCCCCACGTTCCTCACGGGCATCGACACCTCGGCCCGGGACTACCTGTTCCGCTATCACGAGCTGAATGACGGGGCGGCGACCACGTCACCGCTGGACGTGGCTTCGCCTGCCCAGACGCCCGCGCAGATTTTCGGCGCGAGCGGCCGGCTGGCGAGCAACGCGTGGATTCAGGAGGGTGGAATCCCCGAGGGCGAAGGTGTGGCGAACCAGACCACGCTCCAGTGGACCTACTACGGCTACTTCGGTCCGCAGTCGTCCACCTTCGCGCCCGTCACGTACGCGGAGCTGAGCGCGAGGCTCGGCTCGACGATTTTCGGCCAGGCGCCGAGCGCGGCCGAGGTCAACGGCGCGCTCGCCTGGCTGAGCGCGCACGCGGGCTCCGGGGCCCGCTACTACGTCGCGTCGTGGCATGACTCGTACGGCCGCACGGGCCCCGGGGACATCGGCGGCTACGTGGTGGCGTCCGTCAACAACACGCGAGACTCCGTCCGCTACATCGAGGTGATGACCTGGTCGGATTAGCGACTCAGGCGACGGCCACATAGGAGGCGACGGCGACCATGCAGGCGCCGAACGTCCACCCCTGGATGCGCAGGGCGCGCTCGGAGCGGAAGCGTCCCAGGATGAGCTTCCCTCCGTAAATCCAGGGGAAGTGGCACGCCACGCAGACGAGGAGGAAGGCCGCGGTGAGCTGCGCGGCCTGCGACAGCAGGGCTCCCGCCGGGTTCAGGAACTGGGAGAACATCACCAGGACCATCGAGTGAATCTTGGGGTTGAGGGCCACCGTGAGGAGGCCGTCGACGAAGCCGAGCCGCTCCGGTTCGTCCTCCGCTCCGGAGGGCGAGCTGGAGGCACGGAAGAAGCCCCACGCGAGGTAGAGCAGGTACACGACGCCGCACCAGCGCAGCACGTGGTGCAGCGAGGGAATCCCTTGCAGCACCCGGCCCAGCCCCAGTCCGTAGAGCAGGCAGAGGGCGACATTGGCCACCTCGAAGCCCGTCCAGAACGGCAGCGAGCCGCGGATGCCGAAGCGTCCGCCCGCGGTGGCGAGCACCGTGTTGCCGGGCCCGGGGCTGAACACCATCGGCACGGTGTAGCCCAGGAACATCACCCACACTTCAGCGGGAATCATGGCGAAAGCCCCCACGCGCCCTCGTGGTGGTGATGGGGCGCGAGCAGGGACACAAACTCCATTTCGAGCCGAGCACCCAGCGAGCTATCCTCGCGCGCTCGATAAAGGGAGCTCATCGAGCATGCGCCGCATTCCACCGCTCGGCGCCCTTCGTGCCTTCGAGGCCGGGGCGCGGCACTTGAGCTTCACCCGCGCCGCCACGGAGTTGCGTGTCACCCAGGCGGCCATCAGCCACCAGGTGCGCCAACTGGAGGACTGGCTCGGCGTCTCGCTCTTCGAGCGCCGGGGACATGCGCTGACGTTGACGACGAAGGGCAAGGCGTATCTGCGCGAGCTGACGCCCGTGTTCGAGCGACTGTCGGAAGCGACCACGCGCCTGTACGAGGCGGAGCAGGGGCCCCTGCGGCTCACCGTGCTGCCCTCGTTCGCTTCGTCCTGGCTCCTGCCGCGCCTGGAGGGATTTCGCCGGCTCCATCCCGACATCGAGCTTCACCTGAGCAGCGTGTCCGAGCTGTGGGACTTCCTCGACGACCGCTTCGACGTGGGCATCCGCTCCGGGCTGGGACGGTGGACGGGACTGAAGGCGGAGCAGCTCGCGCCGGAGGTGCTCGCGCCCGTGTGCAGCCCGGCCCTCGCCAGGAAGCTGCGCGCGCCGTCGGACCTGGGGAAGGTGCGCCTCCTCCATGACACGCCGAAGGACGGGTGGCGCCGCTGGCTGGATGCCGCCGGCGTCGATGGCGTGGACACCGGGAAGGGCTTCGCGTTCAACGATGCCGGGCTGGTGCTTCAGGCCGCACGGCAGGGTGATGGCGTGGCGCTCGGGCGATTGCTGCTCGCCGCGGATGACCTGAAGGCGGGGCGGCTGGTGCGGCCCTTCGCGACGGTCCTCCCCAACGACTTCGGCTACTGGCTGGTCCACCCCCGGCCGCTGTCGAGCCGGAGGGACGTCGTCGCGTTCAGGACGTGGCTGCTCGCCGAGGCCCAGGCCACCTCGAAGGCATTGGGGCTGGTGCCCGAAGTCGCGCGGAGGCGGGAGTAGACCTCGTCGTGCTCGGTTACCCTCCCTCGGAGGAAGTGACCCTGCACTTCGAAAAGACATCTTCCGTTGTTGCTGTCATGGGGTTGCTGGTGCCCCTGGCCGTGCCTGGAGGCGTGAGGAGACTCAGCGCATCCCGGCGAGCGTGAAGTCACACGACCCCCGTGGGTCATCGCGAGGCCGGCGACCAGGGATGGGACTGGAAGTGCTCGGTGAGCAGCTCCAGCAGGGCGCGCACGGCCGGCGACACGTGACGGGCGCTCGGGTACACGGCGAAGAGGGGCACGGGAGGTGGCGCGAAGCGCTGGAGCACTTCGCGGAGTGTTCCGGCGGCCACCGCCTCGGCGGAGTGAATCTGGGAGAGTCGCGCGAGGCCCACGTCGGCTACGGCCAGGGCGACCAGCACCCGGAAGCTGTTGACCGCGACGCTCGGGACGATGGACACGGAGAGAGGCTTCTTGTCTCCCCGGAAGGTCCACGTCGTCGGCGTATTGGAGCCGGTCATCGCCAGGCAGCGGTGCTTCATGAGCTCCCGAGGCTCCTTGGGCGTGCCCGCGCGACGCAGGTATGCGGGGCTCGCGAACACCCCTATCTGCTGGGGCGCGCCCAGTCGCCGGGCGATGAGGCGTGAGTCGTCCAGGGTGCCTGCGCGGACCGCGATGTCGTAGCCCTCCTCGACCAGATTCACGCGCCGGTCGGTGAGGTCGGCCTCCAGCTTCACCTCGGGATAGCGGGAGGCGTAGACGGCGAGCAGGGTGTCGAGCACGTTCTGCCCCATCTCGAAGGGCATCGTCATTCGCAGGCGCCCGCTCGGATGGGCCTGGAGCTTGCCGACCACGGACTCTGCGTCGCGCAAGGCGGCGATGGCCGGGGCGACCTCGCGCTGGTAGCTGGCGCCAATGTCGGTGAGCGTCAGGCTGCGCGTGGTCCGCGCGAAGAGCCGCGCGCCGAGGTGTTCTTCCAACCCCGCCACCCGCTGGCTGAGCGTCGACTTGGGGATGCCCAGCTTGCGCGCGGCGCCCCGGAAGCTGCCCTGCTCGGCGACCTCCAGGAACGCGATGACGGCGTTGGGGTCCGCCTGACGGATTGTCCGCATGGCCGGACAGTACTTCCCAAATCATTCGATTGGCCACAATGCCCCACGGGAGCACATTCCCTGGCGTCACCCCGCCAAGGAGCGGACTCATGAACCTCTTTTCTTCCTACCGTCTGGGCCCCACCGAACTCGCCAACCGCGTCGTGATGGCGCCAATGACTCGCAGCCGGGCGCCGAGCGCGCTGCCCAACGCGCTGATGCGCGAGTACTACACGCAGCGTGCCTCCGCCGGGCTCATCATCACCGAGGGCATCGCGCCGTCTCCGAACGCGCTGGGCTATGCCCGCATCCCGGGCCTCTTCTCTCCGGAGCAGGTCGACGGGTGGCGCGCCATCACCCGGAGCGTCCACGAGGCGGGCGGGCGCATCTTCGCCCAGCTCATGCACGTGGGGCGCATCGCGCATCCGCACAACCTCCCGGCGAACGCCCGCATCCTCGCGCCGAGCTCCGTGCGTCCCGAGGGCACCATGTACACGGACCAGGCGGGCCTGCAGCCGTATCCGTCCCCGGAGGCGATGAGCGAGGCGGACCTCCGCGCGACTCGCGACGAGCTGGTCCAGGCGGCGCGCAATGCCATCGCGGCGGGCTTCGACGGCGTCGAGTTCCATGGCGCCAATGGCTACCTGCTGGAGCAGTTCCTCCACCCGCACACCAACCGTCGCGAGGATGCCTACGGTGGCAGCGCGGAGAACCGCGCCCGCTTCGTCGTGGAGGTGGTGCGGGCGGTGTCCGAGGCCATCGGCGCGGAGCGCGTGGCCATCCGGCTCTCGCCCTACAGCACCTACAACGACCTGCCCGCCCACGAGGGTGTCCAGGAGCAGTACACGGTGCTGGCGCGTGAGCTGCGCGGTCTGGTCTACGTTCACCTCATCGCGAGCGTGGAGAAGGGGTTCACCGCGACGGCGGACGCCATCCGACGTTCCTTCGGCGGGCCCATCATCCTCAACGGGGGCTTCACCCGTGACCGCGCGCAGGCCGCGCTCGACGCGGGACGCGCCGACTTGATTGCCTTCGGCCGGCCCTTCATCGCCAACCCTGACCTCGTCGCACGGATGAAGGGCGATGCCGAACTCGCGGCCCCTGACTTCCAGCGGCTCTACACACCGGGCGCGGAAGGCTACGTGGACTACCCCGCGCTCGGCTGATGGCGAGCCCACGGCCCGGACAAGGCCCCGCGTCATCACGGCACCGGTGACTGAATGGCACCTACATCGGAGATACCGCTTTGTATCGCTGACATTCCGTGGGCAGATGAGGGCCGTTGCTGACAGCAGCCTCGAGCGGAGGACCTCGTGTCCACGGATACGTACTATGTGCGGGTGGGGAAGACAGCGGGGCGGGAAGTCACCCTGCACTGTCTGACCGGCTTTGGTGGCGGCTTCACGGACTACGCTTCAGGCCGCGCCTTCGGCTTGATGCTGCTCCTGGACGCGAAGAGACGCGCTGACCCTACCGAGTTTCTGGTGAGGGGCTTGCCGAAGGCAGTGGCGAGGGAACGGGTCGCCCTGGCGAAGAAATCAAGCAAGGCAAAGTCGCCCCTTCATGCGGAGCTGGGCGAGCCCCCCGTCTGGGACGCCGCGTGGCACGCCGAACACACGCCGCGCTTCGTGGCGCGCTCCCACCTTCTCGCGCGGCACAACGCGGTCGGCGAAGGGCGGCTGCAGAAGATCATCGACGAGCTCTCCCCCCTCCAGCAAAAGGGGAAGGGACTCTTCCTGGATGCCGCCTGGGCGCGTCTTCATCACTTCGACCTCTCGGTGGAAGTGACGGATGAGAAGTACCTCCAGCACCTCGTGGAGGGGCACGTCTTCGGAACGACGGCCTACGACGCCTGGATCGAGAAGCAACTGCCCCCGAAGAAGAAGGTGTCGGCGAAGAAGCCGAAGCTGGCGAAGCCGAAGCTGACGAAGCCAAAGCTGACGAAGCCGAAGCTGACGAAGCCGGCGAAGCAGCCCGTGACCGCCCGGCGCAATGAAAAGAAGCGACGACCCTCCAGGGCTGGAACCTGAAGGGCTCCTCGTTCATCGGACGTTCGACCTCTCGACGTTGACGGTGTCGGCGAGCCGACGCCGCGCTACCAGCGGGCGTGGGGGTTGGCCACCTGCCGCGTCGTCGCGTTGAGCCGGTTCCAGAGGTTGACCAGGCCAATGGACATCACCAGGGTCCCCAGGGCCGTCTCGTCGTAGTGCCGGGCCGCTTCCTTCCAGACGTCGTCGGGGACGGGGTCCGAGCGGTCGCTGAGCCGGGTGACGCACTCGGTGAGTGCCAGCGCGGCGCGCTCGGCGTCGGTGAAGTAGGTCGTGTCGCGCCAGGCGGCCACCGCGAAGAGGCGGTCATCGGTTTCCCCGGCCTTCTTGGCCATGCGCGGGTGCATGTCCACGCAGACGCCGCAGCCGTTGATTTGACTGGCGCGCAGGTGGACCAGGTCGAGCGTCTTCTGCGGCACGCCGCCCTTGTGGGTGGCCGCTGCCAGGGCCTGCAGGGCGTTCATGGCCTCGGGGACGACCATCGCGGGGTTCTTCATGCGGGAGTTCATGGTGAGGACGCTCCAAGGGCCTCCAGGGCCCTGGCTGATGGGTGGACCGAACATCCGCGTGCGTGTCATTCCGGCTGCGTTACGTTCGGCGCCGCGGTGACGGACCTCAGCGAAAGAGTGTGACCGGTGGACGAAAAGAATCTGCGGGCCGAGGGCTTCGAGGCACACCGGGTCCACTTGCGAGCCGTGGCCTATCGGATGCTGGGTTCACTCAGCGACGCGGAGGACGCTGTCCAGGAGTCCTGGTTGCACTTCAGCCGGGCGGACACCCATGACGTCGCGAACCTGCGGGGCTGGCTGACCACGGTCGTCTCGCGCGTGTGCCTGGACCAGTTGCGCTCACGCGAGTCGCGCCGTGAGGAGCCCTCGGAAAGCAAGGGCGTGGAGCTGCTCGCCAGTCACGCGGCCGGCGGCAATCCCGAGCAGGAGTCGCTCATGGCGGACTCGGTGGGGTTCGCGCTGCTCGTGGTGCTCGAAGCCCTGAGTCCTCCCGAGCGCATCGCCTTCGTGCTGCACGACATGTTCTCCCTGACGTTCGACGAGATAGCGCCCATCGTCGGGCGCAATGCGACGGCGACCCGGCAGCTCGCCAGCCGCGCGCGTCGTCGCGTACACGGCGCGGCCCTGTCACCGGAGGCGGGCCTCACCGCGCAGCGAGACGTCGTCGCCGCCTTTCTCTCCGCCGCGCGCAGTGGAGACCTCGATGCGCTGCTCGCCGTGCTGGACCCCGAAATCGTCGCGCGCACGGATGCGCGGGTCCTGCCCGCGGGAGCACCGAGGGAGGCTCGCGGGGCGAGAGAGGTTGCCCGGCAGGCGCAGATCAACGCGGCCCGGGGCGGCTTCGCTCAACTGGGGCTCATCAACGGAAAGGTCGGACTCATCGTGGCTCCGGGAGGACGGCTGCGCTCCGTCCTGGTCTTCACCATCAGCGACGGGAAGGTCCTCGCCCTCGAATCCATCTTCGACCCGGAGCGTCTGGGGCGGCTGGAGCTGGCGGTGTTCCCGGCCTGAGCCGCGTCGCCTTCCGGGAGGCGCTCGTCACCAGGCCGCGCCGCTCAAGCTGCTCTCCCGGAGCAGGCCGTCGGGCAGCACCGTCAGGAAGCGGCGGGCCGCCGGGTGCCACGCCGTGGGCACCACGGTGGAGTCTTGGAGGAGCCGCTCGCCCGTCTCCACATCCCACACGGTGGTGCCCGTGTCCTTCGCGCTCACGAGCAGCAGGTTCCCGTCGCACCTGAACGCTCCGCGCGGTCCCGGGAACCATCGCACCAGCTTCCCGGTCTCGACGTCGAAGAGCATCGCGGCGTCGAGCAGGGTGTCGACATCCCCGCCGAAGCCCCAGACGGCCAGGGTGCGCGGGCCCACGAAGCACAGCGGGCCATCCCAGTGGTACGAGCACTCGCGCAGCTGCTTCAGGGAGGGGCCGTCCTCGGACTCCCAGACGTTCTCGTGGACCCAGCGCCGCAGGGAGAAGGCGGTCAGGATGCCCACCGGGTGCCAGACCCACCCGTCGTCCACGAGCCAGTTCCCATCCGGAGACACCGTCAGGCCGCAGTGGAAGTAGTCGAGCTCGTGTTGTGTCCGGGGCTCGCCGGGCTTGCCTCGCCGGGTGGACTCTCGCGGTGTCAGCAGCTCCCCGGTGGCCGGGTCCGACACGTCCAGTCGGTTCCAGGCCGTCGCGTGCGCCAGCAGCGTCCTGGTGCCGTCGCGAAAGAAGGCCACGGGAAACTCGCAGCGCTTCTCATGGTACGAGCCCCGGTCCAGCGGCATCGTCACCTTGCCGGAGGCCAGCTCCATGACGAGGCCCTTCGCGCCGCGCGCGTTCACCACCGCCACATAGCGCCCGCACGGCGAGACGTGCAGCGCCAGCTCGGCGGAGAGGTCGAGCGTCCCCGTGCCCACGACACTTGTGCGCGTGAGCGAGCCCTCTTCGAGGTCGAGGCGAAGCAGCTCGCCCTGTTCGTTCACCGCGAGCCACTGCGAGCGAGGCTCGGTGCCCAGCGCGATGAGGCCGCGAAGCGTCTGGCCCGCGAGTGCGGGGAGGGAGTGCTCCCGGTGCTCGAAGTGGAGCGCGGTAGCCCGCGTGCGCACGCCGGGGCGTCCGATGATGCCCATCAGCGCGGAGGTCCTCCCCAATCTCACGTGCTGGCAGGCCGCGCAGATGCTCCGGAACTCCTGGCCAGGCAGGGCCACCCGCGCGCAGTCCTCGCAGAGCAGGTCGTGGTGGACGCCCTGACCCGTGAAGCGGACGTGGTAGCCCGCGTCCTCGTCCTCCGCGAGGTGCGCACACCACTGTCCCGCGAGAGGTGCGGCATGGCCACATGCGAGCTGGTTCATCATCTGTCCTCCTGGTTCCACTTCAAGGTCGGCTCGGCGAAGCGCGACCCTGGGTAGGACGAGCCGCTCGCGGGCGGGTGGCTCGAGTTCCAGGCATGAAATAAAGCTTCACGAACATCCCCCTGGTGCATCTCGTCGGGCGAGAGGCTGTTCGGCAAGGTACCCGAGGCCGCTCAACTCCGCATCCGACGCGAGCGCTGGTTCGTTCGATGAAGCGTGTGACTCCTCAAGGCACGGCCGTGTTCCTCGCGAGCTCCGACGACATGAACGCGCGAATCTCGGAGACGACCGTGTCCGCGTGGTCCTCGAAGAAGAAGTGGTGTGCGTTGGCGAGCTCGATGGTGTGGTGGCTCGGAAACGTCTGTTCCCAGCGGACACGGTCCGCCTGAGGAAAGCCGGGGTCGTCGAGCGCCCAGAAGATGAGTGCCGGCTTGTGGACGAGGGCAGGCAGGCCCGCTTCGACCTCCTCGAAGAAGGTGTGCGCCTTCGTGATTTGCCCTGGATAGAAAGTGGCGATGCCACGGCGCTCGAGTGGCTGGAAGGGCCGCAGGTAGACGTCGCGCACGTCGCGAGGAAGCTCGCGGACGATGCTGTCCTTCAGCCCGAAGGAGGCGATGGCGTTGAAGTGGTGCTGCGCGAACGCGCCAATGGGGCCGCCCGCGATGACGGACCAAATCCCCCGGGGCTCGCTCGTGCTCGTCTTCCACGCCCAGGTGCTTCCCAGGATGACGCGCTGGACGAGCTCGGGGCGCCGCGCCGCGAAGTGCGTGCCGATGGGACCGCCCCAGTCCTGCATGACCAGCGTCACGTCGCGAAGGCCGAGGTGCTCCGCGAACTCCTCCAGGACGCGACTCTGCTCGCCGGGTGTGAAGCCGAAGCCGGGAGGCGCTGTCGACAGGCCGAAGCCCGGGTAGTCGAGCGCGACACAGCGGTAGGAGCCGCGCAGTCCTCGAATCAAATCCCTCCACTGGAAGGACCACGAGGGGTTGCCGTGCAGGAAGAGCAGCGTGTCGCCCGTGCCCTCGTCCACATAGTGGATGCGCGCGCCACTGGGGAGGTCGACGAACCGGTGCTCGGCGTCGAACATCGCGCGCGGAATCTCGCCGACGAGGGACTCCGGGCCGTGGGGCAGTTCGTGCTCCCCCGCGAGCGCCGTCACCACGCCCGCGCCTTCGAGCGCGCCGACGAGCACGAGGGCGACTGTCCGCACGCGTGAGCGCGAGGGCTGCTCGACCGCGCGTGGAGCGAGCCAGGCCACGGCGAGCGCCACGGTGATGAAGGCGGGGAGTGCCGCGACGGCGAGTCCGTCACGGCCCAGCACGGCCATCCCGAGGAGCCGCACCAGCGCCAGTCCCAGTGTGGCGGTCGCCAGCATCGAACGGGGCCGCGAGACTCGCCCGGTGAGCCAGCCGTGGCCGAAGGCGGCGAGCACCGCGACGAGGACACACACGGGAGCCAGGACCGCGTACCGCAGCTCCGGGAAGAAGGAGAGACCGTGTGCAAGGGGCCGTGCCTCCATGACGAGCGTCGCGAGGAGGACGGTGGGCACGGAGGCCCGCAGGCCCGACTGGAGCAGGTGGAGGACGCGGGGCCGCGTCCACGTCATGGGGGCGCTGGGACGGAGTGATTCGAGGGACATGGGGGTTCTTCCGGGAGACGAGGTGAGGGGGCTTGCTGGCGGCGATGCGCGCGGCGAGCCCGAGGAGGACCGCTGTCGCGGGGCTACCGGAACGCGGCGGCGTGTTCGTTCGCCCAGGCCGCGAAGGTGCGGGGCTTGCGTCCCAGCACCTGCTCGATGGCGGGGGACACCGTCACGGCGCCGCCGGCCTTGATGGTCGCCATCACCTCCAGCATCCCCTCGACGAGCGGCGCGGGCATGCCCGCTTGTGACATCGCGTCGCGTGCCGCCGAGGGAGGCACGTCGACGAAGCGCAGGGGCCTTCCCACCGCCGCGCCGATGAGCGCCACCTGCTCGTCGAAGCTCAGCGCCTCGGGGCCGGTCAGCTCGTAGCGCTTGCCCTCGTGCCCCGGTTGGGTGAGCGCGGAGACAGCGACGGCGGCGAGGTCCCTGGGGTCCACCACCGCCACCTTTCCTCCTCCCGTCGCGGCGAACGCGGTGCCCTGCGTCTTGAGGGTGTGCGCCCAGCCGAGCGCGTTGGTGTTGAACCCGCCCGCGAGCAGGACGGTCCACGCGAGCCCGGAGGACTCCAGCGCCGCCTCCACGTCACGATGCCAGTTGCCGATGGCCAGCGCGTCGCGGGTCGGACCAAAACCCATCGAGGAGAACTTCACGACGTGGCGCACGCCAGCGGCCCTGGCCGCGTCGAGCCCGTGCAGCTCGATTCGCGCGGGCCCCGTCGTCAGCAGGAAGAGCTTCTCGATGCCCGCGAAGGCCGCGCCGAGTGTCTCGGGCCTCGCGAGGTCTCCTTGGACGACCTCCACCGCGCCGCCGTGCTTGGACGCCTTCGCCGTGTCGCGCACCAGGATGCGCACCCGCTGCCCCGCTTCGACGAGCTGCTGGACGACCAGGCTGCCGACCGTTCCATTCGCTCCAGTGACCAGAATCATGTGGGAGCCTCTCTTTCGCGAAGTACAGTACGTCCCGAGCGGAGGACTTTCAGTGCCTGAAACTCCAGATGAAGTGTCCAATCGTCCAGACGGAGCGGCTCCATCGGGAGTCGACCCTTTCAGCGACGTGTTCACCGCGATGCGGGTCCGGAGCGCGCTGTACTGCCGGATGGAGGCGACCGCGCCCTGGGGTGTGCGTTTCCCCGGCTCACCGCACGCGAAGTTCGGACTGGTGACGCGGGGGAGCTGCTGGCTGGAGGTGACAGGGCAGCCCAAGGCCATCCCCCTGCGTGGCGGGGACTGCTACGTCGTCGCGGCCGGGCTGGGCGTCACGGTGCGCGATGCGCCGCGCACGCGTGCCCAGGATGGGGAGGCCCTCATCCGCACGAAGACGGGAGACCTCCTGCGCTTTGGCGGTGGCGGCGCGGCGACCCAGGTCATCACCGGGCTGTTCGAGTTCGACGCGTGGAGCGGCCAGTCGGTCTTCGAGCTGTTGCCGAGCGTCCTCTGTGTGCGGGGTGACGAGGCGCAGGCCAGCGCGCTGGGGGCGACGCTCAACCTCCTGGCGCTCGAAACCGCGACGTCCGCCATCGGCTCACCCGTGGTCATCAACCGGCTGGCGGAGATCCTCTTCGTGCAGATGGTTCGCGCGCACTACACGTCGGGAGGCGCGGGGGAGCTGGGGTGGCTGGCGGCGCTGGGGAACGCACCGCTCGGGGCCGCGCTGCGGGCCATGCACCACGCGCCCGCACAGCCCTGGTCTGTCGAGGCGCTCGCCCGCATCGCGGGCATGTCGCGCTCCGCCTTCGCGCTGCACTTCAAGGCGAAGGTGGGTGAGACGCCGCTGGAGTACCTGACGCGCTGGCGGATGTACAAGGCGGGCTGCCTGCTGCGGGACGGAGACTTGGGGCTCGCGGAGGTCGCTGACGCCGTCGGGTACGAGTCCGCCGGGGCCTTCAATCGGGCCTTCCAGCGCGTCCACGCGCGGACGCCGGGAGAGTTCCGGCGGTTCATCCGTCAGCAGACCCCGTCGAGTGCCACGGGCGCGCCCGCCTGAGGCGCTCCCTGTTCAGGAGCGCGGCACGTCGGAGGAGGGCGCGGCCTCCTGGGCGTCGACCACCTCGACGTTGCGGAAGTTCTGGCAGGCCTGCTGGAAGCCGAGCACGTACTTCAGCGAGCGCGCCTCCTGCGTCAGCTTATGCCACCACCTGCGGGGCAGGCTGGGGCCAATCGCCGCGGGCAGCTCCTGGGCGCTCTCGTTCAGGTCCAGGTAGTGCGTGGCCGTGCGGCCCAGGCCCTCGAACTCGTGCTCGAGCCCCCGGGTGAGCTGGCGCAGCTCCGGCTGGAGCTGCTGGTGCACCGAGTCGGTCATCAGGAAGTACTCGGACACGGGGACGTCGTTCTTCAGCATCCGGTGCACGAGGATGACGTCCACGCCCGCCAGCTCGGTGAGGTGCTTCACGCGCTGGAAGGCGACCTCTCCGGAGTGGGCCACGAACTTGAGCGTCAGGCCGCCGACCTGCATGCAGCCCTCGCACTTGCACATGCGGTCGACGATGAGCCGCTCGCGTCGGGCGAGGAAGGCGCGGCGGATGTCGGCGATTTGCCGGGCCAGGACGCTGCAGTCGTCGCCGACGGCGTAGAAGAACGCCGCGTCCCCTTCGAGCTTCGCGAGCTTGAACTTGCCGGAGGCGTCGATGACGGCTTCGAGCAGCTGCGCCACCGTGTCTTGCGCGTGCGCGAGACTGAAGCGGTGGTGTTTCATGAACCGGGTGTAGCCGCCGATATCCGCGATGAGCAGCAGCGCCTTCTCTGTCGCCATTCGCGTTTCAGCGTATCGCAGGGAGCAGGGGAGGCATAGCGGTGCCTCTCCCTGCCTCGAAGGCTCTAGCCACCCACGACGACGGCCTTGTCCTTCTGCTTCTCCGCCCAGGGCAGGTAGTGGCGCTCCATGAACTCCTGCTTGAAGTCCCGGTACGACGTGATGGCGCCCAGGTAGGACCACCCGCGGATGAAGTGCCAGGCGGGGTCGAACTGGTAGGACAGGAAGCCCGCGCGGGCTCCGTGCGGATAGAGGTGGTGGTTGTTGTGCCACTCGCCCGTGATGAGTCCCGGCCAGAGCTGGTTGATGGACTGGTCCTTCATGTTGAAGTCCACGCCGTCACGCCGACGGTCCTTCCCGCCTCCGTGCCCGTCATAGTTGAACGTCCGCACGCCCACGGCCCACACGCCGGACCAGCCGAAGAGGGCCAGCGCCAGGGCGTGTCCGCCGAGCAGGAAGAACACGCCGTACCAGACCGCCCAGTTGGCCAGGAAGTGCGCCACCGTCCAGGCGGGGTGACAGAGCGAGCCCCACTTCTGGTACTGCGCATGGCTGTTCAGGTGCACACCCGTGTGCTCCATCAGCTTGCACAGCTGCGAGTAATCCTTGGCGTTCAAGTCCCTGCGGATGCCCTGGTGATTCACGTCCGCCAGGAAGCAATAGAGCCAGCCGGCCTTCGCGTTGTAGGGGTCCCCCGGCGTCTCCACCTTGGCGTGGTGGACGTGGTGGGAAATGACATACGCCTCTTCCGAAATCGTCTTCACCACCAGGTTGCGGCAGAGCTCACGGAAGAAGGCGTTCTTGAACTGGAAGGCCCGGTGCGTCGAGTACCGGTGGAACCAGATGGTGCCGTGTGTGCCCAGGACCACCATGCTGTAGATGAAACCCACGAGCAGCAGCCACCAGCTGAAGTAGTGGGTGAAGAAGAGGGCGAGTGGGATGCCGAAGCCCAGCGTCGTGGTCCACCCGATGAGCGCCAGCCAGTTCTTCCGCGTCCGGAAGATGTTCAGCCGCGCGAAGAACTCCGAGAAGATTTCCCGGTGGGTCGGCACGTAGAGCGCGCCGTTCTTCTCGTAGCCGTAGCTCGGAGGGTCGAGGATGCGGTCCAGAAATGACATGAATTCCCTGAGCAGGCGGCTGGGCGCGTGAAGTGTCGCGGAGTTTGTCATGAAACTCCGGTGGCGGCGCGAAGTGCTACCCGACAATTTCTTCGAGGCGCGGGGGGCGAGGACTCCACGAGGGCGGAAGAATGGGCCCCCAGCGGAGGCAAACGCCTCTGGGCTCCGGGCTCATCCTGAAGGTCCGTGACGACCCCGCCCCCTGCCTGGAGCACGGGCGGAAGCCCTGGGTCGCCTGCCTGCTTGTCACAATCAGGTTGTGACGGCGCCCCAGAACAGCACCGCGAAGCCTCCGAGCTCCCCCGCGATGAGGGCGACCATGGAGGCCACCATCACTGCGGGAGGCACCACTGCACGCCCGAGCCTGTGGGGACGCTCGAATTGATTGTCCGTGTCTTTCAGGAGGCCGTGGATGACGTAGGTCGAGACGCCCACCGCGAAGAAGCCGATTTGAGCGATGACGGCGATCAGCTCGATGGTGTCATCCAAGGCGCTGAGGACGACGAAGCGTTCGACGACGAGGCACGCGAACGAATAGAGGAGCGCGGCCCGGTGGGCGATGTCGACGTAGGGCGAGGCCTGGGCCTTGGGGCTCTGGGAAATCTGGAGATATTTCCAGACGCCGAAGAGCAGGCCCGCGAGCAGGAAGCCACCGGCTGAAAAGGCCGCGATTTTCTGGGCGAGGTTCATGGCGCGAGTGTGGGACGCGCGTGTTCCCTGGCGCTTGTACGAACCGGCTACGATGGTGGGATGTTTCAGGCACGCGTCGACTTGCGGAACGCCGAGGGCGTCTGCCCGAAGCGCCGACGGAACGCGCGGTTCAGTCCGGACTGGCTCTCGAACCCGACCGCGTGGGCGATTTCGGCGATGGACTCCTCGCCATCGCGCAACCGTCGGGTGACGAGCTCCAGGCGGAGGTGGGCCAGATAGGCCACGGGAGGCTGGCCGATGCGCTCCTGGAAGAGCAGGGCGAAGCGCGTGCGGGACATTCCCACCCGCGAGGCCAGCTCCTCGACGGACCAGGGCCGCGCCGGGTCCATGTGGAGCAGGTGGAGCGCCTCCGCCAGTCGAGGCTCGCGCAGCCCCGCGAGCCACCCGGGGGGCCCCTCGTCCGATTCGAGCAGCAGCGTGCGCAGGACCTGGACGAAGAGCGCCTCGGTGATTCGCGCGGCCGCCGTGGCGGCTCCGGGGGCCGTGGAGCCCGCCTCGTGGGAGAGGGACGTCAGCAGCGCGCGGAGGGCGGGAAGCGCATGCAACTTCTCGCGTCCCAGGTGGACGAGGGGGGGAAGCCCGCGCAGCATCCGGAGCCCCTGCTCGCCCTCGGCCGCGAACTTGCCGCAGACCAGTCGGGATTGCGCACCCGGGCCCTCGACGTGATGAACCCCCGCGACGGGTGGGTGCCGCACGAGCAGTCGTGACAGGGGCGTGGCCGAGGCCGCACGCGAGGAGAGCAGTTGATGTGCCTGGCCACCGAAGAGGACCACCAGCTCGCCGGCCTCCAGGGGCAGGACGTCCTCGCCGGCGCGCAGCCAGCTGCTTCCCTGTTCCATCCAGTGAAAGGATGCGAAGGGAGCCTCCGGCAGGTCCATGCCCACGGGGCCCGCAGCTCCCAGGCCGCGTAGATGCTTCCCTTCAGGTTCATCCCACGCAGCACCGCGGACAGCGGCTCCATCCCCATCCCTCCCTTTGGAACGCGAGGCCCACGAATCGGAACGGCCGACAAAGCGGGGGTCCTCCCGTCGTCCTTACAGTGGCATGGCTGGGCGGGAATGCACCCTCGAAACCAGGTCCCCGCCCTGGAGGTCGTCCGTGTCCGGGAAGTCTCGTCGTGTCGCCTTGTTCCTCCTCGTCGCCGCCCTGGGCGTCGCGGGGATTGCCGCCGCACCCCGCCCGTCGAAGTCCTCATCGAACAAGGAGCAGTCCATGATTGTCGAATACATCCGCTATGACATCCCGGCCGAGCGCGCCGACGCGTTCCTCGAGGCCTACCGGGCCGCGGGTGAGCATCTGCGCGCCTCGCCGCACTGCCTGCGCTACGAAGTGAGCCGAGGCTCCGAGGAGCCCCACCACTTCGTCGTCCGCATCGAGTGGGACTCCCTCGAAGGACACATGAAGGGGTTCCGGGGCAGCGCGGCCTTCCAGAAGTTCTTCGTGCTCGTGCGGCCGTTCGTCTCCGACATCCAGGAGATGAAGCACTACGACGTCGACACGGCGTGGACCGGGCCGTGAGCGACGGCGGTGCAGCGTCCGCGGTGCCCACGCTCTACGCGTGGGCGGGTGGGGCGCAGGCCCTGGCGCGGCTGACAGAGTGCTTCTATGCCCGGGTGCGCACCGACGCGCTGCTCGGCCCCGTCTTCGAGCGCATGTCCGCTCAACACCCGTCCCACGTCGCCCTCTTCCTGGGTGAAGTCCTGGGCGGGCCTCGTGCCTACAGCGAGGCGCATGGCGGACATCCCGGGATGCTGCGTCACCACCTGGAGCGGCACCTGACGGAGGCGCAGCGGCGACGCTGGACGGACCTGCTGCTCGACAGCGCCAACGAGGTGGAGCTGCCCTCGGACCCCGAGTTCCGCTCGGCCTTCGTCGCCTACGTCGAGTGGGGCTCCCGGCTCGCCGTCATCAACTCTCAGCCCGGCGCGAGCGTCACGCTGGACGGGCCCATGCCCGCCTGGGGCTGGGGTGTCCCTGGCGGCCCCTATCGCCCGGAGACTTGAATGGTGAACTTGTTGGTCGTACAGTAAGTTCACGATGGTCGCCGCCGCGAAGAAGAAGCCCGTGCTGACGAGGGACCCGGAGGGGGTCCGGAAGCGGATCCTCACGGAGGGCACGCGGCTGTTCGCGGAGCGTGGCTTCGCCGGGACGTCCTTCCGGGATGTCGCCACCGCGGCGGGCGTGTCCGTGAGCCTGATTCAGCACCACTTCGGGACGAAGGAGTCGCTCTACGCCATCGTGAAGGCCCACGCGGTGGAGGACTCCGCGCGGGCCCACGCACCGGCTCCCGATGATGACGGCCTGGGGCTGCTCACCGAGGAGGGGCTCCAGCAGCTCGTCGGCTTCTTCCGGGCGAGTCCGGAGTGGTCCCGCCTGGCCGCCTGGGCCGCGCTGGAAGGGGACTTGGAGATGTGGCCGGGTGAGGACGACTTCGTCGAACGACAAGCCGCCCAGGTCCGGGCCGCGCAGCGCAACCGCGCCGTCGCGAAGGACGTGGACCCGGAGCTGCTCCTCATCGCCATGGCGGGCCTCATGAAGGCCTGGGTCAGCTACAGCGAGCGCCATGCCCACCGGCTGCGTCACCTGGGCAGCCGCGCTCAGCGGGAACGCGCGTACCTGGCGCTCTGCCTGAAGCTGCTGCGGCACGGTGTCCTGCCCTCCCGCGGGTAACGGGTGGGGACCTGCGCCCTGGTTTTTCGATGCCGCTGGTCATGTGTCGATAATGAATACTATTATCGAAATCAAGTCAATGGGAGGTCGTCCGTGAGTGTCGTCGAGGAGTCGCCGAGTCATCCGCCGCCTGGCCTGCGAGGGTTGGTGTCGCTGCTGGGTTTGCAGGGGCCGCTGGTGGGGCTCGCGGCGCTCAGCTCGACGGTGGCCGCCGCGCTGGGGTTGGTGCCGTTCTTCATCGTCGCGCGCATGGCCACGGCCATCTACGCGGAGCCGCCGAAGCTGGACGAGGTCCGCACGCTGGCGCTCGTCGCAGTGGGGGCGCTGGTGCTGCGCTACCTGTTCGTCGCGGGGGCGACGATGGCCGCGCACATCGCCGCATTCCGAATCCTCCATGCGCTGCGCCTGCGAATCGCGCGGAAGCTCGGCGCGGTGCCACTGTCGTTCTTCAGCCGTCGGTCCACGGGCTCGCTGAAGACGACGCTGATGGACGACGTGAATCAGATTGAGTCGTTCGTCGCGCACAACTTCCCGGACGCGGTGGCCGCCATGGTGGTTCCGCTCGCCACGGCTGTCGCGCTGCTGTGGGTGGACTGGCGGATGGCCCTGGCGAGCATCGCCGTCGCTCCCTTGGCCGTGGGCGCCATGGCGCTCGCGATGCGCGATGTCGGCAAGGCGCATGCGCGGTGGAACGAGATTCAGCAGCGGATGAACGCGTCGCTCCTGGAGTACTTCCGGGGCATCAAGGTCATCAAGACGTTTGGCCTCTCCGCGGCCCGCTTCGGGGACCTCTCGCGCTCCATCGAGGAGGGCCTGGCGTGGATGGAGGGCTTCATGCGCACCAACGGGCGGGGCTATGGCGCCTTCGGCGCGCTCATCGGCTCCAGCCTCGTCGTCCTCGTACCCCTGGGGGGCTGGCTGTACGTGCGAGGCGGGCTCTCGCTGGAGTCGCTGGTGTTGTTCCTGGTGCTGGGACCCCAGCTCCTCATGTCGCTGATGCGGCTGATGTTCGCGTGGGGCAACGTCGAGCGCGTCACAGCGGGCAACGAGCGCATCCACGACATCCTCCTGGCGCCCGACCTGGAAGACGTCGCGGGCACCGAGTCGCCACGACATGACGGAATCTCCTTCCGCGAGGTCGACTTCCGCTACGACAGCGCGGGGAAGGACGTGCTCCACCGCGTCACGTTCGATGCGCCGGCCGGGAAGGTGACCGCGCTCGTGGGGCCCTCGGGCGCTGGCAAGTCGACGCTCGTGAAGCTCGTGCCCAGGCTGTGGGAGGCCCACGGCGGCACGGTGGAGCTGGGAGGCGTCGACGTGCGCAAGCTGCCCCTCGACACGCTGCTCTCGCGCGTCTCCATGGTGTTCCAGGACGTGTTCCTCTTCCATGGCTCCGTCCGCGACAACCTGCGGCTGGGGCGCGCGGAGGCGACGGACGCGGAGCTGGAGGCCGCATGCCGCGCCGCGCGGGCGCACGACTTCATCCTCGGGCTGCCCCAGGGGTACGACACGATGCTGGGTGAGCGTGGCGCGCGACTGTCCGGTGGAGAGAAGCAGCGGCTGTCCATCGCGCGGGCCCTGCTCAAGGCCGCGCCCGTGCTCCTGCTCGACGAGGCGACCGCGTTCGCGGACCCGGAGAACGAGGCGCGCATCCAGGAGGCGTTGTCGGAGTTGTGCGAGGGGAGGACCGTCGTGGTCGTCGCCCACCGGCTGTCGACCATCGCCACCGCCGACCACATCGTCGTGCTCGACGGAGGGCGGGTCCGGGACCAGGGTCCGCATGAGGTGCTGCTCTCGCGCTGCGCGCTCTACCAGCGACTGTGGGCGAGTCACTCGGATGCACGGGACTGGTCGCTCGGCGGTGCCGAGGCAGAAGCCCCGCGTGGTGTGGAGGTGGCATCATGATTGGAGAGTTCTTCACGCTCGGAGAGCGGCTGGCGGGCCAGAAGGACGAGCGGCTGCGGCGCGGCTTCCTCTTCGCCTTCGGTGAGGCGGTGGCGACGGCGCTGCCCTATGCGCTGGTCCTGTTCTTCGTCCGTGCGGCGTTGGAGCGACGGCTCACCCTGGAGCTGACGGGCCAGGTGACGGGCGGCATCGTCCTCGCGGTGCTCCTGCGGATGGTGTTCACCCGGTCGGCGATGGCGAACATCTTCACCGCGGCCCATGCGCTGATGGGACAGGCCCGCATCCGCACGGCGGACCACCTGCGGCGGCTGCCCATGGGCTTCTTCACCCAGCACCGCAGCGGCGAGCTGATGGGCGTGCTCACGACGGACCTGGCGCTTGTCGAGGACATCTGGTCGCACATCATTGGCGTCTTCGCCGCCAGCTTCGCCCTGCCGATGCTGGTGGGCCTCGGGCTGTGCTTCCTCGACTGGCGGCTGGGGCTCGCCGTCCTCGCGATGTTGCCTGTCGCGCTCGCCGTCCTGGCGGCCACGACGCCCCTCTTCGTGCGGGAAATCACCTCCGTGCTCGAGGCGACGGCGGACGTGAACGCGCGCATCGTCGAGTACGTGCAGGGCATCGCCGTGCTCCGCGCCTTCGGTCGACACGGTGAGGTGTACCAGCGCTTCGTGAAGGCGATGGAGCGGCTGCGTGACGCGCTCATCCGCGCGGAGGTGGCGCCGTCGCCGCTCCTGTCCGTCTTCGGCTTCCTGGTCGAGGCGAGCTTCGTCGTCGTGGCGTTCGTGGGCAGCACGCTGGCCTTCCAGGGGACGCTGGCTCCGGGGACGCTCCTGGTGTTCCTCGTGGTGAGCGTGGGCGTGACGCGACAGGTGGCCGAGCTGGGCGTGGCGCTCCTCATGCTCCGAGGCTCCCAGCGCGCGTTGGAGCGCGTGGACCGGCTCATGGCCGAGAAGCCGCTGAGCGAGCCTTCCTCGCCGGCGGCGCCTGTCACCCGCTTCAACGTGGAGGTGGAGGCCGTCTCCTTCGCGTACGAAGGCGAGCACGTGCTGAAGGACGTCTCCGTCGAGTTCCGCGAGCAGTCGCTCACGGCGATTGTCGGTGCCTCGGGCTCGGGCAAGTCGACACTGGTGCATCTGGTCGCGCGGCTGTGGGACGTGCCGCGAGGGCAGGGGGCCATTCGCATCGGCGGAGTCGACATCCGGGATTTGCCGTTCGAGGAGCTGCACCGGCACATCGCGATGGTGTTCCAGGACGTGGTGCTGTTCTCCGGGACGGTGCTCGACAACCTGCGCGTGGGCCGCGCGGATGCGTCCCGGGAGGACGTCGAGCGCGCCGCCAGGGCCGCGAGGGCGCACGACTTCATCCAGGCGCTCCCCCAGGGCTACGACACCGTGCTCACCGAGGATGGAGGCTCACTCTCGGGAGGCGAGCGGCAGCGGCTGTCCATCGCGCGGGCCATCCTCAAGGACGCGCCCATCGTCCTGCTCGACGAGGCCACGGCTTCGGTCGATGCGTCCGCGGAGGCGGAGATTCAGCGGGCGATTGACGAGCTGGTCCGGCACAAGACGGTGGTCGTGATTGCGCACCGGCTGCGGACGGTGCGTCGCGCGCACCGCATCGTGGTGTTGGAGCGCGGAAGGGTGGCGGAGAGCGGGACTCACGACGAGCTGGTGCGTCGCGAGGGGCCCTATGCGGCGCTCTGGCGTGAGCAGGAGCGGGCCAAGGGATGGCATCTGGGCCCGCGGCGAGAAGCCCCCCGGGCAGAGCAGGGGTAGAGGCCGTCGCTACCGTCGACGGAGCTCTTCGTTCACGTCCTCGCGGAGGCGGTGCAGTGCCTCCGCGAGCGGGTCGTCGGAGTACACCCGAACCCAGGCGTGCAGGCCCAGCACGGCCTCCAGCTCGACGAGCGCCTTCAGCACGCGTCCGGGCCCCATCGTGTTGACCCGGACCGAGAGGCTGTCGTTCCCGGGTGCCGATTCCACGTGGTCGTCCGGTGTCAGGTACGGACGAAGGTGCGGGACGACGTCGGGTGGGCCGCGCTTCGGCTGCGAGAAGGAGCCCCTCACGATGACGCGCTGACTGGTGAGCATGAGCGCGGTGCCACCCTGGCGCTGGGCGAGGTAACCCAGGCGGGGGCCAAAGTGGTTTTCCTCCAGCAGGACGTGCGGGCCCGCCACCGTGACGTCGCCGGTCAGGTCCTTCGCATAGCGGCTCGCCACCTCCGCGGACTGGAACAGGACCCACAGGCGCAGCCGCCCCGCGTGAGGGCCGCGCGAGGCGAGGCGCTGTTCGAGGCGCAGGTCCTTGGGGACCTCCACCAGCTCCGCCGCGACGACCGCGCCGTTCTCCTGGGCGAGTGTCTTCAGCCTCGCCACCACGGTGTCGAGGGACTCCTTGCCACCAGGGGCGCCCCAGTAGCCCACGAGCCCGTGGAGCTGGTTCGCATGGCGGATGAAAGAGCCGTGCACTTCCTCTTCCAGCACGCGCTCCAGTGCGCCCAGGGTCGCCGTGTCCCGCACTCCAAACGCGGTCGCCAGCTCGAATCTACCGTGCCCGTGAATCTCCGAGTGGACCATGCGCCCCTTGCGCTTCCACAAGAGGGTCCGCAGCGAGGGGAAGTCGTCATCCAGCGTCATCTCGGTGTGCAGCATCACCACCCGGCCCAGCGAGGCCATCACATCGGGGACGCGCTCCTCCGCGCCCACCGGGATGCCCTCCGCCGCGAGCAGCTCCTTCCATCGCTCCGGGTAGGCGCGTCCCGACTTCCAGTCTGGCAGGAGCGTGTCGAGGTAGGCCGTGGCCTCTTCAGCCGTCTCGAAGCGACCCACGAGCACGCAGTCTCCGCTGTTGTTTCCGGAGAACCCGCGCCACACGCGAACGCCGTCGGTCAGCGCCTCTCCCAAATGCGCCCCCGCGCGCGCACAGCCCGCCAGGGGCGACGGCGCGGACAGCACGTCTCGCCGCCCGTTCCATCCCGCGAGCACATCCTCCGCCGAGGTGATGGGAAGTCCCCCGCCCTGAAACGAGCACGCCTTCAGCCGTCGGTCCGACGTCAGGGTGACGAAGTCGAGCCCCGCGCCGCAGTCGCCACCGAAGAGGCGGGGGACCTCCGTCAGCGTGTCTCCGAAGCAGACCGACAGGCGCGTGCGCAGCGGGCTGTCCGCGAGCACCTCCGTGAGGCGTGCCTCGTCCGAAGGACTCAGTCGGAGCTTCGCGTCGTCGCCGACGTAGCGCAGGAGCGCGGCATCGCGACAGCCCAGCGCGTGAAGCGTCCGGAGCTGTGCGGGCAGCGTGGGCAGTCGCTCCGGGGTCGCGAGGATGTTCACGCCGAACGTCTGTCCGGCGCGGGCGAGCCGCTCGACACACGCCTCCCAGTCGTTGTCGTCGTAGAGCGACACGCGGACCTCTCCGAGGTGGGGCGCGAGTCGTGCGAGTCGCTCGTCGGAGAGCAGCATCCCGTTGGTGGTGAAGTGGATGGCGAGCGGCGTCTCGTTCGACAGCCGCCGCACCAGCTCATCGAAGCCACGAAAGGCGAGGGGCTCGCCGCCACCGAACGCGACCTCCAGCGTGCCCGCGCGGGCCAGGCCCGCCAGCACGTCGAAGGCGGAGTCCACCGTCCACTCGCTCTTCGCTTCCCGCTCTCGCGAACAGAAGGTGCATGCGAGGTTGCACGCGTTGGTGATGCCGAAGAGGACCAGCCGCGGCGCCCTTCGCCGCAGGTGGCGCGTCCGGGGTCCATCCACGCGGAGGTTCGTGCCGGTGATCCGGTGGAACCAGAGGAGGGCGCCATCGAGCGCGTGGGGGCGCCAGTCGGAGTGTGGCTGCATGAAGGTCCTCGCAACCCCCTGGATTCAGGGGCAATCCAAGGGTGGGGCGTGGTTCTCAGCCTACAAGAAACAATCGACGTTCCAGGGCCGATAACTCCAGAGTCAGCCGAAGTCTGGCCGCCCACACCCCCCGAGGTCCCACCCACATGGGTTTCAAGATCCCCAGCTTCAACGACGTTCGGAAGACGGTGACGAACACCGTCAACGACGTGAAGGACACGGTCGTCGACAAGGCGACGGACGTGAAGAAGGCGGTCGTCGACACGACCAACGACGTGAAGAAGGCCGTCGTCGACACGACCAAGGACGTGTTCGAGGACGTGAAGCACAACCCCGTCACGGACGCGTTCAAGAAGGCCATCACCGACCCGAAGGACCTGGCCCGCGACGTGTTCCAGACGGGGCTGCGCACCGCGTACCACGGCGTCACGAAGGTGCTGCCGGACGGCGCCGCCGACCAGTTGGTGAAGGCGGCCGAGGGCGGCATGGATGCCCTGGCCAAGACGTCGGAGCTGCTCGTCGGCAAGGACTCCTCCATCACCCAGAGCCTGAAGACGCTGGGCAAGGTGGACCTGGAGGGCATCACCCGGACGACGGACCCGGTGACGGGGCAGAAGCTGCAGGGTGACTGGCCCAAGCTGTGGGGCACCTGGCTGCTCGAGGAGAAGCCCAAGGACCTGGGCACCTGGGACAAGACGGACAACGGCACCGAGCGCGTCACCGTGCGCGACAACGCGTACACCGAAGACCTGGCGGGCCGCCCCCACCAGCAGCAGGTCACCGAAGAGTTCTTCAAGATGTACCCGAACCCGAAGCCCGGCGACGTGTTCCCTCCCGCCGAGGCCACCGACGCGCAGAAGGACAAGGCCCTGTACCGCTTCACGGGCCCGGGCACCGACGAGAAGAGCAAGGAGAAGTACACCTCGCTGGAGTGGTTCATCGGCTCCTACCGCACGCAGGTGACGTGCACCGGCATCGACGAGAAGACCGGCAAGCCCAACCTCCAGTACGAGGTCGTCAACAACTCGCACCTCGAGTCCGGCACCCGCGTGCCCGCGTCCTTCCAGGACAAGGGCCTGCCCCCCGCGCTCGTCCAGGACCGCCAGCGCGAGACGGGCCTGGGCGTCGGTGGTGACTGGATTCAGCGCTACGTGTGGACCAACAACGGCGTGGACAACCCCACGAAGTAATCCCGCCCCCAGTCGTTGACGAAGGCCCGGTGGTCGCGAACAGCGGCCCCGGGCCTTCTGCTTTCTGGCGTCCGGGTTCGCGCGATACCTGCGCCAACGTGACTCGGAGCGCCGTGGGTCGCAGCCGAAAGGTGTGACGTCCTGCGTCACATCACGCCCCTCGGTTTTTCCTAGGCGTCAGGAAACATTTTCGGCTGATTCGCGAAGATGTAGGTATCCCCCCTTCAACACGAGGCGCTGTCATGGCCGGTATCTCCTCTGTGAACAGCAGCGCAGCCGAGTCCGCCCGTCGCCGAGCGGAGGCCGCGCGCGTCGCGGCCGAGCAGCAGACGGCGGCCAAGCCCAAGGCGAAGCCCGTGGAGAAGGTGGAGACGGCCTCCACGTTCGAGGGGCCTCGCAAGACGGGGGCGGAGAAGCTCACCGGGGAGAATGCGCCGCTCGCCGCCAAGGGGCCGCTGGACAGCGCGCCCGCGGACCCGAAGGCCCGCGCGGGTTGGTGGAAGCAGCTGTCGCCCACGGAGCAGTCGCAGGTGGTCAGCTCGGACCCCAAGAAGCTCGGCTCCATGGATGGCCTGCCGGCCTCCGTGCGTGACACCGCGAACCGCACGCAGCTGAAGAATGAAATCGCCCAGCTCAGCGCGGAGAAGTCACCCTCCAAGGACCAACAGCGCCAGCTGGAGAACGCGCGGGCGGTGCAGACGCAGCTGGACCGGGTGGCGAAGGAGGCGGGCTCCGCGCAGCTGCTCGTCTATGACTCGACCTTCGTCAATGGCGAGGGCCGTGCGGCCATCGTCGCCGGCAACCTGGACACCGCGAAGCATGTGTCGGTGAGCGTGCCGGGCCTGAACTCGGACGTGCGCGGCTACATGGACAACATCACCAGCGACGCGCTCAAGCTCCACAAGGCCTCGGGCACGCAGCAGGGTGAGGTCGCGACGGTGGCCTGGATGGGCTACGACGCGCCGGGCTTCCAGAACGTGGCGTCCGACAACGCCGCGGAGAATGGCGCCAAGCTGCTGGCCGCCGACGTGGCCGGCATCCGCGCCGCGCGCGACGGAAACCAGCCACACCTGACTGTCATTGGCCACAGCTATGGCAGCACCACCGCCTCCATCGCCGCCGACAAGAACGGCCTCCAGGCGGATGACCTGGTGCTCATCGGCAGCCCCGGTGCGGGCAGCGCCAAGTCGGTGAAGGACTACGACGGCGCGCTCGCCAACGGCCACGTGTGGTCCGGCTCGGCCAGCCGGGACGTGGTGTCCTGGCTCAATGGCAGCAACCTGCCCGGGGACCCGCTGGGACAGGACCCGTCCGAGAACAAGTTCGGCGCCAACCGGTTCACCGCGGAGGCGAAGGACCGCGGGGACAAGAGCAACATGGGCGACCATTCCAAGTACTACAAAGAGGGCTCCGAGTCCCTGGCCAACCTGGCGGACATCGTCACCGGGAACTACGGCGGAGTGGACCGGGCCCAGCAGCGCTACGGCGAGCATGACTGGTGGAAGGGCAACCGCGTCATCGACCCCGAGGCGAAGCGCGCCGTGGAGTGAGCCGGATGTAGAGCGGGCCCAAGGTCCGCTCCACCGGAATCCCTTACAATTTTTTCGCGGGACCGGCCGGTGCTCTGGCGGGTCCCGCTTGTCTTGAGTGGACCTGGGAAGGTCGTGCATGCGCTTGTCGAACGTGGTGTTGAAGAGCCCTGACGTGGGCTCACGGCTGTCGTCTGTCGAAGTGGTGCAAGGCAGTCTGGTGAGCGGACGCGAGCGGGTGCTCGTCAATGCATCCAACACGAATGGCCAGCTCGGCTCGGGTGTCTCCGGCGCCATCCGCCGGGCATGCGGCGAAGGCTTCCAGGAGCACATCCTCGCGGCGCTGAATGCGCGCTTCGGTGGACCCATGGCGCCGGGAGAGGTGCTGGTGACGGAGGCGGGCGCGCACCCCACGGCGAAGTGGGTGGCCCACGTCGCGGTGATGGACTATCGCGAGGGCATTCACGGGGGCTCGTTCCCGGACTCGCAGCGCATCCGCGCGGCCTGCGTGAAGCTGTGGGAGACGCTGGAGCAGTTGGACGAAGTGGACCTCTCCGTGGCCATGGTCGCCCTGGGGGCTGGCACCGGAGGGCTCTCGCTGCGTGAGTCGGTGGACCTGGCGTGCTCCACGCTGAGCGAGCACCTGAGCGCCAGAGAGGGTTCGCGGCTCGGGCGTCTGGTCTTCTACGGCTACAACCTGCCGGAGTACATCGCCACCGTGGATATCGTCTCGCGCTACTTCGCGCTGCCGGAGGGCTCCGTGTCGCGCGAGGTGCTGGACTTCGTGGAGCGCTGTCGCGAGCAGGAGCAGCGCGGCAGGTAGTCGCCGCGCGCTCACGGGCGCAGCCGGTCAGCCGAACCGCTCGCGCAGCGCCGACGCATGGCTCCGGCTGAGCGGCAGAGGCGCTTCCAGCCCGCGCAGGTAGACGTCACCCCCGCCACTCAAGCCCCGGTCCACGCGCTCGACGTAGGTCAGGTTGACCAGCGCGGAGCGGTGGATGCGCGCGAAGGTCCGCTCCGGCAGGCGCAGCTCCCACTCCTTCAAGGGGCGCGGCGACAGCGTGCACTGGCCGTCCGCCGTGACGAGCTCCACGTAGTCGCCCGCGCCGCGAAGGCAGACGAGCTGCTCCACCCGCACGAAGCGCGACTTCGCGCCGTTCTCCAGGAACAACACGTCCGCCTCGGTGAGCTTCTGGCGGGTGGGGCCCTGCGCGGGCGCCGGTTTACCCTGCTCCCGTTCCACCAGTCGCTCCACGGCCCGCGCCAGCCGGTCCGGATGCACGGGCTTGAGCAGGTAGTCCAGCGCGTTGACCTCGAACGCCCGCAGCGCGTGCGTGTCGTGGGCCGTGACGAAAATCACCTGGAATGGCCGCTCGGGCAGGCGGGCGAGCAGCTCGAAGCCACCCTCTCCGGGCATCTGCACGTCCAGGAAGAGCAGCTCCGGCCGCAGCTCCTCGATTCGCTCCAGCGCGGACTTCACGCTGTCCGCCTCGCCCACGACCTTCACATGGGGAGACGATGACAGCATCTCGCGCAGCTCGACTCGGGCGAGCCGCTCGTCATCCACGAGCAACGCGCGCAGGGGCAGCGTCATGCGATTCCTCCGCGAGTATCGGGGTCCATTCCATGGCGGGGAGCTCGACGACGATGTGGACCCATCCCTCCGTCTCCGACGTCTCCAGCTTCGCGCGGTCCGCGTAGAGGTGGGCCAGTCGCTCGCGCACGTTGCGCAGACCGGTGCCCGTGCCCTGGGGGCCCAGCTCGCGCGCCGCGGGCGCCCACGTGCCGGTGTTGTCCACCTGGATGCGCAGCACGTCCCGCACCCGCGTCACCCGCACACGTACGCGCACTGGCAGCACGCCGGACGCGAGGCCGTGCTTCACCGCGTTGTCCACCAGCGGCTGGATGAGGAACGCCGGCACGGTGAGCTGCTCGGTGCCGGGCTCCACGGAGAGGCTCGCGTCCAGCTTCTCCTCGAAGCGCACCGACTCGATGCTCAGGTAGCTGCGCACCATGGACAGCTCCTCCTCCAGCGGGACATGCGGGTAGTCCCCCTTCTGGAGCGAGAAGCGCAGGAAGTCCGCCATCTCCGTCACCATGCGCCGCGCACGGGCGGGGTCCTCCCCGATGAGGGCGCGCACGGAGGTGAGCGCGTTGAACAGGAAGTGCGGGTGCATCTGGTGACGCAGGGACGCGAGCCGCGCCTCCTGCGCCAGGGTGTCCGCTCGCAGGGCGCGCTCGCGCTCCTCCTGCCAGGCTCGGGCGTGTTTGATTCCGAAGTAGAGCCCGCTCCAGCCCAGCAGCGTGACGCCGTATTCCAGCGAGAGCCGGGGAAGCGACATCTGGTGTCGATGCCAGTCGTACGTGGGATAGAGCCAGATGGCCCACAGCTCACCCAGCACCGTCCAGAGGACTCCGAACGCCGCGCTGGTGACCATGGCCCAGAGCGTCTGCCGCCGGAAGGTGCCCGGAAAGAGGCGCCGGTAGGCCAGCCTCATCACGCTGGTGAGCGCCAGTCCGTACAGCGCGCGGTGTGCCTTGGCCACCACCAGGTGCAGCGCGCCGCCATCCGCGTTGATGGCCGGATAGAAGGTGATGATGAGCAGGATGGCGTAGAGCCCCCAGCCCCCGAGCTGCAGGGTCCAGAACGCTGGAGCGGGGGCCAGGCGGTGTTTCATGCGCGGGAACCTATCAGAGTGAATCCAGCCCGACGACGCGCGAGCGCCTCGGGCTCTCGGGGGATGCGTGCGCCTGTCTGGCTGCTCTCAGGTCTTCAGCAAGGAGCGCAGGAGGGTGCCGAACGCGCGCATCTCCTCCACCGTGCCCAGCGTCAGGCGCAAGGCGGAGTCGTCCGCGGCGATGGGGACGTTCGGGTTCGTCATCAGGTGGAAGCCATGGGGGGCGAAGCGCACGGGCAGGTCCAGTTGCTGCCGGGTCAGCGGAATCCAGAGGAAGTTGCCGTGGCCCGCGACGTACTTCATCCCCAGTTCGTCCAGGACGCGGGTGGTGACCTCGCGAGACTCGGCGGTGAGCTTGCGCATCCGCGCGAGGAAGGGCTTGTCCTGGAGGCTCGCCGTCGCGGCCATGATGGACGTGGAGTTGGGGAGGGACATCCGCAGCTCGGACAGCCGCTGGACGACCTGGGGCTGGGCCAGGGCGTAGCCCACGCGCATGCCGGCCAGCCCATAAATCTTGGAGAAGGAGCGGGCGATGATGACGCTGCTTCCCGCGCGCACCTGGTCCACCATGGACTGGCCCGGCGCGGGCTCCAGGTAGTTCAGATACACCTCGTCCACCAGCACGGTGGCGCGGGGAGACACCGCCTCGCAGAAGGCGCGCAAGCGGGCCGGGTCGACGATGGTGCCCGTGGGGTTGTTGGGATTGCACACCGAGACGAGCTTCGTGCCCGCGCCCACGCGGGCCTCCATGGCCGCAAGGTCATGCGTCAGCGTGGCGTCGAGCGGAACGCGCTGCACCTTCCCTCCGACGCGCTCGGCGTAGTTGGCGAGGACGGGAAAGGTCAGGTCCGCGCACACGACGCCGCCCCCACCGGAGGCGTACTCCGCCGCGATGATCGTCAGCGCCTCGAAGGAGCCCGCGGTGAGCAGGACGTGCTCGGGCGTCAGGCCCTCCTGCTCGGCGATGAGGCGCTTGAGGGCATTGACGCTGTCGGTCGTGGCGTAGCGGCTGCTGAGGTGGAGGGACTCGCGGATGGCTCGCTTCGCGCCTTCAGAAGGGCCGTAGCGGTTCTCGTTGGAGAAGAGGCGGACGGGGTCCTCGCCCGGCGCACGCCTGGGCGCGGGGGCGGCCCATGCGAGTTCGGGCCGGAGCGCCAGTCCGGTGGTGGTCGCCGCGGCGCCGGCGAGGAGGGCCCTGCGGGTGGGAAGGAAGTGGGACACGTCGATTCTCCCGGCGCTGAATGGGGTGGACGTCTCAGCGCGAGGAGAAGGTTAGGGGCGTGGCGGGGCGCAATCGCGGCCGCATCTGTGAAGGCCCGCGCGCAGCCGGCGAGCGGTGTCCTTCACCTGTGAGCGGCGGGGGCGGCGCATCCCAAGCACCTTTTCGTGCCATTCCCCGACAATTGAGAATCGGAGGATGCACCATGCCTTTTGAGCACGGCGGTCGGATTGGTCCCAGGGTCGTCCCGCTCCCCAAGCCGTCTCCTCCGCCCCCGGCGCCCGAAGCGAAGGCCGTCGCTCCGGCGACTGTCGCCAAGGGCCACTCCCAGGTGGACAGCTTCCAGGCCACCACCGCCAGCGCGAAGTCCGCCGAGTCCCCCGCTCCAGTGGACAACACCTGGTCTGGGACCCAGCCGCTCTCCGAGGCGCGCAACGCGCATCGCACCAACACGAAGGAGCAGTTCGAGGACGCGCTGAACAGCGGCGCGAACTGGTTCGAGGGTGACGTCCGGAAGGAGATCAACAAGGACTCTCCGGAGATGCGCCACGACAAGAACCACGAGGATGGGGACAACCTCACGCTCAACGAGTGGCTGACGATGGGGAAGGAGTCCGGGCGCGGACTCAAGCTCGACATCAAGGAGGCCGACCAGATGCCGGCCGTCCTCGACGAGCTGGAGAAGGTGGGCATTTCCGAGGACCGGTTGATGCTCAACCTGGGCTTCGAGGACATGCAGGAGTGGGGGCCGAAGATTCGTGAGCGCTTCCCCAATGCCATCCTGGCCATCAACCCGCCCACCGGGGGAGACGTGAAGGGGACGGATGCACAGAAGATGGTCGACCTGGCGAAAGAGCTGGGCGGGCCCGCCACCTTCGTGGTGCGTCACGACAAGCTGACCGACGAGGCCATCAAGACCTTCCTGCCCGCTGGGAGCCCCGCCGCCGGCACCATCTCGGTGTGGGGCGATTCGAAGGACCCCGTGAAGGCCGCCGAGGACCTGAAGGCCCGAGGCGTCAACGGGATGATCGACATCGCTGGGCCCCATGGGAACAGCTGGGGCGACAGGGCCGACGCCGTGAAGAACTGGTTCAAGACCGGCTGGGACAAGTTTCTCTAGCAGCATTGCTGGGAACGCGTGAGCGGCAGCCGGTGTCAAAGCCGCCCGCGTTTCCGTGGCGTCGGGGATGTGCCGCGCGTGTGTCGCTTTGCGGCGCCGCCGCGCGACGTGCCACGCTCCGGACATGGCCTTCGAGTGCAAGGGATTCGGCGCGAGCCTGAGAGGATTCATTTCTCGGTGGGCTCTTGCCATGGGATTGGGGTTGAGTCTCCGCTCGCATGCCCAGGTGGAGACTCCCCGCGAGGAGCGGGCGCGGCTCGCGGAGCGCTTCGTGCTCGCCGCGCGAGAGGTGTTGGGCGTGCCCTATGTGTTGGGTGGGCGCCTGCGGGAAGGCGGCGCGGGGCTCGATTGCCAGGGCGTGTTGTTCTACGCCGCCGAGCGGGTGGGGCGCTGTGGCTGGAAGTCCTTCTCCGTGCTGCCCACCGTGTCGGTGCCCGCCGAGGAGCTGGGGGCCTCGGTGTCGGGCCTGTCCCCCGTGGCGTCCTCTTCGCTCGAGGTGTCCCGGCTCCTGCCCGGTGACGTGCTGTGGCTGGTGGGGTTCGACGCCAATCCCGCGGAGGGTGCCGTGGGCGAGCTGTCGGGCCGCCCTGTCTGGGTCTGGCATACCGGGCTCTACAGCGGGAACGGGAAGTGGATTGTCGGTGACCACTTCGCTGGCGAGGTGGTGGAGGTGGACCTGGTGACCTACTTGAAGGAGCACGCGGACACCTACTCGGGTCTGGTGGTGACGCGGATGGAGCAGGGTCCTCGGCCTGGCCGCTGTCGTCAGCATGCGCCCATGCCGAAGCCTCGTGCGACGCGCACGGCACCTCCCGGGCCTTCACTCCCTCGCCGCGATGGCGGCACGTGAGTGGCTTTGGATGGACGGTGACAGTTGCCATCGGGTAATCCGTGCGGCTGCGTTTCACTTCGGGGAGCGTGAGCGTGAACATCAAGGGACTGACAGGGCTGGCGGTCCGCATCGAATTCAAGAACGCGCCGAGGAAGGAAGCGGCCTGGCTGCGAAGCCGGCTGGAGGGTCAGAAGCGCTCCGTCGCCCAGCGCCTCGAAGCGCTGCGTCAGCGTCCGCTGGTCGACCTGGGATGGCTCTCCAGCCCCATCGAGCTCTGCTATGCCGTGGCCGACGCGGAGGCTTCGGCGGAGCGCGTGTTCCTGGAGGCGCTCCTCGACCTGGCCGTGCGGAAGGGGGGACGTGGCGAGCTGGCGGTCTTCGCGCTCGACGGTGACGTGCGGTGCTTCCTCTGGGAAGGCACGAAGCGCGCGCTGTCCGTGCGTCACTCCGACCCGCGTGTGAAGACCGACTTCGTCACCTTGCGGAAGCACCGCCGGGAAGCGGCGCTGCGGTACGTTCCTCCCCGGACAGACGCCCTGCGCTGCGCGTGTGGTGTGCCCGTCGCACCAGAGGCCGTGGCCTGCGCGAGTTGCGAGCGTGACTTCACCGCGCCCATCGGCATCGAGTCTCGGCCCGAGGACCTGGAGCGCTTGCGGCCCATGCGCGACCGGCTGATGGAGCTGAGGATTCCGCTGCCCGAAGGGGACGTCTTCCTGGCGAACGTGTTCCGACCGCGCAACGCGTTCGAGGCGGTGACGCACGAGGAGCTGCTCCCCTTGGCGGGCGTCAAGCTGCTGAGCCGCCGCGAGATGAAGCGCCGTGTCGAGCTGCTGTCCGAGCTCGAGACCTGGCCGAAGCGCTACGCCCTCCCGGGGATGTCGGGCGAGTGGAGCTTCTCGCAGTGGTGCGTGGGCCTGGTGCGCCAGCTTCGCCCTTCGGCACGCAAGGTCCTGGAGCGACTGGCCAGGGAGCAGGGGGACCTGTTCGAGGAGGTCAAGGCCGTCGTCCGCGATGAGCCGGGCTGGATGGCGGCGGGAGAAGTCAGTGGAAGCTCGCTGCCCGCCTCCTTCCAGCAAGAAGCCATCGCCCATGCCCTGGACTTCATCCGGCGCTTCGGTGGCGACCGGGTGGAGCTGCCCGACGAGTATCTGCCGTCCCTCCAGCACGTCGCTCCGGACCTGCTCACCGCGAAGGAGCTGAAGCGCGGCGAGCAGTACCTGGATGAGCGCGCGATTCGTTCGGGCGTTGGTTTCGGGGACTACTTGAAGCGTCGGGGCACGAAGGCAAAGTCGAACACCCATGCGCTCGCGGCGGCGCTCAAGCAGGCGGGAGACCCCGACGCCGAGGACCGTGTGCCAGATGCGTTCCAGAACCTGGCCCGTGGCGTGGTCGAGTGGCTGGTGGATGGCCGCCGACCCGAGGTGGAGGATGTGGATGGCGACTGGCTCGTTCGGGAGTTCGAGGCGCTGAAGCGCTCGAAGGCCCTGCCGAAGGTCATCCTCCAGCGCGCGGAGGAGGCTCGGCGCCTGCCCGCGCCCTTCGGGCTCACGGGCGCGCGGTGCTGGGACGTTCAGCCGGCGCGACTCTCCGACGAGGACCTCAAGGCCCGGGCGGCCTGTCCCGAGTGCAATCGGCGCGTGAAGCCGACGCGGGTGTTCCACATCCCCTCGCTCGACACCGACACGGAGGCGCGCACCCTCCGGCTCTATGAATGCGAGCCGTGTGACAGGGCCACGCTGTTCGCCCGCGCCGTGAAGCCGGCCCGTTCGACGAGGGCCCGTGCGCGTGTCTTCCTCGAGTTCAAGAACGCGCATGAGGTCAAGCGGCCGCTGCCGGAGGGCTTCGTCAAATGGCGCCACGAGCGCTTCGTGTCCCGTCAGGTGGGGGGCAAGCCGCTCGCGCTCCAGCTTCGAGGGCTGCCGCTGGTGCTGGAGTCGCATGACGCCGACCTGGACCAGGACCTTGGCTGTGGCCATCCCTTCGTCCGGATTCGCATCCATGCGAGCCAACTGGACCTCCAGCCCGGCTTCGGTGGCGGCACCGTCATCGGCGGGCTGTGCATGACGCCGGGCTGCAAGAAGCCGGACGTCCGGAATGTCCGCGACGACTGACGCCTGACGCGCGCGGCCGTCAGGTCTCGCGGGGCCATGTGAGTCGCACCTGCGTCCCGTGCGGCTCCAGGGGACTGATGGCCATGTCCCAGGTGAACCGGCGCGCCAGCCGCTCCACGAGCGACAGTCCGATGCCGAAGCCCGTGTGTTGGGGTTCGACCCGGCCGAAGCCCACACCCGTGTCGCGGATGCTCCAGCTGTCGGGGGAGATGTGGATGACGATGCGTCCCTGACTCGTGTAGGCGAGCGCGTTCTTGATGAGGTTGCCCAGCATCACCCGCGCCACGGACCCTGGCAGCGACACGAAGACCTCGCCCTCCGCCTCGATGACGAGCTCCACGTCGCCGCGCTGGCGGGGGCCGCCGTACAGTGCGGCCATCTCGCGGGAGATGCGCACCAGCTCGCAGTCCTCGTCGGTGCGGCCCGCGCGGGCCAGCCAGAGGATGCCCTCGGTCAGCAGGCCCATGTGGTGGACCGCCTGACGCAGCCGCTCGAAGGTCTCCACGTCCGACGGTGGGTCCTGCTCCAGAATCTCCACCGCGCCCTGGGCCACGGCCAGCGGCGTGCGCAGCTCGTGGCTCGCATCGCGGTTGAAGGCCCGCTCGCGCTCCAGCAACTCCTGGATGCGGGTGTCTCGGGCGCGCAGGGCCGCCGCGAGCGCGCGCACCTCGGCGATGCCGCCGTCTTCTTCCGGGCGCGGGGTCGCATCCGCTTGCACCCGCGACACGAGCTGCTCCAGGGGACGACTGAGTCGTCTCGCGACGATGCGGGAGAGCAGCGCGGCGCCCAGCAGGGCCAGCAGGGCGCTGGTCACCAGCAGGTTGGCTGTCCGTTGGAGATGGCGCGTGGTGCTCGTCAGCTGCGTCGTGTTGAAGACCACGTAGCGCGTGGGTCCCTGGGCCTCGTCCGGGCGCACCGCGACATGGAAGTGGCCATGGTCCCGGGTGAACACCTCGCGCTCGCTGAGTGGAGCGTCCTTGGGCACCGACTCCTGGATCCACGGTGGAAGGCTGGCGTGGCCGACATAGGTCGTCATGCCGGACGGGACGACGCTGGCTTCACCCGGGCGCCGGTCTGCCTCGGTGGCCACCAGCCGGCCGAAGATGGCGTCCTCCAGGTCGTAGCTGAAGACGGTGAAGAACGCTCCCATCAGCACGAGTGCGAGCACCGCGGACAGCGTCATGGCGCCCAGCAGGAGGCCTCGGACCGACCTAGTCTTGGGGCGCATCCAGGCTGTAGCCCTCATTGCGTCGGGTGGTGATGGAGGGGCTCATCCCCAGCTCCGCGAGCGCGCCTCGCAGGGCATAGACATGGGTGCGCAGGGCACTGGATTCCGGGGCCTCGTCGCCCCAGAGCTGGTGGGCCAGCTTCTCCGTGGAGACAGGCTTGGGCGCGGCCTCCATGAGCAGCTTCAGGATGAGTGCCTCCGTCCTGTTGAGGCGCACGGTGCGCTCGCCCAGCCGCGTGTAGCCGGTGTCCGGCTCCAGGGTGAGCTGTCCCACCGTCAGCCGTCGTCCACTCGGAGGCACGGGGCGCCGCGCCAGGGCCTCCAGGCGCAGGCGCAGCTCGCGCAGGGAGAACGGCTTCACGAGGTAGTCATCCGCGCCCGCGCGAAAGCCCTCCTCCTTGTCTTCGAGCGTGTCCCGCGCGGTCAGCATCAGGATGGGGACCAGCCGGGGCGCGAGCTCCCGGTAGCGCTGACACAGCTCGATGCCGTTCAAACCCGGCAACATCAGGTCCAGGACGATGACGTCGTATTCATGGCCCAGCGCGAGCGTGAGTCCCTGAGGCCCCGTGGTGGCGAAGTCCAACTGGAAGTCCGCTCCCAGGAACCGGGCGATGTTCGCCTGGAGGTCGCGGTTGTCTTCGACGATGAGCACTCGCATGGGGATGCCCGGGAGGGCAGGGGACCTTGGAAGGAGAGGGCCCCAGGTTATCAGTCGCCGCGTCAACCGGAGGTCAACCCGGCGTTGACGCGTGGCTGACGTGGGCGTTGGCAAGGTGGCGGGGCCTCTCACTTCGAGGAATCCCGACATGACTCGCCTGCTCTCGCTGTGCCTGCTGCTGCTGTCCGCCTCCCTGGCCCACGCCGCCGAACCGGGGGCCCCGCTGGACGTGCGGGGCGCGGACGGAGAACGCATCCCCACCCAGGTGCTGGAGCCCGAGGGCGGCGCGGCGAACCCCCCGGTGGCCATCCTCCTGCACGGCCTCACCCGGAAGAAGGAGGACTGGCTGTCGGACGCGGCCCCCACGCATGGCGGTGTGTTGAAGGACGCGCTGCTGCGGGCCGGCTACCGCGTCTATCTCCTGGATGCGCGACGACACGGGGAGCGGGCCACCCCCGAGGCGAAGCCTGGGGCGCTCGCCAAGCAGGCTCACCGTGGCGAGCCCGGCCCGTATATCGCGATGATTGCCGACACCATCAAGGACGCCCACGCGCTGCTCACCGCCGTGCTGGCGAAGGGCAAGCCGCCCAGGGTGCTCGTCGCCGGGTACAGCATGGGCGCCCAGGTGGGGCTCGTGCTCGCGGCGCGTGAGCCTCGTGTCACCCACCTCGTCACGATGGTGCCGCCCCACATCGAGCCGACGATGGAGGAGATTGCTCCCTCGCGACACATGTCACGGATTCACCAGGACTGGCTGCTGCTGACGGCGAACCAGGATGACTTCGCCCCTGTCGCGGAAAGCCGTGCGCTGTTCGACGCGGCCCCGTCTCGTCGCAAGGTGCACAAGACCTTCGACAGTGGTCATGCGCTCCCGCGTGAGTACCTGGACGAAGTGAGCCGCTGGTTGCAAGCGGACCGCCGAGCGCCCGCTGGTGGCAAGCGCCCCTGAGCTCGGTTGTCGTCCGTGTGGCGAGTCATCGGCCGTTGAAGAACGCGGCCTGCTGGAATCGCAGGCCCGCGAGCACCTGCTCCACCCGCTGCGCGGAGAGCGTGCCGATGTACTCGCCCAGTCGCGTCTTCTCCACGGAGGAGACTTGCGACACGACCAGCACACTGTGCTTCGGCAGGTTGCCTTCACCCACGTCGAGCAGCACGTTGCCCGGTTCGTTCGCGCGCTTCAGGTTCGACGTCACCGCGCAGACGACCACGGTGTGGATGCGCGAGTGGTTGAAGACGTCCTCCTGAATCACCAGGTGGGGATGCAGGATGGGGGGAATCGACCCTCGCGCTTCATCGGACTCCATCCAGTAGAGGTCGCCTCGGTGGAGGGTCCGTGGGGGCCGGGGCTCTTGCATGGCGGTCCTTGTAGCGCTCCGGGTAGGCCCTGTCCTCGCTTCAGTTCAGGCGCGCGAGCAGGGCCGCCAGTTCGCCCGTGAGCTTCGGGGACTTGAGAGCGCTCTTGAGGAGGCGGGTGAGGGGTTCGCGGTCGGCGGGTGTCGCCGCGCTCAGCCGGGGTGCCCAGTCCGTGCCCAGCTCCTCCGCGAGCTTGCGCTGGGGCCCGGGGTGCGCGAGCAACCAGGCGCGCAGCTCGGTGACGAGCGCTGAATCAGGGACTGCTGGCGTGAGCCGTGCCTCGACGCCCGGCAGGGTCCGTCCGTTCAGCACCGCGTCGAGGTGGTCCCATGCATCGAGCAGGTTCCACGCCCCATGCGTCCCCACACCAACGCAGGCGCACAAGGTCAGTACGCGCTCCACGTTGCTCTCGGTCGGGTCCGACATCGCGAGCGCCGCGGCACGCGCGAGGAGCCGACCGCGTCCCTCGGCGGTCGTGAGGTCGATGGCGCGCTCCGTCCACCCTTCGAGCGAGAGTTGTCGCAGCAGGTCTCTGGAGCCAAGGCTTCCCGAGTGCAACGCGTCGAGCGCGGAGCGGAGCCCCTCGCCGCCGAGCGAGCGAGCACCGGCGCGTTCGAGGGCCCAGCCCATGAAATTTCTTCGCTCCGGTTCATCGAGTCGTGCCGCGAGCTGCCCCGGACCTGGGTAGTCCCAGGGCCAGGCCACGCCTCGCGCCATCAGGTCGAAGGGAATGCCAGGGCGTCCTTGACGGCGGTCCTGCCGCACGCCTTCGAGGACCCGCTGGAGCAGCGCGGTGTCGCGCGTGCCGCTCGCGACGCGGCGCCAGTCAACGTCGAGTTTCTCCCAGCGGAGCCCGCCTCTGGCGACGCGCGCCTCGGCCGCCGTGAGGGCCGCTGCCTGCTGTGCCTCGAAGGACTCCGCGCCTGAGGGAGGGGGCATGCGTTGTTCGAGCCCCTCGCGCGGCAGACTCCGCCACCGGGCCTCGATGTCCTGGAGCCTCGCTGCGAGCCAGGAGTGAACGTCGGGAGATGCGAGCGGCAGCGGTTCGGTGGGGCCCACGGGCTGGGTGCAGACGAGGTCTTGATGGTACTGGCCGACGCTCGGGCCACTCATCCCTCCGAAGCGGGCATCGAGCGCCCAGGCGGGCTCGAGGTCTCGCTCCGTCGTGAACAACATCCACTGCTCGGCACCGGGCACGCCGTTGAGCTCGGCCAGCTCCAGGTGGCGGTCGTGTTCGTCGAGCAGCCTCGGCTCGCTGAGCAGGCGCAGTCCTGGAGCTTCGCCACCGTCGTCGAGTTCGATGGGAGAGACCCACACAAGGCCCCGTGCTTCGAGCAGCTCGCGCAGGTCGCCCCGCAGCTCGAACCCGCGCCGCCAGAACGCGGCCTCGTAGCGCTCCAGTTGCTCTCGCGAGAGTGACTCCCCGCCGAAGAGCGCGCCAAGGCCCGCGTGTGTCTGGCGCGCGCTCCACGCATCCCACAGCTCGACGATACGCGACATGGTGCGCTCTCCAGATTCACCGTGGAGCGAAGTCCCGCTCGCCCCATCCCTGGACCATCGCCGACGATGACCCGTGAGGCCATGGGGGAGTGGGCGTGGAGAAGCAGATGTGGTCAACCCAGGGGCTGTCGAGACGGCCCACCGCGCTGACACGTCAACGGACACGTCAAGAAGCGCGAGGAGCGACTTTTGACACACCCGACCCCGTGCATCGGGTGGGCCTCGCCCCTCTGGAATGGATGGAGCCTGACTGGCCTGCTTGTTGCTCTCGGGCTGTTCGCAGTCACTTCGACCCCCCGAAAGCGACACGCCCCCATGAACCCCTCATTGAAGTTCGCGAACCTCGCGGCCCTGTGTCTGGGCTTGATGTCTGTCACGGCCAGCTCCCAGGCGGTCGCGCAGCCGCTCCCCGCCATCGCCCAGGTCCCGCCGAGCCCCCCTCCCGCGCTTCCCGCCGGCACCAAGGTGACCTGTACGCAGGGACCCGGCACGGGGGCCGCGGCCGCCACGTGTCCCGTCCTCAAGTACGACGGCTACACGTACTGGGCACTCAGCTACGGCGACAACCGCATCGGGATGACCATCGCGGCGTACGACGCCACGGGCGCGCTCGCGGCGAAGTGGGAGAAGCCGGGCGCGCGTTATGTGTATGGCATCACGGTGAACCCCACGAACAAGACGGTGACGTTCGCCGGGCAGACGGACGCGAAGATCACCATGACCTGGGACGAGCTGGTTCCGCCTCCCGTGGTCGTCCTGGTTCCTCCCGCGCCGACGCCCGCGATTCCCTCCGGGATGAAGGTCACGTGTACGCAGGGGCCAGGCACCGGAGCGGCCGCCGCCACCTGTCCGGTCATCAAGTGGAAGGGCTACACCATCTGGGCCTTCAGCTACACGGACAACCGCGTCGGCATGGGCATCGTCGCGTACGACGCCGCGGGCAAGGTCGTCGCGCAGTGGGAGAAGCCGGGTGCGCGTTACGTGTACGGCATCACCGTGAGCACCACGGACAAGACGGTGACGTTCGCGGGTCAGTCGGATGCGAAAATCACCATGAAGTGGAGTGATTTGCTGGCGTCTCCGACGCCGCAGTGGGTGCTGCAGCCGGGTCCCCAGGGCGCGACGCTCAAGCAGATCTCCGTGGGGAGCGCGAACGCCGTCTGGGGCCTTGATACCGCGGGCTTCAACTGGAAGTGGACGGGCGCGACCTGGCAGAAGATGGGCGGCACGGTGACGAACATCTCCACGGCCTCGGATGGGACGCTGTGGGCCACCAATCCCCCGGACTCGCTGCGCGTGTTGAAGTGGGATGCGACGGGCAACAAGTGGACCTGGAACATGCCCACGGGCATGAAGCAGGTCACCGCCATCAACGCGACCACGGCCTGGGGGCTGGACAACGGGGGCTCGTTGTTCCGGTGGACCGGCTCCGCGTGGGAGAAGAAGGGCTGCTGCGTCAGCCAGCTTTCCGTGGGCGCGGATGGCGAGCTGTGGGCGACGAATCCCGCGGACTCCAACCGCGTGCTCCGCTGGGACGGCACGAAGTGGACCTGGAACATCCCCGCCGGAATGACGTTCGTGTCCGTGGGCAACGTGAAGAACATCTGGGCGCTGGACGGCTCGGACCAGGTCTACCAGTGGAGTGGGACGGCCTGGCAGAAGGTGCCCGGCGCGCTGCGCAACATCTCCGCCGCGGGCGATGGCTCCGTGTGGGGCCTCAACGCGCAGGGCCTCGTCTACAAGTGGCAGTAACGGACGGGTAGGCGCGGGGGCGAACTTCACGCTCGATGGAACGGCTGGATGGGCCGGGGGTGTCTCTTCGAGTCACCCCTGGAGGTCCTTCTTGCTGACCCTCGTGTTGTTGAGCCTGCTCGCCGTGCCTCCCGTGGCGGCGGTGGAGGTCGAGGTCTTCGTCCCGCTGTGTGACAACGCCTTGATTCAGTGTGGCCGTGCACCGGCGGGTGCGCCTCGTGCCCTGGAGACGAACCTCTACTGGGGCGCGATGTATGGCGCGGAGCGGTTCCTCTCACGGGCCCCGGGATTCAAGGTGGTGAGCCGCGAGGCGGGGCCGGCGGAGTCCGCGGTGTTGCGCGTGCTCGTCCTGGAGCGGACCGCTGGCAAGGGAGAGCGGCCCGTGCGGCTGAGGCTCCAGGCCTATGCGGGCGACCGGATTGACACCGCGCTGGAGGACTTCCTTCGTGCGGCGGCGGGCGCGAGCCGGGCCGACCTGCTGGTGTGGGCCGGACATGACCGGCTGATGGACCGCGCGCCGCCTCAGGTGGAGACGCCGCCAGGTGCCACGCCAAGGCCCGTCGTCGTCCTGGCCTGCATGAGTGAGCAGTTCTTTGGCCCGGTGCTGAAGACGCTGGGCGCGAAGCCTGTCGCGCTCACGCGAACGCTGATGGCACCGGAGGCCTATCTCCTGGAGGCGCTGGCCACCACCGTGGCGCGGCATGGGTCCACGGAGCCCACGGCCATGCGCACCGCGCTCGTGGAGGCCTATGCCCGCTATCAACGCATCTCCCACCGCTCCGCCAGCTCGGTCTTCTCCAAGGTGGGTGAGGCTCACGAACGCCAGGCGGGCCGAACGCCCATGGCCCCGAGGAGCAACGCCGTCAGTGCCGAGGGAACCCCGACGAACAGCGGCGCGGTGAGGGCATTGGGACCTCCGTTGAGGAAGTAGGGGAGGTTCAGCAGGAAGAGGACGACGCTCGCCGCCGCGAGCAGCATCAATGCGCGGAGGTCCTCGGGTTGGCTCTCCGCGTTGATGACCAGCTTGACGGCACGCCAGAAGGTCACGCCTCCGAGCAGCCCCTCCATCAGATTGGAGACGGGCGGGAACTCGTAGCGATTGGCGAGGAAATCCACCACGACGGGAAGGATGAGCCCCAGCAGCAGGGCGGCGGTACCGCCGAGCGCGGTGAGCGTGGCCGCGATGGGGACCAGCCAGCGGGGGAGACGTGGAGGCCGGGCGTTCGCGAAGGCCAGGTCCTCTTCGGGTACCTCGCGTGCCTCTGGGACATCGAGTGAGCGCAGCGCCTCCACCGCGAGCTTCCGACACGACTGTCCACGGCGGTCGCGCACATGCGTCAGCGCCCTGGATTGAAGCAGGCCCAACAGGACCTCGCCCAGGGCGGGAGGCCCGCCCCGCTCAACGACTTCTCGCAGCCTCGCGCTCAGCGCCTCGACGTCGAGCGTGGCCTCACCTTGCTGAGCGAGCAACGCCTGCTCGGCGAGTCCGCGCAGGGTCGCCACCTGCATCGTCGCGAGGTCAGACGGTTCTGGCTCGTTCACAGCGCCATCCTACGCGAAGCCGTCAGTCCCCTGTCTTGCCCGGCCGTGCTCTCGTCCCGAGGTGCCTCTCTAGCGCCAATGCCGGTCAGTGAGGGCGGGGCGTTCCACCCACTTCTTGCGAGGGAACGACGTGGGGGACGATACGGTTCGCGGTGACTTCCGAAGGCACGGGGGCTTCCTGGCTCGGCTCCACCGCCCCATCCTTTACCCGGATGTCATTTACAACACAGAAACGAATCGGCGGTGGACCCGGTGCGCCGCCGCGCTCAGGGGCGCGCCTCGATTGGAGGGAGCGGGACGGCGCGCAGGTTCTTCTCCCCTCCACCAAGGGCCAGGGAGGCCCCATCGCGGGAGAACGCGAGGGCGCGGAACGCGCGGCTTCCGGCCTTGTACGCGCTCCAGCGCCCCTCCTTGCCGAGTTCGATGACGAGGCCGTTGTTGGTGACGATGACTCCCAGTCCATCCGCGCGGAAGCCGAGGGCGGCCCCTCGCGTGGACGGGCCCGTCGTCAGGCCGCGCGCGAGCATCGACAAGGAGTGGCGCGCGAGTTCCTCGCCGCTCGTTGCGTCGAGCACGAGCATGTCATGGCTCATCCCGCCACCAACGGTCACCAGGCGGTGCAACGCGGGGTCGAGCGCCAGGTCCGTGACGGTGCCGTCGATGACATTCCGAGACGGCGGGCGCTGCCACAGCAGCCGGGCGTCGGTGAGTCGGATCGCGCTGATGCGGGAGTAATGGGTGGTGGAGTAGAGGATGTCTCGGTCCGGGGACAGGACCGCCTTCACCTCCTCGTCGAACAACAAGGCGGGCAGCAGGGGTTCGCAGGTGAGCGTGGCCAGGGAGATCCTCACCAGGGACGGCTCCGGCGTCACGAGCGCGGGATGCGCGGCGGCGAGGGCCGGGTCCACCCTGCGCGTCTCGGACCTCACCGGGTTCCCGTCCGGGAACGCGAGCTTCCAGTTCGGGGACTGGGCGATGAAGTGCGCGTCGTCGACCCATACGAAGGGCCGCATGACGGGCAGCGTGTGGACGACCTGGAAGGAGTGCAGGTCGATCAACTGGCAGCAGGCATGCTGCCCGCCGATGCGCGCGCCTCCCGCGAGGAGCCAGCGTCCGTCCGGCGAGAGCGCCCCCGGGCCGATGAGGCCTGGGAGCTCGGCCTCGAGGTCGAAGCGGGGTCCGCTCCGTCGCCGCAGCCGCCCAAGCTCACGGGCGAGGTCGGGGGACTCGACGACCAGGAGCGAGCCTCGCGGCTCGAAGGCGAGGAACTCGACGAAGGGGAGCGTGTCCTTCGCGACGATGGTGGGCGCCGCGCGCGGTGACGCGGGCGCGGACCGGGGGAACACCTCCGTGCACTCAACCCTTTTCATGCGGGGACGCTATCACGAGCGCACCAGGCGCCCACCCCTGAGCGCCATGCCAGGAGGGCACGCTACGCCGCGAAGCGCGGCTCGCGAGGGTGAACGGGCAAGCTCTCGGCCACATCGCGCAGCGCGGCTCGCGAGGATGAACCGGTGCGCATCTCCGCCACATCGCGAAGCGCGGCTCGTGGAGACGTACCGGCAAGCCGCTCCGCCACGCCCGACACCGATGCGGCCTCCGCGCCAGGCGCAATGCCGATCAGTTAGGTGGCCCTTGCATGGGCCTACCAAGCTGGTGCGTGTTGAGATGGAGTGAGCCGCGGATGAGGCCGGCGTGGAGCCGACGCGCATCAGCTTCGTCAATGCGCTGTCGCTCATCCGCAACGCATGGCTGGTCTGGTCGACTCCGCCGCTGGCTCCCGGACGGATTCCGGAGCACCTGCTCGACCTGCGCAGGCACTGGGACTGCTGCTACTCCCGGAACGAAGAAGCGAGAGGCGCTACCCACGAGTCGTAAAGATGAGCAACTACGACAAGAAGTGGGTGAAACGCCCCCGCCCTCACTGACCGGCATTGGCGCTAGCGTCCGGACTGGGCGAGGAACTCGGCCGTCGGTACGAGCTTGCCGTAGCCCATGCCGAGCGCCGCGAGGAACGCGGCGTGGACCTGCGGCGCGGAGACGTGCTGGCCGTTGAACTCCAGGCTCCGGGCCGCGCAGGCATCGTGGAGGATGGTGACCGCGTAGCCCTGGTCCGCCGCCGCGCGCGACGTGGCGTCCACGCACATGAGCGTCATCATCCCGGTGACGACCAGGTGCTTCACGCCCAGGGCCCGGAGGCGCTCCTGGAGGTCCGTCTCCCGGAAGCTGTTGGGGAAGTGCTTGAGCACCACCGCTTCGCCGGGCCGGGGCTCGACGCGGGAATGGATCTCCGCCCCCGGAGTCCCCGGCAGGAAGAACGTGGCCCCGGGCTGCGGCGACTCGTGACGGATGTGGATGACCGGCAGGCCCCGCTCACGGAAGAAGTCGAGCGCCGCCCGTGCCTTGCCGGCCGCCACGTCGGCGCCGTCCAGCTCGAACCGACCTCCGGGGAAGTAGTCATTCTGGATGTCGATGAGCAGCAGGGCAGTGTTTTCCAGGGGCGTGTCCATGGGTGTTCTCCTCCAGCGGGTTCTCGTCTGTTGTCCGGCTGAATATCCAGGCGCCGCCCCCGGCAGGAGTGCTCGGATTGACAAAGTCCGGGCGGAAACCGACAAGCGCTCATGGCCGCCAGGTCCTCGTCACTCCACATCGCGGTGTTGGCCCTGGAGGGCTGCGTGGCCTCCAGCGTGACAGGACCGCTGGATGTGTTCGCCATGGCCAACCTCCTGAGCCGCGAGCAGGGCCGGAGCGAGCCCTTCACTGCCGAGCTGGTGTCCGCTCGCGCTGGCCCCGTTCGGAGCTTCCACGGCCTGGAGCTGGCCGCCGCGCGGGTGCCGGCCCCCACCGACTGCTTCGACGTCGTCTTCGTCCCCGCCGTCATCGGCAACCTGGAGGGCAGCGTGGCCGAGCGGTCCACGGCGGACTGGCTTCTGGGGCAGCACGCGAAGGGCGCGCAGCTGGCGGCGGTATGCGCCGGTGCCTTCCTGCTCGCGAAGACGGGCCTCCTGGATGGGCGGGAGGCCACCACCCACTGGGGCCTCGCCCAGGACTTCGAGGCGCGCTATCCGCGCGTGGCGCTCAAGCCGGAGCTGCTCCTGGTGGACCACGGCGACGTGCTCACCGCGGGCGGCGTGACGGCGTATCTGGACCTCTGCCTGCATCTGGTGGCGAAGCACGCCTCACCGGAGCTGGCGGCGCTGTGCGCGAAGATGCTCCTGGTGGAGCCCGGCCGTCGGTTCCAGGCGCCCTATGCGGTGCATGCCGCGCCTCGGGGCCACGGGGACGATGCCGTGCTGCGCGCCCAGGAGTGGCTGGAGGCCCACCTCTCCGGCCCGGTGAGCCTGTCGGGCGCCGCCGTGGCCGCGAGCCTGGGAGAGCGCACGCTGCTGCGCCGCTTCCGCAAGGCCACGGGTGACACGCCGCTGGATTACGTCCAGCGCCTGCGCGTCGAGGCCGCCCGGCGCCTCCTGGAGACGACCCCTCGCACCGTGGAGGACATCTCCCAGGCCGTGGGCTACGCGGACACCACGTCGTTCCGCCGCCGCTTCAAGGCTCGCACGGGGCTGACGCCCGACGCCTACAGGCGGCGCTTCGCCTTGCGTTGACCGGAAAGCAGTTCGCTCAATCCTGACACACCGGTGTCAGCGCCCTGGGAGAGGGTGGAGGCTCTTTCGGAGGTCGACATGGGAAGTCCAGCGGAAGTGGTGAAGGCGTACTTCGACGCGTGGAGCGAGAAGGACGAGGCGAAGTTGCGCGGCACGCTCGCGCCCGACGTGAGCTTCGTCGGTGCGCTGGGGACGGCGGACGGGGCCGACGCGTGCGTGAAGGGGTTGGTCAACGGCATGTGGAAGGTGTCGCCCCAGGTGACGGTGCTGCACCGCTTCGTGGACGGTGCCGAGGTGATGACCTGGTTCGAGATTCATCCCTCCGACGGAGCTCCGATTCCGGTCGCGAACTGGAGCCACGTCGAGAACGGGCGCATCACCCGCATTCGCGTCACCTTCGACCCGCGTTCGCTCCTGGCGAAGCGCTGACCGACGGCGACCTTCGGCTGTCCTGGAGCTGAGGCGGCCCCAGGACAGCCGCTGATGAGGCGCGCCGCTATTCGATGGAGGCGACCTTGTCGTCCTTGTCGAACGTGACCTTCACCTTGGAGATCTTGCTCTTCCAGTAGGTCCAGACGGTGGAGTCGAACGAGGGCGTCTCGTGCGGCGGAGGAGGGCCCCACGCCATGCGCACGGCGGTGCGGGACATTCCGGTCACCACCTCCGACGCGGAGACCTTCTTGCGGTCCTCCGCCGACAGCGTCGCGAGCTTGGGGGCCTGGTCCTCGGGGGCGAACGCGGCCTGGAACAGCGCCCAGGTGTCCGCGCCAGAGCGCGAGTCATTCTCGAACACGAACTCCTTGCCCGTCTCCACGACCTTGAAGCTCACCTTCGAGTCGCTCTTGTCCAGCACCTCCACCCGGGTGTTGAACGGGAGGATGGGGCCCTTGAGGTAGTTCACCCAGGACAGGGTGTCGCCCTCGAAGTGGAAGTTCGCCGTCGCGTGGTGGAAGACCTTCTCCGTGGGGACGGGGGCGGGGGCGGGCGCCGGCTCATCGCCGAACGAAACCACCTTGCCCGCGCTGTCGAAGACCACGTCGAACGTGGAGAACTTCGAGCTCCAGTAGGTCCACTTGGTGCTCTCGAGCGACAGCGTCCGGTGCGGCGGCGGCGGGCCCACGGTCAGCAGCACCGCGTCCCGGGACATGCCCTTGGCCAGCTCACCCGCCTTGACCTGCTTCTGCTCTTCCGGCGTGAGCGCGGCGATTCGCGCCGCGGGGTCCGTCGCCGCGAAGAAGCCGGGGAACAGCGCGACGGCGCTCTTGCCCAGGCTCTTGTGGGAGACGAACTTGAACTCGGCCCCCGAGTCGAGCACCTTGCAGCGCACCTCGTCGTCGCTCCGCTTGAGGACTTCGACCTTGGTCCCGACGGGAATCGACAGCCCCTTGCCGCGATAGTTCACCGCGGAGAGCTGGTTCTTGTTGAGCAGGAGGTTGGCCTGGGAGAACAACACCTCGGCCTGGGCACTCACGGTCGTCAGCAGTCCCAGTGCGAGCAGGGTGCTGAGCACGTTCTTTCGATTCATACGATGGATGAGCCTTGGGTGGATGAAGGGCGTGCTTCTAGGCGCCCACCCCGGGGTTTGCCAGTCTGGAGGGCGCCGCGCCTGATGACGGCGGTCATCAGCCCCTTGTTCACGGTCATCAGCCAAGGCGCTCCGAAGAGCCCCACGCCTGGTGGAACCTCTTGAAATCAGGGCGCTCCACGGCCGCTGTTCGCCACGGGGAGGCTGGCACACCGGATGCTCTAGGGAGCCTCGTCACCGACTCCCTCCAGAGGCGATCCCCCATGAAGCTCCGCTCCAAGCCGTCTTCCCTTCGGTCCCCGTCCTCCTCCCCCAGCTCGCGTTCCCGGAGCACCAGCGCTCCCCCGAAGCTGGAGACGAGCTCGCCGAAGTCGCCGGAGAAGAGCCCGCCGAAGAAGACCGAGTCGGCCCCGAAGCCCGACGCTCCCCGCCCGACCCCCGCCGAGCTCCAGAACGGCAAGAACAACCTCAAGCCGACGGACTACGGCGTGGCGCACCCGGACCTCCAGGGCATCCGGACCCGCCGCGACAGCGGCCAGTCGGGCGCGGACTTCGCCGACTTCACCTCGGATGTCCGCGACTCCACGCACCGGCTGACGAGCAAGCCCGAGGGCGGCCGGTTGATGACGGAGCTCAATGACCGGACCTCCCACGTGAATCCGGGGGCCATCGGCACGCAGCGCAACCCGCTGACGGTGGCGGACATCTACTCGGGCCGCGACGCCGCGATGCCCATGTCGCACGCGCCCCGGCACAACGGCGGCCTCGACTCGCTCCGCCCCGCGTACCGCTACGAGGGCCAGCCCGGAGCGGGCACCGCCAGCCGCATCAACTACAACGAGAACGCCCCGGGGCAGCGCTTCAACAGCCTGGGCCACGAGTCGGTCCACGCTTGGCGCGCGGCCAATGGCGTGCAGGTGAGCCCGCTGGCGGCCAGCAAGCACCACGACGCGGACGTCTTCAAGCGCTTCCCCGAACACTCCGCCAACATGAAGGACACCGTCGAGACGCGCCTGCGTCTGCGCGAGGAGTTCGAGACGGTGGGCCTGCGTCCCACGCCGCACACGCCCGCGGGCTGGGCCCCCACCGAGAACAAGATTCGCCAGGAGCACGGGCTGCCGTCCCGCCAGGACTACTCGGGCATGCTGCCGGACCGGAACCAGAACGACGTCAACCTCGGCAACTATGACGCGGGCTCGGACACCCGGAACCCGTTCCAGAAGATGCTGGGCACGCCGTCGCCCATCGGGAAGATTCTCGGCGACCTCGAGAAGTGAGCTCCCGGGCGCGGCCCTTCATTCAGAGGGGCCGCGGCTCGCCGTCGAGAGAGGACTTCAGCGAGGCGCCGAGCTGCGCGCGTGGCGGGGCAGGGTCACGATGAACGTGGTGCCTTTGTCTGTCGAGGACCGCACGTCGATGCGGCCCCCGTGCGCGTCGACAATCGACTTCACGATGAACAGGCCGAGTCCCACGCTGCGGCCCGCCTTGTCCACGCCGTCGGTGCCCCGCTGGAAGGGCTGGAAGAGGGCGGGGAGCTGGTCCTCCGGAATGGGCGCCCCCATGTTGTGCACGCTGAACGTCACCTGCTCGCCGTCGCCCTGACAGGCGACGTGGATGGGCGTCTCCGGCTCGCCGTACTTCAGGGCATTCGTCACCAGGTTCTGGAGCACCTGGGAGAGCCGGTCCCCATCCCACGAGCCCTGCCCGTTTCCGCGCAGCTCCACGCGGACCCGGGCGGAGGGGTTGGCCGCTTCCACCTCCTCCACCATGGCGCGTATCAAGGCGTGGAGGTCCGTGGGGCCACACTCAATCCGGATGCCGCCGCCCATCCGGGCCTGGGTGAAGTCCAGCAGCTCGTTCACCATCCGCACCGCGCGCGCGGCGGAGGACTGGATGCGGGCCGCCAGCTTGCGGACACCCGGGTCCAGCCCGTCCTGCTGGTTCAGCCGGGCGGCCCCCATCAGGATGGCGCCCAGGGGATTGCGCAGGTCATGGCTCACGATGCCGATGAGCTGCTGTTCGAACTCCGCTTGCCGCCGCTGCTGCTCGACCGAGTGCTCTCGCTCCTTCGCCAGCCTCCGCTCGGCGGTGATGTCCTGGAGCAGCGCCACATAACCGCCCGGGTCCTGCCCCGGCTCCCGGTGCGCGATGAAGGTCACCTTCACGTCGCGCGTGCCGCCCAGGCGATAGGGGACGTCGTGCTGCTCGAACGAGAAGCTCTCGCCCGCGAGGCCTCGCTTCACGTACGGGCCGAGCACGGCGTACGCCGCCTCCCCGATGACCTCCCGGATGGACCTTCCCCGGAGGCTGTCCTGCTCAATCCCGAACCACTCCTCATAGGCCTTGTTGACCCGGCCGTAGGTCTCGTCCGGTGCGACATACGAGACGAGGACGGGGATGGCGTCGAGCAGCACGCGCAGCTCGGCCTCGCTGGCGCGAATCTTCGCGTCCAGGGCTTCACTGTGTCGCCTCACGCGCGTCTGCTCGGTGACGTCGCGGAAGACGAGCACGGCGCCGGTCAGGTCGCTCGCGCCCACGCGGATGGGGGCGGCGCTGTCCTCGATGGGGACTTCGGAGCCGTCCTTGCGCGACAGCAGCGTGGCCCCGATGAGTCCCTGGGGCGTGCCGAGCGTGAGCACGCGGCCCACGGGGTCCTCCACCGGGGCCCGCGTGCCCGCGTCGATGAGGCGGAAGACCTCCGACACGGGACGCTGGCGCGCGTCCGAGTCATGCCAGCCGGTGACCCGCTCGGCCACGGGGTTGAGGAAGGTGATGCGCCCGGCCCGGTCCGTGGTGATGACGGCGTCGCCGATGCTGGAGAGCGTCGTCGCCAGGTACGCCTCGCGCTCGCGCAGCTGCTGCCCCTGGGCCCGGATGCGCAGGAGGCTGCCCACGCGCGCGAGCAGCTCCGCGTCGTCATAGGGCTTGGCGACGTAGTCGCTGGCCCCGGCCCGCAGGCCCTCCGTGAAGTCCGCGTGGGCTCCGCGCGCGGAGAGAATCAGGATGGGCAGCGAGACGTCATCGTAGTGCTCGCGCACGTAGCGGCATGCATCCAGGCCCGAGACGCCCGGCAACTGCCAGTCCAGCAGGAGCACGTCGGGAGGCGGACCCTGGGTGAGCCGCTCGAGCATCGTCTCCGCGTCGCGGAAGGTCTCGACCGCGTGGTGCTTCGACAGGAGCGCGCGAGCCCGCTCCATCTGCATGGCGCTGTCATCGACCATCCACACGCGGGCCGGGTCCACCGCGCGGGGAGGTGCAGGGTCGATTCCAGGGCCAGGGATGCGCGAGTTCACGAGTGGGGCGGGGGAGGGATTGGAGCGGCGAACGGTGAGGCGAGGATTGCGTTGCGTAGCACGGAAGCGAAGGTGCCGTGCGAACACGACGTTCCGCGTTGAACTCATTCGCGGCCCGTGTGAGGTCCCGCTCGGCTGGCGCTGCGATGTTCATGAATCTGGACATACGCTGGCGTCGCCCTGGAAGCCGACCCGAGCTGGAGCGCCACGTGACAGGACCTGCGAGACGGATGGAACCCCTGGCCTCGGTGGCCTGGGAGGGCGTGGGCGTGGCCCTCTACCAGCATCAACAAGTGTGCACGGCGGAGCACCATCATCCGGAGTCGCAGCTGCTCATGCCGCTGGTCCGCCAGTCCCTCCAGGGACGGTGGCGGCCCGCCGGGCGTCCGGTGGACCTTCGCGTGACCTGCGAGGAGGTGGGCGTCGTCAGCCCCGAGCAGCCCCATGCCTTCGCGTGGGCGGAAGGCGCCCAGGTGGTGTCCTTCTTCCTGCACCCGGAGCGGCTCGCCGTGCTCAGCGGGGAGTCCGGCGCGGGGCGCGGACTGCGGTCCATTCCGTCCGCGTGTCAGAGAGACCCGGTGCTGCGGGAGCTGCTGCGCGCCAGCGGCGAGGCGCTGCGTGACGGCCTGCCACCCGCGCGGTTGGAGATGGAGGCGCTGGCCACGGTGGTGGGGCTGCGGCTGTTGCGGCTGGATGGGCAGCGGCGGCGCGCGAGCCTCCAGGCGGTGGGCCTCGCGACCTGGCAGCTTCGTCGCGTCACCGACTTCGTGGAGGCGAACCTGGACGGCCCGCTGGGACTGGAGGCGCTTGCGGGAGTGGTGGGGCTGAGCCCGTCGCACTTCGCTCGGAGCTTCAAGCGGGCGACGGGGAGCACGCCGCACCGCTTCGTCCTGACGCGGAGACTGGAGCGGGCCCGGGAGCTGCTCGTCACCAGCGCGCTGCCACTGGGGGACGTGGCGCAGGCGACCGGCTTCTGCAGCCAGAGTCACTTCACGGCGCTGTTCCGTGCCCGTCATGGCGCCACGCCCGCGCGCTTCCGCCGTGCGCGGCGGGCGTGAAGCAGCGCACGATTGTGACAAGCGGCGCCGGAAGCCGGTAGACGCCGCCGTCCGTCGTGGATGAGGGTGCGCGCCATGCAGCCCTCTTCTTCGCCGTCACGTCTGGTCGTGGACCCCTTGCTCGCCCGACGCCTGGAGCTGGCCCAGGCCGCGCAGAATCGCGGGGCCACGCCGCCCTCCGGTGTCCTTCAAGTCGCGGGGGGCCTGGCCCTCTTCAACGGCCCCGACTCGCCCCTCACGCAGGCGCTCGCGCTGGGCTTGGAAGAGCCCGTCAGCGCCGAGGACCTGGACCGGGTGGAGTCCCATCTGGGCCAGGGCGGCGGCGTGCTCCAGATAGACCTGCTGCCCTTCGCCCATCACACGCTGGCCCAGGGGCTGGCACAGCGGGGCTACCAGGTGGGCGAGTTCCAGCAGGTGCTCGTGCGCGAGTTGCCGGGAAGTCCCACTCCGCCGACAGTCGCGGAGGTTCGTCCCCTTCGCCCTGGCGAGGCGGAGGTCTTCTCGCGCACGGTGGCCCAGGGCTTTCTCGGACGCGAGGAGGTGTCGGACGCGGAGGCCTCGCTCATGTTGGGCACGGCGTCGATGTCGGGCACCACCTGCTTCCTCGCGCTGGTGGACGGAGAGCCCGCGGGCGGCGGCACCGTGGCCCTGCATGACGGCGTGGCGACGCTGTCCGGGACGGGGGTGCGGGAGCGCTTCCGGGGCAGGGGGCTGCAGCAGGAGTTGATTGCCGCGCGACTGGCGTGGGCCCTTCGCCAGGGGTGTACGTTGGCGGCGAGCAGCACCCTGCCGGCCAGTGCGTCTCAGCGGAACATGGAGCGCATGGGGTTCTTCATCGCGTACCCCAAGGTGGTGATGATGCGGCAGCGCTCGTAGCGCCGTGCGCGGCTGTGTCGGGCATCAGTGTTCGGTCCTGGCATGGCGGGAGTTCCAGACTCTTGGGAACGGAGACGTGCGCCAGGGGGCTGGTGAGGGGACACCCGCCCATGCGTAAGATTCCCGGCACCGAAATCATGCGCCCTACGACAACCGCTCCCGGCTTCCTGCGCGGCTATGTGCTGCCCGCCCTCTGGCTCTTCGCCCTCCCTCTCTTTGGTCTGTGGTTCACCGGCCACGCCACCTCCAGCGTGGACGGGGACGTGCTCTCGTCCATCGAGCGGCAGGTGGCCCAGGACACCCAGCTCGACGAGCAGCAGCGGCAGGAGACCCTGGCCTTCTTCCGCGCCGTGCCTGCCTCCGCGGCCTGCCTCAGCACGGATGCGGAGCTGGCGAACTTCCGGAGCAACCTCGGTGGGGTGTGCAAGGACGTGCAGCAGTTCGACTGGATGCACAGCCTGGCGCTGGGCTTGCTAGCGCTGGGGCTCGCCACCACGGTGATTGCCCTGTTGTGTGGCCTGGCCGCGTTCGTCTCTCGCCCCTTCCAGTACGGCAGCTTCGTCATCGGCTGGAACGTGCTGCGCGTCACCGGGGCGCTCCAGGCGATAGGCCAGGGCGGCCTCGCCGTGTGGCTGTCCTATTGGGTGACGGCGCTCTGGTTCAACCGCTACTCCCCCAAGCTCATCCTGGTGGTGGGCGCGCTGGCCGCCATGGCCATCTTCCTGGTGGTGGTCGGAATCTTCCGTCGTCCGCCCATGGACTTCGAGGTGGAGGCGGAGGTGCTCGAGGAGTCGAAGGCGCCGGAACTCTGGGCGCACGTGCGCAAGCTGTGCGCGCGGCTCCAGACGCCTCCTCCCAACAACATCCTCGCGGGCATCGACGCCAACTTCTTCGTCACCGAGGGCGACGTGCGCGTCGGGGACCGGACGCTCTCGGGCAGGACGCTCTACGTGAGCCTGTCCCTGCTGCGCCTCCTGGAGCAGTCGGAGGCCGACGCGGTGCTCGCGCACGAGATGGGGCACCTGCTGGGCGGAGACACGGGGCACGGCAAGCGGCTCGCGCCGATGCTCGCGCACTTCGGCCAGTACCTCCAGACGCTGCACGAGGGCGGACTGACGCGGCCCATCTACCACTTCATGGTGGCCTATCGCGGGCTCTTCGAGCTGTCGCTGGGACGCAGCCGGCGTGCGAGCGAACTCGCCGCGGATCGCCTCGCCGCGGGCCTCACCTCGGGTCGGGACATCGCCCGCTCGCTCGTGAAGGTGGGCGCGTACGCGGGCTTTCGTGAGCGCGTGGAGTCGGACCTCTTCTCCCGCGACGAGCGGCAGCAGTCCGTGGCCATCGCCCGGCGGGTCGCCCTCGGCTTCGCGGAGTACGCGCAGTCCGACGCCGTGCATGGCGACCTGCACGGGACGGTGACGCCACATCCGTTCGACTCCCACCCGCCGCTCTCCGCGCGGCTGGAGAACGTGAACGCGCGGCTGGCGCCGGCGGACATGGCGCAGGTGCTGCTCGAGCCGGTGACGTTCTCCTGGGTGACCACCATCGAGGACGTGGACGCCATCGAGGCGCGGCTGTGGGGCGCGTACGAGGCGCGCTTCTCCCAGGCACACGACCTGGTGCTCGCCTACCGCTACGTGCCGTCCAACGCGGCGGAGCGCGAGCACGTGGAGCGGCACTTCCCGCCGCTGACCTTCGAGGGCAAGGACGTCGGACTGGACGCCCAACTGGACTTCGCACAGGTGAGCTACACGGAGTGGGAGGAACCCGTGTTGCTCGAGCACGTGACGAACGCGAGCACCGAGGACCGCATGTTCAAGAAGTACCTGGATCTGCAGCTCGCGGGCGAGGGCCGCTCCAAGGAGAAGCGCTCCATCTGCTTGAGCAAGCTGAAGGACCCGGACGCCCTGCTGCGCGCCTTCGAGCACTACCTGGGGCGCAGCAGGGCCATGAAGGAATACCAGGCGCGCTCACAGCAGGCAGCCTGAGGCGCGGGCCGCGGTGAGCCGCAATCAGTGGCGCCCTCCCGAGCCGCGAGCGGGAGGCTGAAGCAGACACCATGGACATGCTAGAAATCTGTCCATGAACCTCTCGCTCGGGCTGATGACTGGATTGGGTGTGGCGCTCCGATGGGGCCGTCCATCAACTCCAAGCGTTATGCGAATCTGGAGAAGATCGCCGCCGAGGACCTCAAGTGCTCCGAGGAGCTGACGCCCACCTATCTCGGCGAGAATCAGTACCAGCTGAGCGGCTGCGGTACCTCCGGCACCTATGAGCTGCGCTGTGTGATGGGGCAGTGCTCCTGGGTTCCCGACGTGAAGGCTCGCGCGGAGTTCGACCTGGGCTGTGCACGCGCGCAGCTCGAGTCGACGCGGCTCGACAAGCACACTGCGGGTGTCACGGGTTGCGGCAAACGCGCCACCTACCGGCTGCTCGGCTCGCGCTACTCGTTGAGCTGGGTGCTCAACTCCCAGGTGAGCCAGGACGAGGTGGCGCCCGCACCCGCGCCAGCGCCCGCATCCGCAAGCGACGTCTCGCCGCTCTGAGTGCACCGGGGGACGCGTCCCAACCTGGGGCCGCGCCACCCCGCCTGCCGACGCGGTCAGCCCTTCTTCTGCGCCTCGAAGAACGCCTTCGCCGCGTCGTCCGCGGCCTTGCGGTACTCGGGGATGCGGCTCCGGTCCGCCGACGCGAGCGCTTCCTTCAGGCTCCGCGCGTCGAGGTCCCGGGTGTAGCAGGGCGTCCCCGGCTGCTGGCGCCACGACTCCTCGAGGCCGCCCACATCGACCGCGTCGAACCCGAGTTCGTCGACGAGCCGGAGGACCTTCGCTCGCGCGTCGGGCGGGTCGCCCGCGACGGGGAGCGCGATACGCCCGGGAGTCCCCTTCGGCGTGCCCTTCTCCGCCAGGGATTGGGAGTAGATGTTGTTGAACACCTTGACGACCGGCCGCCCGAGCAGGCCGCTGACCCAGGAACTCTCAATCTGTCCTCCCGTCAGCGCGGAGATGCCGCCGTCGCGGCTCGGGTAGTAGTTGCCGGTGTCGATGACGACCACGTCCGAGGGGACGCCCGCGAAGAGATTCTTCGGCAGGTCCTCCACCGCGCGCTGGGGGATGGTGACGACCACGACCTCGCCCCCGCGAGCGGCCTGTTCGACGGTGACGGGGGTGGCTCCAATCTCGGCCGCGAGCGAGCGGAGCGAGTCCGGTCCGCGCGAGTTCGCGATGACGACCTCGTGACCCAGCTTCACCCACTTCCTCGCCAGTGCCGCGCCGATATGGCCCGCGCCGATGATTCCAATCTTCATCTGTCACTCCGGTTGGTAGGGGGACGGCAAGGCGTGCGCCTCGCCACCTGACCCCGGTGATAACCCCTTCGCCGCGCGGGCGCTCGTGAGAGAGGGGGCGCCGAGCGAGGAGGGCATCCTCCGACAGGAGGTCCAGGGCCCGCGGGAGTGTCCTGGCCTGCGAGCGGTGCCTCCGTGAGCACGCGATGTCGAGGATGCGGCTGTAAAAAGGACCGGCCGGCCGCATGGGCGTGCCCGGCGTCGCGGAGTTGTTTCATGCAAGGGAGCGATGCTCTAGAACTCCGCTCCCGCGGCACGACCCGGGAGCGCGACCACGTGAATGCGGAGGAGCTGTTCAGCGGGACCGGGGAGATGGCGGCCCGGATGCGCGCGATGGACTGGGCCTCGACTCCCGTGGGCCCCGTGGAGCGCTGGCCCGGCTCACTGCGGACCACCGTCCAGACCCTCCTCCACTCGCGCCACCCCATGTTCCTCTGGTGGGGCCCCCAGCTCATCCAGTTCTACAACGACGCCTATGTGCCCAGCTTCGGCAAGGGCAAGCACCCCGCGGCCCTCGGGCGGCCGGGCCGGGAGACGTGGCCTGAAATCTGGCCCATCATCGGACCGCAAATCGAAGACGTGATGCGCGAGGGGAAGGCCAGCTGGAACGAGGACCAGCTCGTCCCCATCTTCCGCAACGGCCGCATCGAGGACGTCTACTGGACCTATGGCTACTCCCCGGTCTTCGACGAGTCCGGGAAGATTCAAGGCACGCTGGTGGTCTGCACGGAGACCACCGGGCGCATCCTCAGCGAGCAGGCCCTGCGGCGCAGCCAGGACCGCCTGCGCCGGGTCGTGGAGGCCTCCGGGGCAGGCACCTGGGAGCTGGAGGTCGCCACCAGGGTGCTGACGGCGGATGCGCGGATGACCGAACTCTTCGGGCTGCCGGAGCAGGCGGAGTACGGCATCCCCCAGTTCCTCGAGCGCATCCATCCCGATGACGTGGATGCCGTGCGCGTGAGCATCGCCGCCGCGCTCGCGGGGGAGACGAAGGGTCATTACCTGCGGGAGTACCGGGTGAGAGGGGGCTCGGGTGAGCGGCCTCGCTGGGTCGAAGCGCGAGGTCAGGTCTCCTTCGACGCGGAGGGAAGGGCCACCCGGTTCATCGGGACGGCGCTCGACATCAGCGAGCGCAAGTGGGCGGAGGAGGAGGGCCAGCTCGCGCGTCAGGAACTCCAGAGCTTCCTGCTGCAAGCGCCGCTGGGCATCGCCATCCTCAGCGGGCCGCGCCACGTCTACACCTTCGTGAACGCCCCTTACATGTCCATGCTGTTCGGAGGGCGCCCGGCCACGGACCTCTTGCACCTGCCCGTCCGGGAGGCGCTGCCGGAGCTGGAGGGGCAGGGGTTCCACGAGATTCTCGACGGCGTCTATCAGACGGGCAAGAGCTTCCATGGCACGAAGCTGCGCGCGTCCATGGTCCAGTCCGACGGGGCCGAGCGGGAGCTGTTCATCAACTTCACCTACCAGGCGAAGCGCGACCCGGCCGGGCGCATCGACGGCATCCTGGTGGTCATCTACGAGGTGACCGACCAGGTCAACGAGCAGAAAGAGATTGAGCAGCTCGCGGAGAACCTCCGCGCGGCCATCGTCTCGCGGGACACGTTCCTCGGGGTCGCCTCGCATGAACTCAATACGCCGCTGACCACGCTCAAGCTGCAGGCACAGATGAGCAAGCGGCTCTTCGCGAACCAGGGCCTCGCGGCGTTTCCGCCCGCGCGCTTCGAGAAGCTGCTCGACACCACGCTCATCCAGGTGGACCGGCTGGGGCGCCTGGTCAATGACATGCTCGACGTGTCGCGCATCAGCACGGGCAAGCTGACGGTGATACCCGAGGAGACGAACCTCTCCGACCTGGTGCGGGAAGTGCTGGGTCGTTTCACGCCCCAGTTCGAGGCCGCTGGAATCCAGCTCGAGCAGCAGGTGGCGGACGGCCTCGTCGTCCGTCTGGATGCCGCGCGAATCGAACAGGTGCTGACGAACTTCATCACCAACGCCATCAAGTACGCGCCCGGCAAGCCGGTGCACGCGAAGCTCGAGTCGCGGGAGGGCTGGGTGAAGTTCAGCCTCCGGGATGAAGGCCGTGGCATCCCTCCCGAGCATCACGAGCGAATCTTCGTCCGCTTCGAGCGCGCGACTTCCGCGAGCGAGTCCAGCGGTCTGGGGCTGGGCCTCTACATCTCCAAGCAGCTCATCCTGGAGCATGGCGGGAGGATTTCGGTCGAGAGCGAGCCGGGCCAGGGCGCCACGTTCAGCTTCGAGCTGCGCCAGGGCGCGAAGGACTCACCCGGGCCGTCGGGTCGGGGCGGGCCCACCCCCCGCTCTTGAAAATGAGACACGCGCGCCGCAAGGTGGAGGACCCCCTGACAGGGCGAGGTCCGAGCATGGCCGCAGTGATTCTCGATGCCCGCTGTGTCGCTCCCTTCGTCGTCCGCGTGCGCTTCAGCGACGGGCACGAGGGCGAGGCGAGCCTCAAGCCGTGCCTCTTCGACTGGGAGCCCGCGCGCGTCCCCGACCTCACCGAGGAGACGCGCGACTGGCTGCGCTCGCCGGAGAACTTTCAGACCGTCCGCGTGGACCCCGAGACGGGCACGCTGGCCTGGGGGGACGTGAAGCCGTTCAGCACGTCCCTGGTGTACTGGCGCGTGGAGCAATACCGGATGAAGGTGACCGTTCGCTCGAAGCAGGGCGAGGTCCTCTCCAAGCTGCTGCTCGGTGGACGGCACGAGGTCTGGTCCAGTCCGCTCACCGTCGGACGGGCGGCGACCAACGTCATCGTCGTGGACCAGGAGGGGGTGGCCGAGCACCAGGTCAAGGTGACGGTCGGCGGGGGGCACCACCCCTGCTTCTACATCGAGGCGGTGGAGGGCGTGACGACGGTCGGCGCCAAGCAGCTGTCGACGCCCGGTGAGCGCTGTCGGGTCTCCGCGCGGGAGCCGCTCCTGCTGGAGGTGGGTGCGTGCGTCGTGGATATCGAGTGAAGTCGAGCCTCCCCTCCTGATGGCAGGCCCGGACGTCACGTGAGCGCGCCCCCGAGAGAAGCCACGCAGTTGTTGGCGACGCTGCTCGTCGCCGCTCCCTTGTTCCATGACGAGCAGGTGGGTCCGCCCGGGGCGCGAGCATATGGCTCCAAGGGCCGCGTCGCGGTGCCGGAAGGGCTCCTCGCCGTGCCCAACCGGGCGAGCGCGTTCGGCGAGGATGCGAGCGAGTCGTTCGTGATGGAGGGCGCCTCGCTCCTCGGGAAGGAGCGCGAGCTGGTGCAGCTCTGCCTCGACATGCCGAACTTCAATTGCTGTCGTCTGCGGTTCGGTTTGGAGGTCCGCATCGGAGGCCGGTCCTGGACGGAGGGGACCTTCGACCATTTCTGGCAGGTCGCGAGCTGGTTCACCGCGGTGGAGACCCTGCTCGTCGATGGCGAGCGCTCCTCCGCGGGCGCCATCGTCTGGGACCAGTCCGCCCTGGGCCTGGAGCGCGATGGCTCACGCGTCACGATGTCCGACGCGAACGTGGCGCAAGGTCTCTACGGTGCGAGGGCTCCCGACGAGGCGTGGATGCCTGTCAGCGTGAGCCTGGAGGAGCTGGTGTTCGAACTGGCGAACGAGGGGAGGGTCTTGGAGACGCTCCGCCAGGGCATGCTCGCGGACATCCAGCGCCGGGGCTTCTCGCTGGAGCAGCTCCAGGCTCGACTCCAGGGGCTTGGCGACAGGCCCGACGCCTCCCTGGGAGACGCCGAGCTCTGTCTGGCGATTCTCGCGCGTGAGCTGGACCAGCCTCGGCTCACGTCGGCGGTGCTGACGTTGGAGCGCGCGGACCCGGGGCGGAGCGCCTCGTAGTCAGGCGCCACCGCTCCCCCGCTGGATTACGGCGCCACCGCCGTGAGGCAGTAGAGCGTGGTCGTCTCGCGTGAGCGCGCCATGTGCAGCGGGTCCGAGGTGTCCTGGGCCTTGGAGTGCCGTGCCACCGTCGAGCGGCTCGACTTCACCGTCAGGCCGCACCGGGTGAACTGCTCCTGGAGCCATCCGGACGGACGCAGGCCGAGCAGCACCGCCAGGTCCGACAGAATCAGCAGCCCCTCGCCTCCCGGCGTGAGCGCGGCGGGGAGTCCTTCGAGGAAGCGCCGCAGGAACTGGCTGTCCTCGTCGAACACCGCGCGGTCCACCCGGTTCTTCGGCGGCTCGGGAATCCACGGCGGGTTGCAGACCACGAGGTCCGCCTTCCCCTCGGGGAAGAGGTCGGCCTCGGCCACCTGGAAGGACTTGCTCAGTCCCAACTGCTCCGCGTTCTCCCGGGCGCAGGCCACCGCGCGCGAGTCGCAGTCCGTCGCCTGCACGGACGCGGCGCCCCGCTGGAGGAGCAGGAACGAGAGCACGCCCGTCCCCGTGCCCACGTCGAATACGCGCTGGCCCTTCAGGAGGGGCAGCCAGAGCAGCAGCTCCACGTAGTCGGTGCGCGTGGGCAGGTACACGCCGTAGTGCGGATGGATGAGGCCCGTGAGGCCGGGCACCGCCAGGCCCTTTCGCCGCCACTCCGCCGCTCCGAGCATGCCGAGCAACTGCTTGAGGGGGACGACGGTGAACTCCGTCTCCGGCTCACCCCAGACCTGTCGGCACGCCTGGGCCACGTCGGGGGCCCGCGCGAGCGCGAGCCGGTAGTCGCGGTCGAGCGACACGACGATGCGCGACAGCGTCTCGTGCTCCAGCTGCCGTGCGCGACGCTCGGCCCGGAAGGCTTCCAGGGGTGAGCGCGCGTTCGACGCCCGTTCGAGCCTCCGACCCAGCGCGCCCAGGAGCTGCTTCGCGTTGTGGAAGTCGCCCGAGTACAGCAGGAACTCGCCATTCCGGACCCGCTTGAGCGCGGTGTCCGCGCTGAGTCGGTCATTCACCGCATGCAGCCGGGTGGGCGAGGGCTCGTTGCTCTCCGAGCGCCAGGTGAACGGGGCGCCAGGCGGGAGCGGGGTCGCCGGGGCGACGGGAGCCGGCCCCTTGGATGGGGACGCGGTGGCGCGGGGCGCCGACCCTTTGGACGGGGACGCAGTGGCGCGGGGAGCCGCCCTCTTGGACGGGGACGTGGTGGCGCGTGGCGCCGACCCCTTGGACGGGGACGCGGCTGCGCGGGGAGCCGCCCTCTTGGACGGGGGGGCGGTGCGAGGGGAGCGGGGGGGCATGGACCCGAGGGGGTAACACGTCCGCGAGCCACCGTCGCGCCTGGGGTGACGGTCCTACCGGGCGCTGGCGTCCTGCTCGGAGGCCTTACCCCTCACGTCCCCGTGGCGGGCCCGGCGGCCCACCGTCACTTCTTCCGACGTCTGGGAGCCGCGGGCTGAGCCAGCGCGGGCTGCCCCCGGCGGATGAACGCCGCGAGCTTCTCCGCGTCGATGGCGTCGATCCACGGTGCCTCGGGGTCGGCCTCCTCGCCTTCTTCGTCCTCGAACACCTCGTCGGCGAAGACCTTCAGCAGCTTCGGTGAGAGGACTTCGCGGACGCGCGGGTCGGTCTCCTCGATGAACGCGTGCTTCTGTGCGCTGCGGATGTGCTTCGCGTCCCCGGTGACGAGCCGGGCCTTCACGCCGCCGTGCACCTTCACCGCGTGGTAGCTCGTGTAGACGAAGGGCGCGCTGACGTCGCCGAACACCTCGCAGCAGGCGTCATTGTCGAGGAACAGGATGGACTGGCTGGCGACGAGGTCCCCGTGTACCTCCAGGAACCCCGTGGTGATGACGTCCCGGGCCCGCAGCGAGCCGGTGACGATGACGACCGACTCAGGGTCGAGCGAGTCCTCGTAACGCCCCTTCACGGTGAGGTCGCCTTCGACGATGAGGAGGCCGATTCGCGGCCGGCGCCCGGTGACGAGCTCCTCCAGGGTGAGGTTCCCCACGTGGTGGAGGATGTCGCTGTCGGCGCGGTCGCCCCCGGCGCGCTGCTCGATGAAGCGCTTGGCGGAGCGGAGGGTGCTCGACTTCGCGAACTTCCCACGGGCGTGCTTCTTCAGCAGCGCCAGCGCCGACTCCTCCGTGAGGGTCCCCGCGCTGAAGCGCTGTGCCTTCGGGAGCAGATGTTTCTTCGTGCCCATCATGTTCGCCACGATACCGCACGGGGGCCACATCCCGATGTGTTCCCTGTCACGGCGGCTTTGCTTCGACCGCGTGGGGGCTATGCGCCCGCGGCGCGCACGAGCCGCAGCACCACCACGAAGTGGAACAGCGCGCCGACGATGGTCAACGCGTGAAACAGCTCGTGATATCCGAAGACGCCGGGACGGAAGTCAGGGCGTTTCAAGGCGTAGGCGATGGCGCCCGAGGTATAGGCGACGCCCCCCAGGAGGATGAGCGTCAGCTCGACGCCGCCGAGCGCGGCGCGCACCTCGTCGAGGTAGGGCACCAGCGTCCAGCCGACCGCGAGGGCGAGGGCGGCGGTGAGCACCTTGGGAGCATGGGCCCAGAACAGTGACTTCACCACGCCAACGAGGGCGCCGCACCAGATGGCGAGCAGCAGGCTGTCACCCGCGGCTCCGGAGAGTCCAATCAATGCGATGGGCGTGTACGTGCCGGCGATGAGGATGAAGATGGAGGCGTGGTCCATCTTCCGCATCCAGGCCCGGGCGCGCACGGACCAGTCCACCCGGTGGTAGGTGGCGCTGACCGAGAACAGCACGACGAGGCTGATGGCATACAGCGCGGCGGCGGTGGCGGTCCGGAGCGTGGGCGCCATGGAGACCAGCACGCTGCCGGCGCCGAACGCGCCCACGGCGGCGAACTGGTGCAGCACTCCGCGCAGCTTCGGCTTCTCGACGGCCTGGGCGGTCAGGACAGGCCCCCGGCACCCACCAGGATGCGGGTGCCGGAACCGGGTGCGCGCAGGCCTGGCTTCTCTCGCAGCGCGAGGGCACCGCTTCCGTGGCGGGAGGAAGACGCTGCGAAGCCCTTGGCGCGGTGCGTGACGAACATGGGTACATCAGAAGCACAGGTGCCGTGTCAGAAGCGAGTGGCGCACCTCCCCGCACACATCCGCGAGTCGAATCCGCGTGGGGGAAGGTGAGCCTTCGGGCCTGGCCTGGCCGAGCAGCCCCGTTCATCGAACTCCGTTCTCCGGCAGCACGGCTTGCGACGGGTGACGGGGACGCAGCAGCGCGGTGGCCAGGACGACACCGTAGACCGCGGCGCTTCCATGAACCATGAGTGCGTAGGCGAGTGAGGCCCCGTTCTGCATCACGGTCAGCGCATCCACCGTGGGCATCACGATGGTGGCGAGGACGAAGACGCCCGCGGCCTGCCGTTGCCGGGTCGCCACCAGGGCGAAGATCGCGAGCCCCAGGCCGAGGTCTCGTCCCGCCTTGATGTGCATCCAGGGAATGGCTTCGGACCCCGTGAGCGGGAGGCCGAAGCCCGTCGCCGCCCCGACGGGGTCCAACACTCCCCCGACGCTGAGGTACAGCATGAAGGCCCCCAGCAGCAGCGTGAACAGCGCTGTGGGAGAGGTGAGCTTCCAGGACAAGTTCGAGGGGTTCGGATTCATGGGGCCTCCAGGGGGAGTTCGGTGTCGCTTGTGAAGGGGAATGTGCCGTTCAGGCCCCGGAAGCGCCATTCGCCGATGACTCAGTCTTTTGTCTGAAACGCTCAGCGCGCGAGCGCCATGGACAGTCCGCTGTTAGCCTGGAGGCATGGACCTGACGCATCCTTCCGACCTGCTCGGGCAGATTCTCGAGCGCACCCATCTTCGTGGGCGGATCTACTGCCGCACCGTGGCGCGGGCCCCGTGGGGGCTGCGTTTCGCACCGACGGCCACGGCGGCCCTGCACCTGGTCATCGCGGGCACCTGTCAGTTGACGCAGGGCGGAGAGGTCATCGCGCTCGGGCCCGGTGACGTCGTGCTGCTGCCTCGTGGGGATGGACATGCCGTGGCGGATTCGCCGCGCAGCCCCAAGCTGCGGCTGGAGGACTGGCTGGCGACGCGAGGGGAAGGGGAGTCGTCCTACGTGCTGGGCGGGTCTGGCGTGGAGTCGCGCCTGCTCTGTGGCTGCTTCGCGTTCGACGAGCCCGGAGCCCATCCCGTGCTTCGACTGCTTCCCGAGCGGGTCCATCTGCGTGGGGCGTCCGAGGAAGCACGTGCCTTGTTGCCCACGGTGGCATTGCTCGAACGGGAATATGAACGGGGGGAGCGAGGCGCCTCGGTGATTGTCTCGCGACTGCTCGACATCCTCCTGGTGCAGGTGCTTCGGGCCTGGGCCGATGCGCAGACCTCGGGAGGAGCCGGCTGGTTGGGCGCGCTCGGAGACCGGACGCTCGCGAGTGTCCTGGGTTGGATGCACGCCGAGCCGGGGAGGAACTGGACGGTGAGCGAGCTCGCACGGCGTTCGGGCACCTCGAGAGCGACACTCGCGCGGCGCTTCGCGAGCGAGGTGGGCGTGGCGCCTCACGAGTACCTCACCCGGCTGCGGATGCAGGAGGCCGCGCAAGCCCTGCGCGAGGGCCAGGACGGGCTCGCGGCTATCGCGGGACGTGTGGGCTATGAGTCCGAGTTCGCCTTCAATCGGGCCTTTCGCCGGGTCATGGGCCTGCCTCCCGGCGAGTACCGACGCAGGGCGCGTGGGGAGCTCTCACCGTCGCAAGGGCACCCGCAGTGAGAATGAGGTGGACACTCCGGGCGCGTCGACGCGGGTGAGCGCGACTTCGTCACGCTTCGTCGAGGCATTTCCTGCAGACTCGGAGGATGGCAAGTCAGCAAGAAATCGCGGCCTTCATCGCCGCGGAGTTCCCGCAGACGCGGGTGCGGATTCTGGAGGTCGGGGACAAGTCCGCCACCGTGGCGCATGAAATCGGGCGCGCGGAGCTGCGGCCCGGAGGCACGGTGTCCGGCCCGGTGCTGATGGCCACCGCGGACGTGGCGCTCTATGTCGCGATTCTGGGCGAGCTTGGCATCGTCCCGCTCACCGTGACGACGAGCCTGAGCTTCAATTTCATGCGAAAGCCGTCGGCGGACCGCCGCATCCTTGGGGTGTGCAAGCTGCTGAAGCTGGGCCGGACGCTGGCGGTGGGAGAGGTGTCCCTCTACTCGGAAGGCCTGCCGGAGCCCGTGGCCCATGCGGTGGGGACCTATGCGATTCCGCCCGTGGACCGGAGCGGCACGGGTTCCTGAGCCCGAAGGTCGAGGAGGCCTCCCGCGTGGCTGAGCCCTCGATGGCGTCGAAGCGTTTCGCGGCCCGTGCGCGCGTTGATGGGCTCCTGCTCTACCGCGCCGGGCGAAGCGCACGCGGTGACCCGCCTCCGAGCTTCTTCATCAACCGGCGAAGCGTGCTCGCGTCCTGGTAGCCGACCTCGGCGGCGACGTCGTCGATGCTCAGGTGCGTCGATTGAAGCAGTGCCTGGGCGCGCCGCACCTTGACGCTGTGGACGAGCGCGAGAGGGCTTCGGCCTGTCGCACGCTGGACGTGGCGCGACAGGGTCCGCTCCGTCATGCCGAGGCGCGTGGCGAGCTCGGCGACTCCCGGGGGATTCGGGAAGCCCGCCTCGAGCGCCGCGGTGATGCGCGCAATCAACGCATCTCCGTTCGCGAGCAGCTCCGGTGCGATGAACTTCGCCTGCGCCTGCCTGCCGTCGAGCAGCATGGTTCGCGCGAGGAGGTCGACCAGTCGCGCGCCGCAGCGCTCTCGAAGCAGGTGCAACATGAGGTCTGTCTGCGCGAAGGCGGCGCCGGCGGTGATGATGGGGCCATCCGCGCAGACCATCGCGTTCGAATCAACCCGGCACTGCCGCTCCAGCTCCGAGAGCAGTCCCGCGAGCCACCAGGTGGTGGTGACTCTGCGGCCGGTCAGGACTCCCGCTTGTCGCAGCAGGAAGACGGCGGTGCATGAGGCGGCGACGCGCCCTCCGCGCGAGACATGACGGGCGATGGCCTTCGAGAGCTTCGTGGCGTCCGGCCTCGCGAGCCGTGCGTGCACGGCGGCGGCGTGGGTCATGCCGAGTCCCGGGATGACCCAGGTCGACGTGTCACCGCGGGCCATCGCACGCAGGCGCGACGTGTCGATGCTCACGCGCTCCGTGAGTGGGACCTGTCCGCCGTCGACCGAGCACACCTCGAAGCGCAGCGACTCCGCCCCCAGGGCGCGCGCGGCCCGGAGCATGTCGAGTGTCGCAGCGACGCTCGTCGCGAAGGCGCCCTCCATGACGATGATGGTGAAGGACATGGTGTCTGAATCTGCCCGAAAATCGTCTTTTCGGACACTGGCGATGTCGAGCGGGCCGGTGGTCTTCTGCGGGCGAAAGGAGTTGAACGCACATGACGACCCAGGCCGCGCCTGCCGTGCGAAATCTCGAAGAGGACGATTCCCTGGAGGACTTTCAGCGCCGCGACGTCACGCTGTTGGGAGAGACGCGGAAGGTCTACACGGCGGGAGAGGGGCCCGCGGTCATCGTGATGGCGGAGATGCCGGGCATCAGTCCCCGCGTCGCGCGCTTCGCTCGCTGGGTGCGGGACGCCGGCTTCACCGTGTGGATGCCGAGCCTCTTCGGTCGTGATGGCGCGGTGCCGACCGCGAAGGAGGGGAAGGCCATCTTCGAGCGCGCGTGCATCAGCAAGGAGTTCCGGGCGCTCGGTGCGAATGCCTCCAGCCCCATCGCGGCGTGGCTGAGGGCGCTTGCCGCGCAGGCGCACGAGGAATGTGGCGGCCCGGGAGTGGGCGCGGTGGGCATGTGCTTCACGGGCAACTTCGCGCTGTCGATGATGCTGGAGAAGGCGGTGCTGGCGCCGGTGCTGTCCCAGCCGTCGCTGCCGCTCGACGAACCTGGGGGCGTCAACATCGCTCCCGAGGAACTGGAGCGTGTGAGGCAGCGACTGGTGGATGAAGACCTGACCGTCCTCGCCTATCGGTTCCAGGGCGATTCCTTCTGTCGTGCGGAGCGCTTCGCCGCCTACCAGCAGGCACTTGGGGAGCGCTTCCTCGGGCGCGTGTTGCCCGACAGCGCGGCGGGCCCGAAGTCCGAGCGCTCCGACGACTTCTTCAAGTTCATCCCCACGCCCCACAGCGTCCTGACCGTCCACTTCGTCGATGAGGAGCACGCACCCACCACCGCCGCGCGAGACGAAATCCTGGCGTTCCTCCGCCGGAGACTCCTGGCGTAGTGGGAGTGCAGCGGGCCCATGCCGCCGGGGCGGGGCGTGCTGACCCAACGGGAGCTGCCACGACGAACTGGAACGGCGCCGCCTGCCCACGAACTGGCGGGTCGTTCGGATCCAACGGGGCAGCCACAACGGACTGGAGCCGAGCCGCCTGCCCACGAACTGGCGGGAGGCGGTCTCCGCTGGCGCTACTCATTGCCTCCGCCCGGAAGCCTTCGGGCGGCTCGCGCTCACTTCATTTCGCCGCGGCGGGCGGCGGTGGTTTCGCGGAGACGACCGAGACCTCGCCCTTCTCCTGCTGGACGGTGTGCGTGCTGCCGATGGCGAAGCGCTGGAACTCTTCCAGGGTCTCCGGCGAGTACGTGACGGGAGGGTGTCCTTCACCCTGGAAGACGACGGTGTAACTCGCGCTGCGCGAGTTTCGCTCCTGCGTGCCCTTGGGCAGTGCCTTGGGCGGGCGCAACTCTGCGTCGGAGGGCCAGCGGGTCTCCAGTGTCTTCCCGCTCGCCTTCACGTCCCGCTCATGGCTCCAGGTCCACTCCTTCCAGGAGAACCACGGCGCGTCGCGGGGCACGCTCCGATAGCGCGGCTCCTTGCGCGAGCGCCGCTCGTCGACATAGCGCGGCTCCTTCCGCGTCTTGGTCACCGAGCAATAGCGGGTGGTGCAGCGCTTCTCCCCACCGGTGCACGTGGTCTTGCACGTGGCGAAGCCGTTCTTGTTGCTCGTGCAGTCTTCTTTGCACTTCTTCGGCGTGGTGGAGCAGTCCTCGCCGCAGGCCTCTTTGTCGCGGTAGGTCTCGGTGGTGTAACCGGACTGCTTCCGCTCCGTGAAGTAGACGGTCTCGTAGCCATTGAGGACCTGGTCGTCATGGTGGTGACGCTGTCCCTGGGCCTTCACCTGGAGGGCGTCCGATGGCTTGTCTTCGGCGAAGCCCTCGCGCTCGACCTGATGGCGACGCTCGACAGACACCGTGTGCTCCCAGGCGAGCTCCTTGACCTGGAGGCTCCTCGTCCACTCGGGGCCTGTCTGGACCTGCTCGGGTGGTGGCTGCACAGTCGCCGACCCCGACGTCCCTGCGTTCATCCACATGGGGCAGCAGCAGCCGAAGAACGCCACGATGAGGACGATGGAGATGCACCCGCGCCGGGACTTCTTCTTCTCGGGAGGAGCCGGGGCCTTGTCGGGCGTGCCAGGGCTCACCGGTGGCGAGGCGCCGCAGTTCTTGCAGCCGCCGTCCAGGGCTCGCTGGTCGCTGTCGCAGTAGGCGCAACGCCAGTGGGGGCCGGCGGTGGCCATTCGCAGGAGCGCCGCGTCGGTCACCGTCACCGCGGAGGCCGTGTCCTCTGGCATCTCGTACTGCTCACTGCCGTCCTTGGCGTTCTTGCAGCCCTGACACACCATGTGACGACCGAGGTTGCGGTGCTGACAGCTGGAGCACCGCCAGAACATCTCAATATGCCGCTCCGACATCCGTGATTTCACCTCTGGGGCTCATCCTGCGGGGCGGCCCCTATACCATGAGGGCTCGTGGGTCGCGGGGCGCGCCGGCTTGACTTCGCGGAGGTGCTGCGTTCGGTTCCCCGCCATGGACTCCACACCCCCAACGTCTGACTGGCCCACGTGGGCGAAGGCCTTCCCACCTCAGGAAGGTGAGCACGTGCTGGCGACCGGGGGCCCGTGGTTCATGGCGTATTTCCTCGCGTTCATGGTGTCCCTGACGCTGCTGCCGACCGTGGTGTTTCCCCTGCTGGGCATCTGGTTCTTCTGGGGTCGGTCGGGGAAGTTCCTGCTCACCAGCCACCGCCTCATCTGGAAGCCGAACCTGGGCAAGGCGGTCATCGTTCCCCGCGACGCGCTTCGGAGTCTGGACGTCGACGTCGGGCCTCGCTTGAGGAGCGTGCAACTGCGTGGCGAGCGGAAGGTCTCGATGCCGCTGCTGTGGAAGTACAAGCAGCTGTGGGGTGGACTGGCGCTGCTCCAGCAGTGGAAGCCGCCTGCGCCGACGTCCTCGACCCCGGCCCTGAAGGTAGCCTCCGCGTGGCTCGTGTCTGGAATGGAGCTGCAGCCCGGCGCGGTGGTGATTGAGTCGAACGGCGTGCGGTTCTTCCCGGCGGAGCCTCGCGCGAACGTCGCGTCGGAGGCGGGCGCCGCGCTGGTGGGACTGGCCCTGGGCGTCACTCGCCGGACCCACCGGGCCCAGGTTCCCGTGGAGGCCGCGCTGTCACTCGTCGCCAGGGCGGAAGCCGTCGAGCCCGAACTCGACGCGTTGGGCCGCATCTTGCGGAGCGAGCTCTGGCAGGGGCCTCCCGTCGCACAGGGGAACGCTGGCGCGGGACGCACGCGGATGACCTATCAGCAGGGAAAGCGGAAGCTGACGTTCGTGGTGCCGACGGCGCTGCTGCCCGGCTGAGCGACAGTGTGGCTACCGTTCGCCGCGCGCGAGGGCCTTGGGCGTCACTCCCAGGACGCGTCGCATGCAGCGCGCCAGGTGGCTCTGATGGGAGAAGCCCGCTTCGAGCGCCACCTGACTGATGGGCAGCGTGCCCTCCTGGAGGAGCACCCTGGCCCGCTCCACCCGGCGCAGGATGACGTACTGGTGCACGGGCATTCCGAGTGAGCGCTTGAACAGCGTCCTGAAGTGGGACGTGCTCACCTCGACCAGACGGGCGAGCCGCGCCAGGGAGAGGTTCTTGTCCAGGTGGCTCTCGATGTAGTCCGTCACCTGTCGTGACTGCCGGGCGGACAGCTGGCCGCGGGCCTCCCGGGGCGCGGGGTAGTGGTTCAGGAGATGGACCGCGAGGGCCAGTCCCAGGCCCTCCGTGTAGAGTCTGCCGTTGGGGCGTGCGGCGGTGCGGTCCGCTTCGAGCGCGTGGACGATGTGCTCGATGCGGGCGTCGCGGAATCGGTGCTGGGGCGTCAGGCCCGCGCGCTCGGGAGGCAGTCCCAGGTCCTCCGCCGCGAGTCGCAACAGCGCCGGTGCCAGCCGCACGGTGAGGGAGCGCCTGGGCTCCTCCTCGACCCAGCTTCCAGAGAAGCCCGCGGGCAGGAGCGTGGCATCTCCCGAGGAGTAGCGCTGCCGGACATGGCAGGTCATCCGGGCGGAAGGTCCCACGTGGATGGACAGCAGGTGCTCGGTCAGAGGCGCCAGCTCCACCCGGCCTCGCGGCTCCGTGCGCGGCTCGACGCGCAGTCCCACCCGGCCTGGGGCGCCCGAGTGTCGCGCCATGCCCAGGTCTCCGACTTCACTTGCTGCTCGTGGGGCGCTCGCCCCGTCCCGCAGGTCCATCTCGCGCTCCGGTCCGGAAGCGACAGATGTAGTGGGGTGTCCGCGCCCACGCCCGGCTTTCCGTGGGGGCTCGCGAGCAGCCGATTGTGCTCCGCGCGAAGCGGAGTGTGCGCGATGCGAGCACCGTGTCGGAGAGAGGGTGCGCCCACTCGGCAAGTCCGCCGAGCTGGAGGTGCGAATGAAAGCGATTGTGTTCGACCAGATGGGCCCGCCGCTGGAGGTGCTTCAGCTTCGAGAGGTCCCCGTGCCGGAGCCCCGCGAGGGCGAGGTGCAACTCAGGCTGCTCTCGGCGTCCATCAACCCGGGAGACTTCCTCTTCGTCCAGGGCCTGTATCCGGAGCCGAAGAAGCCCGCGTTGCCGGGGCAGGTCGCGGGCAACCACGGCGCTGGCATCATCACCCGCGTGGGAAAGGGCGTCGTCTCGTGGGAGCCGGGGACCCTCGTCGCATTCAGCCACTTCGACTCCTGGGCCGAGCACGTGGCCCTCCCCGCCGAGCGGCTCATCCGGCTGCCACCGGACTACCCGCTGGAGAAGGCCTCCCAGTTCTTCAACATCATCACCGCTTGGGACCTGCTCGAGCGGGCGAACGTGCGGTCGGGGCAGTGGCTCGCGCTCACCGCGGGCAACTCCACGGTGGCGACGCTGGTGGCGCAGTTCGCCCGGCTTCGCGGTGTGAAGGTCCTCTCCATCGTGCGACAGCGACAGGCGACGCTGGACCTGGAGTCGCTGGGCGTCTCCGCTGTCCTGGCGCTCTCGGACGGAAGGTCGGACCTCGGCGCGCGTGTACGAGCGCTCACGGACGGGCTGGGGGTCCACGGCGTCATCGACTGCGTGGGTGGGGCGCTGTTGGAGGCCCTCATCCAGGAGAGCGCCCCGGGCGGACAGGTGATTGTTTATGGAGGCTTCAGCCCGGAGCGCTTCAGCCTCCACAACTTCGACCTCCTGATGAAGGACCTGCACCTGGGGGCCTACGTGTATCGCTACTTCTTCGATGCGCCGAGGCAGGAGGACGAAGCGTTGCTCCAGCACCTCGTGAAGCTCTCCGCGCCCGCCAGCTTCCAGGTCCCCCTGGGCGCGTCCCATGCGCTGGAGGACTTCAAGCTCGCGGTGGAGGAGAGCCTCGGGCGCCCCGAGGCCGGCAAGCGCTTCTTCCGGATGCCGAAGGAGTCCACGGTGTCCGGACGCTGACGGAGCCATGCCCTGGCGGAGGAGCTCGAAACACCTCTCTGAGGACTGACGCCGCGCGCCGCCCCTGGAATGGCGGCGGGCGAAGTCGGCCCCATCGAGGAGCACGTCATGGGTGGGAAATCCAAGCCGCTGCTCAATCCGCATGCGTCCGAATCACGCCCCCGTGGAATGTCGATGCGGGGGAAGGCGGCTGCGCACAGAGGCCCACTGTTGGCGCGGTGTTGGATGCAAGGGTTCGACATGGACGCCAGGGGGGCGTTCTGTTTGGCGACGGCCCGGGGAGCTACGGGGCCCAAGAGGCCGGAACAGTTCGTGGGGTCGATGTGTTACATGGACCTTCGGCACCAGGCAGGCGATGGCCGCGGCGGGGTCCTCCCAGCGCGACTCCAGACTCCACCGATGGTGTCCCTGGGGCGTGAAGGTGGTGGACGTTGTCGCACGCGACGAAGGCGAAGTTTCTCGAGTCAGGGGCCTTTCTCCAGGACCTCCAGGCGAGAGTGGAGCTCTACCTGGGAGCAAGCGGGCGCTCACCCCGCGACCTCCCCTGGATGTACGCGAAGACGGTCATCATCCTGGGCTGGTTCACGGCGTCGTACGCCTGGCTCGTCTTCGGCGCCACGGGCCCCTGGGGCGCGGTCGCCGGGTGCCTGTCGCTGGGGCTGGCCATCGCGGGCGTGGGGTTCAGCGTCCAGCATGACGCCAACCACGGAAGCTACTCCGCGCATCGTGGCATCAACGAGCTGCTGGGCGGCACGCTCGACGCCATCGGCGGCTCGTCCTACGTGTGGAGCTGGAAACACAACATCTTCCATCACAGCCACACGAACGTGGTGGGGCTCGATGAGGACATCGACATCCAGCCGCTGTGTCGGCTCGCACCAGGCCAGCGACTGCTGAAGGCGCATCGCTTCCAGTACGCCTATATCTGGTTGCTCTACGGGCTGTTGACCGTGAAGTGGCACTTCGTGGATGACCTCAAGGATTTGGTCAACGGGCGCGTGGGGCGACAGAAGATGCCGCGCCCGAACAAGCGGAAGCTGGCCGGGGCCGTGGGCGGCAAGCTCCTGTTCTATGGCTGGTCGCTGCTGTTGCCGTGGTATTTCCACCCGCTCTGGCAGGTCCTGCTGTGCCACGCGCTCACCTCATTTGTGCTCGGGTTGATCCTGGCCACGGTGTTCCAGATGGCGCACTGTGTGGAGGAAGCGGACTTCTCCCTGCCACCCGAAGGGGGCGCCACCTTTCCTCGCGACTGGGCCTCACATCAGGTCGCCTCGACGGTGGACTTCGCGCGGGGCAACCCGTTGGTGAGCTGGTACCTGGGGGGGCTGAACTTCCAGGTGGAACACCACCTCTTCCCCAGGGTGTGTCACCTGCACTACCCGGCGCTGTCTCGTATCGTCGAGGACACCTGTCGGGAGCACGGCATCCGCTATCGGGCGAACGAGAGCGTGGGTGCGGCATTGAAGAGCCACGTGCGGTGGCTCAAGCGGATGGGGCAGCCTGCCATCGAGGTCGCGGTATGAGTGACGAGACAGAGAAGGTGCGGTACGGGCGGGCGCAGAAGTTCCGGCTTTCGCCCAAGGGCACGGAAGCCGTGGCGGCGTATTCCGTGATGATTGAAGCGGCCAAGTCCGGCACGGGTCGTGCCCAGTTCGACGCGGCTCGCGCCACCTGGGGTGCGTCGCTCGGGCTCGCCGCGGAGGATGGGCTCTACCTGGTGGAGTTCGAGGCAGGAGGGCGGACCGTCTCGGAGGCGACGCAGAGCCTCGAGGGCTGCGACATCTCCGCGAAGTCGGTCAAGGAAGCCGTCGACCGGCTGTTGAAGTGCGGCATGCTGGAGCCGCTGCCGGCGCCTCCGCCGCGCGTGGCGCCTCCCCGTCGCTACTGGTAGGCGGGGCGGTGGAGTGGCTCGCCGCTCCACCCCGCGCCCTGACGGGACGCGACTCCGTGGACGCGGTGGGTGACACCGCCGTCCGGCGCGGCTGACGGAGTCGGGGGTTTTGCTGCGAGGTGAAACGCCCCACGCTAGGCTCGGCGGCCATGAGCCCCACCCGAATCATCGTGCTCGCAATTGGCGTCCTCGTCCTCGTGGGGGTCGTGCTGTTCTTCTCCGGCGGCTTTCTCTTTTTCGCCTTCCGGAACAGCTACGAAATCAAGGGCGGGAAGGTCTTCTATCACGCGGCCGGAATCGGCTTGTCCGAGGTGCTGGGCGCCGACGCCGAAACCTTCCGGGAGCTGAGGAGGGGCGCTCGCGGGTACGCTGAAGACAAGCACAGCATCTACTTCCATGAGCAGCGGCTCCCGGGCGCTGACCGGGACAGCTTCGAGGTGCTGCGCGAGACTTCGTACTGGTCGAAAGACCAGGACACGGTGTTCTACGGCGCCAGCGCCCTGCCGGGCGTCGACGCCGAGCGCTTCCGGCTGCTGAGCGCCTACTACGGGACGGATGGTGTCGCCGTGTATGGCGTGGGGCGGCGCATGGAAGGTGTCGATGTCGCGACCTTCGAGCTGGTCGGCCAGGACGGGGCGATGGCGAAGGACAAGAACGCCTCCTACCGGCTGGAGGAGCGCGGCCGGATGGTGAATGGCGAATTCATCAGCGACGCGGAAGCGGCAGAGGACTCCCAGTAGACGACGAAGAGAGGAGCACGCCATGCACAGAGGATCCTGCCTTTGCGGGGCCATCACGTTCGAAGTCACGGGCCCCCTTCCTCCACCCAATGCCTGTCATTGCTCACAGTGTCGCAAGCAATCGGGACACTTCTGGGCCTCCACGGACGTCCCCCGCGCCGCGGTGACCATTCATGGCGCCGACAAGGTCACCTGGTTTCGCTCCTCCGAAAAGGTGCGGCGAGGGTTCTGCTCCACCTGCGGCTCGGTGCTCTTCTGGGAGCCGCTCAACAAGGGCGTGGTGGCCATCGCCATGGGCGCCTTCGATTCGCCCACGGACACCCGGCTCGCGATGCACATCTTCGTGGCCGACAAGGGCGACTACTACGAGTTGGGCGACGGCCTGCCCCAGCACGCACAATAGGACAGCGCATGCACACCCTCCCACGCCCCTTCGCCGCCCTCGTCGTCCTCGCCGCGCTCAGCGCCGCCGCCCAGGTGCCTTCGTCTCCACTGGGGCCCGTGTCGCCCACCACCGGCCTGGTGCTGCGGGATGACGTGGTGCGCGCGCTCATCCAGGAGAGCTCCGGCGACCGCATCCACGATGGGGTGCAGCGGCTGGCGCTGCTCGCCCGGGACAATCAGGGGGGCTACACCGAAGCGGCCGAGTGGACGAAGGCCGCCGCCGAGGCCGCCGGCTTGAAGGACGTGCGCCTGGAGCCGATGAAGGATGCGCCCCAGTGGCGCGCCGCGCGGGGCGAGCTGTGGGTGACGGGCCCCCACCGGTACAGAGTCACTTCCCACGCGGACCTGCCCATGTCGCTGGCGCTGAAGAGCGGCAGCTTCGAGGGCACGGGCCTGGAGCTGGTCGATGTGGGCACCGGCGCTCGGGATGAGGAGTACGCGGGCAAGGACCTGAAGGGCAAGGTGGCGCTCACGCGCGGCCATCCCAGTGCCACCCTGCGCACGGCCGTGACGAAGCTCGGAGCGGTGGGTGTCGTCTCCTCCTACTCGACGCCGCCCTGGAACACGCCCCACCGCATGGACGGCGACTTCCCGGACCAGGTGGGCTGGGCCATCGTCCCGCCGGGCCTGGTGCCCCAGGGCGCGCGGAACCCCTTTCTGTTCATGGTCTCCGACCGCCAGGGGCGCGAGCTGCGAGCCCAGATGCGCACGGGCCCGGTGAAGGTGGACGTGAGCGTCGCCACGGAGGATTACCCGGGGCACTACAGCATCGTCAGTGGCGTCATCCCCGGCACGCGCGCCGGTGAAGAGGTCGTCCTCACCGCGCACCTGGACCACTACAAGCCGGGGGCGGATGACAACGCCTCGGGCTCGGCCACCTTGCTGGAGCTGGTGCGCACGTACACCACGCTCATCCGCCGGGGCGTGCTGCCGACTCCCGTGCGCACCGTGCGCGTGCTGTGGCTGCCGGAGTTCGAGGGCACCCGCGAGTGGTTCTCCCACCACGGCGCGGACCCTGTGCGGAGGGTGGCCCACTTCAACTTCGACATGCTCGGCGCGAGCCTGTCCCGCGTCCACTCCCGCTTCCTGGTGTCCTACACGCCGGATTGGAATGGCAGCTTCGTGAACGCGGTGTCCGAGTCCACCGTGGCCTTCATGAACCGCTTCAACGGGGTGACGTATCCGCCTCGGAAGGACTTCCGCATCGGCTCGGTCACCGGCTCCCAGGACCCGCTGGATGCCCATATGGACCGCTACAGTCGCGGCTCGGACCACCAGCTCTTCAACGACCACGGCATCCCGGGCGTGGCCTTCTCCACCTGGCCCGACGACGGCTACCACACCAGCGGCGACCGGCCGGAGAACGTGGACCCCACGCAGCTTCACCGCGCCGCCTTCGCGGGCCTGGCCTCCATCACCGTCGCCGCCTGGGCGGAGGGCTCGGGCGCGCTGGACCTGGCGCGACTGGTGGCGGTGCACGGTGTGCGGCGCGTGGCGGAGGACGAGTTCCGGGCCCGCCGCGACCTGGCCTCGGCCCCCGTCGCTCAAGTCGCGGGCACCTCCCGGCTGGCTCGCGCCGTGGTGCGCGCCGGCTACCAGCGCGAGCGCGAGGCCCTGCGCTCCTGCCAGCTCCTGGGCGCGCCAGCGCCCGCCGTGCGCGCGCTGACCAGGACGCTGGAGACCTCCGAGGCCCAGGCGTTGGAGCGCGTGGAGGCGGACGTCAAGGCGCGCGGAGGGGCCTCGCGAGAACCCGCGCCCACCGAGGCCGAGCGCCGGGCCCGGGCCTTCGTCCCCCGCCGCGTGAAGGGGCAGGAGCTGGCGGCGTTCGACGAGTTGGTGACCAAGGCCAGCCCCGAGACGAAGCCCCGCGTGGCGGCCGTGCAGGCCGCGCTGAACGACGCGACCACCACCCTGCGAGAGCGCGGAGAAGGCGAGCTGCGCTTCTACCAACTGCCCGACGCCATCGCGAGCTACGCCGACGGCAGGCGCTCCGTGGCGGACATCCGCGACGCGGCCTATGCCGAGTACGGCTACGTCTTCCCCGTGGAGGCGCTGCTGGACCTCTTCGGGCTGCTGGAGCAGGGCGGCATCATGACGAGCGCCCGCTGAGGGCGGGACTCGCGAGGAGCGGCACTTCCTGGTGAAGGACAGCCCGGGTGTGCCCGGCTCTTCATTCGTGGGGACGCCACGGCCTGTCGCCGTGGCGGCGCACCCGGAGCTTCCTCGGGGGGGACGCGAGAGGTTCACGGGTGGGCATCGCGGGGGCTCGAGGGTGGGGCGCGTCAGAGGGGAGCGTTAGGGTCCCCTCGCGCTGGGCGGTTCGTCCCGGCATCACTCCTCGTCGAGGTCTTCTGATGCGTTTCCCTGTCCTGATGCGCGAGCTGCGCACCGCCTCCGTTTGCCTCGTGGGGGCCGGCTCGCTGCTGACAGCCTGTGAATCCACCGACGTGCCGCCCCGGCCCATTCCTCGGGACACCTCGCCGCGCACGCTGACGCTGCTGCAGACGAGCGACCTGCACACGAACATCTTCCCGTGGGACTACTTCACCGGGAAGCCCGACGCGAAGCGCGGTGTCGCCAAGGTGGCCACGCTCATCAAGCAGGAGCGCGAGAAGAACCCGGACTGCACGCTGCTCGTCGACACCGGTGACACCATCCAGGGCACGCCACTCGGCACCTACTATGCCCTGGTGGACAACGCGCCCCGGCACCCCATGGCCGCCGCGATGAGCGAGCTGGGGTACGTGGCCATGGCCGTGGGCAACCACGAGTTCAACTACGGCCTCGACGTGCTCAACAAGTTCAAGAGCGAGGTCAACTTCCCCCTGCTCGGCGCCAACGTGCGCAACAGCGCGGACGGCTCCGAGGTCTTCACGCCCTACGTGCTCACCAAGGTCTGCGACGTGACGGTCGGCATCCTCGGCCTCGTGACGCCCGGCGTGGCGACGTGGGAGCGCGCGGAGAACATCCCCGGCCTGCGCTTCGATGACCCGCTGGAGACGGCGAAGACCTACGTGCCGAGGATGAAGCAGGCCGGCGCGGACGTGGTGGTGGTGGCCATCCACAGCGGCCCGGACAGGCAGCCCGTTGGCAGCGCGAGCAACCCCGACTCGTGGCTGGCCGACTACGCGGATGACTCGAAGTGGGCGGACCGGGGCAACCTCCCCGGTGAGAACGAGGCCGTGCAGATTGCCCAGGGCGTACCCGACGTGGACGTGCTCCTCACCGGCCACACCCACCAGCCCATCCCGAAGATGCTGCTGAAGAACCCGCAAGGCCGCGAGGTCCTCCTCACCCAGCCCAACCGCTGGGGCAGCCACCTGGCGGACGTTCAGCTTCAGGTCACCTGGAACGGGGAGCGGTGGGGCGTGGACGCTCATGACGCCCGGCTTCACGTCGTGGACGACAAGGTCGCCGCGGATGCCGCCGTCACGCAGCTCACCCAGAACTACCACGACACTACCGTTGCTTACGTGAACCAGAAGATTGGCACCACCACCGCCCCGTTCCCCGGAGGCTTCGCGGGACGCTACGTCGACAGCCCCCTGGGGGACCTCATCAACATCGTCCAGGAGGAGGCCGCTCACGAGGCCGGCTTCGACGTGGACCTGTCCCTGGCCGCCCTCTTCACCAACGATGGGGCGCTGCCGGCCGGCGACGTCACCCTGCGCGACGCCTACAGCATCTACATCTACGACAACACGCTGTACGTGATGGAGATCAACGGCTCCATCCTCCGGCGCGCGCTGGAGATGAACACCCTCTATTTCGGCACGCTCGACGCGAGCAACCTGCCCGCGAGGCCCGAGGGCGCCAAGGCCACCTCGCCCGTGGTCGCCGACTACAACTGGGACCTCTACTCGCGCATCGACTACGGCTACGACCTGACGAAGCCCGCCGGCTCCCGGCTCACGCACCTTCGCTTCCAGGGCGCGGACGTCACCGACGACCAGGTCTTCATCGTCGCCATCAACAACTACCGCGCGGGCGGAGGAGGCGGGTACGCCATGTTCAAGGAGGGCCGCGTGCTCTGGACCTCCGCTGACGGCGTTCGCGACTACGTCGCCCGCTACATGCAGTCGCACCAGGGCCTGTCCCCGGAGGCGGTGAACACCTGCAACTTCTCCCTCGTGCCCGACCTCTACACCCCGTACTTCGCCTCCACGCTCGGCCCCGCGAAGTGCGGTCCCTCCGTTGGCCGCCAAGGGGGCGACCTCCGAGGCCCCGGACGGCTCCCCGGGCACCAGTAATCCCGGGCTGGCGGAGCTGGCAGACCGTCAGCAGGGGAAAACTTGGAACACAGCGGACGTTGGCTCGCTGCGTTGCCCCGTCCAGAAGTGAAAGAAGGGGCAGAAGCGTCATGGGTGACGTGCGTGGGGGTGGACATCTTCCAAGGCAGATGCTTAGGCTGCACCGTCTTGTAGGGTTGATACTCTGTGGGGCCGGACGGCGACTCTCCCTGTCCGCGATGAAAGAAGAACAAGGCAATGGCAACCGGTACCGTGAAGTGGTTCAACGATGCGAAGGGCTTCGGCTTCATCACCCAGGACGGCGGGGGCGAGGACCTGTTCTGCCACCACACGTCGATCCAGGCGGACGGCTTCCGCTCGCTGGCCGAAGGCCAGAAGGTGGAGTTCGATGTCGCCCGGGGCCCCAAGGGCCTGCAGGCTCAGAACGTTCGCCCGATCTAAGCCCATCGTCATCCTGACGACTTCGTGATTCACCCAGAGGGTCCGATCCATTCGTGGGTCGGGCCTTCTGTATTTTCCGGGCCCCGCGGTGTCCGCCCCGCGTGAGGGCCGCCGGCTTCGGCAAGATTCCAATCCATTGGCAGCGAGAGCGCGTGCGCGGACCCGCCGGTTTATGTCCCCGCTCCGGCCCAGGTGCCGCGCTCCTCGAAGGGACTGCCATGAAGCTCGCCTCGCTGTTTCCTCCACCCCCATCGACGCTGGCCAGCACGGGGCTCCTGCTGCTCCGGGTCGTCGCCGGGGCCGCGTTCATGTTCCACGGCTGGTCGAAGATTCAGGACCCGTTCCACTGGATGGGGGCCGAGGCCTCCACGCCGGGCGTGCTCCAGGCGCTGGCGGCGCTCTCCGAGTTCGGCGGCGGGCTCGCGTGGATTCTGGGCGCGCTGGTGCCCCTGGCCTCCTTGGGAATCTTCTTCACGATGGCGGTCGCGGTGCACTTCCACGCGGTGATTCGGGGAGACCCCTTCGTCGGCCACACGGGCAGCTACGAGATAGCGCTCCTGTACCTCGTCATCGCGGTGGTGCTGCTGACCGTGGGGCCCGGACGATTCTCGGTGGACGCCTGGCTGCGGAAGAGACTCGCCAGCGCTTGAGCCGTGGCCGCTCAGGTCGGTGAGCGCGAAGGTGGGGGACTCATCGGTGTTCCAGGTCCACGTCACGGAGACGTGCGACAGGGGCACACGACTGTCTCGATGAACTGGCTCAGCGCCGCCGCCATCTTCCGGTGCGTGGCGGCGGACGGGTGCCAATCCTCGCCGACACCGTCGAGCTCGGGGACCTGCTCGGCCATCTCGTGGCGGTAGACCCGGGCATCCCCCTGTTGGTGACGTTCCGCCACGAGGTCGGAAATCCATTGGCCGACATGCACCGACGGCGGCCCGCCAGCCCCTTCGGCGTCCTTGTGGCCGTCCGTCATGCTGCCCAGCGTGCAGACGATGTGCGCCCGTGGGTGCAGCGTCCGCAGTCGCTCGAGGAAGGCCCGGTAGGCGGACTTGAAGGTCGCTTCATCTGGAAGGTACGCGTCGGTGCCACTGCCGGCGAAGGTGTCGTTGGTGCCGGCGTTGACGACAATCACGTCGGGCGACTCGCGCGAGAAGTCCCACGGGACGGCCTGGTCCGGGACGGCGAACTCGTAGATGGCGGGCAGCAGTCCCAACGTCGACGCGTCCAGGTTGCGATACACCCCCCGGCCGGAATAGCAGAGGAGGACGGGCTCCGCGCCCAGCGCCAGCGCCGTGAGCCAGGCGTAGCTCCGCTGGGGATTCTGGTGCTTCGAGGTGAAGGTCGGCGCGCTCCAGGGCGGTGGCTGGGGGATGACGGTGACGTCGTTGCCGTAGCCACAGGTGATGGAGTCTCCGATGAACTCCATCCGGAGCCCCTTGTGGGCGGGAGGCTCCTGAAGCTCGCCATGGACCTCCAGTGCCACCAGCTCGCTTGCGCCCACCGAGGACTCGGTGCGCTTGACGAGCTCCACCGTGTGCCGTCCCTCGTCCAGGCCGGTGGCGAGCACATAGGTGAGCTGGCCGCGATGAACCGCGAGCTGCTGGGGCGGTGCTCCGTCAATCACGACATCGAAGAAGTTGGTCCCCGCATCGCCGCCCAGCCCCATGTCGTTGAGCTGCATCCGCACGGCGTCTCCCCAGAAGCTCGCGCGAATCGTGACTCCGGGGTGGGAGAAGACGACGCCGGTGGGTGCGCGGTACGACCGCCCGGTGTAGCGCAGCCGAGGGTCCGTGGCGGGAATGGTCACCCACGTCAGGGATTTGGAGGGAGGCGCTGGTGGTCTGCACGCGGCCATCGTCAAGCCGAGGCCGAGGATGACTGCGATACCGCGCGGCGCATGCAGGCTCATCCTCATGCCCTCGATGCGTACCACGGCGCGGGGGCCGGTGCCCTGCGGCCGCGCCGCGAGGCTCGACCCGCGCGACACGCGGGCCGAGGTTTCCTTGGGGCGACGCTGCTCAACAGTTCTCGGGGAGATACACGGCGAAGTCCGTCTTCTGGCCGACGACGCGCAGCGTGTGGCCACAGCTGCAGTCCCCATGACCGACCTGCACGCTGTAGGTCGCGTCGCTGTAGTACGTGACGAAGGAGAACCCTTCACAGAAGGGGAGCTCGTCCGCGCGCGTGCCCAACTGGGAGTCCTCACCCACGTTGTCGACACCGCCGCAGCCCGCCAGCATTCCGACCGCCAACAGCCCACCCATGATGCTCTTGCGCATGATGAGACCCTCGGAGAGAAATTCGGGGATGTGAAGCCTTCCTAGGATAGCGAGCTTCCGCCCGGAGGGCACGCGTGAGGAGCATTGGCTGCTGTGTCTTCCGCTCGCGGCATGCGGGGAGTGGTCATTGCCTGCGCACCCTCCGCTCCCCAGTCTCTTTTCTCCATGAAGAGGGGGGCCTCGCATGACTTCCAGGAAACACAATCACTCCACGCCGGAACGCACCGTCCTGCCGCCCGAGCCGTCTGCCTTTGGTGGGACGATTGGCGAGACCTACCAGGACTCCGTGCCCGACTGGACACCCGCGCTCCCCCTGGTCGCGCCGGAGGGTGCGCCGAACGTGCTCATCATCCTCCTGGACGATGTCGGCTTCGGGCAGTTGGGGTGTTACGGCGGCCCCATCGAGACGCCGAACCTCGACACGCTCGCGAGCACGGGGCTGCGGTACAACAACTTCCATACGACGGCGCTCTGCTCACCCTCGCGCGCGGCGTTGCTCACCGGTCGCAATCATCACTCCGTGGGGCTCGCCGCCATCACCGAGGCGGCCACGGGTTTTCCTGGCAGCTACGGGTCGATTCCGAAGAGCGCCGCCACGGTGGCTGAAGTACTGAAGCAGAATGGTTACAACACCATGGCCCTCGGGAAGTGGCATCTCACCCCGTATACCGCCTACACCGCAGCGGGGCCGTTCGACCGCTGGCCGGTCGCGATGGGCTTCGAGAAGTTCTACGGGTTCCTCGGCGGAGAGACCGACCAGTGGGCGCCGTTGCTGGTCCAGGACAATCAGTTCATCGAGACGCCCACGCGTCCGGGATATCACCTGACCGAAGACCTGGTGGACCGGACCATCACCTACATCCGGGACCAGCAACAGGCGAACACCGGGCGACCCTTCTTCACGTATCTCGCGCTCGGGGCCTGCCACTCACCGCTCCATGCGCCCCGGGAGTTCGTCGACAAGTACCGGGGTCGGTTCGCGCAGGGCTGGGACAAGGTCCGCGAGGAGGTGCTCGCGCGGCAGAAGGCGCTGGGCATCCTTCCCGAAAGCGCGCGACTGACTCCGCGAGACCTCGCGGTCTCCGCCTGGAGCGACTTGAACGAGGCGCAGAAGGCGGTGTACTGCCGGCTCCAGGAGGCCTTCGCCGGGATGCTCGACCATGCCGACCACCACATCGGTCGCCTGCTCGCCGCGCTCGACGAACTGGGGCTCCGTGACAACACGCTCATCCTGGTCGCCTCCGACAACGGGGCGTCTCAAGAAGGGTTGGAGCACGGCGTCACGAATACGGACCGGTATCGGAATTTCAACCCGGAGACCGTGGAGGAGATGACCCTGCTCCTGGACCAGGTGGGCGGTCCCGAGACGGACCCGCTGTATCCGATGGGCTGGTCCCTCGCGGGGAACGCGCCCTTCAAGAAGTGGAAGCAGGACACGCATATGGGGGGCAACACCGACGCGCTCATCATCTCCTGGCCCGCGAGGATTCGAGCGCGGGGAGCGATTCGCAATCAGTACCACCACATCATCGATATCGTTCCGACCCTGCTCGAAGTGGGTGGGCTTCCCGAGCCCATGTCAGTCAACGGCGTCAAGCAGATGCCCGTTCAGGGGGTGAGCCTCGCCTATACGTTCGACGATGCGACGGCGAAGACTCGCAAGAAGGTGCAGTACTACGAGATGCTCGGCAGCCGGGCCCTGTGGTCGGATGGCTGGACGGCCGTGGCGTGGCACAAGAAGGGCACGTCCTGGGACGAGGACCGCTGGGAGCTCTACAACACCGACGTCGACACGACGGAGTTCGACGATGTCGCCGCGAAGCACCCCGAGAAGCTCCAGCAACTGATTGCGCTGTGGGAGGTCGAGGCCAGGAAGTACCAGGTCCGGCCGCTCGACGACCGGCGCTATGAGCGTGCCGCGGACCCAGGGCGCCCCGTCGCCGCACTGCCCAAGGAGCGCTATACGTTCTACACGGGCACGTCGAACCTGCACCCGCTGGCGGGGCCCTCGCTGCTGGGCAAGCCGCACACCGTCACCGCGTTTGTCTCCCTCCCCGACGCTGGCGCGGAGGGGGTGCTGGCTTGTTTTGGCGGGGCGTTCGGTGGATGGACCCTGTTCGTCCAGGAGGGCCGGCTGCACTACGTCCACAACTACCTCAAGATCGAGGAGTACGCCGTGTCCTCGACCCGGGTGGTCCCAGCCGGGCAGCACAGGTTGGGGGTGCGCTTCACGCCGACGGGAAAGCACCTCAAGCCGGACTTCTCCACGGGCGACGTGGTCCTGTTGATGGACGACGAGCAGGTCGGGGCGCTGAAGGGCATCAAGATGGGGGCGATGTACAGCGCCATGACCGGGTATGGCCTACTCGTGGGGCGGAACACGGGCACGGCCGTCAGCTCCCGCTACGAGGTGCCGTTCGCCTTCACGGGGACGCTGGAGAAGCTCGTGGTGGACGTGAAGGGCGAGCGTGACGCGGAAGGGGAGCTGCGGCTCGCCTTCTCCCAGGAGTGAGGAGGAAGGCCCTCCCCACGGTGAAGTCAGTTCAGCGCCTGGGCTTGTAGCGCAGCCAGAGCAGGTCGCCGGTGCGCTTCTCGAAGGAGACCCGCTTGAGATGGCGAGTGGGTCCCTTCCCCTCGCGTGCATCGAAGAGCGAGGGGGGCCGATGGAACCATCGGCGATGGGCGCCACCAGCACGCTCAGTTCGTCGATTGAAATCAGGCCAATCATCCACGCATGGACGCTTCACGTCACGCATCTGCGGTGTCCTCGCGAAAAGGCCGGGGCGCTGCTCCCCGGAGGATTGCTGAGCGCCTGTGCTGGTGTGTGGGGCTCGGTGATTCAGCGGCCTGTCGTCTTCTCCAACGCCTCCGGGTAGCGCGCGCCCTGCACGGTGATTTTCGAGGCCGCGTCCCTGAGTTCGTGAAGGTCCTGCGCCGTCAGCTCGATGCGGGCCGCGCCGAGGTTCTCCTCGAGGCGGTGCAACTTCGTGGTGCCTGGGATGGGGACGATCCACGGCTTCTGGGCGAGCAGCCACGCGAGAGCAATCTGCGCGGGCGTTGCCTGCTTCCTGGCGGCGACCTGGGTCAGCAGGTCGACCAGGGCCTGGTTCGCCTTTCGGGCCTCTGCGGTGAATCGCGGGACGATGTTGCGGAAGTCGTCCTTGGCGAAGGAGGTCGTCTCGTCGATCTTCCCCGTCAGGAAGCCCTTGCCGAGCGGACTGAAGGCGACGAGGCCGATGTCCAGCTCCTCGAGGGTCGGCAGCAGGTCCTCCTCCGGCCGTCTCCACCAGAGCGAGTACTCGTTCTGCAGCGCCGTGACGGGCTGGACCGCGTGCGCCCGACGGACAGTCTGCGCACCAGCTTCGGAGAGCCCGAAGTGCCGCACCTTGCCTTCGCGGATCAGGTCCTTCACCGCGCCCGCGACGTCCTCGATGGGCACGTTCGGGTCCACACGGTGTTGGTAGAAGAGGTCGATGGTCTCGACCTTGAGCCGCTTGAGCGAGGCTTCGGCGACCTGCTTGATGTGCTCGGGCCGGCTGTCCATGCCGGCCTGCTTCCCGTTCTCATCGAGCTTGAACCCGAACTTGGTGGCGATGGCCACCTGCTTGCGGAAGGGCGCGAGCGCCTCGCCCACGAGCTCCTCGTTCGTGTAGGGACCATAGACTTCGGCGGTGTCGAAGAACGTGACGCCCTTCTCGACGGCCGCCCGGATGAGCGCAATCGCTTGCTGCCGGTCCATCGCAGGGCCGAAGCCGAAGCTCATGCCCATGCAGCCAAGTCCAATGGCCGAGACTTCCAGGTCGCTCTTCCCAAGTCCGCGCTTCTTCATGGCGCTACCTCCCGTGGGTCTTTCGGAGCCCCTGCCTGGCCGCCCGCTCGCGCGGTGCCCGCGACGACGGCCTCGAGCCGGTCTGTCCGACGCGCGCCGGGGGTCAGTTCGGGTCTGCCGCACCCTGTTCACGAAGAAAGGTAGGCCCCGGGTCCTGAGTGGACCAGGCGCGCCGAAGCCCATGGGCTTGTAAGGCCTGATTGATAATGCGGCGGGGCTGCCTCGCGGGCACCGGGCGTCCGATGACGGCAGCATAGGGGGCTCGCCGTCTCCTCGTCAGCATGGGGGCGCGCCTCCCGGGGTGACAACTCCACCATGCAGGGGAGGCACCACGGGCCGTGCATGCCGCGAAGCGGCACGTTTGAGCGCTGCACAGAACGCGAGGAAGGGCTGCCGGTCCGCACAGCGGTGGAGTACAAACGACGTGATGGGACGCTTGAGCGCAAGCCCCCTCCGTTGTGAGCCCCCCGCGCAGAAGGACCTCAAGACATGAATGCAACCCGGTGGTTCGGACTCGCTTCCCTGACCCTGATGCTTGCCTCGAGTGCCCTGGCCGAGGACAAGGCCCCCGCTCCCGCCGCGACGAATGGCGCCGTCGGCAAGTGGACGACCATCGATGACGAGACCAAGAAGCCCAAGTCGGTCATCGTCATCTCCGAGGAGGACGGCAAGCTCGTCGGCAAGATTGAAAAGCTCTTCCGCGACCCCAAGGAAGAGCAGAACCCGGTCTGTGACAAGTGCCAGGGCTCGCTCAAGGACCAGCCCATCATCGGGATGACCATCCTGCGCGACCTGAAGAAGGACGACGACGAGTGGACCGGTGGCACCATCCTCGACCCGGCGAACGGCAAGACCTACAAGTGCAAGATCGCCCTTGAGGACGGCGGCAAGAAGCTGAAGGTCCGTGGCTACATCGGCATGTCGCTGCTGGGCCGCACCCAGCACTGGGTCCGCGCCGAGGAGTAGCGCGTCGCCGCGTGAGCCCGGGTGGACTCCCTGTTCGAAGGGAGTCCACGCCAGCACGGGATGCAGCGGCTCACGGCATCACCCGCCGTTGACGCCCGCTCCACTTCGCAGCAACAACGCCGCGCGTTTGATGGCGGCCCGGATGCGGACATAGGTGCCGCATCGACAGACGTTCTCGCTCATGGCGGCGTCGATGTCCGCGTCGGATGGGTGGGAGTTCTTCCTCAGCAGCGCGACGGCGGCCATGATCTGCCCCGGCTGACAGAAGCCACACTGGGCCACGTCCTCGGTCACCCACGCCTGCTGCACGGGATGCAGCCCCTGGGCGCCCAGTCCCTCGATGGTCATCACCTCGCGGCCCGCCGTGCTTCCCACGGGGTGGATGCAGGGACGGAAGGCTTCTCCATCCAGGTGGCTGGTGCAGGCGCCGCACACGCCTACCCCGCAGCCATACTTGGGGCCGGTGACACCCAGCACATCGCGGAGCACCCACAGCAGGGGCAGGTCCGCGGGCGTCTCCACCGTCACCGACTGACCATTGAGGATGAATTGATGGGCCACCATGGTCAGACTCCCTCGTCGAGGATGGGGAAGCGGGTGGGCATCGTCCCGGTCGCCCGGGCAATCGCGTTGGCCAGGGCCGCCGCGGCGCTGGGATAACCCAGCTCTCCCACGCCGCCCACGCGGTCATCCGACCGGACCAGGTGCACCTGGATGTCGGACGGGACGTGCTTCATCCGCAGCCACCGGTAGTCCGCGAAGCTGCCCTCGCGCACCGCTCCCGCGTCGATGTGGAGGCCCGCGCTCAGGGTGGTGGACATCGCGTCCACCGCCGCGCCCTGGAGCTGCGCCTCGATGCCCTTCGGGTTGATGGGCAGGCCGACATCCGCGGCGATGACCACGCGCAGCACCCGAGGCGTGCCTCCCGTGACGTCCACTTCGATGAGGTGCGCGATGGCGCTCTCCCACTCCTCGAGGACGGCGACGCCCTGGGCCACTCCGGGCGGCAGCGCTCGGCCCCACTGGCCCTCGGACACGACCTTCTCCAGGACCGCCTTGAGCCGGCTGGACGTGAGCCGCGAGCGCCTCAGGGCCACGGGGTCGACCTGGAGCTCGCGAGCCAACTGGTCGACGAAGACCTCGTTGGCGACGCCCACCTGACTGGTGAACACCGAGCGGAAGGAGGCGGTGGGAATCGGAATCGCGACCTCGCGCAGCTCGTGGCCCACCAGGCCGAACCGGTAGTGGAGGCGCTGGGAGAGGGCGAAGAACACCGCGCTCGTCACGTTGGGGAGGACTTCGCCCGCGAGCGCCGTGAGCACATCTCCAAAGCCGTGAGGGAGCTCCACGGTGGGAATGGCGGCGCGGTGGTTCCAGCCGAGGAGGCTTCCTCCCAGTCCCAGGTGGGCGAGGATGCGGTGGTGGCTGGCGGGCCGGAAGTGTCCGTGGCGCATGTCGTCGTTGCGGCTCCACATCAACTTCACCGGCCGGCCAATGGCGCGCGAGACGAGCGCGGCTTCCACCGCGACCTGATTGAAGAACCTGCGACCGAAGCCGCCACCGGCCCGGACGACGTGCACGGTGACTCGCTGCGGGGCGAGGTCCCAGCCGAGCGCCCTGGCGACCTCGCGCTGCGCGTACTTGGGGTCCTGCGCTCCGAGCCAGATCTCCGCTTGATTCCCCTGCACCCGGGCCACGCAGCTCTGGGTCTCCATCGTCGCATGCGCGAGGTAGGGGAAGTCGAAGCGTCCTTCCACGGTCCGGGTCGTCAGCAGCGGGGGCAGGGGCCTGGGACCTATCGCGTCGCGCAGCCGGGCCCGGATGTCGACGTCGGACAGCGTGCTGGCCGGGCCCGCTGCCCAGGAGACCTGCAGGGCGTCGCGCGCCGCGAACGCCTGCGCGAAGGTCTGGGCCACCACCGCCACACCCGAGGCCAGGGGCACCACGCCGACCACGCCTGGCATCGCTCGGGCCACGGCATCGTTGAAGGATTGGACGGTGCCTCGCAGCGTCGGAGGCCGAGCCACCACCGCGGGCAGTGCCCCGGGGACGTCGAGGTCCAGCGCATAGCGCGCCGCACCGGTGACGATGTCCAGCGCGTCGATGCGTCCCGTGGGTCGACCGACCACGGTGTACTCGCTCGGAGGCTTGGGCTGGGAGGAGACCGCGGGCAGCAGCACGTGCGCGGCGTCCTCCGCCAGTTCGCCATAGCCGACACGGCGGCCGTCGGGTGCGTGCACCTCACCGTTGGCGGTGGTGAGGGTGAAGGCGAGGGCCCGAAGGCGGAGCGCGGCGGCGGTGACGATCCGTGCCCGGGCCTCCGCCGCGGCGGAGCGAAGCGGCCCCGCCAGGTAGCGCATCGTCGAGGACAGCCCGGTGAGCTGGATGAGCCAGCGAGGGTCCGCGTCGGCGCTGCGCACGTCGACCGAGTCGAGCGCCACGTCGAGCTCTTCGGCGACCAGCATGGCCACGGCCGTGGTGATGCCCTGGCCCATCTCGGTACGCGGCAGCGTGGTGACGACACGCCCGTCCAACTGGATGGCGATGTAGAGGCTGAGCGGCGTCTGCGCCTCCGTCACGGGCGCTTCGGCTGCCGCCGCCTCGGGCACGTCCAGCCCCAGCCGGGCTGCAATCATCAACGTGGGAGAAGCCACCACCCACGTCAGGAACCGGCGGCGGTCCATCCCTCCTGGAGCCGCCGCGTCTGATTCGAGCGCATCCGCCATGGGCAAAGCATCGCACACGGCCACGGTGTGCCCAAGACGACGTGGCCGCCTGGTTCATCGGGCTGACAGGCCCTCCGTCCAGGCGAGGACATCCGTCCCGGTTTGTGTCGAAGGAGCCGCACGCCTGGGCGAACATTCGAGTCGCGCGGTACGTTCGCTCCGAAGTTGAGCGCCACATGTGAGGGATTGTGGAGTGTCAGTCTCGCGCTCGGATATCAGGCGCACGACGTTCTTGTTCCCCGTCGACAGCAGGACCTCTTCGCGGCTGGCCACGAGTCACCCTCCGCGGCGCGAGGCTGGCGCTGGATGGACGCCCGATGATGGACCTTGCTAGGGTTACAATTGAAACATCGATACTTGTCACAAGGAGTTCATGATGACGCTGTCCCGTTGGGTCGTTGGGATGTCCGCGCTGCTGGCCAGCGCTTGCGGTGGGCCGCCCCCGGAGCAGTCCGAGGAGGCAACTCCCGCGGCCGAGGTGAGCACGGTGGAGCAGCACTCAGAGCCGCCGGGCGGAGAAGTGCGGTACGGCGAGCACCGGACCTATTACACCAGCGCGACCAAGACGACCTGGGCCGGGGCCTGGCACTACGACTGTGAGGGGTACATCACGGTGTCGGGCCAGGTGACGCCCTACTATACGGACATCCGTTTCATCTGCCCGTAGCCGTCCTGTTGAAGCTCGGAGTCGGCGGATGCGCGGTCGCCTCCGAGCAGGCACGAGGCGTTCCAGGGAGAGGCGCGAAGCTGGACACGCCCCTCCCCGGGCGCTGCTCACTCCTCTGGTTCGGGAGTGGTTCGCGGGCAGCTCGGTGACCCGGGGAACGGCGACCAGCCCCGTCCACAGGCCGTGGCGCTGAGCCTGGCGAGCCGAGACAGCACTTCAGGCGTTTGCATGGCGGGCAGGAGCTGCCCGTTGATCAACGCCGCCTTGAAGGCGGGCTCCGTCGCGGCGGGGATGAGCACCCCCCTCAGTCGAGCGAAGACCACCAGTTCGTCATAGACAGCGGAGAGCGTGGCGGCCGTGGTGCGGTCCTGCGGGCTGAGCTTGGAGAAGTCGACGCCAATCTCATACAGGTGCCGGAGGGAATGGAGCCCCTGGCCACATTCATGGCCCGTGAAGTCCTGGCGGAAGCCACCGTCGACGCCAAGGGGGCCGACGAACTCCGCGCGGTCCGTGCAGACGTGGTGGGAGATGCGGTCCGCCAGCGCGTGCAGGTGGATGCCGAGCCGCGCATCCGCCACATGGGACGCGCCGCCACCGACCCAGGTGTCGAACTGATTGGAGAGCACGGGAGGCGTGCCGCTGTCGGAAGACACGGAGATCACCTGCTCCCCCGTGGAGAGGGTGAAGGGAATCGCCAGGTCGTCGTACAGGCCGATGAGCCCCTTCACCTCCACCGACTCGCCGCCCTTGTCGGTGTAGCAGGCCGAGCCGGTCGCGAGGTCTCCCCTGGGGCTCGCCACCGTCAGGCCCGCGGTGCACAACGGCGCGGCGGCGCCCGCGCCCTCCATCGCCCATGCACGCGTGTGGGCGAGCATCACCTCGATGTCCGCGTCATCGACCTCGGGCGCGAGCCCATTCACCCCCGTGGGCGGCACCGCCAGCACGCCGTTGTAGGGCGCCAGGTAGTGGTAGAGCACGCCTCCCGTGCTGAGGTTGGTGCGCACCAGTCCACTGACGTCGACCGTGGTCAGGTCCGCCGCACCCGGCACGGGCTGCCCGTAAATGTCTCGCGGGATGAATTGACCGAGGTCGGTCGCCTCGTCGTAGGCCGCAATCCAATAGGCATCGGAGAAGGAGAAGCCCACAGCCCGCGCCATGAGGTAGGTGGCGTCGGAATGGACGACGCTCCGCCCTCCGTCGAACTTGTTCGGGGCCGAGAGGAGCACCTCCAGCGCCTCGGCGCGGCACCGGGGGCTCGTCGGCTCCTTGAGTGAACAGCTCTTGGGCAACGTCGTGCAGTTCGCCACCGTCCCCGAGCCCTTCGGGTAGCACACGTCCTCGGCGAAGGCCCGCGCCGCTGCCGGCACCAGGACCGTCATCATCACCGCGGCCCCACACCACCATGATTGTCGATTCCGCATTCGCTGACCCCCCACGAAAGGTGAACTGAGACACCGAGGCTCGGCGGGACGGGTCGCTCAACGTCCTCGTGGCGCGTCGGCGTCGGGATGTCGAACTGCTGGAAGTGTGTCAGGCCGCGCTGGTGAGGAGCCTGCCGTGCGAGGACTCGATGAGGTGCTTCTGTCCGCGGTCCTCGTCGAAGGGCTGCCTGCCATCCTTCGTGGAAATCGCGCCCATGCGAAGAGTCCTTGAAAGAGGTGAAGGGGACACCGGAATTGAAGCTCCGGCTCGCGAAGTCCTGAGGCAATCCTCCTGAAAGGCTTGCGGATAGCCGAGAGCCAACACTGGGTCCTGAAGCCCACTCCCCGCGAACCACTCCTTCCAGAGCGGGTGGGCCAGGAGGCTCTCCTCCTCGAGCCCCACCGCGTTCAACGGCTGCTCACACGCTGCTGGGAGCTCCTTCTCGGACGGTGCCGATGGAGGGACCTCGAACTGACGTCTGAGCGGGGGAGGAAGGTCCACTGGCCTGGCGGGCCGTGGTCAGACGAGGGGATGTCCACCATCCACGTGCAGCACCTCGCCCGTGGTGAACCCGTTGTTCATCAGGAACACCGCGGCATGGCCCGTGTCGGTGGTGGTGCCGATGCGTCCCACAGGGAGCCGGCGCGCGTGTTGTTCGAGGAGCGGGCCCTTGGCGTCCCCCGCGACCGCGTCCCAGACGGGGGTGTCAATCCAGCCGGGCGACAGGACGTTCACACGCACCGGCGCGAGCTCCAGGGCCCAGGCACGCACGGCGGACTCGATGGCGCCGTTCACCGCCGCGATGACAGAGCCGTTCTTCATGGGGCGCACCGAGGCGATTCCCGTGGTGAAGACGAGCGAGCCGCCGGGCTGGAGCCGCGCATGCTTTGCGACATGGAACGCGGCCATGAGCTTGGAGTCGATGATGCGGCGCGCGGCGGCGAAATCCATCTCCTTGATGGGAAGGTAGCGAGCCTCCACCGCCGTGACGACCACGTGGTTCACCGGGGGGAGCACTTCGAAGAGCCGGCGCACCGCGTCCTCCTCGGTTGCATCGGCTGAGACGGTTCGCACACGGTCCGGGCTCCCGAGCTGCTCGGCGGCTTGGGCCAGCTTTTCAGGGGAACGGCTCACGAGCGTCACACGAGCGCCTTGCTCCAGCGCCGCCTGGGCCACTCCGAGCCCGATGCCCGAGGAGCCTCCCACCACCACGACATGTTGTTGTTCGAGGGTCATGACGTATGACTAGCGCTCGAAGACGATTGCAACCACGGGATGAAATGAAAGACTCCATCCCATGGATGGGATGATGATGAGCGAGAACCTGCGGCTCTTCGTGGCCGTGGCACGGCAGCTGAGCTTCGTGGAGGCCGCGAGGCGCCTGGGCATTCCCACCAGCACGGTGAGCCGTCGGGTGGCGCTCCTGGAGGAATCGCTGGGGACTCGGCTCCTTCAGCGCACCTCGCGGAGGGTCGGGTTGACGCTGGAGGGGGCTCGACTGCTGGAGCGCGCGGGGCCGCTCCTGGACCAGTTGGGCGAAGTGCTCGACCAGACCATGGACCGGGAGGAGGAGCCCGCGGGCAGGTTGCGGATGACAGCGCCCGTGACGTCCGGAGCCCAGCGGATCGCCCCCTTGTTGTTCTCCTTCATGGCCCGGCATCCCCGCGTGGACGTGGAGCTGTTGCTCACCAATTCGAAGGTGGACTTGGTGGAAGAGGGTTTCGACATCGCCTTCCGGGTCGGCCCCATCCTCGACGCCGAGCTGGTGGCCCGACGGTTGTGGAGCATCGAGTCGGTGTTCGTGGCCTCCCCACGCTTCGTGCAAGACGTCTTGAAGGGGCGAACCCTGCTGACCCGGGAGGAACTCCAGGACGTGCCAGCGGTGCTCTCGCAGCCTCAAGGTGTGTGGCGTCTGCGCCGCCGCGACGGCCGAGTCGAAGAAGTCCGACCCAGGGATGTTCGCGTCACGGTGAATGACCCCCGGGTGGCCCTGGCCGCTGCCCAGGAGGGGCTGGGCGTGGTCAGCGGAATCAAGGAGATGGTCGAGCAGCAAGGCTCCGCGCTCGTGCCGCTCACCGTGAAGGGGCATACCCTGGAGCCGCGAGACGTCTTCGCGGTGTATCCCTCACGCCGGCAGCTCTCCACGCGGGCGCGCCGGGTGCTCGACTGGGTGATGAAGCACGGCTCGACGGCCCCATCGGCGAAGCAGCGGGCAACCCGCGCTCACGAGTAGCTGATGACACGGGACATCAGGGGGATGAATGCCGTCATCGGGCTCCTCGGTGTCGAGCGGGCTGAGCTGTCGCGTGCGTCCGTCCCAAGTGCTTGATCTCCTACGAGAAGGAGCGCCACGGCCCTGGTGGGTGATGAGACCGGAGGGGTGGCATGCGTCCTGCTCTATGCCCCCGCGTGCCTCGCCATGGCGGCCTGGGTGTCCTCCCTGGGCTTGCCCTCACTCTTCGACTTCCCCGGGTCTGAAATGTCCATCTCGGTCCTCAATCGCTCCTGCTTCTCCCTTCCCCACGCGAGCACTTCCACCAGCCAGCCCGTCTCGGCTCCGGTCCAGGGAGTGGAGAGCACGGCCGCGCGCCAGCCGCGCAACGACGTGTGGCAGAAGCTCATGACGGACTCCTTCGAGCCGGCCCCGACCCGGCCAGGAAGCTCTCGCGCGGCGGGCGTGCCCTCGGGGGCTTCATCATCCAGTGACGCGGGGCCCGGGTTCGGCGCGCCCTCCGCTGGGTCCACGCAGCAGGCGAACCCGAGTGAGCCGTGGTTGAGCCGCAACAACGTCGGCTCACCCTACAACAGCAACATGCTGCTCATCGACCCGGGCCAGAAGAGCCAGTACAAGTACACGAACACGTTCACCAACAACACGGGCCAGCCGCAGACCGTCACCCTCTGGAACAAGACGGGCGAGAACGGTGGCCCGAATGATGGGCAGAACTTCGACAAGAGCACGCCGAAGACCTTCACGCTGCAGCCCGGCCAGTCGCAGGTCGTGGCGTTCGACACCAACAGCAGCGTGGCGTGGTGCGTGTCCAAGGATGGTACGGCGAATCCCGGCGCGAACTCAGGTCAGACCTGGGGAGAGGCGACGTTCGCGAACGCGGGCACGGGCTGGAGCGGCTACGACACCAGTCAAATCAGCCCCGCGGGCCACAATGGAAACATGTCCATCAAGAACGACGCCGGGGGCGCCACCGTGACGCAGGCCAACGCCTGGCAGACGCCCTCGGATGACCCCGCGGGCCGCGATGTGGGCGTCCCCGCGGGTCCGTTGAACCTGACCACGACCTTCAGCTGACCTGGACGTCGTCGCTCGCTCCGGGCGAGTGCTCAGCGCGTTCCCGTCGCGCGCGGGCTCCCCTCGACTGGCAGTTGCTCCGGCTCGCCCGGTTTGACCAGGTGGATGCTGGTGCCGGAGGCCGCGTGCCCGAGGCCGGGCTTGAGCACCTGCTGGGTGTCGTAGTGGCCACCGTTCTGCCTCCGGAACGGGATGACGTCATCGGTGAACAAGCCGTCCAGCCGCGCCTTGAACGCCGCCGCGATGGACGGCCACTGCTCTTCTGTCAGCCGGTCCACGTGATACGCCGTGAATGGCGGCAGGACCTCCATGCCGGGATAGAAGAGGACCCCGTGCTGGATGGGGAAGAGGAGGTCATCCAGGGCGCCGTTGACGCCTCGCTCGGTGTAGTGCGGCGCGCGCCCGCCAATCGTGACGGACAGCATGGCGCGGCGGCCCACCAGCGTGCCCTCGCCATAGCGGTCGCCCCAGCGCTCGCCTCCATGTTCGCCCACGCCGTAGGCGAAACCGTAGGCGAAGACCCGGTCAATCCAACCCTTCAGGATGGCCGGCATCGAGAACCACCACATCGGGAACTGGAAGAGCACGGCATCGGCCCAGAGCAGCTTCTCCTGCTCGGCCTCGATGTCCGGGCTCTGAGAGCCGTTGGCGAAGGCGTGCTTCGACGCCCCCACATAGGACAGTCGCTCCCTGGCATCATGGTTCAGGAAATCAGCGCCATCGGCGACCGCCTTCCACCCCATGGCGTAGAGGTCGGAGACGCGGACCTCGTGACCCAGCGCGGTCAGGTGGTTCACGGCGAGGTCCTTCAGCGCCCCGTTGAGTGAACGCGGTTCGGGGTGGGCGTAGACCAGCAGGACGTTCATGACGTCCTCCCGGCGCGGCTCACGACGACCTTGCCCAGGTGCTGGCCGCTCGCGAGGTGCTCCCAGGCGGCGCGCGCATCGTCGAAGCCGAACACGCGGTCGATGACGGGCCTGATGCGGGTGTGCTCGAGCGCCGCGACGAAGCGTTCGAACATCGAGACCGAGCCGACGTAGACGCCGTGCACGGTCTGCCGCCGGTAGAAGACCGAGTGCAGGTTCACCTCGCCCCGTCCGCCGGTGAGTACGCCGAGCATGCTCATCGTGCCGCCGTAGCGCAGCGCCGCGGAGGACTGGTCGAAGGTGGCCTGGCCACCGACGTCGACCACGAGGTCCACGCCGCGCCCGCCGGTGAGCGCCTTCGCCCGCTCGCCCCACTTCGCCTCGGCCCGGTAGTCGATGACCTCCTCGGCGCCGAGCTCGCGCAGCCTCGCCGCCTTGTCCGCGCTGCTCGACGTCATCAGCACGCGCGCGCCAGCGGCCTTCGCGAGCTGCAGCGCGAACACCGAGACGCCACCGGAGCCCTGGAGCAGCACCGTCTCACCCGGCCGGAGCGACGTGACTTCGAACAGAGCCTGCCACGCGGTGAGCCCGGCGCAGGGGAGCGTCGAGGCCTCCTCGAACGAGTACCCCGCTGGGATGCGCACCCAGCTGTGCTCTGGCAGCACCACCTCTTCGCGAAGCATGCCGTCCACCCCGCTGCCGCCGAGCGCGCTGGCGTGGTGCGCGTCGCTCAGCTCGCCGTCGACCCAGTGAGGGAAGAAGTTGGCCATCACCCGGTCGCCTGCCTTCCAGCGCGTGACACCAGGACCCACCTCGATGACCTCGCCGGCGCCATCGGAGGTGGGCACGCGCGGTGACTTGAGGTTCTTCTCGGCGCCCTTCGCGATGAGCACGTCGCGGTAGTTGAGCGACACCGCCTCCACGCGCACCTTCACCTCACCCGCGCCCACGCTGGGCGAGGGACGCTCGGCCCGCGTGAGTGCATCAAACCCCGGCTTCGGCTGCAGCTCCCATGTCTTCATGGTGAAGACGTACGATTCAGGTTATTTCTTCGCAAGTACGCACAAGTTTGGTGAGTACGCACAAAAAGGGAACCATGGCCCGGAAACGCGACGACGATTCGAAGACCAACTGCGCGGTGGAGGCGTCCCTGGGCGTCATCGGCGGGCGCTGGAAGGGCGTGGTGCTGTACTGGTTGTTGAAGGGCACGCACCGCTTCGGCGAGCTGCGCAAGCGGTTGCCGAACTGCAGCCAGCGGATGCTCACCTTGCAGTTGCGCGAGCTCGAGGAAGACGGACTGGTGAAGCGCACCGTCTACGCGGAGGTGCCGCCGCGCGTGGAGTACGAACTCACCGCCTTCGGTCGCTCCCTGGAGCCGGTGCTGATGGGGCTGCGGGAGTGGGGTGAGAAGTACAAGCGCCGGTTGCAGCGCGCGGCCTGAGCGCACCGGGCCTGCCCACCCGACCGCATCATTGGGTCCAGCCCGACGCTACAGTGCCACCCGGTGCTCGGCGTCCGGCCTCCGGATGATGAGCTCCGAGAGCTCCACCAGCCGAGGCTCCGGCCCCGCGAGGAACCGGCCGCGCACGACGGCGGGGTCGTTGTAGTACCAGGGGCCCCCCACGTAGGCGGACACCACCTGGAAGCAGCGGTCCTCGATGTTCGGGTACTCCAGCTGGATTCGGGGCCGCTCGGGTGTCAGCTCCAGCGACTCTCGCGGCGCGCTGATGAACGCCTTGGAGAACATCGCGATGAACTGTCCCTCCACGGCGACGGGCTGGCCGTCGTACCGCTGGGCTTGTGCGAGGAGCGCCTCGACCGAGATGGGAGTTTCCATGGGGTTCGTCAGTACCAGTGGAGCACCTTGACGGCCTGACCGGTGAAGATTTGCGAGAACTCCGCTTCCGACTGGAAGTACTGGATGCCCCAGGGGTTTCGCACCGCCACCACCTTGACCCCGCTTCTGACGGTGACGCCGTCGATGACCACCGCATGCAGCGGATGGGTGGGATTGTTGGTCTTGATGACGGCGATGGCTGGGTTGCCGCCCTGTGTCGCCGACGCGAGGTCCGCCACCTTCCAGCCTGTCTTGGCTTCAGCGGCGACCCTGTTCCACTTCAGCATCTCCACCATCTTCTCGATGGTGGTGCCCGAGGGGCCCGCCCCCTTGAGCATGTCCTTGAGGAGGGTCGGACTGACGGGCCCGCCCATGCTGGCAATCATCTCGCAGGAGACCGGGCCGCAGGTCGGCGCCGGCCCCTGGAAGGAGAGGGGCCTGCCGGGCGAAGCGGCCCTCGGCGTGACGCCCTGGATGCCCTGGTCGGGGAGCTGGGCCAGCTTCGTGGGCTTGGAGCCCAAGAGCGCGGCGTCCGTGAGGACTCCCTCCGCGAGCAGCTCGCCATCCTTCCCGAGCACGACGACCCGGGGGCTGCCTCCCACGAGCTCGGAGATCTTGACCGTGCCGCCGTTCTGCAGCTGAGCCTCGATGGCCACCGCCGCGCCCACGGTCTTCTCGCCGGTGCGCGCGCCACGGATGATGGTGACCGCCCGGATGCCCGTCGTCCCCAGTGACAGGGCCGACAAGCCCACCGACACCAGGCCCATGGCCATCATCGTGTCGGCCGCCTTCTGCTGCGCCGGGTCGACGACGTTGTTCGCGCCCTGGGTCAGCGAGAGCATCGAGCCCTCCTGATACATCTTGAGGCCGCTGACGGCGCCATACGTCGCGAGCGACGTCTCCAGCGCGATGACTCCGGCGACACCCACCGCCGAGGTGGGCGGGAAGATGGTGAGCACCAGCAGGCCAATCGTCGCCGCGCCCATGACGATGGCCTGGGCGATTTCCCACCGCTGCGCGGAGGCAATCTCGTCGAGGACCTGCTGCTGGACCTCCGGCGTCGCCAGCACCATCAGGTCCTGGACGATGGGACGCAGGAGCAGGTAGTCGAAGTCCGCCGAGTCGATCTTCGTCTTGAAGAGGTCGTAGTCGGCCTGACGCTTGTCGATGCTGGAGATGATTCTCGCCAGCAGCGCGGCGGGCGACCGGTTCGTCGAGAAGATGTCGAGCGGCAGGATGTCGTACCGGGCCGGGCCCAGCTCATCCAGATAGGGCCTGAGAGTCTTGACGGCCTGCATCGCCTGCTGGGCGGATTCGTAGCCCGTGAACTTGTTCGGGTCGGCGACCGTGCTCTCCGCGTCGGGCCCCTCGTGGAGCCGGGGGGCGGGGTTCGCGGACTCCGCCTGGGCGTGTTCCTGGAGCGATGAGACAGGGCTGCGCGCCGGCGCGACGAACGCGGGACGGTTGCGCCACCGGTCCTCTGCCTGCACCAGGGCGTGGCACCCGGTGCAGGCGCGGTACCGGCCTTCAATCTGCTGCTCGTAGACCCAGCCGAGCAGCGGGTTGTCCGTCCTGGCCCACTTGTCGAAGGTGAGCATGGTCATGCCCCCCTCGCTGGCCGCCAGCATCCCCAGCTCGTTGGCCCGGCTGGCCATCACCTGGCCCTGGACCTGATTGGCGCTGAGCTTCTCGGTGAAGAACTTCTTCCACTCCTCCAGGCGGGCCTTGTTGCTGTCCATCCGCAGCTTGCCCGCATCCTTCACGCGCTGCTTGAACTCCGCCAGCGACGTCGCCGCCGTCAGCGTCGTCATGCCGCTCTTCGCGGAGAGCTTGACCGTCTTCTGGCCGCGAAAGAGGGTGACGGGGTTCAGCTGGCCGGGGGCGATGGAGAAGCCGAACTGGAAGGCCTCGGCGGCGACCTCGTTCGACTGGATGTCGAAGCGGACGCTGTTGCTCGCCGCGTCGATGACGACGTTGGCATCGAACTCGCCGTCGACGATGTCGCACTGGGTGAGCTGGTAGGAGACGGGCCCCGTGCTGGCGTGGAACGTAATCGTGTTGTCCGCGCAGGCGATCTCCACGAGCGACACGCCGGACGCGGGCGCGCCCCCCTTCCTCCGCAGCGTGTGCCCCGCACCGCCCTGTTGCGCGACATGCGCCAATTCGTGCGCGAGCAGATGCCGGCCCGCGCGCGTGCCCGGGTTGTACTCGCCTTGATTGAAGTAGATGTGGGTTCCGTGGGTGAAGGCGCGCGCTCCCAGGGAGCTGTTCATCCGGGCCGCGTGGTCATCCGTGTGGATGCGGACCCGGTCGAACGGGGTGCCCATCGCCGCGCCCAGCTGTCCTCCGAGGGCCGTCGGGAGCTGCTGCCCTCCCGACGACCCGCTCAGCTGGCTCTGCAAGTCGGGGGCGGACGCGGTGGCTCCGGAGTCCGCCTTGCGCTGAAGGGTTCCTTCCGTCTCCTCTTCCGCGCACTTGCCGCACTTGCGCTGGATGAGAGGCGAGGGTCCTTCCTCGTCCTCGCACGTCGAGCACTTGCGCTGGATGCGGTCTCGCATCGTGGGCTGGGAGGCTTGTGCGTCGCCTCCCCCCACCACGCGGTCCGCCACGGCGTCGGCCTCGCGCTCCAGGGCATCATCGGGGGCGCCGATGCGAAGCTTGGGCTGGATTCGCGGCGTCGGGGGCATGACGCTGATGCGGGCGAAGTCGAACCGGGGCCCCGGGTCTGTCGGCTCCGCCTGGCGTGCCTGGGAGGAGCGCCGCGGCTCGGTCTTCGCGGCGGGAGCCCGAGCCGCGGACGGCTGGGGCTTACGGTCGAACGCGAACATGAGGCCCTCCAGGAAGGCTCATGCCAATTCTACTCACTCTCCGAGTGAATTCATACGGAGCCTGTCTGGGACCTCACCCTGGAGGTGAGATGGGGAGGGCGCGCTCATTCCCATCCAGGTGAAGAGGCGCTCCAGCGCGAGCGTCCGCTCCGGCTCGGCGAGGCGGCTGATGCTGGAGCCGTGGTTGCCTTGCGGGGCGAAGTAGCGGAATGAGTCGTTCCTCGCGCGCACGGAGAAAGCCGCGGCGGAGTAGGGGTCATTCTCCCCGTAGATGAAGAGCATCCGCTCGCCGTGATTGCGGACCCAGTGCTCCACGCGGAGCATGGCGCCCCAATCGAACGGCTCCGTCACGGGGAAGCTCAAGTACAGGTCCGGCGTGTTCTCCCCGGGATAGCGCAACAGCCCGCGCAGGTGTCGGGTGGGGAAGCGTGACCAGCCAATCTGCGTCGCGGCCTGGTAGTAGGCGTACTCGAGTGGCGCGATGAAGCGGTCCGAGTAGGTGTAGGCCACGCCGACGACGGCGTTCAGGAAGGCGAAGGTCTGCGCCGCCGGCGCGCCGGGCGCGGGGATGCGCGGGCACGCGGTGGACGCCGTGCCGTATTGCCAGAAGTAGAAGGACGTCTCGACGGCGGAGAACTCCAGCGCGCGGTCCGCGCCGCCGACCACCGTGAAGGTGGTGTTGAACTGCGTGGCCAGCGCCTCCACGAAGGGGAGCAGCTCCTCGCGGCGTCGCAGCACATCCACCTGGAAGGCCTCCAACTTCGCGCGGCAGTCTTCATCCCCCACCTGTGCGAGGAAGTGGACATAGCGACCGTCGCGCAGCCCGTGGCTGCTGGGCGCGACGTACGGCACGGTGGCGTCCACGTCATCCGGGTAGAGGTAGCGGTGATACACGGCCGCGACGCCGCCCTTGCTTCCACCCGTGGAGAGCCAGCGCGCGGGGTACAGGGGCTTGAAGGCCTGGACGGCGCGGTGACTGTCGCTCGCGGCCTGGGAGAGGGTGAGCATCCGCAAGTCCCGGGACTCGGGTAGCGAGACACCCATGAAGCGGTGCTCCACGGAGAGCTGGTTGGCGCCGAGCAGCGCGGTGGGCTCCGCCTGCGAGGGTGTGCTTGCGACGATGTAGCCCTCGGTGGAGAGCACCATGGGCGCGTCCACCGAGCGGTGCAGGAGCGTCATCCGGAGCTGGAAGCGCTCCCCGAGCGGGCGCTCGTGGTCCAGGGGCTGCTCGAAGCTCAGCACGAAGAAACGTGTGCCCGGGAAGGGAGAGGGCTGCTCGAGGACGACGGTGAGCCCGGGGATGGACTGGAGCTGGGTGAGGATGTCCTCGGGCTGTGCCGTGGTCTCCTGAGTGGCCGACGCCTGCTCCGCTGGCTCCGGGGCGTCAGGCTCCGCGAGAGATGAATCACCACACGCGTGCAGCAACACGCTCATGGCCAGCAGCCATGGCGTCCTATGAATCTTCATCATGCGATGCACCTGGGGGGTCGAGGTGCCGTTCAAATGCCTCGCGGATGTCCCCATATCGGACCCGCTGGATATCGCGTCCGGCGAAGGCGGTGCTGGCTCAGGAGAGGGAGCAGCGTCGTGCCGCTTTCCGAGGGCGCCAGCTTGCACACCGCGTCACTCATCGCGCGGCGGGGTGCTCAGGCTCATGGGCTCCGGAGGTGGCGGTCGTGTCTCGGTATTCGCCAGTCGCTGGAGCGGCACGACGAGTGACCGGGCCCCATGGGTCAGCACGGGCAGGGCCACGAAGGGGTGGAGGACCGCTCCCAATCCGGTCTGGAGATGGAGCACCCGGTTGAACCGGCGATGGACGCCCGCGTCGGTCGATGAGCGCTCCATCAACTGACGGATGTACCAATGCAGCGCGCCCAGGCCTGGGGCCCGTTCGCCCGTGGCCTGTGGATACTGGAGGTCCATGCTCGTGCTCATGAACCAGGGCAGCCGGATGACTTCGGGAAGTCGCCGCCGGAAGTGCTGGGCGAGGCCGGTGAGGTCACCGCGGCGGGCCTGCTCGCGCAGGCAGGTGTCCAGCAACTCCGCGCCCAGTCCCGCCACGGACATGCCCTGGCCGAAGAGCGGATTGAAGGCACAGGCGGCGTCTCCCAGGACCACCAGTCCCTCGGGAAACCGGGCCAGCCGCTCGTAGTGCCGCCAGCGGGTGTCCTTCACCTTGTGCGTGGAGAGGGGCCCCAGGGGCCTGGCGTCGCGCAGGTAGTCGTACAGGTCCGGACGGCTCAACGAGCGGGCGAACTCGAGGAAGCCCTCGGGCTCGGTGGGCGCGTGGTCTCCGAAGTAGCCATTGAGGGTGACCAACCACCTGCCACCCTCCACGCTGGAGATGAAGCCCGCGCGCCAGGTCGAGGGAGGGCGGGGGTACTGCATGAGCGCCTTCCATTCGCGGTGGAAGCGGGGCGGGGGCGCGTAGAGCCCCGAGGTATAGGCGAGGTCCACGTGGACCTGCTCCTCCTCCGGACGCGCATGGCCGAGTGCCTCCAGCCATTGAGGCATGCGCGAGCCCCGACCGCTCGCATCCACGACGAGGTCCGCCTCCCAGGACTCATCGCCCTGGGCTGTCTTCACGCGGAGGCCCGTGACGCGACCGCCGCGCTCGTCGGCGAGCAGGCCCTCGACGGAGCACCCCTCGCGGAACTCCACGTTGGGCCGCTCCTTCACCCGGCGCAGCACGTTCCACTCGAGGAGGGTTCGCGTGCAGAGCAACAGGGGGATGCCGCTGGTGTAGCGCTTCTTCCAGACGCCGAAGTGGTGCCAGGCGACGTCGCGGCTCGAATCGATGAGCTCGGCTCCCTGTTCCTGGAGCTGCTCGAAGAGGCCTGGAAAGGACTGGTCGAGGATGCGACGGCCGGTATCCAGCAGTACGTGGAGGTGCACCCCCTGCGGGAGGCCCTTCCGGGGGACAGGCCCCTCCGCTCGGAGGTCCCGCTCCACGAGGATGACCTTCTCGAAGTGGTCCGCGAGCACCCGTGCGGCGAGCAGTCCCGCCATGCTGCCGCCGATGACCACGGCACTGCCCAATCCGCGCCCCGCCATGTTCATGCTCCTGTTGTGAGAGGATATCTCTCCGGTCCAAGTCCTGGCCCGAGGCATTCCACGTCGGTGGTCTGACATCCGGGCAGTGGGTGGAGGTGCTACCGGAGGATGTCTGCTTCGAGGAGCCGCGTGCGCGGTTTCGCCGCGATGCGTGTCATGTCCAGCAGGGTGTTGGGGAGCTGACGGAGGGCGCTCTCCGTCTCCAGGGAGTTCACATCATGAAGCGTGTCATTCCGAGTACAGCCATCCTCCTGCTGCTCATGGGTGGCATGGGCGCGTGCAAGTGCGGGGAGCCTTCGGACCTGTCCAGGGCCGGGCTCTGGGAAGCCCAGGTCTGTTCCACGCCAGGGGAGGGCGGGGCCCTCTCCGCGTGCCCCCAGCTCTGTGACGCCGTGGGACAGTTGCCCGCGCCGCCACCTCGGGAGGGGCTGACGCGCGACCTCATCGCGACGGCGCTGGACGTGAAGCTGGGCGCGATGCGCGGCACGGCCACGCTCCAGGTGGGTGAGTCGAAGGAGCCGGGGCTGTCGTTGATGGTGGGCACGCTGAACATCACCGGTGTGCGGGGGCGCTGCGGCGACCTGAAGTACACCGTGAAGGACGGGCGGCTCGACATCGGTGTGCAGGAGTGGGCGACCACCGTGGTCGTCGACTACACGTTCTCCTCGACGGAGAAGACCGACGGGTACCGGCGCACGGGGACCACGTACACGTGGCCGGCCTTCTGCGGGAACCTGTTTCCCTGCCATCCCTCACCCGACGACGGCGTGAAGTTCTCGCTGCGGCTCGGAGACCTGCCGGAGGGGCAGGTGGCGGTGTATCCGAAGCAGGTCGCGGGCGATGTCCCGGCGTACATGCTGGGATGGGCCGTGGGGGCCTATACGGAGCGACCGCTGGGCGCCACGAGCGCGGGGACGCAGGTGTCCGTCTGGTATCTGCCGGGCGAGGAAGAGGCCGCGCTGGCGGGCACGCGCCACCTGCGGGACGCGATGGACTTCTTCGAGACGCGGTATGGGCCGTATACCTTTGGCGACAAGGTCGGCTCGGTGTCGGCGAACTGGGGGCCCAAGGCCAAGGGGGGCATGGAGCACCATCCGTTCTGGCATCTGGCTTCGGAGTCGATGGGGGACAGTCTGGTGCATCACCATGAGGCGGCGCATGGCTGGTATGGGAATGGCGTGCGCATCCAGTGCTGGGAGGACTTCGTGCTCTCGGAGGGGACGACGGACTACCTCACGGCCCGCGCGGTGCGCGCCACCGAGGGCGAGGAAGCGGAGGCGAAGCTGTGGGAGTCGAGGCGCAAGACGCTCGAGGCGCTGGTGGTCCGGCGCGACACGGTGGTCCTGCCTGACGCCACGTGCAATGCGATTGACATGAGCACGCACCCGCTCGCCTCTGGGCTGCCCTATCTGAAAGGAAGCCTCTTCTTCCATGAGCTGGAGAAGCAGGTGGGCACCGCCGCGCTGGACAGCGTCCTGGCGCGCTTCTACCAGCTCCACGTGGGCAAGGCCGCGCGCATGCAGCAACTGCTCGACTTCGTGAAATCAGAGACGGGCCATGACCCCGGGCCGCTCGCGCAGGGCTGGCTGCGAGGGCTGGGCGTCCCCGCCACGTCGCCCATCACGTCGGGGCCCAAGCCGTGACGCGAGCCTCGCTACAGCTCCGGGAACCTCTCCTGGCACAGGGCCTTTGTCTCCGCGACCAGTTTCTCCAGGGCGTGAAGGCGAGGCCGCAAATGACTGGCGTCCGCCCCAAGGGATGCGAGGACTTCGGTGACGATGGCTGAGAAGCGAGCGGGAGCGACGGGGAAGTCAGCGACGAGGGGGACCGAGCGCTTCTCGTTGATGCAGTAGCGGGCGTTGAGGGCAAACAACGCCTGGACCATCATGGCGACGGAGCGAAAGAAGCATCCAGAGACGTAGAACACGTCTCCGCGCCCGATGGCCTTGTGGCTCGTCTCCAGCGCGAAGCCGGCTTCCCAGACAGCGCGCTGGAGGATGGATTTCATCAGCGCCTCGGGATACGGCGTCGTCAGCGCTTGGAGTCTGGCGAAGGTTCCGTGAGGGTCGAAAAGGGGCCGCGCGAGGTGCGCCTCTCCCATGTAGATGTGGCTGTGGAAGGCATGGGGATGGCCCGGCTGATAGTGCGAGGTCCAGATGCCTTGCCGGCAGTCCGCGATGACCTGTTCCACCTTCGACACATCCCGGTAGAGCCAGTCCACGCGAACGCCTCGGATGTCGAGCCAGGCGCCCCCATTGATCCACGGGCCCCAGCTCCCCAGGTCGGTGACGGCATCAGCACGGTGGTGGTCGTCCACTTCCAGGGCGAGCGCGCGCAGCTCGAGCAGGGAGGGAGGACGCTCCGGGTGGTAGTAGATGCCCAGGTCGATGTCGGACGTCGCGTCCGCGTCTCCCCGTGCCTGGGAGCCTCCGAGCACAACGGCGAGGACGCCGTTGATTCGCCCAAGACGCTCCGCGACTTCACGTGCGAGTTCTTGCGGGTCCTGCATGAGGCCTACTCTCCTTCCGTGCATGCGGAGGATGTCTTGGCGAGCTAGGGACGAGGCGGCGCCCAGATGGCGCTGTGGGCCTCTGGTGCGTCGGGGGATTCCTGCGCGGTGTAGAAGTAGGCGGCGACCGCGGCGCGCCCCCGGCCCTCGGGACACTCCAGTGGGGCGGGGTGGCCATGCCAGTGCGTGTCGCCATGGGCCATCACGACCAGGCGGTCCAGGAGCGGCGCGATGCGCGTCTCGCATCGGGAGAGGTCGGCACTCCACAACTCGAGGTCGCCGCCCCACGCGGACTCCCAGCCGGGGTTCAAGTAGTAGAGGACGGTGAGTCGCCGTGAGAGCGCGCGGAAGCGGTCGCGGTTGAAGTCGGCATGCAGCGCGAGGTGGCCCCCGCGCAACGTCAGGTGCAGCCCGGCGCCCCGGAAGTGTGGGTCCGCGATGAGCCCCTGCACGCCGGTGAGGGTCTCCAGGAAGTCGATGAACGACATGCTGGAGAACTCCGAGAGCAGGTGCCGGAGCGCTCCGGGCACGTCCTCGAACGCCTTGCGCTGAAGCTGTCCCAGGCGAGCCGCCTGTTCCGGGTGGTCCCGACGCTTCCATGTGGCCTCGGTCGCTCCCGGGAAGACGTCGGCCAGTCCGGTCGCCAGCGGCTCTCCGAGGAAGCCATCGATGACGACGTGGGGATGGGGCCGAGCACCGCCGTAGCGGTCACGATGGGCCAGCGCGAGCGCTCGGAGGGCTGTCCGGCTGAGAAAGAAGCTGGGCCCCCGCAGGGGGCCTTCATCGAGGGTCGCGACGCTCACGGATGCTCCTCCACTACCACAGGCCTCGAGCGCCGACGCGCCACCTGCCAGCCGACCAGGATTCCCGCTCTCCAGGCAAGGATGCGAGCGCGCCCGTTCGCTGCACGCCGGAGCCCGTTGGCTGCTCCCGCTCGGACGTGGTCCCGGTTCGAGCGTAGAATCCACTGGCCGTGGAATCCACCTCTCCCGTCGCGAGTCCCGTCCTGTTGTCCTCCGCCGCGACACGCCGGCCGGCACCCTCCGCGTCCGCGCTGCCCGCGCTGCGCGAGTTGGTTCGCAGCCTGCCGTGGTTGATGCTCATCTTCGCCGTGCCGGGCATCATCACCGCCAGCCACACGTGGTTCTACGCTCAGGCCAAGGACCCCACGTACCCCTTTACCCGGGCGCTGGTGATGCAGGTGCCGCCCTGGCAGTACTGGGCGTTCGTCACTCCGCTCATCCTCGCGCTCGGACGACGGTTTCGCCTGGAGCGCGGCGTCTGGCACCGGAGTCTCGCGGTCCATCTGACTTCCCTCGCCGCGGTCATGGTTCCCTACGCGACGCTCATCTACTTCCTCTCCCGGGCCGTGGGAGAGAGGTTGAACAGCGACGGCACACTGGGCCAGCTGCTGCCACTGCTGATGGCCAAGTACGTCGTCACGAGCCTGCTCATTTATGGAGGCATCGTCGCCATCGGCTCCGCCGTCGAGTACCACCGCCGCTACCGCGAGGGCGAACTGGCCCAGTCCCAGCTCGAGACGCGACTGGTCCATGCGCAGCTCGACGCGCTGCGCGCCCAGCTCCATCCGCACTTTCTCTTCAACACGCTCAACGCCATCTCCGTCCTCGTTCGCAAGCAGGACACCACGGGCTCCATCCGCATGCTCACCGGTGTCAGCGAGCTGCTGCGCATGGCGCTCAACAGCACGGGCCGCCAGCTCGTTCCCTTCCACGAGGACGTCGACTTCCTGGAGCGTTATCTCGACATCGAGCAGACGCGCTTCCAGGACCGGCTCCAGGTGGTGCGCGCCATCGACCCCGCCACGCTCAGTGCGCTCGTGCCCAGCCTCATCCTCCAACCACTGGTGGAGAACGCCATCAAGCATGGACTCGCCACCCGCTCCGGCGCGGGACGCGTGGAGCTGCGTGCCTCGCGCGAGGGCGCGCGGCTGGTGCTGGAGGTGCTTGATGACGGCCCCGGGCTGGCTCCTGGCTGGGACCAGCATGACGGATGCATCGGGGTCGCCAATGTGCGCGCTCGCCTGCACCAGCTCTACGGCGAAGGACATGTCTTCACGCTGGAGAACCGCTCCGGGGGCGGCGTGCGCGCCCGTCTGGAGCTGCCCTTCCAGGCCGCTTCGTCAGAGGCGCTCGCGTCATGAACGCGGCCGCCGCCATCCGCACGCTCGTCGTGGATGACGAGCCCCTGGCTCGCGAGGGCCTGCGCCTGTTGCTGGCAACGGACCCCGAAGTCAGCGTGGTGGGCGAGGCCGGTAACGGCCCGGAGGCCGTGCGTCTCATCCGCGAGCAGCGGCCAGACCTGGTCTTGCTCGATGTGCAGATGCCCGAGCTCAACGGCTTCGAGGTGCTCTCCCATCTGGGGCCTGGCGAGGTGCCCGCGGTCATCTTCGTCACCGCGTATGACCGTTATGCCCTGCGCGCGTTCGACATCCACGCGCTCGACTACCTCCTCAAGCCCTTCCGAGACGACCGCTTCCACGACGCCATTGGCCGCGCCAAGGCCCAGATTCGCCTGACGCGGATGTCCGACCTCAGTCAGCGGCTGATTTCCGTGCTCTCCACCTACGGCGAGCGTGAGGGCACTCCCGTCCCGGCGCCCACGCCCGCACCCCCCGAGCGGTGGGTGCGCCGACTCGCCATCCGCGACTCGGGACGCGTGGTGTTCCTCGACGTGGACGAAATCGAATACATCGAGGCCGCCGACTACTACGTGCAGATTCACGCGGGCGGGAAGGCCTACCTCCATCGCGAGACGATGCAGGGCCTGGAGGCTCGCCTGGACCCGGAGCGCTTCATGCGCATCCACCGCTCGGCCATCGTCAACTCGAGTCGCATCCGTGAGCTGCGCAGCGAGGGCCGCAGGGACTTGGTCGTCGTGCTCACCGGCGGCACGGAGTTGCGCGTCGCTCGCAGTCACCGCGAGAAGTTCCAACACCTGCGCTGAGCCGCGCTGCTCGCGGTATGGCCCCCCTCGCCCTGCTTGCGAGCCGCGTTGCTCGTTCGCCGCCCGCCGTCATGTGCCGCGACTCGTCGATGCGTCGTCGCCCTGCGCGAGAGCCGCGTTGCCCGTTCGCCGCCTGCCCTCATGTGCCGCGACTCGTCGGTGCGTCGTCGCCCTGCGCATGAGCCGCGTTGATCGTTCGCCCCGCCGTCATGTGCCGCGACTCGTCGATGCGTCGTCGCTCCGCGCGCGAGCCGCATGGCTTTTTCGCCGCAGCTGTCATGTGCCGCGACTCGTCGGTGCGTAGTCGCCCGACACGTGGCCCGTTCACCGCAGCTCCATCAAGTGTCGTGACTCGCCGGTGCGTCGTCGCGCCCCGCACGTGGCCCGTTCGCCGCACGGCGGTGCCGGTTCGCCGCATGTCCGTCCCCACCGGCTGAACACTCCGGCCGCGCGGCGCTCGCGCGGGCACTCTGCCTTCCGTCACCCAGTCACCCACGGAGGCACCCCATGCCGCGCAGGTCCTTTGTTTCCTCGTTGCTCGCCCTTGGTCTGACGTTCGCTCCTGCCCTCGCAAGCGCTGGCGAAGGTGCCGAATGCGCCCAGGGCAAGCTGTCGCTCCAGTCCGTCGTCGACAAGCACCTCCAGGCCATGGGCGGCAAGGCGCGCCTCAAGGCCGCGAAGACCTATCAGTTCACCGTCGTTGCCACGGAGGGCAGCACCGTCACGACCACGAACGTGCGGCGTGCCCGCCCCAACCTCATGCGCCACGACACGGACAAGAACGGCACATCCTTCACCAAGATGTTCGACGGCAATCAGGGCTGGACGGTGGAGGGCTCTGCCGCGCCACAGCGGCTGGACAAGGAGAAGAACACGGCGCTGGCCGAGGGCGCGCACTTCGATGACGCGCTGCTGGACCCGAAGGCCCAGGGCGTCTCGCTGGCGATGGACGGCGCGGACGACGTGAACGGCACTCCCACGTTCAAGCTGGTCCTCACCCGTGGCACCACCACCCAGGTTCGCTTCATCGACCAGAAGTCCTTCCTGGAAGTGCGCCGCACCTACGCCGGAATCCATGAGGGCAAGGCGTACAACAAGGCCATCACCTTCTCCGACTTCCGCAGCGTGGACGGCATCATGGTGAGCCACCGCGTGAAGTGGGAGGGCGACGGCCAGCAGGGCGAGAAGGTCATCCAGGGCGCTCGCTATGACGCGCCCATCGAAGCCTCCGTCTTCAAGCTGTCGCCCCCGCGCAGCTAGCTGTTCCCCATGCCCGTGCTCCCGAGGGTGCTCAGCGCGCCCTCGGGAGCGCCCGGTCTGGGCACTCCACCTCCCTCATCCATGTCTGGCGTATGGCCACTTCTTCCGTCCTCCTTCTCGCGCTCATCGCCACGTCCGTTCAGTCCGAACTCCCTCCTGTCGCCGTCCCACCCAGGGTGGAGGACGCGATGCTCGCCCCTGTCCCACCCGCCGCGCAGCAGGTGAAGACCTGGGACGAAGCGCTGGCCCTGGTGCGTGAGCGGTCCACGGACCTGCGCGGCGTGGAGGCAGGGGTGCGGCGTGCGAGTGGCCGGTGGCGCCAGGCGCTGTCGGTGCTGCTGCCCAATGCACGCGTCCAGGCCAGCGTGGCCCTGGACGTGCTCAACCCCGACACTCCCGCGGTGAACCCGGGACAGGGGACGGGGGCTGGCGTGAGCGGGCGCACGCCCACGGTGCCGCTGGGGACCGTCTCCGCGACGCTGACGCAGTCACTGGTGGACCTGAGCGCGTGGCGAGGGCTGTCGTCGGCCCGGGCTTCGGAGGCGGGCGCGGTGGCGAGCCTCCAGGACGTACGGCGTCGCCTCACGCTGGGCCTGGCCCAGGCGCTGGTGGCCACCGTCGCCGCCGAGCGCGCCGCCGAAATCAACCGAGTGGGCCTGCGGCGGGCCCTGGAGAGCGAGGCCCTCACCCAGCGCATCTTCGAACTGGGCGCGGGCACTCCCTTGGACGTGGTGCGCGTGAGTCAGGACGTGGCGGTGGCGAGGAGCGTGCTCATCGCCGGTGACGAGCAGCTGCGACAGGCTCGCGAGTCGCTGGGGCTCTCACTGGGCTTCGGCCACGCGGTGGGGGTCGACCCGACCTTCAACCTCCAGGGGTTGGTGGAGCAGACACGCCAGGACTGCGCGCCGCTGGAGCGCCTGGACGCGCGCGCGGATTTGTTGGCGGCGCGGGCACAGGTGGAGTCCGCGCGCGACAGCCGGCGTCAGGCCTCCGCGGGCTACCTGCCCACGCTGGGCGTCTCCAGCACCCTCTTCGGTCTCACCACGGACCCGGGCTTCGGTCGGTTCGCTACCTGGAATGTCGCCGCCGTGCTGTCGGTGCCCCTCTGGGAGGGAGGCGGACGCGAGGGCCTGGTGCGTGAGCGCACGGGCATAGAGGAGCAGTCCGCCGCGGCGCTGGAGGGCGCGCACCGCGACGTGGCCCTGGAAGTGGCCCAGGCACGGCGCGGTGTGGAGGTCACCGAGGCGCTGGTGAAGACGGCTGTCGAGTCGAGAGCGCTCGCGGGGCGGACCGACACGCTCACCCGCCGTTCTTTTGAAGTGGGCCGTGGCAGCAGCCTCGAGCTGGTGCAGAGCGGAGCGGCCCTCCGCCAGGCGGAGCTGAACCTGGTGCTGCGTGAATTCGAGCGAGTCCAGGCACGCCTGGCCGCATTCCTGACGGAGGCCCGGTGCGACTGGTGAAGTGGGTGCGACCCCTCGGGGCGCTGAAGAAGTCGATGTGGCGTGTGGTGGTGCTGTCGGCGGTGGCGGGCTGCTCGGGTCAGAAGGTGGCTCCGGCGGCGCCTCCGCCTCGCGAGGTGGCGGTGGTGGTGGTGGCGCCCCAGGAGGTGCGGGACACCAGCGAGTACCTGGGCTCACTGCTGTCGCGGCGAAGCGTGACGGTGCTGCCGCAGGTGGCGGGCTCCGTGCGCCGCATCCCCGTGCGCCCTGGACAGCAGGTCGCGGAAGGCGCGCCACTGGTGGAGGTGGACGCGAGAGAGGAGTCGGCGGCGCTCGACAGCGCCCAGGCCCAGCTCAGCGCGTCACAGGTGAACCTGGAGCTGTCGCGCCGCACGCTGGCCCGTACGGAGGCGCTCCATGGGGAGGGCCTCGCGAGTGTGCAGGAGTTGGAGGGCGCCCGGGCCGAGGTGCAGGCCGCCGAGGCCGCCGCGCGCTCCTCCGTCGCGCAGGTGACGCAGCGTCAGGTGCAGCTCCAGCTCAACGTGGTGCGGGCCCCCTTCGCCGGCACCGTGGGTGACGTGCTGGTGCGCGTGGGAGACTTCGTCAGCGCCTCCACGGAGTTGACCAGCGTGGCGCAGGCGGACGTCCTCGAGGTGAGCGTCTCCGTGCCGTCATCCCGCGCGCGCTCGATGAAGCCGGACACGGTGCTGGAGGTCCTCGACGCCCAGGGCAGGGTGGTGCTCACCAGCTCCGTCTTCTTCATCGCGCCCCAGGCCGACCCGCGCACCCAACTGGTGGAGGTGAAGGCCGCCTTCCGCAACACCGTCGGCCTGCGCCCCAGCGAGTTGGTGCGCACGCGCATCGTCTACTCCCACCGTGACGCCCTGCAGATTCCGGCGCTCGCGGTGGTGCGCCAGAGCGGCCAGCCCTTCGCGCTGGTGGTTCAGGAGCAGGAGGGCCGGACGGTGGTGGCGCGCCGGCCCATCACCCTCGGTGCGCTGGGGGACAGGACCTACGTCGTGGAAGGAGGCCTCAAGGCGGGAGACCTCGTGGCCGTCTCGGCCATCCAGGCCCTGCGCGACGGCATGCCCGTGACGGTGAAGGCCACCGCATCCGCACCGCGCGCGGAGGCCGTGAAGAACGACCTTCGCGAGAGCCGTCGCTGAACCCAGGGGACCCAGCGCACCATGTTCATCGACTTCTTCATCCGCAGGCCCGTCTTCGCCATCGTCTGCTCCATCCTGCTGACGCTGGTGGGGGCCATCGCCATCCCGACGCTGCCCATCGCTCAATACCCGGACCTGGCACCCCCGCAGGTGACGGTGACGGCCAACTATGTCGGCGCCAGCGCCGAGGTCGTGGAGAGCGCCGTCACCATCCCGCTGGAGCAGGAGCTCAACGGCGTGGAGGGCATGCGCTACATCACCTCCACCAGCAGCAACGACGGCTCCAGCCAGATAGTCATCACCTTCGAGTCCACGCGCGACATCGAGGTGGCCGCCGTCGACGTGCAGAACCGGGTCAGCCGCGCGGCCTCGCGCCTGCCCTCGCAGGTGAACCAGACGGGCATCGTCGTCAACAAGGCCTCCAGCCAGATTCTGCTGTCCGTGGCGCTCTTCAGCCCGGACGACCGCTACGACGTGAAGTTCCTCAGCAACTACGCCGACGTGAATCTCAAGGACGCCATCAAGCGCGTGCGAGGCGTCGGTGAAGTCCGCATCTTCGGCGAGCGCAAGTTCTCCATGCGCCTGTGGCTGGACCCCACGGAGCTGGCGCGGCGCAAGCTCACCCCGCAGGACGTGACGCGTGCGTTGCAGGAGCAGAACCTCCAGGTGGCCGCGGGCCAGGTGGGCCAGCCACCGTCCGCGGCGGACCAGCCCTACCAGCTCTCTGTGCGGGCCCGAGGTCGACTGGTGGAGCCGGAGGAGTTCGGTGACATCGTCCTGCTGCGCCAGCATGACGGCAAGAGCGTCCGGGTGAAGGACGTGGGCCGCGTGGAGATGGGCGCGGAGAACTACAGCACGCTCTTACGCTTCGACGGGAAGCAGGCGGTGGGAATCGTCACCTTCCAGTTGCCCACCGCCAATGCCCTGGACGTGCGTGACGCCGTCTTCAAGGAACTGGAGCGGTTGTCCACGCAGTTCCCTCCGGGCATGACGTACCGGACGGGCACGGACACCACGCTCGCGGTGCGCGCCACCGTCCATGAGGTGCTCCGAACCTTGGTGGAGGCGATTGTCCTCGTCATCCTCGTCATCTTCCTGTTCCTGCATGGCTGGCGCAGCGTGCTCATCACCGCCCTCACGCTCCCCGTCTCGCTGGTGGGCACCTTCGCCTTCGTGCGGTTGATGGACTTCTCCATCAACACCCTCACCTTGTTCGGCCTCACCCTGGCCACGGGCCTCGTCGTCGATGACGCCATCGTGGTCATCGAGAACATCGAGCGGCTCATGGTGGAGCGGAAGCTGTCGGCCGCGGAGGCCGCTCGCGAGGGTATGAAGGAGGTGGCGGGCGCGGTCATCGCCATCTCCATCGTGCTGGTGGCGGTGTTCGTCCCGGTGGCGCTCTTTCCCGGCACCACGGGCGCCATCTACCGCCAGTTCGCGCTGACCATCGCCGCCTCGGTGGCGCTCTCCACCTTCTGCGCCTGCACGCTCACTCCCGCCTTGAGCGCGCGGATGCTCGTGCACCACACAGGGGAGAAGTGGTGGCTCTTCCGGCAGGTGGACACGGTGCTCGACGGGATTCGAGTCGCCTATGGCCGGAACCTGCGAAGGCTGCTGAAGCGCCCGGTCATCATCCTGGTGGCGTTCTTCCTGTGCCTCGGCGCCACGTTGGCGCTCGTGCGAGCCACGCCCAAGGGCTTCATTCCCGACGAGGACCAGGGCTACCTCCTGGTCTCCGTGCAGGGGCCGGAGGGGACGTCGCTGGCCGAGACGGAGAAGGTGATGGAGCAGGTGGAGGCGGTGCTGAAGGCGCAGCCCGAGGTGCGCGCCATCTTCGCCAACGGTGGTTTCTCCTCTCAGGGCACAGGCCCCAACATGGCCAGCATCTTCGTCCCGCTGAAGCCGTGGGACGAGCGGCCGGGGAAGGACCAGTCCGTGGCCGCGCTGGTGGAGCGGCTGCGCGGGCCGTTCGGGCGCATCGACGGCGCGCGGGTGATGCCCTTCCAGCCTCCGGCCATCCGGGGCGTGGGCAGCGTCGGCGGCTTCCAGTTCATGGTCGAGGACGTCGCCGGCACCTCCTCGCTGGACCAGCTCGCCGCCACGGTCCAGGAGTTGATGGCGAAGGGCAACGAGGAGGGCCGGTTGCGCGGCGTCTTCACGGGCTTCAACGCGGACACGCCGCTGCTGGACGTGGAGGTGGACCGGCAGATGGCCAAGGCGCTGGGAGTCCCCATCGAGCAGATCTTCAGCACGATGCAGGTCTACATGGGCAGCCAGTACGTCAACGACTTCAACTACGCGAACCGCTCGTACCGCGTCTATGTCCAGGCCGAGCAACAGTTCCGCGACAGCCCGAATGACATTGGCGCCTTCTACGTGCGCAGCGACAGCGGAGAGATGATTCCGCTGGAGTCACTGGTGAAGGTGGCGCCCACGGTCTCCGCGCAGGGCATCCGCCACTACAACCTCTTCCGCGCGGTGGAGCTGAGCGGTCAGGCCGCGCCGGGGGTGTCCTCCGGTCAGGCCATGGATGCGATGGAGTCACTGGCCGCGCAGGTCCTTCCGCAGGGGATGAGCGCGGAGTGGACGGGCATCAGCCTGGAGCAGCGGCAGAGCGGTGGGGAGACGCTGGTCATGTTCGGACTGGGGCTGCTGTTCGTGTTCCTGGTGCTCGCGGCGCAGTACGAGAGTTTCACCCTTCCGCTGGTCATCATCCTCTCCGTGCCATTGGCCATCCTGGGGGCGCTGGGGTTGCAGTGGATGCGAGGGTTCGCCAACGACGTGTTCTGTCAGTTGGGGCTCGTCATGCTGGTGGGCCTGGCAAGCAAGAACGCCATCCTCATCGTGGAGTTCGCGGAGCAACTGCGCGAGAGCGGCAAGAGCGCCGTCGACGCGGTGGTGGAGGCCGCGGAGGTCCGCCTGCGCCCCATCCTGATGACGTCGTTGGCCTTCCTGCTGGGCGTGGTGCCGCTGATGACCGCGGAGGGCGCGGGCGCCGCCTCGCGCAACTCGCTGGGGACGGCCGTGTTCGGCGGCATGCTCGTGTCCACGGTGGTGAACTTCGCCTTCATCCCCGGCCTCTATGTGCTGATGCAGAAGCTGCGCGGCGAGGCGAGGCGTCCCGTCGGGGCTCCCGATGACGGGGCTCGGCGGGAGACGAGGTTGGCCGAAGGCCAGGGCTGACCGTTCACGCATCGCCCGCGCCTTCTTCAAATCAGCGTCGCGCTGCACTAGAACGTCACGACTCCCAGGAGTCCCCACGCGTGCAGCCCACTGCCCCCCGACGTCGAGAGCCGCTGGAGCCGCACCGCTCATGGTGGTCGCGGTTCCTGGACTTCATGGAGCTGGACTCGCCCGAGGGACGGTGGGGACTGGGGCTCGTGGTCGGCCTGCTCATCATCGGATTCTGGCCGCTGCTGCTGCTGGCGGTCCTCGACGTGAGCGGCACACCCCGCAAGGTGCTGGTAGCCCTGGGGCCCGCATCCATCTGCCTGGGCCTGGCCCTCCTCATCCTGGTGTGCGGCCACCGGTATGGCGAGTCGCTCCGGTGGTCGCGCGGCCAGGCGTGGGGGCTCGCGGCGCTGTTCCTGGGCCTGGGCCTGCTCGGCGGCGTGGGCCTCTGGTTCAGCGAGAGCTGAGGGCGCGCGAGGCGCCTCAGCCCTGCTCCGCGCCCTCGAAGGTGAGCTTCGCTTTGTTCATCACGTGCTCCACGGCGAGCAGATACCAGGCCAGCTCGGTCAGTCGCTTCGTCGTCTCCGGCGACTCGCGCAGGGCGGCGTGGGTGTCCTCCGCGGTGAGCCCGAAGGGCGCCGTGTGGTCGCGGATCAACTGCTCCAGCTTCTCTGGCGTGAGCTGAAGCTTCTCCGCCTCGGTGACGGCCTTCAGCACGATGCCGATGTGCAGCCGGCGCTCGGCGTCCGCGCGCGTGGTGGGGTCCGTCAGCCAGCCCTGGAGCGCCTCCCGCTGCTCGTCGACGTCGAACTGGTGCTCGACCAGGGACTGTCCCTCGGCCTGGACCCAGCGGCGGCGCAGCTCCTCGTCCACCAGCGCGCGGGGCAGCTCCACCGGCGCACGCCGGGCCACCTCGTCCAGCACCATGTCCCGGGCTCGCACCCAGAGTTCCGCCGCGCCCTCGTCCTCCAGCTTGTCACGGAGGTGGAGCAGCACCTCTTCCAGGGTGCCGCCCATCCCGAGCTGCTCGAGGAACTCCGGGCTGCTCTCCGGCGGCATCGTCACCTGATGCGCGCCGACGACGTCCACGAGGAAGCGCGCGGGCTTGCCGCGCAGGGCCTCCACTGGATAGGTGTCCGACAGCTCCAGGGCGATCTGCATGGACTCGCCCACCTTCCCACCCTCCTCCACGGCCTCGCAGAACCCGGGCAGCGCCTCGATGGGCGCCAGCTCCGTCTTCATGCCGAAGCGCGCGGAGAAGGGGATGAGGTGCCCATCGCAGTACCCCACGATGTTGAGCTGCACCTCGTCGCCCATCTCCAGCGACTCGCCCGGTTGACGCTCGCGCGTGGTGGCCAGGGCGCGGCGCTTCTCGTGGAAGGCGCGCAGGAGGTCTTCTTGCGTCAGGTCGTCCGGGGTGGGGACGAGCACCGAGATTCCCTCCAGGGAGGGGGCCGCCACGCTGGGAAGGGTGAGGGCCTCCTCGGAGACGGTGCTCACCACCGGGCTCATCTTGAGGAGGCGCTCGACTCCCCGACCAGGTCCTTGAGTCCGTTGCTTGCTGCTCACGAATGCTCCCGGGAGATAGGCGTGCCAGCGTCCGCGCCAATGGGGGGAAAAGCGACGGCTCGGCATGGACCAGGGCATAGTCCAGCCGAGCCGCTCTGACAAACCCCGAAGGGAGGGGCGCTGATTAGAAGAAGGCGCCCACGATGCTGGACACCGTGGAGACCGCGGCGCCGACCTGGCTGACAATCGGGATGTTGGTGGCCGCGGCGATGGAGCCCACGGCGGTGATGACAGACGTCACCTTCTTGCCCGTGCTCGCGTTCTTGTCCATCAGCGTCGCGCCCGCGTTGGCCACGTCGACCGCCGCGATGGCCACGTTGACGCCCGGAGCGAACCGGCCCAGCGCCTTGGCGGCGGTGGTGCCAGCGGCCTTCGCGCCCTGCTTGAGGGCGGCCTCACCGACCTCCGTGCCAACCTCCTTCAGCGCGGCCTTGGCGGCCTGGCGCGTGCCGCTGCCCAGGATGCCCTCGGCCAGCGTGCCGCCCGTCTTCGCCACGTCCGCGGCGACGTTCTTGGCGGCCTTGGTGATGCCGCTCGCCGTGGCGCCCTCGAAGACGCCCTTGGTGGCGACGTTCTTGACGGCCTTGAGCACGTCGTCGCTGGCGTTGGGGAGCTTGCTCTTGAAGGCGTCGACGGCCTTCTTGCCGGCCTCCAGCTTGTCCTTGAAGACGGTGCCGCCGAGCACGCCGCCCATCACCTTGCCGCCGACGATGCCGCCCGTCGCGGCGGTGAGGCCGGCCTTGGTCGCGTCCAGCGTCGAGCGCGTGGCGCTGATGATGTCGTCCTTGCTACCGGTGCGGATGGCCTGGCGGATGTCCTTGACGGCCGTGGCGCCCGACAAGAGCGCGCCGGGGATGCCCGCGTGGCGCGCGAAGGCCTTCATGTTCGCGCCCAGCTTGGTCAGGCCCTTGAACTCGCCCTTGGCGTAGGTGGGGTTGCTGACGAAGTCGAGGTTCTTGCCCGTCAGCAGGCCCTCGGCGCCCTTCTTGATGTTCTTGATCTGCTGGAAGGCGTCCTTGCCGAAGCCGAAGGCCTTCGCGCTCTGGGTCGCGACCGCGGTCCCGCCCTTGATGAGCTCCTTGTTCTCCTGGACGGTCTTCTGCACGTCCTGGACGGTCTTCTGGACGTTGGTGCGGACGGTGTTGAGCGTCTTGCGGATGTCGAAACCCATGGGGGGCCTCACGATAAATTGGATGGAACCTGCAGGGATTATCGGGATCACCGGGCAAGAGTTGCGTCGGTCGGGCCTTCATCGCGAACCCCGCGAACACGGCAGGCCCGAGTCCGCAGGCCCTTGGAATCATTGGGCTCTTGAGCAAGCTGCGGGGGGTGGACATCACCCCATTGACGAGAAAAGACCCGGCGAATATTGAACGCGTTCAAATTTGAACGGGTTCAATATGTCCCTGCGTGAGCGAGCCAAGAGCGACAAGTGGGAGCGGATCCGCGCCGCTGCGAAGCGGCTGTTCGTGGAACGCGGGTACGCGGGCACGACGGTGCGAGCCATCGCCGAGGAGGCGGGCGTCGCGACGGGCACGGTGCTGGTGTACGGCGAGACGAAGGACGCGCTCCTGCACGAGCTGTGGCGCGCGGAGGCGATGCCGCTGGTCGAGCAGGCCGTGTCGTCCCTGCCGGACGGCGCCTTCGTGGACCGGTGCATGCACCTGTTCACACCGCTCCTGGCGCACTACGCCTCGCAGCCCGAGCTGGCCCGCGCCGTGGTGAAGGAGCTGCCGTGGCTCACGGGCGCCGCCGAGTCGCTGCACCGGCCCGCGCTGGCGAGGTTGGTCGGCGCGCTGGCGCGAATCGTGGACGAAGCGAAGGCGAGCGGAGAGCTGCGCGCGGACGTGGAGCTCCAACTGGCGGCGGAGCTTGTCTTCTCCGTGTACCACGCGGCGGTGCTGCGCATGCTCTCGCCGCTGACGCACTCGACGGGGGCCGAAGCGAGGGACGTCCTGCGCCGCACCCTGGCCACGCTGCTCGTCGGACTGGGTTCCAGGAGGTCGTCGTGAAGGTGCTGATTGTCGGCGGTGGAATCGGTGGGCTCGCGCTGGGCGCGGCCCTGGCGCGTCGTGACGTGGAGGCCGACCTCGTCGAGCGGCGGCCCTCCTACGAGGACGAGGGCGCGGGCATCGTGCTCGGCCCCAATGTGATGTCGGTGATGAAGGGGCTTGCGTTGCACGAGGCCGTCGTCGCCGCCGGGCATCCGGTGGGCCTGGCCCGAATCACGGACGCCTCTGGCCGCGTGCTCCAGCAGACGGCCTACGCGATGCCGGACATGCCGCCCCCGGCCACGGCCATCCACCGCAACGAGCTGCTTCGGGTCCTGCGTGCCGCGTCCCCCGCGCCGCGACACGGCGTGACGGTCGCGAGCCTGGAGCGCGGCGCGGACGGCGTGGACGTGGTGTTCTCCGACGGCACGGCGGGTCGCTATGACGTCGTGGTCGGCGCGGACGGCATCCGCTCCACCGTGCGGGCCCATGTCCCCGGCGCCGACGTGCCCTCGCGCTACTCCGGCTACACGTGCTGGCGCCTCGTGGTCGACGGGCACTTCGGGGACGGCGTGGTCGAGATGTGGGGCCGGGGAAAGCGCGCGGGCGTGGTGCCGCTGGGAGCAGGGAAGTCGTACGTGTTCCTCACGCTCAATGCTCCGCGTCGCGCGCCTCCGCCGTGGAAGGACCTCGCTGGCTTCCGGGCCCTGTACGCCGAGTTCGCGGACCCGGCCCGCTCCGCGCTGGCGGCGTTCGAGCGGCTGGAGGGGCTGCGGCACAACGACATCGAGGATTGCTCCGCGCCGCGCTGGTGGAGTCCCGGCGTCGTGCTGCTCGGCGATGCCGCCCACGCCGTGACGCCCAACCTGGGGCAGGGTGCGGGGCTCGCCATCGAGGACGCCGCCGCGCTCGCGCACCTCCTCGTGACGCAGGGCCCCACGGACGCGGCGCTGGCCCGCTACGAGAGCTTCCGTCGCCCGCGCGCGGAGCGGATCCGCGACCGCTCGTGGATGCTCGGGAAGGTCGCCCAGTGGGAGAGCGGCCTCGCGCGAAGCCTGCGCGACGTGGCGATGGCGTGGACGCCGGAGTCGGTGGCCCGCGCGGAGCTCGAGAAGGTCGTCCGCGACATGCCTGGCGTGCCCGTCGGCTGAGTCGTGGCGTGGCGTGGGCCCTTCCGCGGCCGTGGTGTTTCACGCCCACCCTTGCAGGACCGCAGTTCAATGCCTAACTCCCTCCGGCGATCCAGGAACCTGGATCTTCGTACCGTGAGCGGGAGGCATTTTTGTCGAATCGCGACCCCGAAGAGCTTCTGACGCCGAGCGAAGCCGGGCATGTCCTGGGCCTTTCGCCCGACACGGTGCGTGTGCTCTGCGACAAGGGCCGCCTGCCGGCGCTGCGCACCATGAGCGGGCGACGGCTCGTGCGCCGAGGCGACGTCGAGCGTCTGGCGGAAGAGCGTCAGCGCAATGCGCGGCCCAAGGCTCGGGGCCGCGAAGTGTGACGCCCTGCTTCTCGTCACCTCATGGGATGGCGGGACGAGGACGCCGAAGCGAGTGACAGCGGATTGGCTTGGGGCTGCTCGCATGCGCCCGGACTGGATGGCCCGTGACCGAGAAGCGTGAGCAGCCTCAGAGAACCGAGACCGTCCATCCGCCCGACTGTGAGGCGGCGGTGCTCTTCGAGGTCCTCTGGTCGGCGTTGGCCGACCTGCTGGGAACGCCGGCCACGGCGACCCTCATCCGTCGCAGCTTGAAGCACGCCGCGAGAACCGTGCCCGAACTCCAAGGCATCTCCGTCAGCCGGGAGCGCTTCGAGTACCACCTGTTCCTTCCCCCCGAATGGAAGGCCGGCACCGCCGGAACGCTGGACGGCCTGCGCGAAGTCGCACGCGAGCTGCAGCCGCTCCTGCGGGAGCTCACGGGCCCCGTGGTCCTTCGCAGGCTCCGCGGGATTCCCGAAATCGAGCGCTGTCGTCTGTTTCCTCCAGAGGATGAGTCATGATCGCCAAGAAGACCTCTCTCGAGTCCGAGACCACGGGTGACGTGGCGCTGGACCGGATTCTCGGAGGCGGGATTCCCGCCCGCTCCATGGTGGTCATCGCCGGCGAGCCGGGGTCCGGAAAGACGGTCCTGACGCTCCAGATGCTCTTCCATGCGGCGCGTCAGGGAAAGAAGTGCCTCTACTTCACCACGCTCTCCGAGCCGGCCCTCAAGGTCATCCGCTACATGCAGTTGTTCGACTTCTTCGATGTCGAGCTGCTCGACAAGCAGGTCATCTTCGTCGACCTCGGTGCGTGCGTGCGCCAGGGCGCGGAGCGGACGCTCGCGGAGATAGAGGCGCGCGTCGAGAAGCATGAGCCGGACTTCGTGGCCATCGACAGCTTTCGCGCCATCGGCGAGCTCCTCCAGAACCAGGGTGGGGGGGCGCGTCCGTTCATCTATGACCTCGCGGTCCAGACGGCGAGCTGGGGCGCGACGACGCTGCTCGTCGGCGAATACACGCGGGAGGAGTTCCCCGTCTTCGCCGAGTTCGCGGTGGCCGATGGCATCATCCGTCTGGGCAGCGAGCGGCAGGAACTCACCTCGGTGCGCGAGCTGGAGGTGCTCAAGCTGCGGGGCGCGGGCTACACGTCGGGCCGGCACTTCTTCGACATCAGCAAGGCGGGCGTCTCGTTCTACCCTCGCGTGAGCACTCCTTCGGACACCCAGGACCAGCCCAGCGCGGACCCGGGGGCGCGCGCCACCATTGGCGTCGAGGGCCTGGATGACCTGCTGGGTGGCGGCCTCCCAAGCGGGAGCGCGACGGTGATTCAGGGCGGAACGGGCAGCGGAAAGACGCTGCTCAGTCTCCAGTTCCTCATCGAGGGGGCTCAGCGGGGTGAGAAGGGCGTCCTCTTCACGCTCGAGGAGACTCCCGACCAGCTCCGCTCGATTGCGCGCAGCGTGGGTTGGGACCTGGCCGCGCTCGAGGAGCAGGGCAAGTTGGTCATCAAGTACACGTCACCCGTGGAGCTGTCGACGGACCGCTTCCTCTATGAGGCTCGCAAGGAGGTGAGCGCGCTGGGGGCCACCCGAGCGGTGTTCGACAGCCTGACCACCATGTCCCTGGGGGTGCCCTCGGACCGTCGCTACAAGGAGATGGTCTACGCCATCGCGAAGCACATGCGCGGCGCCGGCGTCACGCTCCTGATGACGGTCGAATCCGAGCAGCTGCTGGGCACCGCGGTCATCTCGGGGCACGGGGTCTCCTTCATCGCCGACAACCTCATCCAGCTGCGCTACGTGGAGATAGGCAACAAGCTGGAGCGGGCCATCTCGGTGCTCAAGGCGCGCGGCATCAAGCACAACTCCGAGCTTCGGTCGATGACCGTGGGCTCGGACGGCTTGAAGGTGACCTCGGGGCGCTTCAAGGACCTGCGCGGTGTTCTCACCGGCCTTCCCACCCGGGAGCCGAGGGAGAGCCCATGAGCGCGGAGTACGACGCCGAGCTTGGTCGCATCGCGCGGACCCTCTCCGAGATTGCGCGCACGCTCGAATCGGCCGACAGGGCGGATGAGCGGGTCCAGCGCACGCTGGAGCTGACGCGGGTGCTCATTCCCTACCGGCGATGTGCGCTCTTGAAGGCGTTCTCAGGCACTTCGTACACGCTGGTCGTGGTGCCGGAGCCGCCCGCCTCGGAGCGGGGGGCGCTGCTGTCGACCCTCACCCGGCTCTTCCGCCTCATCGCGCACGCCGACGAGATTGGCCGCTCGTCCGATGCGCATCCGCATCTGACTTTGCCCTTGATGGGATTGGACGAGGTCATCGGCCTGGTTCGCATGGAGCCCTCCGAGGACATCTCCTACGACGTGCAGCATCTCCGGTTGCTCTCGGTCATCACGGCGCAGCTCGGCGCCTACCTGACCATGATCAAGCTTCGCGACGAGGACGCGCAGCGGACACGGGAGCTCGCCGCGGCCCATGACTTCCAGCAGATCCTCGTGGGGGTCGTCAGCCACGACCTGCGCAATCCGCTCTCGGTCATCACCACCGTTGCCTCCCACCTCCTGCGCAAGACGGAAGACCCCCAGCGGGCGAAGGCCATCGAGCGAGCCCTGCGGAGCGCGGAGAGAGCCAACCTCATCATCAATGACCTCCTGGATGTCACCCATGCTCGAGTGACCAGTCACCTGCCCGTGTCCCGGCAGCGCATCGACCTCCTGGCGCTCCTCAAGGAGGCCCTGGATGACCTGGGCCTGTCCCATCCCGGGCGGGAGATTCAGTTGGTGGCGACGGAGGTGGTCGTCCTCGGCGACTGGGACCCTGGCCGCCTCACGCAGGTGGCCACCAACCTCATCACCAACGCCCTGCAGTACGGAGCGGAGCGAGCGCCCGTCCGCGTCACACTCCGGGCGGAGGCTGACGAGGTCGTCTTCGCGGTGCACAACCGGGGACCCGTGATTCCGGATGACCTGGTGCCGGTGCTGTTCAATCCCTTTCGACAGGGCCAGCACGCGCAGCGGCGCGTGGCGGGCGGAGGGTTGGGCCTCGGGCTCTACATCGTCGAGCAGATCGTTCGAAGCCACGGAGGAACGGTCTCCGTGCGTTCTTCTGAAGCAGAGGGGACGACCTTCACGGTGGTGCTCCCCCGGTCGATGACGGGTCAGCGTGCGAGTGACGACGCTCCCGCACGGAGCGCGAGTCATGGGCCGGAGCTTGCGTCCATGGAGCGTGGGAACGCCGGTTCAACCACGGTGATGGTTGTCGAGGACGAGGACGAGGTCCGGCTCGGTATCTCGGAGATTCTGGAGGGCAGGGACTACAAGGTGGTTCCCGCGTCGAATGGCCAGGTGGCGCTCGAGCTGCTCCGACAGGGACTGCGTCCTGGTCTCATCCTCCTGGACATCCGGATGCCCGTCATGGATGGCGAGACGTTCTACAACGCCTGTCGTGCAGACCCCGCGCTCTCCTCGATTCCGCTGCTGATTCTCTCCGCGGATGCCGCCACCGCCGTGAAGCTGACTCGAGGTGGGGCCTCGGGCTTTCTGGCCAAGCCCGTCCAGCCGGAGACGCTGCTCCGCGCCATCGAGACCTTCTCGCAATAGCTGTCGCGAGGGGTGGCGTGCGCCCTTCGAGCCTCTCTCGAAGGGCGGCACTGCCCTCCAAGGTGCCTACTGCTGCGGCTGGACGGCGGCGGGGTCCATCCAGAAGCTCTCCCACTGGTGCCCGTCCAGGTCCTCGAAGCTGCGCTGGTACATGAATCCCTGGTCCATCTTCTCCTTGGACTCCTTGGCGCCCGCCGCGAGCGCCTTCTCCAGCAGCGAGTCGACGGCGGCCCGGCTGTCCACGGTCAGCGCGATGATGACCTGGGTCGTCTTCGTGGCGTCCGCGACCTCCTTCTTGATGAAGCCCTTGAAGTAGGGCTTCACCAGCAGCATCGCGTAGATGTCCTCGCTGATGACCATGCACGTCGCGTTGGCGTCGGTGAACTGGGGGTTGAACGTGTAGCCCAGCTTCGTGAAGAAACCGACGGCGCGGTCCAGCGACTCGACGGGGAGGTTGACGAAGATCTTGGTGCCCATGGTGCGTCTCCTTCAGAGGGTTGGATGAGGTGAGCGTCGCCTTCATCCTCACGACGAACGTATTTTGGGGAGATCGACACGGGATTTATTTTTGCCCGAGGGCGGCGGCGAGGAGGCGCCAGGTCGGACCGTCCGTCCGCGCGCGCCCTCCCCGCGAGTGCAGGCAAGAAAACTAGCAAATATTGATAATCAGATAATCCGGGGATAGGTTCGCTTGGGTACCCCTCGACTCGGAGTCTCTGGATGAAGAAGTCATTTTTGACAGGGTGGATGACCCTGGCCGTGCTCGCGCCCCTGCATGCCAGCGCGCAGAGTGCCATCGTCGCGTTCGGCGACAGCCTGAGCGACAACGGAAACAACGGGGTCTCCACCAGCGGTCCGAACACTCAACCGGCCAGTCAGATTTACGGGGTGTGGGTCAAACAGCTCGCCACCGCGCTCGGGTTGCCGCTCACGGCCTCCGACGACGGAGGGACGAACTACGCACGAGGCGGGGCGCTTACGAGCGGAATGACGACCCAGGTGAACTCCTACCTGAACAAGGCTCCGCTCATCACCCCCACGACGCTGTTTACGTTGTGGGGCGGCGCCAACGACATCAGCCGGAAGGTGGAAGACAACCCGCTGAACTCGACGGCCATCAAGGCCGCGGCGGCCCAGGCGGCTTCGAACGTCGAGGCGCAGATTCGTAAGTTGGTGGCCGCGGGCGCCAAGAAGATTGTCTGGGTGAACCTTCCCCCCTTGGAGAAGACGCCGAAGGCGCGAATCATTCCGGGCGGCTTGGGGACGTACGTGTTCGCGCCTCCCGTGACACATTTCAACAGCCTGTGGGTTCAGGCGCTGAAGCGGCTGCGCACCGACTACCCGACCGTGACCTTCTATGGCGTGGATGCTCACAAGCACCTCAATCTCATCATCGCGTCTCCGTCCACGTATGGGCTGACGAACGTGAAGGACTCGTGCGAAGGCAAGTCAGTCAACCCGGACAAGTACCTGTTCTGGGACCTCGCGCACCCGACCAGCTACGGGCACAGCATCTTCGCGGACCTCGTCTATGACCTGGTCTCCGACATCCCCGGCTTCGGTGCGCCATTCCCGATGGACCCGTCCGTGATGGCACCCGAGAGCACCTTGTAGACCTCGTGTTCGCTGCTCGTGCCATTCCGCGGAGCCGCGCGGCGGAATGGCACGGGCTGTCGTGACCCGTAGGCTCGAAGACACCTCGAATCGGAGGCTACGGCGGCTCCGGGTAGTGGAGCACGCGCCCGTCTCCGACAAGCCAGAAGTTCGCCGCCGTCTCCATCGCGAGGTCGTGCAAGGGTTTGTCCGTCAGGTGCGTGGGAAGGCTTGGCCCCTTGGCCCAGCCAAGGCTCGTCAGCCGATGCAGCCTGCCATTGTTGCTCTTGTCCACGATGTAGCAGTCGCCGTTCGACAACATCACCACACTGCTGAAGTCGACCGCCTCCCTAGGGGGAACGGATTGCTGCGTCCATTCGGCCACTCCACTCTTCCGCCAGACGCCTCCCCGGTCACCGACCGCGCATGCCGTGGTGGAGGACCTTGCCCACACCGCATTCATGGCTCCGCTGATGTCGCCAGGATTGTCCAGAGACTGCACATGCAGGCTGTCGTTCCTCGTGAAATAGCTCAAGACCGCTTGCTTGCCTCCCGTGACCGCCGACACACACAGTTCTTCATTATCGTCTTGAGTGAGGTCCGCGGAGAAGCCGTGCAGCCCCGTGTAGCGGTGACCCTCCCGAGAGCTGTTGGCGGTTGATTGGGGAGGCCTCCCGAGGTTCCATTCAAAGGTCCTCCAGTAGAAGAGCTGGCCCGCGTCGGTGGCCATGTACACGATGGTGTCGGAGCCATTCTCGAAGCCCACCATTCCCACCACCTTGTCATTGACGGGAAGTTGCGACGCGAAGGCGCACGTCTCCCCGTCATGGATCGCCACCCGGCCGGACGCTCCGCCCAGGTAGACAGCCCCCTCGGAATCAACCCACGAGGCATACCAACCGTAGTTGCCGCAATGGTTCGGACTGGCCGGCGGACTCCCATCTGGAGGCGGCGTCGTCGTCGAGGCTCCAAAGCTGAAGCTCTCGAACCGCTCGTTCGCCGCCTTGCGCACGACCAGTTGTCCCCCGAGGCCGGCGATCCACACGGGATACCCGCCATTCGCTGGGGACATCGCCACCGTCCTCCAGGGGGCGTCGCCACCCGGACCTTGGAGATGAAAGTCGGCGACCTCTCGCAGCGTGCCCCCGCAGTCCCCCACCTCGTCCACCCCTCCCTTGCAGTTGTTGTCGATGGCGTCGCACACCTCCGCCGCCGTCGTCTTCACTCCAGGGTCCGAGTCATCGCAGTCCCGGCCGTTCGCCACGAACTCCGGGGGCGGTAAGGCGCCTTCGCAGGACGGCTTGGACGAATCACCCTCTCCATCACCATCTCCGTCGGGATAGAGGACGGTGAATCCCTCGTTGAGTACCTGGTCGCAGTCATTGTCCACGGCGTCACACACTTCGGTGTGGCCAGGAAAGGCACTCGCGCCCGTTTCGATGCTGTCGTCGCAGTCCGTGCCGCCGTTCGCGAGGGGGACGTAGCCATCCGCGTCCATGTCCGGCGTCTCCAGCATCACTGACTGCTCATCCTCGACTCCCGCCGCGAAGACGACCACCTGACGGTCCACCTCCGGCCCATTACAAGTCTGCTCGTGCGCGGTGACGGTAAGACTTACGTCCCCGCCCCAATGGGGCTTGCGCAGAAGCACCCACTTCAATGGGGGGGAAATGGAGGCCAGGTTCGAGGCTGTCTCCTCCATCCTTGTCGTGGCGTCCTGTTCCCCCTGCGCCACCACACGGATACAGCCCGTCCTGAAGCTCGCCGTGTAATGGATGGAAACAGGGAGGGCGCGCCCTCGTTTGAGTTCCTCCAGTCCTGGCACGCTGCAGCCCGCGAGGACAGACAGCCACACTCCGAGCCACGGGGCCAGATACCTCATCGTCCCTCCCTCGACCCGTCCTGCTCCCAGTTGGAAATTGGCATGGGCTTGGGCAGGCCACGAGCTTATCGATTTCCCTCCACCCACCAAGTCCGGCCGCCCATCTGGCAAGGAGTTTGGGAGCCGGGTTGTCTCACTCGAAGAGGGACAGCTCCGCGACGGAGGTCACCTCTATCTCCTGGGCCTCGTACCACAGCGACAGCAGGCGGACGTACCGGACCCGGGGTCCTCCAGGCAGGGCAATGTCGAGGAAGGCGTAGTCATGGCCCGGGAACGGTGGGTCCCATGGACTGTCCGCATCGCTCACGTCGCGAAAGAGCCGGCTGTTCCCTGTCGTGGGTGATTCGGCGAGCGGTCGCCTGGCGAGCTCGGACCACTGCACTCCGTCCTCGCTGCCTTCGATGACCACCTCCTGTCCATACGTCCTCAGGCCGCGGATGACCACGCGCGAGAGCTGGGCTGGCGTCTCCAGTTGCACGCCCACGCGCCGTGGGCTGGAAGAGGGCTCCCCCCTCGGCCACAGCTCGGAGATGCGCTGTTCGGCGAGCAGCCCATCCGTGAACGGGCAGGGCACGTCAGTCACCGGATGGCACCGGGCCCCCCGGCTGAGTGGGCGCAACGCACCCGCCGGCAATGGCAGTCGCTCGCTGCGCCATTCGAGTCGGAAGTGGAGCCAGGCCTCGTCGCTGGTGAGGGCATCGCGGCGCCAGGCGCCCGCGCTCACCACTCGCACCTGGGCCTCCAGTGTGGCGAAGTCCTCGAGCAGCCAGGGTGACAAGGGCCTCGGCGAGGTGACGGCTTCTTCGTTCCAGACGAGGCCCTCCTTCGTGTGGAGCTGAAACACGGGCCGCGGAATCGAGGGGTCCTCCAGGTCACCGCTCGGGCTTCCGGGTTGCGGTGTGGTGTCGTCGAGATCGACCACCACGCCTCGGGGCGCCTCGGGCGCGGACGGTGGCGGTGCGAAGGTCAGCCACCTTCCGGTGGGGGCATCGCTCCAGGCGAGGTCCGCATCCCAGACACGCAGCACCGGCAGCTCGGAGTCTCCTCCTCCGTTGACCTGGGTGAACGAGACGAACGCCGCCGGGCCGTCCTCCAGGGGCGTCGCCACCCGGAAACGGGCGCGGGCGTTCGGTCTTGGCGCGGAGCCTCTGACCGTCGCGATGGACCCGATGTCTCCCGAGAGGATTTCCAGCAGGAAGGCGCCATTGTCGCGCGTGGTCGTCATGCCATACGGCGAGAAGTCGAGCGGGTCGCCGTAGAGCTTGCCGTGTCGTCCCCCGTCCAGTGGCAACGCTGTCGCGTGGAAAGGGGAGCCGTCAGCCCTCAGGGCCATGCCGTAGAAGAAGATGGGGGAGTCGGGAAAGGGCTCGCAGCCCGCGCTACCCAGGCTCACCAAGAGGAGGCCCGCGAGAAGGGTGAGGCGCATGTCAGTACGTTCCTTTCAGCCCCAGCATGGGGAGGACGATGGGGAAGCCCCGTGCCTTGCGCACGAGGGAGGTCCCATCCGTGCCCGCTGGCTCCGAGGTGTATTCGTAGAAGAGGACCTCCTTCTGGAATGAGGCGTTCAGCAGGTCGAGGGAGGCCTCGAGCACGAGGTCATCCAGGGCCCACGCCTTGGCGGCGCGCAGGTCCACGCGCCAGAAGGAGGGCAGGCGCCCCGCCTGGCTCCGCTCCTGCCGCACCCACCGGGGATTGCCCTCGCTGTCCTCGGAGGCGCGCATGGGCTGCGGCGTGAACTCCCCTGTTTCGGGGCGGCCCGTGTTGAAGTGGACGACGGCCCCCACGGTGTAGCCATTGCCGAACTTGCGGCTGAGGGCCGCGTTGAAGACGTGCTCCTGCTCGAAGGCGAAGGGCACGGTGGCGTGGTCGGTGCCCAGCAACTGGTTCTGGTCATCGTAGCGCTCGATGCGCACCCGGCGCCGGCTCTGGAGGAAGCTGTAGGACGCCCATCCGAACCAGTCTCCGCCGAGCGCGTGGCGGGCCATCAGCTCGAGGCCATACGCGTGGCCGCTGCCGGCCGGGTCCGCCGCCGCGACGCCGCCTCGCCGCCGCAGGTCGAGGAGCTGCTGGAGGCTGAACTCCACCGTGCGACGCAAGGGATTGTAGAAGGCGTCGGCGCTCAGCTCCCACGCGGGATGGGGCCTCCACTCTGCGCCCAGGTCGAACTGCAGGCCTTCCTGCAGCCCGTAGCGAAGGCCGGACGCCTCCATCACCGGGAGCTGGAGCAGCACGGTGGGGGGCTGATGGAACAGGCCCGCGCCCCCCTTGAGGACGAGGGCCTCCGTGAGGGCGTGGCGCACCGTCAGCCGGGGTTCGAGCGCCGTGCGAGTGACTTCCCCGAGCAGTTGATAGACGTCCGCGCGCACGCCAGGGACGACCTTCCAGCGCGGTGACGGGCTCCACTGCAGCTCGACGTAGGCGCCGCTGGTGCGGGCGTCCGACGTGGGGCGGGTGAGCGGGTCGTCCTCGGAGAAGTACTGGGAGCCGGCGGGGGCCTCGCTCCCGGTGGCGACCACCGTTCCCTGGCGCTGCTCCACGTCCGCGCCCACGGTGAGCTGCATCGTCGACCCCAGCTCCCGCTTCCAGCGCAGGCGCCCCGCGAGGCTCTTCTGCCGCAGGGTGAACTCACCGATTCGGACGCGGGGAGGGCCTCGCTCGGAGAAGATGCCCACCGTGTCGATGCCCGCCGTGAGGCCCGCCTCCAGCTCCCCGCCGGCGAGCGGGTGGAGGCCGCGGAGGTCCATCCGGTGAAAGCGCGTGATTCCGCCGCCGCCATTCGTGGGGTCCTTGGGCATGCCAGGCATGCCCGGTATCTCCCCCTCCTCCTCGGGAGCGTAGGATGCCAGGACATCGGAGCTCCCGAGGGCCAGGAGGCGCAGCCGCCCTTGCCCCACCTTCTGGTCGACGCGGGCCTGGTAGTCCCAGAACTCGGCGCCGACGGCGTTCGAGCCTGGCTTGGAGAGACTGTTGACCAGGAGCGAGCTCAGCAGGCCCGTGTAGCTCATCCGGCCGCCCACGCTGATGCTGGTGCCGGTGGACGCGAACGGCACCTCCAGGAAGGCGGCGCTGTTGATGAGGTCCAGGGTGGCCGAGGCGTGGACCCGGTCCTCGCGCGGGCGGGAGACGCGGCCCTCGACGATGCCGCCGAGCAGTCGCCCGTATTGGACGGGCGGTGTCCCGGGGAAGAAGTCGATGGCATCGATGAACTCGGGCTGCACCACGGCCGGCCCGAGCATCAGGTGGTAGAGCATGGGGAGGCGGACCCCATCGACGAAGAAGCCCGTGGAGGACGGCTGACTGCCTCGCACCACGGGATAGCCGAGGCCGGAGGCGAGGCTCGCCACGCCCGGCATCACCATGATGACGCGGAAGGGGTCTCCCTGCGTCCCGGGCACCTCGCGAACCTCCTGCGCGTGCAGTCGGATGCGAGTCACCTCGGTGCGCGGCCGGTCCTCCCTCACCACCGTCTCGTAGGGGCTCACCTTCAAGGGGTCGAGCCGGTAGATGACCTCGACCTGCTGGCCCTGGCTGACAGTCTCCAGGAAGGTGGTGGGCTTGTGGCCGGGGGCACGCACCTCGATGGAGTGGGTGCCCGCGGGGAGCTGGAGCACGAAGCGGCCTTCCGCGTCGGGCCGCACCACCTCCGACACGCCGGACACCTGGAGGGCGGCGTCGGCCAGGGGGCGGCGCGTGCCCCGGGCGCGCACCGTGCCTCGCACCTGTCCCTCTCGTGGTGCCTCGGGCGGCTCCTGCGCGAGCGGGGCGTGGGGCGCGAGCAGGAGTCCCAGGGTGAAGGCCCACCTGGCCAGGTGCAACGGCAGTCGAGACATGAATCCCTCCGGTCCGCCAGAACAACGGGGCGGGGGCTCGGAACCGGCCAGACCTTCGTTCGGAGATTCGCCGCGAGATTTCCTGTCCGCTTTTCTGGCCCCTGTTCGTTTCCCTCGGAGAATCCCTCCGGAGCCTCCCAGAGCCTTGGACACCGACATCCAGAGCGCCTACCTGCGCTACTTCCCGCTCATCCGGGAGAAGTGCCGCCGGATGCTGGGGGACTCCGACGAGGCGCAGGACGTCGCGCAGGAGACCTTCATCCGGCTGTGGCGGACGGGGCTCCCCAAGGACGCCCGCCATGCGACCGCGTGGATCTACCGGACCAGCACGAACCTGGCCGTGGACCGGCTCCGCCAACGCCCGAGCAGCGCATCCGCCCACCGTTCGGAGGAGCTGTCGGATGAGCGCTCCGCCGAGGCGACTTTGTGGCGGCGTCAGGAGTTGGAAGCCTATGCGCGCCACCTGCCCGCGGATGCGCTGGAGGCCGCCTTGCTGAGCCGGTTGGATGGATTGACGCAGCAGGAGATATCCGAGGTGCTCCAGGTGTCGGAGCGCACCGTGCGGCGACTCCTCCAGCGGCTCGATGAGCAGGTGGAGCACCTGAGGAGGACGCTCGGACCATGACGACGACCCCACGGCATCCTTCCTTCCTCGAACTGGACCGCGCGGCGCTCGGCCCGCCAGCACCGTCGCTCGCGCGGCACCTGGAGACCTGCGCCGAATGTGGTGCCTACCTCCAGCGCGTGAAGCAGCCCGAGTCCGTGCCCGCGTGGGCGCGGTCGCTTGGGACAGCTCCGCCCCGTGGGACGTGGCGTCTGGAGTGGAGGCGATGGGGTCTGCCCCTCGTCGCCACGGCCGCGCTGGCCTGTCTGGTGTTCGTGGTCGTCCCGGGGACGCCGTACGTGGCCCCCAAGGGCGCGCCCGCTGTCGCGGTCCATCTCAAGCGCGGCGAGCAGGTCTTCCTCTGGGATGGGCAGACGCCGCTCGTGCCCGAGGACCGCATCCGGTTGCAGGTGTCATCGGAGTCGTACCGGTACGTCGCCGTGGCCGCGCGCGCGCCGTCGGGGTGGGCGGTGCTCTTCGCGGGGCCGCTCTCCGAGGGGCCAGACATGGCGCTGCCCGCGAGCTGGCGGGTGGACGAGGCGGGGGGCGAAGAGGTCCTGCGCGTCCTCTTCAGCAGCGAGCCGCTGCCCACGTCCCAGACCGAGGCGCTCTTCTCCGACGCGCCCAGGACTGAGAAGCTGTGGACCACCGAGCTGCGTCTGCCCAAGGGTCCTCCGCCATGAATGGATTCACCCGCGCGTGCCTCGTCGTCCTGCTCTCGTGGTTGATGACCGCCACGGCCCGGGCCGAGGAGGCGCGTGCCACGCCCCCCGCGTCGAGGCGGATGGCCGTCATCGTGGGCTCCAACGCGGCGGTGCCCGGCCGGGCCGCCCTGCGCTATGCGCACGATGATGCGAGGCGGGTGGCGGACGTCCTCGTTCAGGTGGGAGAGGTCCGCGCGGAGGATGTCGCGCTGCTCCTGGACCCCACCCCCGCGGCGGTGCTCGCGGCGCTCGACGGGCAGCTTGCGCGCCTGCGCTCGACGCCCGGGGACACGATGTTGCTTTTCTACTACTCCGGGCACGCGGACCAGCAGGCCCTGTATCCCCAGGGTGCACCGCTCCTGCTCGCCGCGTTGAAGCAGCGGATCGAAAGCCCGGATGCCACGGTGCGGGTGGGCATCATCGACGCGTGCCGTGGCGGAGGGTGGACGCAGGCCAAGGGGCTTCACGCGGAGGCGCCGTTCGCGCTGGAGGTGCCCCTCCATGTGCAGAGCACGGGCTCGGTGCTCATCGCCTCCAGCTCCGGCCTGGAGAACGCGCACGAGACGCAGGCCCTGGAGGGCTCGTTCTTCACCCATCATCTGGTGGCGGGGCTGCGCGGCGCCGCCGACATCGCCGGAGATGGCGAGGTGTCGCTCGTCGAGGCCTTCACCTATGCGAAGCAGCTCACCATCCGCGACACGTCGGTGTTCGTGGAGCGCCTGCAGCACCCCAGCTTCGACATGAACCTCCGGGGGCGCGATGACCTGGCCCTCACCCGTGTGGACTCGGGCGACAGTGTCGTCGTGCTCGTCCAGCGCCGGGGACCGCTGGAGGTGGTGCTCACGTCGACGGGGCAAAGCGTCATCGAGACCCCCGCTGGCGAGCGGCAGATGAAGGTGGCACTTCGCCCGGGGCGCTACCTGCTGGTGCGCAAGGGCCCGGACCGCCCGGCCGTGCGCGAGTTCAGCATCCAGGCGGCGCAGTCGCTCCAGCTCGACGAGGAGGACATGGTGCCGGCGAGCTTCGCCCCCATCGTGACCAAGGGGGCCGAGGACCCCGCCACGACCTGGGCCCAGGTCACGCCGCACCGGATGGTGTTGCTCCACCCTTTGTCACTCGCGTTCGCGGTGACGTTCCGGATGGAGTACGCCCACGCCCTCACCCCGTACTGGGCGTTCACGCTCGAGCCCTCGTACTGGCAGGAGACCAGCGTCACGAGCTACACGATGGGCGGGTTCGACGCGGGCGCCCGCTACCATCTCTTCGGCAATGCCCCGGAGGGGCTCTTCGTCGGAGGGAAGCTGGGCATCAGCATCCTGGGGGTCAAGGATGATGGGGCCAACAGGACCATCTTCACGCTGCACCAGGCGCTCGAGGTGGGCTACTCGCTCTTCCTCTGGAATCGGCTCGTGCTGTCCCTGGGCGTGGGCGTGGGCAACGCCTTCTCGACGGCACGGGACGTCAATGAGGATGGCATGTGGCACCCCATCGTCATCGACATGGGCCCGCGCAGGCCTCAGCTGGGGCTCTCCGCGGACTACCGCATCGCGGTCGGCGTCGCGTTTTGACGCCGCTGCTCCCCGAGCCTGGGACACGCCTCACTGGAAGGAGAACTTCGAGCGCAGTTCCGGAGGCGTGAGCAGGTTGCTGCGGCCCGTCAGTGCGATTCCCGCAATGGTCTGCAACATCCGATGAATCACCCCGCATAGGGCGTCGCAATTCATGAGGAAGGTCTGCTTGTTTGTCTTCTTGACCTTCTTCTTGCCGTCCAGCTTGTCCAGCTTCCCCTTGTAGGGCTTGAAGTAGCTCTGCACGTCGAGCAATGAGACGTTCCCGCCTCGCGCCGCCTTCTCGCAAAGGTCCTTCAACAGGTGGAACTTTGGCTGGACCTGCTTCGCGAAGTCGAAGCCCGCTTCCTCGAGGTTGATCTGTGAGATTCGCAGGATGCAGAAGGTGAGGCGTTCGACCGACATCACGGGGCCATAATCCACGAACGGGAGCGCCCTGGCTTCCGCCCAGGTGCTTTGCGCGCTTCGCTGTTGGGAGTTCGTATCGACCGTCTGGTCGAAGATCGTCACGACCGTCGGCTCTTCGAGGCTCAGGATGCACGGCACCCGAATTTCGGTGCGGAAGAACGTCTTGAGGGTCTTGTGGAGGAGGGTGAGCACGGAGGCATCCTCCGGACTCTCGAGCGTGGCGGAAGCGACTGACAGGTCGCTGATGAGCTTCCCGAGCAGGTCGACCTTGCCTTGATAGCGGCGCAGTTCGCGAATGAGGGAGAGCGCGAGCGCCGCCCGGCAGCCCCAGTTCCCGTAGAACACCTCGAAGAGGAAGCAGTTGTAGTGTTTTGTCTTGCCGTAGACCTGGGTCCACTCGCTGCAGTGTTTTTCCCTGAATTCGATCACCCTGACCTGCTCACCGTACAAGATGCTCTTGTGGGTGTTCTCGTTGTCGAAGGGGATGCCCTGGTCATGAAGCGAGATGCACAGCTCCGGCCCGATCTCATCGAAGTTCATGCACAGGACGATGTCGCCGTAGCGAGAGCCGCCCGTCATGGCGTTGTACGTGAACTCCAGTCGGCCGAACACGTAGTCGATGTGGCCGAACTTGGCGTCCATCGTCTTGCTGGTGTACTTCGCGCTCTGGTTGCCGACCGTCGGTGACATCAGCGAGTGACTGCTCTTGATGGCCTCGGTCTCGGTGCCGTGCTTGAAGTACATCGGCAGCTTGATGAAGTGCTCGTAGAGCATCCACTCCGCGCACGTCAGGACGATTTCCCGTGTGTCCTCCTCCTCGGACAGGCGGGTATAGGTCTTCTTGACCTCGATGGGGTCGATCTTCCAGGCCGAGTACCCTGACTCCGCGTAGATCTCCCCGCTGTACAGCAATTGATAGAACTTCTCCTTGGTGACGCAGGCCCCCTCCTTGGGCGGGAGCTTCGTATTCAACTCTTGAATGACGAAGAAGAGGTTGCACTCGCTCAGCTCGATGAGGGTCGCCGGCAGCGAACCGCACGACACCGCCAGCACGCGCTGCTGCTTCAGTTTCTCCATGGCGAGCGTGTAGGCTTTCCCGTGCATGAAGATGTAGTCCTGGTAGATCTTCTCCTGGATTGTTTTCGTCCACACCTTGCGCTGCTCGACGCGCCATTTGTCCAACAGGCTGATGGACTGCGTCGTCGAGGACGACGGGGGAGAGGCCCCGTTCTCGTGGAGCTTGAGCAGGTACGTCAGCGTGTGCAGGCGGTCCAGGAAGATTCGCCGGAACAGCAGGTCGAAGTCATTCGGGCTGACGCTCAGGAGCCCCTGCGTCTGCGCGAGGAGGGTGACCTTGCGCAGCGCCAGATGGAATATCTCCAGCTCGCCCTGCTTGTTGCTGAAGGGGATGGGACGCGCGAGCGTTTTCAGCAGACAGTCGACCACGACGGCGAGGTCGCAGGAGTGCGACTCAAGGTATTTCCTCGTCAATTCGAACGACTGGAGTTCGTAACCCTTCCAGAAGTCATAGGTGTTGATCCATCGATCAATCAGCGAGAGGACGAGCTCCAGCGAGAGGGTGCGGGGCCCTTGCACGGTGTCATTGGGCGTGGGCTGATCGACCTTGAAGCCGCAATCAGAACACCAGCCATCATCGAACGAAATGGGCCCCTTGCAGTTGGAGCAGAGCGACGGCGCCTGACCGAAGATCAGCAGGTTCGATTGCGGGCTCGGCCCGCCACGAGAGCTGTTCGACTTCTTCCCACAACCCATGCAGAGCCCGTCCTCGGATTCTCGACGGAACAAGTGGCACGAGATGCAGAGGTTTCGCTTGCAGGGCTCGCATGGGTCGCCCCGGAAGTCGACGACGTTGCGCTTGCAGAGCACGCAGTAATGCGTCAGGTCCATGGGCTCCTCCTGAAGGAGAGTGGGTGGGGAGACGGCCTGTGCTTCTTCATCAGGAGGGCGGGAACCCGGACCTCGTCGAACTCGAATTCCCAGGGACCCTGTTCGACATATCCCGCGGCTCGGTAGAAGGGGACGGCGCACAGAGACGCGGTGACGTCCAGGGCCTCCATGCCCAAATCCCAGGCGGTGCGTTCCAGGCTTCGCAAGAGGCTTTGCCCCAGGCCTCGCCGCATGTGGCCGGGCGCGGCATACAGCGCCTCGATACGGGCCCTGCGGGGATGGAGCTGGCCAAAGGCAACCACCCGGCCCTCCTGCTCCGCGACGAGCAACTCGCGGACGGACTGCGCGTCGCGGCGGTACGTCGGATGGAGCGCCTGGCACCAGGCTCGTATCTGGGTGCCGTCGTAGTACTCACGCCAGGCGGAGTGGATGGAGGCCAGCTCCAACCGGTACATCGCGTCTCCATCCCTGGGTTCAGCCCGGCGGATGTGCGGTTTGCTGGCCCGGGGTAGGGAAGGAGCACCAGGGAGCAATGCGGGGCGCGGCATCATGCCGTATGTCTATTGCAAGGCAGGCGCCGGGCCGGCGGGCGTCTCGCTTGGGTTGTGTGGGGATGCCAGTGCGCGGCAGCTCCGGCGTGCCAGCGGAACGCGGCTGCGTCCTGGAGGAACGAGTCCCCCATGGGTTCGTTGCCCGCACGTTGATGGCTGTCACCTCCCTCCTTGCAGCCTGAGCCATGACAGGGTCTGGAGCGAGGCGAACCAGGCGCCCGCGACCAGGAGGTGGCGAAGGTGGTTCAGCCGGGCCCAGAGCACAGCGCTCTCCACGGACGCCGACGTGTCTGACGCCTGCATCAGCCGCATCATCGTGGGGATGAAGTAAGAGAAGGTGAGGAGCCTGTCCACGAGCGCCACCACGGCGGCCGCGAGCCACCAGGTGCGCAGCGGCCCCGTGGCGCGCGTGGCGAAGAAGAGGCTCGCCAGGGTGAGCAGCGTCAGTGGTCCCGTGCTGACGAAGGCCCAGAAGCGCAGCCCCACGTTGTCCTGGCGCGCCGCCTCCGCGAACCAGTGCGCGCCCGTGGCGTCGAGCCATCGGGGAAGCACGATGCGGTGCTCATAGAGCCCCGCGCCGAGGGAGACGCCCAGGTTGAGCACGAAGAGCCACAGGAAGATTTCCGCCGCCGAAGGCTTCAGGTTCATCATGCGGGCAGGATGCGTCCGGGGCCCGCGAGCGTCTTTCGTGCCCTTGTGCTGTTTTTCTGATTCCTGCGGTGTTCCTCATGGGTCCCCGACACTCCCTCCTCGAGCAGATTGGCGCCGACATCGTCCGCTTCCAGGAGGCCACCGCGGAGTTCGACGCGGCCGTCGGGGAAGTGCTCGCGCTTGGCCGCGCGGAGCTGGTGTGTCTGGCGCAATTGCACTTCGGCGGGCCCACGCCCTTGAGCGCCGTCGCTCGGGGAACAGACGTGGCGCGGCTGGAACTCGCGGGCTATGTGCGACGGGAGTCGGCGGGAAGTGGCACGCGGCTGGTGCTCACGGGACACGCGCGCGAATGGATTGAGACCCTCTGGGGACCCTTTCGCACGGAGGGGTTCCAGCTGATGTCGTCCCTTCCGGATGCGGACCTGAAGGTCATCGCGGGCTTCCTGACCTCGGCACGGGCGGTCCAGGACCGCCATGCGTCCCGTGTGGCGAAGCTGCTCCAGGCCCCCGGAGGCTCCAGGGCGGCGCGGCGGCGTGGAGGACTCTCCGCCGCCGCGCTCCATCGCGTGCAGTTGTTCATCGAGGCGCACCTCGCGCGGACGATTCGCGTGGAGGAGCTGGCCCAGCGCTCGGGGCTGAGCGTCTTCTACTTCACCCGTGCCTTCCGGCAGTCCACGGGGATGACGCCGCACGCCTTCGTGCAGCAGCGGCGGGTGGAGCGGGCCCGCGAGTTGTTGCTTCGCACCTCCCGCTCCCTCGGGGACATCGCGCTGGAGGTGGGCTTCAGCTCGCAGAGCCACTTCACCACCGTCTTTCGCCGACTCACTGGGCTGACTCCCGCTGTCCTCCGGCGCGGAGGCGGGTGAGACTCTCCGGCGTTGGAGTGCCTGCGTAGACGGAGCCCTGCCATGTCGCAATCGACCATCCTGTTCGGCGAAGCGTTCTCGCCCTGGACCCAGAAGGCACGCTGGGCCCTGGAGCATTGCGGCGTTGCGTTCGTGTATCGGGAGTACACGCCGACGCTGAGCGAGCCGGCGCTGCGTTGGCGCATGCGGCAATGGTCGGGCAAGGTGTCGGTGCCGGTGCTGCTGGCTGGTGCGCAGGTCGTGCGCGGTTCCTGGGACATCGCCCGTTATGCGGCGCAATGGGCCGGGGATGGGCGGCTGGGTGACTTCGAGGTGATTGCCCCCTGGAATGAATTGAGTGAAGCGGCGCTCGCGGAGGCGCGGACGCGCGTGGTGCGCTCCGTGTTGGCCGACCCGGAGGCGCTCGACGAAGCCGCCGCCTCGGTGCTGCCCCGGCCGCTGCGCCGCCCCCTGCGTTTTGTCGCACGCGATGCCGCGCGTCGACTCGACCGCAAGTATCGGCATCTGGTGGTCCCGGGCTCGCTGCGACAGGCGCTGGAGCGAACCCGCGCCGGGTTGCGCGCGTCGGGCGGTGAGTACCTGCTCGGGCGCTTCAGCTATGCGGATGTCACCATGGCCGTGGTGCTGGAGGGCATTGCCCCGGCCGCGCGGATAGAGCCGCCCTTGGGCCCCGCGACGCGTCGCTGCTGGAGTGACGAGGCCCTGGCGGGAGAGTTCGACGACTTGCTGAAGTGGCGCGCACGTCTGGTGGCGACACACTCGGCGCGGTAGGCGCAAGGTCGCTCGCTGCTGCCGCGGCGGCTCGGCGCTCAGTCTCCGCGCCGACTGACAGAACCACTCTGCCCATGGCCGCTCTCCGCGCGGCTTCCGTCCCGCGCGGGCACGACGGAAGCCGGCCGCGCCGGAAGGGGCGTGCCTTCGCGACGCGGCCAGCCTGGGTCAGAAGTTCATGAACGAATCAGGGACTCGCCTGACAGAGGTGGCCCCTGAATTTGTTGGGGAACCCTGGGCTCCCTGCTCAGGGCGTGTCGGGCCTCGTCGCTGACACCGGCTCCTCCTGGGTGTGCTGCCGCTGTCGGAGGTGCCGCAGGGCGGTCAACGTCGCCAGGGCCATGACCGAGGCGTACCCCACCAGCGGCCACGCGGTGTCGCCGTCGAGCAGGACAACCATCAGCGTACCGAGGACGCCGACGATGAGGCTCTGGATGCAGAAGTAGAGCGCGACCGCAGTTCCCGCCATGGCGCCAAAGGCCTGGAGTGCGCCATTGGCGGTGACGGACGCGGCGAACACGATACCGGCCGCGATGACCCACATCGGCACGACGAACGTCCAGAAGGACGGGGCCGCGAGGAGCTGCCCGGCTGTCAGCAACGCCGCGCCGAGCAACAACAGGAGCATGCCGCGGGTGAGGCTTCCTTCGAGCCCCCAGGTCGCCACGAAGCGCTTCGCGAAGCGTGTCGTGAGAATCATCGCGAGCGCAGCGGTGGCGAAGGCCAGGCTGAACCCGAGCTCCGAGAAGCCTGCCCGTCCGATGAGGACGCGAGGCGCCGTGGAGAAGAAGACGAAGAATGCGCCCATGGCCGCGCTGAAGCCCAGCGTGTACGTCCAGAACGCTGTGCTGCGCAGGATGGGCCGGAACGCCACGCGGTGGTGTGTCCCGCCGGAGGGGCGCGTCTCGTGCCATCTCGGAAAGGCGTTCAGCAGGGCCGCCGCCGCCAGGATGCCGAGCGTGATGAAGATGGCTCGCCATCCCAGCTGTTTGGCGAGCAAGGCCCCTGCGATGGGACCGAGCGCGGGCACGAAGGCCAGCATGGCGCTGAACAGGCTGTAGATGACCGCGCTCTCGGGTCGGTCCGCATAGACATCACGGACCGTCGCGAACGTGGCGACGAGGGCCGCCGCCGCCCCCACGGCTTGCAGGAGCCGCAGGCTGACGAACATCGCGGCATCGGACGTGCCCGCGAGCAGGAACGAGGCGGTCGCGAACAACAGCGCACCTCCCAGCAGGACTGGACGCCGGCCGATGCGGTCCGAGACCGGGCCGAACACCACCTGACCGAGCCCGAGCACAGCCATGTAGAGGCTCAGCGTGAGCTGGATGATGGCGGGGGAGGTGTTGAGGATTCCGGTCATCGCCGGAACCACGGGGAGGTAGATGTCCATGGCCAGTGAGGCCAGGAGGTCGAACGGGGCCATCAGCCACAGCGCTGCTGGCACCGAGTGCTTCCACGACAGGGTTTTAGGGTCAGGCACGATTGCATCCGCACAAATGAGGAACATCTGGCGGCGCTCTGCCTCTCCACGGGTACCGGGATGAGCTGGGACAGAGGGCCGCGGCAACGGTTGACGTGTCGCCGCGGCTCACTCATCTGCGGATTTGGTGGTGCTCATCCGGCTGGCTCCTACGGGCGTCGTGTCTGCGCACGAAGGCCACGGGCGGGTATAGCAACCGCGCCGGCGCTGCTCAATCACCCGAACATCATGAGCGGTCCCGGGCTCGTGAGCGCGGTGCTCCTGGAGCTCAGCCACACCACTGGGGAATGCAGTAAGTGTTCCGGCACGCTGCGGTAGGGCCACACTCCAAGCTCTTGCTCCCACACCTACCGTTCGTCGGGGCGATGGGTGCGCACTTGGGGGGGAGGCCGGCCGCGCAGCTGGATTGCAGACAGTCGGCGTAATCGTCCGTGCCGTTGATGGGACCACACTGCTCGCCCAGGACCGGCAATGAGCGACAGGTCCCGGAGACTGCGTCGCAAGTGGAGAGCGGCGCGCAGTCCCCAGCGCCCGGCTCACAGGTCTCACCCAGAGCCTTCGCGGCCCTGCACTCCTTGGGAGAGCGGTCGCGCAGGCTCGGTATGGTCCTCACGCATTGATATCGCAGTGCGCACTGCTCATCGTTCTCGCACGGGCCCTCCTTCCTCCGCTCGATGCACAGGCCATTCTCGCACTGTGTTTCCGAGTCCGGCGAACACTGGGTCCCCGCGCCGCAGCGCTCGCCCTGCTTTGCATCGCTGACACAGAACTGTCCCGAGCAGGATGAGCCCTTCTGACACCGGTCCTGGTTGGTACACGCCCCGCTGAGGGGGATGAACGCCTGGCACACGCCGGGACACGCCTCCGTAACTCTGCACCACCCGCCCTGGCAGTCGGCGGTGTTGGCACACGAGCCTCCCGCGGTCACTTGGGCCTCGAATGCGGGGCATCCCTCCAGCAGTGTTCCCTGAGCGAATGCCTCGAGGTTCCGCTCCCCCTTGTTGTTCCGCAGCCACTCAGGGTTCATCTGCCCACAGGGCCTCTCCCGGAGGGCGCGCACGCAGGCGCCAAACTTCTCGGGCCGGAACACCTGTCGCCCCTCCGCCACGCTCGCCTCGACCGACTTGCACACGTCTGTCGGGCCCAACATCCGCTCAAAATCCTCCACGGACCCGCCGAGGCACTCGTTCGCGTGGACGGCGACGCTCTGTATCGCCGCGAGGCAGGACTCTCTCAGCATCTGCGCTGTCCGCGCGCCCTCCACGCACACTGCCTCTGCCCCGCAGTGCTGCGATTCGAGGCAGTGGAGGTCGTCCTGACAGGGCACCGGCGTGAGCGTCACGGAGCAGCCCAGCCACAGCACACCCAGCAGCATCCAGGTCGCGCGCATGTCAGAAGCTCCCTTCGATGAAGAAGAGGGTGACGCTCGTGGCCGCGGCCACGCCCGCCACGCCATAGAGGATGTTCGCCGCGCGTGACTTGCCTTGCGCTGAGTCTCGCAGTCGCCGGACGTCGGCCCCGTCGTGCGGACGGGTGGTCAGCTCCCGGGCATCGGCGCGCGCGATGCTCCCGAGTATCACCGCCCCCACCGTCGCGGCCCCCGTGGCCCCAGCGGCCACCCAGGTCCAGGTCCGCCCTCGCGAAGGGGCTTCCTCCGTGACGACGGGCACGATGTCGGGCACGGGGGCGGCGGCCATCACCGGCGTCGGCGCGAGCACCAGTCGAAGCTGGATGGGCTCGCCCGCGCGCACTTCCAGCCCCCGCTTCAGGGACAGGTGGTCCGGCAGGGTCAGCTCCAGCTCATGCGCGCCCACCTCCACCGGCTCGCTCCAAGGGGTCTGCCCGCGGGCCTGACCATCCAGGAGCACCTGGGCTCCCGAGGGCTCGCTGTCCACCGTCACCCGAGGCCGACGCGCCGCCTCGAGCCGCGTCTCCAGGTTGGTGATGCGGTTCTGGACGCCCTCGCGGTCCTTTGCCTTGGGCACCAGCCGCAGGTACTCGCGATAGGAGGTCAGCGCCTTGTCCAGCTCACCGAGCTTCTCGTAGCACTGGCCCAGGTTGTAGAGGACCACGCCGTTGGGCACCCGGCGATACGCCTGCTCGAAGGCAGTGGCTGCCTCTGCGTAGCGGGCCTCGTCGTAGAGGCGGGTTCCTCGCTCGAAGGCGCGACGCGCCTCGGTCCGAGCGGCGGCATTGGCTGCGACCGCCGTCGTGCCCGTCAGGGTCAGCACCAGCGCGAGGAGGAGGGGAGACGTGGCTCGGGGGGGGCGGATCATCATCGTCTCAAAAGGGGTTGGGCTTGAGCTCCCGCACCTTCTTCAACTCGGAGGCGGGCGGTTTCGGGACACGCGGCGCGGGCAGCTTCGTCAACGTCACTTCCACCCGCCCGCTCGGCGGCAGGAATTCCACGGAGGCTGGAGCATGCCCCGCGAGCGAGAGAACCCACGGTCCTCCGTCATCCGAACGGTCCAGCTCCAGCGGCGTCGTCCCGAGGACCTGTCCCTTCGCGCTCACCGTGGCGCCCGGGGGCTCGGAGACGATGGACACGCGAAGCCGGGGCGCTGGAGTCGGAGTCCGCACGGGGGCAGGGGACGCGGCCACCTGGGCTGTCGCCGGAGGCTCGCGTTCAGAGAGCAGTCCGGCCAGGACGATGAGCAAGGTCAGCACGCCACCCGCCACCCCCCACCGTACGCCTCGCTTCGAGGGCGAGGCGCGAGGGGGCGTCACCGCCGGGCTCATGGAGACCGGTGCCGACCTGGCGATGGGAGTGGGGAAGGGTGTCGTGGCCCGTGCCGTCACCACCCCGCCCGGCAGGTGCCCCGAGGCGAGCGCCTCCAACGCCTCGCGGAATCGCGCCATGGAGGGACGCGCATGCGGCTCCTTGGCGAGCGCCCGCAGCACCAGCGCATCCACTTCGGCGGGCAGGCCCAGTTCCGGGCGCCGCTGGCCGGGGGGCTCCACCGTCGCTTCCAGGTGCTGAAGCATGGTGGCGAAGGAGTTCTCCCCATGGAAGGGCGGCGTGCCGGTGAGCAGCTTGTAGGTGAGCGCGCCCACCGCGTAGACGTCCGCGTGCGCGTCCACCGCGCCGCCCGACACCTGCTCGGGGGCCATGTAGTCCGCGGTGCCGAGGATGGCGCCCGTCTGCGTGAGCTTCTCGCCCTCCAGGTGGTTCATCTTGGAGATGCCGAAGTCCACCACCTTGACGAAGTCCGGCCTCCCTCCGCGCGACACCAGCATCACGTTCTGCGACTTCACATCGCGATGGATGATTCCGCGCGCATGCGCCGCCTCCAACGCCCGGCACACCTGCACGAGAATGGGAACCGCCCTCGCCAACGGCAGGACGCGCTCACGCCGCAGCAGCGTGCCCAGGCTCTGGCCGTCCAACAACTCCATCACGTAGAACAGCTCGCCCTGGGCGGTGCGCCCCAGGTCCGTCACGTCGACGATGTTCTCGTGACCAATCTGGCTGGCGGCAATGGCTTCCAGCTCGAAGCGACGACAGAAGGTCGCATCGCGCGACAGCTCACCCCGCAGCACCTTCACCGCCACGCGCTTTCCCAGCCCCATGTGCTCGGCCAGGTAGACCACTCCCATGGCCCCTTCACCCAGGAGAGACAGGAGCCGGTAGCGCCCCTCGAGCACCATGGGCAGCAATGCCTCGCCATCCTGGGCGCAGTAGACAACTCCCTCTGCATACTCGCTCTGGCACCTCGAGCACCGCGGCATCGTGGGGCGAGAGGTTAGCACGCGGACATTCCTGGCATGTGCCTCAGCGCACCGCGTGTTTGCGCAAGAGCTTGATGACGTGGGCCCGGTCCACTTCGGCTTCGCGCGCCATCTGACTCACATTGCCGCCCGCGGAGTTCAAACGCTGGCGCAGGTAGGTCTCCTCGAAGTGGTCCAGCCAGGCTTCCTTTGCATCCTTGTACGAAAGATCCACGCGCACCGAGGGAAGGCTCGGCACGGAGCCCGGCGTGGGAGTGCCCTGGACAAACGCCGCGTCCAGCGCTCCGGACATGGCCACGCTGCGCTCCACGAAGTTGCGCAGCTCGCGCACATTGCCTCGCCAGGGAAGGGACATGAGCTGGCGAAGCGTCTCCGCGCCCGGGGGCGTGTACGGTCGCGGCGGCAGCCCGAGCGAGCGGAAGGTCTCCTCCCACAGATGTCGGAGCAGCAGCGAGAGGTCCTCCAGGTGGGCCCGCAGCGGGGGCACGCTCACCATGCCCACCGCGAGGCGGAAGTAGAGGTCCTCCCGGAACTCCCCCCGGTTGACTCCCGCGCGCAGGTCCCGATGGGTGGCGGCCACGAAGCGCACGTCCACGGGCCGGAAGGCATCCGCGCCCACGCGCTTGACCTGTCGGCGCTCCAGGGCGCGCAGCAGCCGGGGCTGCACCGCCAGGGGGAGCTCGCCAATCTCGTCGAGGAAGAGCGTCCCTCCATGGGCGGCCTCGAAGGCCCCGCGCCGCTCGTGGGTGGCGCCAGTGAAGGAGCCCTTCTCATGGCCGAACAGCTCGCTCTCCACCAGCTCCGGGGGAATGGAGCCGCAGTCCACCACCACGAAGGGGCCGGAGGCGCGAGGGCTCCGTTGATGGAGCGCCTCCGCCACGAGCTCCTTTCCCGTGCCGCTCTCTCCTTCGATGAGCACGGTGGCATCCGTGACGGCCAGCCGCGCGAGCCGCGCGAACAAGGCCCGCATCACCGCGCCCTCGCCGACCAGCTTGCCAAAGTGTGGCTCGGAGTGGAGCGGCACCACGTCCTGCTCGGCCACCCACGTGAAGCGCACCGTGGTGTTGCCGAAGGCCAGCGTGGAGCCATCCACCACGAAGGCGTCCGTCACCCGGACGTGGTCCACCCGCGTGCCGTTGGTGCTCTCCAGGTCTCGCAACCGGTAGCCGCCAGGCTTCCGCTCGAGCTCGGCGTGGAAGCGGGACACGGTGGGGTCGCTCAGCACCAAATCGTTTCCGGGCGCGCTGCCGATGGTGAGCCTCTCCGAGGATGAGGACACCTCGATGTTCGTGTCCGGGCCCGTGGAGACCTGGAGTCGCACTCGGCGGACAGACAGCCCACCTGGCGTGTCCTGGGGGGAGATGACCTCGGTATGCTCTGACATGCTCGCGCTCATCCCCTCGTCATGGCGCGGAGCCTGTCCGACGCCCGATGGACCCGCCGCTTCATGAATCGTCCTCGCGCAGCTCGAGCAGGGCCGCCGAGAACGGACCGCGGTTTCCGGCCCCCCGAGAGGCGGCGGGCGCCGTGCCCTCCGAGGTGAGCGTCTCCGCCACCACCTCCGCCACGCGCCAGGGCTGCTCGCTCTCCCCCGTGCCGTCCACGGCCGCCAGCGCCCGCGCCATCTCTCCCGCGGTGGCATAGCGCTCCGAGGGGTGACGTCGCAGGGCTCGAAGCAGCACGTCCGCCAGGGCGGGGCCGGCCGTGCGCCGCAGGTCCTCGGTGGGCGCCAGGCGCGCGTCACGCACGGCGAGCAGCAGCTGCGCGTCATTGGTGGCGGAGAACGGACCCTGTCCCACCACCGCCTCGTAAAGGAGCACCGCGAGCGAGAAGAGGTCCGCGCGGCCATCCAGCGGACCTCCCTGGACCTGCTCGGGGGACATGTAGCGGAGCCTGCCTCGCGTGCTGCCCGGCGCGGTGTGCGAGGGCGTCCGCAGCCCCTTGGCGATACCGAAGTCCGTCAGCTTCACATCCCCGGTGCGGCCGAGCAGCACGTTGGCCGGGCTGATGTCCCGATGGACGATGCCGAGCAGCTCGCCCCGCGCGTCTCGCAAGCCATGCACGTGCTCCAACGCATGCAGCAGGCTCAGTCCCACATAGCGCACCAGCGGTGGCGGCAACGTGCGCCTCGCGCCCAGGACGCGCCCCAGGTCCACGCCATCCACGTACTCCAGCACCAGGTAGGGGCTGTCCTGCTCCACGCCGAAGTCCAGCGCGGAGACGACATGTGCGTGCCCGAAGGTGGCCATGAGCCGGGCCTCCTGAGCGAACATCTGCCGGTAGGTCTCCTGCGCGGCGAGCCTCGGCAACATGCGCTTGATGACCACGGGCTTCTCGAAGCCCTCGGCCCCGGGGAGCACCGCGAGGAACAGCTCCGCCATCCCTCCACTCGCCAGCCGCGAGCGCAGCCGGTACCGGCCGAGCATCCCCAACTCAGTCGCGAGCGTCATGGCACCGGACCTGCCTTTGAACGCGGGCGCCGGCGGTCCGGGAGGCTCGTCCCACACATGTCCCGTTGCTCTCCAGGCTTTGCCACGCCCGCAGCATACCCGGGGGATTCGCGGACTCCCACTTTCGTCGCCTGGCGGAACAACTTCCGTCCACCCTCATTGCGTCCAGAACACTCCCACGAGCGTGCGCGAGCGCGGCCTTGTCTTCCATTGGAGACGGGGGCACAGGAGTTCCCCATGGTCCGTCTGGAAGACGCTCGTCGCATCATCGCCGCAGCCGAGAAGAAGGCCCAGGAGCTGGGTCAACCCATGAACATCGCCGTCGCCGACGAAGGCGGCAATCTGGTCGCGCATGTGCGCATGGATGGGGCGTGGCTGGGCAGCGTGGACATCTCCATCAAGAAGGCCTTCACCTCGCGGGCCTTCGACATCACCACGCAGGAGCTGGCGAAGCACTCCCAGCCGGGGGGGCCGTTCTATGGCATCCACGCGTCCAACGACGGCAAGGTGATGATTTTCGCGGGCGGTGTCCCGCTGAAGAAGAACGGCAAGGTCGTGGGCGCCGTCGGCGTCAGCGGTGGCTCCGGCGACCAGGACCATGCCGTCGCCACCGCGGGCGCGTCCGCCTTCTAGAAATAGTCGCCCAGGGTGAGCTTGCGCTTGCCGCCGTCCTTCATCGTGAGCACCACCGTCTGGCCCGCGGCGCGATACCGCCAGCGCGACAGCTGCGTGCTGGAGTAGTCGGGCCCGATGGCCTGTCCATCGATGGCGACAATCTCCTCGCCGGGCTTCCAGCCCGCGGCCGCGGCGGGGCTCCCGGGGGCGACCAGCTTCACCACGAGCCGACCCTCCGAGGGGAGGGCAATCAGTCCGGACCGGTCCTTGCGGAACGGCTGCCGCAGCGCGCGGGCATCGGGGACCAGCATCAGCGTGTCCGTCGAATAGTCCGTAATCATCCGGAAGCGTCCGAGGACGTCGAGCCCCACGTTGCCCATGACCCGGTCCGAGGCGGACATGCTCTTGCCCGCGTCGTCGAACACCGTGGGCACGTTCTTCAGGGTGACGCCCGCGAACTGGATGTGCTTCAGCGTCGCCACGTCTCGCTCCCGCATGCCGCCCACCGCGCCGGACAGCGTCTTGGAGCTGCGCCGTCCCGCGAGCAGCCCCGCCTGCTGCCAGTATGAGGGGAAGAGCGAGAGCGCCCCTCCATTGCCCACGTCGAACAGCACCTCGATGGCGGGCCGGTCCTCGATGGAGAGCTGGACCGCGCGCTGCCCGCCCGCGGACTCGACCAGGGGGATGCGCACCGCTCGCGGCGGGGCCTTGAAGCTTCGCGGCTCGTGGAAGGCGACGCGCCGGTTGGGGAAGTCCACGTCCACGACGAGCTGGTTGAAGGCCTCCTTGCCCAGGATGACGGGAAGCGAGTGACCGAGATGCCGCGCGACCTCCGCCAGGTCGATGACGGCGACCGTCAACCCCGTCAGTCGCAGGTTGCCCACGGTGATGTCCACGCCGCCGGCGAACTGGGCCTGCGCCTGTCCGCCGCTGCCGACCGCCGCGAGCTGCCCCTGCGTCTTCAGCCCCAGCTCGCGGGCATACGCCGTGTCGACGACCGTCATCTCGGCGCCGCTGTCCAGCAGCACCTGCGTCGCGCGGCCGTTCACCTGGGCCGGAATGTAGACGCGGTTCTCGTTGAAGAACTCGAAGGGGATGAAGCCCGTGCTGTGTCGGCCGTTCGCGAAGGTCGCCTTGCGCACGTCCTCGGGCCGTTCGAGGACGGCGGGCGGAATGGGCACGTTCAGCTCCAGCGTCTCCACCACCGTCCGCGAGTCGGAGTCCGGGTTGTCGGTGAGCTCCTCCTCCAGGAAGGGCATGCGCACGCCCTGCACCTGACGCCAGTCTCCCAGCCGCACGAAGCGGGTGACGTTGTCCTCGCGGATGAGCACGCCGTGGAGGGCCCCGTCGGCGTCATGGAGGAACAGGTCATAGAGGTCTTCGTCGCCGAACGTGACGCGCACCACCTTCCAGGTGCGGCCGTCGCGCTGCGCGTCGGGTTGCAGGGCGAGCTTTGCTCCGGCACCGCCCCGCAGCGCCGTTCCGAAGTCGAGCGCCACCCGGTGCAGCGCATCGCGCGCGTCGGTGGGTGACGCGTCTTCGACCTGGCCGCTGGTGTTCACCTTCCAGCCGCCCTTGGGGGTGACGGCCATCGCTTCGCGCACCACGCCATAATCCGCGTTCATGCGGACGCGTCCGTCCCGATGTCTCCAGGACTCCATCGGGCCCTGGAGCCCGCCCGTCGCCGTCTTCCCCTGGGCGTGGATGCTCTCCAGTCGCGTGAAGGCGTCCCCGCCACGCCATGCGAGGTGCTTGTCGACGAGCGACCGCAGCGCGTCCGCCCTGGATGCGACGGGAGTGAGCACGAGGGTCAGGGCCATCAGGCCCGGGAGGAGGAATCTCATGGAGTGTCTCCGCGCTTGGAAGTGGAAGAGGTCTGGCCCACGAGCTGGCGCAGGCCGGGTGGGCTCGAGGCAATGAGGGAGAAGGACCGCGCCAGCCGTGCGCGCGCGGACTGGGGCGCGTTCAGCCGGACCTCCGCGGACAGCCCGCTGTGCTGCAGGCAGGAGAGATAGCCGCTGTCGCTCCAGATGGCCTGCTTGACGCCGGTGCCATCCGGGGTGAGCAGCGCCACCAGGAACTCGCGGGCATCGACCACGAGCGTGAGCTGCGCGCCCGGCCAGCGCTCCCGCACGAAGTCCGCCTCGGACGAGCGCACGCAGTCGAAGGGCACCTTGGGAGTCTCGTCGTAGACGAGCCCCGCGATGGCCACGCGCCGGGAGCTCGCTTCGGTGAGCGCCTGGGTGAGGGACGCGAAGGGGGGAGGGAAGAGGTCGAAGAGCAGCCGCTCGGTGGCGCCGGCGATCATCGTCCGTGCGCGCTCCATCACCTGCGCGGTGCTCTTGAGGTGGTAGATGCGGTCGTCCTGCACCGGGGCGTGGAGCTTGCGCAGCGCGTTCGCGGCTTCGCGGCTGCGCGTCTCGAAGCCCCGCTGGAGCGCCGCGAGCACCTCGTCTGGAGGCACGGGCCGGAAGGAGCGGGGCTCACCCTCTTCGACGAGCACGGCCCCCTTGTGTTCGAGCGAGGCGAGCGCCTGGTAGATGCTCGGAGGCGCCTTCCCCAGCGCCTGCGCGAGCCGGTACCCGGTGGCGGGCGCTCCCTTGAGCAGCTCGCAATACACCCGCGCCTCGACCTCGGTGAACCCAAGGGCCACGAGTCCTTCATCCGCGTTCATGGACGCTGTTATTACTCGCGAATAATAATAGTCAAGCCGAAGTGCCGTGAACCGGTGCCCCGACCTCCGGAGGGCTCCATGGGGCAGGCGACCGTCCGAGGCCGTGCCCCGAGCGCCGCCCTGTGCTAATCCGCGCTGACCGCACAGCGACTTTTCACCCTCCAGCCCGAAAGAACTCCATGGCAGGCAGCAGTCTGATTGCGCTCATCGACGATATCGCGACCATCCTGGATGACGTCTCCATCCTGACGAAGGTGGCGGCGAAGAAGACGGCGGGTGTGCTCGGAGACGACCTGGCGCTCAACGCTCAGCAGGTGACGGGCGTGAACGCGGACCGCGAGCTGCCGGTGGTGTGGGCGGTGGCGAAGGGCTCGCTGGTTAACAAGGCCATCCTGGTCCCCGCGGCGCTGGCCATCAGCGCGCTGGCGCCCTGGCTGGTGACCCCCCTGCTGATGGTGGGCGGCGCCTTCCTCTGCTTCGAGGGCTTCGAGAAGCTCGCGCACAAGTTCCTCCACAGCGAGGAGGAGGACACCGCGCACCGCGCCGAGCTGCGCGAGGCACTGGTGAACCCGAGCGTGGACCTGGTGGCGCTGGAGAAGGACAAAATCAAGGGCGCGGTGCGCACCGACTTCATCCTCTCCGCGGAAATCATCGCCATCACGCTGGGCACCGTGGCGACGGTGAGCTTCGCCACCCGCGTCTCGGTCCTGGTGGGCATCGCCCTCATCATGACCGTGGGCGTGTACGGGCTCGTGGCGGGAATCGTGAAGCTGGACGACGCGGGGCTGTATCTCAGCCGCCAGTCCGGGGCCTTCCAGCGCGGCCTGGGCGCGGGCATCCTCCGCGCCGCGCCGTGGTTGATGAAGTTCCTCTCCGTGGCGGGGACGGCGGCCATGTTCCTGGTGGGCGGCGGCATCCTCGTGCACGGCGTCTCCCTCCTGCACCACGCGGAGACGTCCTTCACCGATTGGGTCACCACCGTGCCGGGTGTGGGCCGCATCCTGGGGGGGCTTGCCCCCATGCTGCTCAATGCCGCGGTGGGTCTGGGCGCCGGAGCCGTGCTGGTCCTGCTCGTCGTCCTGGGCAAGAAGGTGATGAAGGGGAAGGCCGCGAAGAAGTAGCGCGGAGCGAGCGCGGGACCCCCGCCTCGATTCCTCCCTCCTGGCCAGCGCCTCTTGAAGGGGCCCAGGAGGGAGCTGTCGAGGCGACTGGATGGACCGTCATTCCGGCGCTCAGCGCTTCAGCGGGTCGCCGTGCTTCTGGTTGAGCGCCACGGCCTCGTGCACCAGCGCCGCGAGCGAAGCCGGGAGCCGCTGGCCCGACTGGATTCTCACGTACCGCATCCCGTCGCTGTCACCCTCCAGGATGCCGTCCGCATCGCGCATCTGCCCGCCACGCCAGAACCCGAGGGTGACATGCGCCTTGGCCGCCTTCACCAGCGCGAAGGGGCCCGCATGGTCCCACACGGGGTGCCCCCACTTGATGTAGGCCGATGCGCCGGGCGACTCCTTCGCGATGAGCGCCGCGAGCGGGCGCACGATGTCCTGCTGCCAGCCCTCCATCCTGGCGACAAAGGCGTCCACCGCCGACCCCTGCGCCGATGACGTCTGGGGGGTGACCTGCGCCGGCGCGAGCTTCGGTACGGGGCGCTCGGACCTGTCCTTCGACGAGGACTTGCGCGCCGTGGGGGCCTTCTTCGGGGGCGCGACCTTCTTGGGCGCTTCGTTCTTCTTCGACGTGGCGGTCTTCGAGGTGGAGTTCTTCATCGCCGCCTTTCGGGGCGCGGACTTCTTCGCGGTAGCCATCGGGTGGTGCCCTCCCTATTGGGTTCGGTTCGCTGCTTCACCCTGGCGACGAATGACCCACTGGGAGATCGACACACCCCTGCTTTTCTTGTCGTGCCCCTCCAAGCGGCTGGAGTTCCCGAGCCACCCTGACGCCCGTCGCCGTGGCGGGTTCGAGGGCACTGCGAAGTGGCGGTGGCACCCGCGTAAGGGTCGCGCCACGACGGCCTTGTCCGGAAAGGACAGGCCCGGGCTCGCGTCCTCAGAGGGAGCCGGGCCGTGCACCAGTCTTGCACTGGCAGCGCGGCTCACAAGTGAAGGAGGTTCTCATGCGATGGACGCGCACGTTGTCCCTGGGTGTGCTGGTGATGCTGGGGGGCTGTACCGAGAGCAAGGTGGATGCGGACCAGGAGATCGCCCTGAGTGGGCGATTCATCGACGAGGCCGGCGCACCGCTCCCGGAAGCGCTGTTGAAGCTCTACCGCAGCGAGAACTCCTCGTGCGCGTTCGCGGGCTTCACGTCGAGCTGGAAGTCGGTGAAGACCCGGGCTGATGGCACCTTCGAACTCGACCTGCTGGGCGCGGACACCCGCAACGGGAGCATCGCGCGCTGCTTCGTCGCCCGCTCGCCCGAGCAGTCCCAGGGAAGGAGCCTCTCGGCCTTCTTCCTCATCCAGCAGTCAGGGGTGGCGCTGCCCACCCTCCAGGAGTGGACCGGCACGCTGACGGCCACCGGGGAAGCGCAGGGCGTGGGTGTGGGCTTCCGGCCCCTGTCCGCCACCCACGGCGCGGGGGACGACGACCACGTGCTCTCCGTTCACACCACCTCCCTCAGGGCGGCCTGGCAGGTCCCCAAGGTCACCTCGCCGGTCCACCTGAGCGACTCCGTCCTCGAGGACGTCCAAGGACTCAAGGCCTCCATCAGCGTCGAGCGCGAGGCGAATGCGGGGGGCGTGACGGTCGGCCTCTCCTACTCCAGCAACTTCGTGGCGCTGCCTCGCCGCGCGCTCGTCCCGGTGAGCCGTGGCGCGGCGTGTACCTACCTGAACGCGGAGACGCCCTGCCGCATCACCAACGGCGACCTCAGCGGGCTCGTGCTCTTCCAGCAAGGAGTCCGGGAGGTCGCCGTGCAGCTCTCGCGGCCCGTGGTTCCGCGCAAGGCCGTGCTGCGCAACTTCGAGGTGTCCGGCACCATGACCGAGCTGTTGCTGGAGGGCAGCGCCGACGGCACCCAGTGGCTGCCCCTGGCCAACCTGCTCGGCGGCGCTGGCGTGCGGCTCTTCATGGAAGTGGACCTCACGGGCACGACGTCCGTGTCGCACGTCCGCGTGCGAGCCACCCCGAGGGATACGACGGGAGAGCTTCGCTCGCTGGGACAGCTCTCCGTCTTCGAGTAGCGACGCGCTCTCGGACGGCTACCCTTCATGGCGCCACAGGTCCGGCCGGCTCGCGAACAGCTCCATCGTCCATTCGATGAAGACCCGCGGCCCGGCGCCCCGCGCGCGTGCGGGTGGGTAGACCAGGAACAGGGGCCGGGCTTCAGGCCGCCAATCCTCCAGCACCTGCACCAGCTCCCCGGTGGCGACGTACGGCTCCACCACGAAGCGGGGCGCGAACATGACACCGAGGCCGGCCAGTCCGGCGGCCAGGTACGCGTTGGTTTCGTTGAGTGTGAGCAGGCTGCGGCCCTGGACCTCCAGCCGCTCCCCGTCGCGGAGGAAGACGAAGGGGAGCTCCTTGCCACTCAGCGACGAGAAGTAGCTGACCACCGCGTGCGTCGGGCCCGCCAGCTCTCGCGGGTGGCCTGGCGCACCGTGACGCTCCACATACTTGGGCGACGCGCACAGCCAATAGCAGAGGTCTCCCAGGTGTCGCGCCACCAGGGACTCATCCTTCACGCCCCCTCCGCGAATGGCGCAGTCGACATTGTCCGCGAGCAGGTCCACGACGCGGTCGCTCACCCCCAGCTCGATGTGCATCTGCGGGTAGCGCGCGTAGAACGACGGCAGCGCGGGGACGAGCAGCAGCCGGGAAATGGTTCCGCTCGACTCCACGCGCAGGCGTCCCCGGGGGCCGCGCCGTGACTGGGACAGCGTGGCTTCGAGTTCCCGCACCTCCCCGAGCAGGCGCAAGGCCTGGTGGTAATAGGTCATGCCCTCCGGCGTGACAGTCACGCGGCGCGTGGTGCGGTGCAGCAGCTTCACACGCAGCTGCGCCTCCAGTTGCTGGATGAGCCGGGTCACCGCTGTCTTCGGGCGGCCCAGCGCGTCTGCCGCCTTGGTGAAGGTGCCGCTCTCCACCACGCGGACGAAGGCCTCCATCGCCGTGAACCTGTCCATCTTCCACCTCCGCTGACGGCATATCGCGTTCAGCCCGGGGGCCGCGGGCTCCTGATTGTTTCCGGGGTGAAACAGTGTGTGTGACGCGCGCCCGTTTATCCGAGGCGAGGTCGGGCGCTACTTCGTCACCCATGACAAGACCTCTTCCTCGTGGTGTCTTTCTCGCTGTCTCACGCGCCCTGACCTTGCTGGTGATGGCCACGGCTTCACTGCTTCCGGCCGCTGCCCACGCGGCCGCGCCCCAGGTGCGAACGCAGGCACCTGGCTTCTACCGGATGATGCTCGGAGACTTCGAGGTCACCGCGCTGTCCGACGGAACCGTCCCCCAGACGGTGCGCGACGTGGCGACGCACACGACGCCGGAGCGGGTGAAGGACCTGCTCGCGCGCGACCACCTCGAGGACCCCGTCGAGCTGTCCATCAACGCGTTCCTCATCAACACCGGCACGGCGTTGGTGCTCGTGGATACGGGCGTGGGTGGCTTCTTCGGCCCCGGCGTGGGAGGCCAACTCCAGCAGAGCCTCCAGGCCGCGGGCTACCAACCCGAGCAGATTGACGTGGTGCTGCTCACGCACATCCATTCCGACCACTCCGGCGGGCTCATGTCTGGCACGCGCCGGGCGTTCCCCAACGCCATCCTCCAGGTCCACGCACGCGAAGCGGACTTCTGGCTGGGGCGTGAGAAGGCGCGGGGACAGGTGGACCCGAAGTACTTCGAGGAGGCGCGGGCGATGGTGGAGCCCTACCGGGTCGCGGGGAAGCTGAAGACGTTCGGAGGCGGGGACTCCGTCGTCCCGGGCATCCGGGTCATGCCGACCGCGGGACACACGCCGGGGCACAGCAGCTACATCATCGAGAGCCGGAGGCAGCGGCTGGTCCTGTTTGGCGACCTGATGCACTTCGGCTCGGTGCAGCTGCGCGAGCCGTCGGTGACGGTCGCCTACGACGTGGACGACCGTGCGGCCGCGGCCCAGCGAGCACGCACGTTCGCTGAGGCGGCGCAGCGCGGCGACCTGCTCGGCCTTTCGCACATGCCCTTCCCTGGACTGGGCCGCCTGGGCGCGGAGGGGAGGAGCTACCGGTGGATTCCGGCCAATTACAGCTCAGGCCAGCGGTGGCCGGACGCGAAGGTCCTCGCGGAGTGATTCGCTCCCGGCACTGTTCACTGGTGTGCAGGTTGTCTGGGTAAGGGACGCCTCGGCGGGCCGTGGCGACCGGGTTCTGGGCAAGTCCGGGGTGGTTCTATTGACGTTGTGCCAATAGCGGCCCATCATCCCTCTCACGAATCGCTCTCATGGCCTGTCAACGCAGCCGGTCGTCGGTTGCCGCGCAGGCCGCCACTGTCGAACTCCACCGTCCCGAGGTGCGCAACGGCTGCACGTTGACCATGGCCTGGCGGACGAACTCCGAGCTGCGCTCGCCGATTCTCCTCCCCGCGGACGTCCGCCCCCGCCGACCGGGAAGTGGGAACACGCAGCGAAGGAGGAGGGACCCATGAGCGCAGTCAGGAAGGCGTTCGCAGCGCGCGGCACCGCTGTTCCATTCATTCGAGTGTTGCTGGCCATGGGGACACTGGCGATGCCCGGTGTCTCCGTCGCCAGTGATTTGCTGGGCAGCAGCCGAGGCGGCTCGGCGCAGTGGGACTTCTGTTACGGCAAGCCGGACGGAGCCGTCCTACCGGCGGACCCACGAACCCTGGTGCAGCCCGGCATCAGCAATGGCCGGGCGGTGCACTTCAATGCCTTCTGGAAGAACTGTCATGTCAATCCAGAGGCGGTGCAGGAGGAGGGCGCGGCCAGGACTTGCGGCGAGCTGCGTGGACGCTTCAGTCGCGGAGAGGGGCTGCTGACGAACGGCCATCCAGGCGTGGGCGCGCTGTTCACCGGCACCGACGCCACGCGCCCCGAGGCGGGCTTCGGCATCGCCACCTTCTCCGCGGCGCAGTACAACGAGCTGTGGCGTGTCTGGGGCTTTCCATTTCGTCCCGACAACTTCGATGCCTTGGTGGCCCAGCGCTACGGGTCGGGCCTGAGCACCGAGCGCAATCCCTATCCGCTGCCCTTGCAGCTGCCCAATCGCACCAACGGAGGAAGCGGCCAGCTGCCGCAGATGCTCACGCAGCTGCGCAACCCGGACGGGAGCTGGAGCGGACGCATGGGCGTCACCTGTCACGCCTGCCACAGCGGCGTGGTGGGCACTCCTTCGGACGGCCCGGGCCTTGGGGTGTTGATGGGCGGCGGCAGCAGCCTGGCGGACCTGGACCTGTTCTTGAGCGACCTCTTGCCCCTGGGGTATCCGGCGTCGCTGGCCACGTTCCTGAACCTCAACCGCACTCGGGGCACCAACAACGCCAGCGACATCAACCTCGCCTTCCTGTTCCCGGACGAGGAGCCGCTGACGCCCTCGGAGGTGATTGGCCTCATCAACTCCGGCTCGACCGCCGGAATGGATACGCCCGCCTGGTGGAACATGGGGCACCGGCCGGTGAAGTTCATCGACGGCGTGTTCCCGATGGATGCACCCCGCGTGGACATGGTGTTCTACACGCCGTTCCTCGGACTGTTCGGCGGCCTCGGCGGGCCGGTGAGCGAAGCAGGGCAGGACTGGATGCGCGCCAACGGCCCGGCGCTCAACACCTGGGTGGAGTCGCTCAAGTCACCGCCCTATCCGCTGCCCGTCGACACGTCGCTGGCCGAGCAGGGCGCGGTGCTGTTCCACACCCTCGACATGTGGGCTCCGGGGCGCAACAACGCCGTGCCACGGCCTCAAGGCAATGGGTCCTGTGCGAGCTGCCATGGGGCCTACTCACCCCGCTACGTCAATGACCCGGCGTTCCTCGCGACACCCGCGTTGGCGGGCATGGCGAGCTACATCGCGCCGCTGCGCATCATCGGCACCGACCCGGTCCGGGTGAACACCAACAACGCCGCGGTGCAGTCCGCTGGCGCCAAGAACTTCTTCGGCTATCCGCAGACGGCCGGCACCGCGCAGGACTGCGGCCCGCAGAATCAGCCCCACCTTCGTGGAGACCGCGAGCACGGCTATCTCGCGCCGCCGCTCTACGGGGTCTGGGCCACCGCGCCGTACTTCCACAACGGCTCGGTTCCCAATGTATGGGAGGTGCTCAAGCCCGCTGACCGCAAGCCCATCTGGCGCCGCGTCTCCGCTCCACCGCGCTGGGACCAGCCGCTCGTCATCATGGGCTTCGACACCAGTTTGCAGCGCGCCTACGACTCCACAAAGGTCGGTTGGAAGTACGACACCATCGCCTGCCAGTGGCGCACGCCCTGGAATCCGGCGGTGTCGCCGTACATCAACTGCGACCCAGGCGACGAGTTCCGCACGCCCCTCGCGCAGGAAATCATGGCCGTGCTCTTCAGCAACCTGAGCGCTTCATGGAACATCCTCTTCCCACCGACGCGCACGCGGCAGCAGCTCGAGGACCGGAAAATCTACAACACCCACGCGTTCGGCCAGGACAACGGCGGACATGAGTTCAACGCCGTCCTCACGGACCCGGAGCGTCTGGCGCTCATCGAGTACCTCAAGACGCTGTAGCCCCGGAGTCGTCATCGGGCCGCCTGCTTCGACGACCTCTACTTCCGCCGAGGCCCGTCCCGGTGGGACGCGCAGGTCGCTCTCCAACTGCCCGTGCTCGTCGTGTTGGCGAGCACGGGCGGGGCAGGGCGATTACGCCCGTGCCCGCGCCGTGTCGAGCTGCTCGGGCCTGGGAATGAGATAGGCGCGGTCGATGGTCAGCAGCCCCAGCCGCTCGAGCGCGAGGCAGGCCACGAAGCCCAGGTCCACCTCGTGGCGGTGGTGCGAGAAGGACGCCGAGCCCGGGTAGGCGTGGTGGTTGTTCTGGAAGCCCTCGCCCAGGATGAGCCAGGCGGCCAGGTGGTTGTTGCGCGAGTTGTCCCGGGTGTCGAAGTTGCGCCCGCCCACCGCGTGCCCCAGCGCGTTGACGATGCCGCCCTGCACCGGGTGGCTCATCATCCCGAGGAAGTACGCCGCGCCCAGCACCCAGCCCACGCTCAGCGCCAGCGCCAGTCCCACGCCTGCGTGCAGCGCATAGGGCAGCCACCAGAGGTTCTTGCGGTTGAGGGCGTTGAGCGGGAAGTCGAGGTCCTTTGCGTACTTCGTGTACTCGGGCTTCTCTCGCATGAGCCCCACGATGATGCGCTTGTAGTTGCGCAGTTGCTCGTTCGCGATGCCCAGCAGCCCCACATTCACGGGGGAGTGCGGGTCGAGCGGCGTGTCCGAGTGCTCGTGGTGCAGCCGGTGCATCACCACCCACGCCTTGGGGTCCAGCCCGGTGAACCAGTTGCCGCCCACCACGAGCAGGCGCCGCAGCGCCGGGTGCAGCCGCACCGCCTTGTGCGCGAGCGCGCGGTGATAGCCCACGGAGATGGTGAGGATGTTGAGCAGGTAGGCGCCAGTGAAGACGAGGCCGCAGAGGATGAGGTACACGGAGGTCTCCTGAAAACCGGCAGGTAGCCTACTCACCGGTAAGTTACGTTGAAGTAACCTACGCTCGGGTAGCCCAGAGGTCAAGGTGGCCAAGAAACAGCGTTTGACGGGCCCGCAGCGGCGCGCCCAGTTGCTGGAGGTGGGCCGCGAGCTCTTCGCCTCGCGCGGCTACGAGGCGACGTCCATCGAGGAGGTGGCGGCGAAGGCCGGCGTCTCAAAGCCCATCGTCTACGAGCACTTCGGGGCGAAGGAGGGCCTCTACGCGGCCATCGTGGAGCGGGAGATGGACGGGCTGGTGCAGGGCATGTCGGATGCCATCGCCCAGGGCAGCGCCCGCGAGCGCTTCGAGGCCGCGGTGCTGGTCTTCCTCACCTACGCGAAGGAGGAGCCTGCGGGCTTCGCCGTCCTCACGCGCGACTCGCCCACGTCCAGCGCCCGGCGCGGCCTCACGCGCGTCATCGACGACCTGGCGCAGCGGGTGGGAGACATCTTCCAGGCGGAGTTCAGCCGAGCGGGCTTCAACCCCAAGGTCGCCCCGGTGTACGCCAACGCGCTCGTCGGCATGGTGACGCAGGTGGGGGTGTGGTGGGCGGCGGAGGGCCGTCCCATCTCCCTGGAGCACGTGGTGCGGCACGTGTCGGCGCTGGGCTGGATGGGCCTGCGGCACCTGCCGCGCGACCCCTCGGCCAGTGGCCTCCGGACCAAGGGCAAGGCCAAGGGCTGAGTGCGCCGCGTCGCGCGGGTTTCCGTCTGGCGATTCCGTTGGGAGTCGCCCGCCCGCTCAGGACGCCGAAGGTCTCACCGCAGAGGGCCGGTTCGCAGGCTCGAAAGAATGCTCACCTGCGCGGGGCCACCGAAGACCGAGGCGGGCACTCCGAGGACCCCTTGCTCCAGGAGTTCATCGAAGGAGCACTGGGACGTGGCGAAGTAGCCCACGCACGGTGAGGCCCGGAGTTCGGGCCGGGTGGCGGTGAACGCGTCCAGGGCGCGGGCTCGCTCGGCCAGCAGCGCTCCGACCTGGCGAGGACGGGACGCGTGCTCCGTGAGGGCCGCGTAGCCGATGCGCAGCTTCTGTTCGTCTTTCGGCAGCGGCGCGAAGACGGCGCGCGCGTCCTGCCGCCATCGCGAAGGCGTGATGCACAACCCCACGTGGTCGGGGATGAGCCAGCTCTTCGAGAGCGAGACGAGGACGAACGCGAGTTCCTCTCGCAGCAGCCGGAGTGTCCACGGGGTGGGAGGGGTCGCGTACGCGGAGTCGATGATGAGCACCCGCTTTCCCGGCTCGGCGCGGACCCAGCGCTCCACGCGCTCGGCCTCTTCGCTCCGTGGGGAGCGTCCCCAGGGCTTGAGCGGCTCGCAGAGGAGCAGCGCGTCGCAGGCCTCGAGCTCGGGCAGCCCCTCCCGCGCGGAGAATGGAACGACCTCGACGCCTGCTTCCCCGGCGAGCTGGAGGTAGACCGGATACACGTCGGCGGGAACTCCGACGCGGGCGTTGCGTGACGCGAGCCAGCCGAACAGCGCTCGCAGGGAGCGGCGCACACCGTGACTGACCTGGGTCCGGGACTTGAGCTCCGCGTCGAGTTCGAGGTGCGCGAGAAAGCGTTCGGCGAGGTGACACCGATACGGAGCCTCGGGATGCGTCGACGGAGCGATGGCGGCGAAGGTCGGCGCGAGGCTGCGATAGACGTTGAGCTCCGCCAGGTCGACGAGCTCGGGGCGCTTGCCACGCCACGCGTCAGCCAGGGAGAGAAAGGCGTCGTGTTTCATCGGCGCAGCTCCGAGGCCGGGTCTTCCAGCGAGGCCAGGCAGGTTCCATCGCTCATGAGGTTCCACGAGCGCACCAACCGATGTGTTCGCTCCCAACCGACCGAGGGCTCCGTGTAGGCCGCGACGCGCAGCACGCGCCCTGCGACCTCTCCCTCGAACACCGGGCTGCCCCACGGCAGTTCGGTGACCTTCGTGAAGCCCCACGCGTCCATCGCGCGGAGCACCACTTCGAGCGGCACCTGGTTCACCTCGCAGTAGCGATTCACGGCGCTCGGCGCCCAGGCGTTCTCGGAGAGGCTGGAGACGTAGAGTTCCTTGAAGCAGACCTCGTGGAACCCTTCGCGCGCGCTGCGCTCCAGGTACGCGTGGACCTGGGCCGCGTCATCGACTCCGCCGCGCTGAAGCACGCAGATGGCCCGGCTGCGGAGGCCAAAGGCCCGCGCGAGCGCACCCGAGTCGACGGACAGGCCCATGATGCGCGCGTCGTCCTCGCGGGTGACGCCGTGACGGCTGACGGCCAGCGTGGTGAGTCCCTCGTCACGCAGGGCGTGCAGTTGCTCGGCGTCGAGCCGCGCGCCATTGGTGATCAACAGCGTCTTCGGGAATCGCTCGGCGAGGCCACGGACCAGCGAACGCAACTGGCCAGGCGCCAGCAGGGTCGGCTCGCCGCCGCCGGTGATGACGGCGCGCTCCGCCCCGCGTGAGCACGCGAGGTCCGCCCAGTGCAGTTGCTCTTCGAGCGAGACACTCCGCTGCCGCGCGAGGTCCGAGACACTGGCCTTCGAGAAGCAGAACGCGCATTTCGCCTGGCAGGCCTTCGCCACCGGCAGCACCGAGAAGGAGCGAGGCCGACAGTCGGCCCAGGGCGCGAGCCCCGTGTCTTCGAGCAGGAAGGCCTGCGCGGTGACCTCCTCATGCAGCGTGGGCCGCAGCGCACCGGCGTCGTCGATCCAGGCCACTCCGCTCAGGGGCACTTCGGGGGCGGGCCAGCGCCAGCCGATTCCCGTGCCCGTGGTGTCATTGGGGCGCATCGCTGGCGCCCCCGACGTCGGCAGCCGCGCGCGCAACGCGACGACGCGGTCCTTCGCGCGACCGAGTTTCGCCACCAGCCGCCGAGCCTTCTCGAGCCCGGGGGCCCAGGGCTCGTCTTCCTTCAACATGTAGAACGCGTCGGGGAAGGTCGACTCGGCGATGGACGCCTTCGAGTACCGCATTCGGTAGCGATCAAATCCGCGCAGCCAGTTCGACAGCGGAATGAAGGCGACGAAGGCGGTGTCCATGGTGGCTGCACTCTCGCAGCACCACAGACTTCGTGTCAATAGTACACTTATGTGTGAAGGACCCGTGGGGCGCGGTTCAGGCCTCCGAGCGCAGCGCCGTCATCGGGTCCACCCGCGAGGCTCGCCGGGCCGGCAACCAGCTTGCGAGCAGCGCCACGCCGAGCAGGAGGAGCGCCACCGCGGCGAAGACGAGCGGGTCGGTGGTGCTCACTCCGTAGACGAGCCCCGCGAGCACCTGACTGAGCCCGATGGCGCCCAGCACGCCGAGCGCCACGCCCAGCCCCGAGAGCAGCGCCGCCTGCCGGAGCACCAGCTTCAGGACGTCCCCCGCCGTCGCTCCCAGGGCGAAGCGGATGCCGAACTCCTGGGTGCGCTGCGCCACCGCATAGGACACGACGGCCGCGAGCCCCGCGACAGAGAGCAGCAGCGCCACGACACCGAAGGCCCCCAGCAGCAGGAGGCTGAAGCGCCTGGGCGCGAGTGAGTCCGTGAGCAGGCTCTCCACGGTGTGCAGGCGCGAGGGCAGCTCGGGGGCGAGCTCACGCAGCACCGGCCGGACCGCGGTGACGAGGGCCGCGGAGCCCACCGGGCCGTACACGGCGAGGTGGAAGCGGGAGGAGGCGCGCGCCCGTTGGCGGGAGCAGCCATAGAACATGGGCTTCGGCGCCTCATCCAACCCCCGCTCGCGCACGTCCGCCACCACGCCGACGATGGTGAAGGGACGCAGGTCGCCGTCCATGTTGCCGAACTGGATGGTCTTGCCCAGCGGGTCTTCTTGGGGCCAGCGGGCCTTCGCGAGCGACTCGCTGATGACGGCGACATGAGGCGTCTCGGCGGTGTCGCGTGCATCGAAGTGGCGCCCGCGCACGAGCGGAATGTCGAGCGCATGGAAGTAGCCCTCGCTCGCCACGCGGTACTCGGCGGAGCCCGTGCGCTCGCGCTCATGCGCCAGCCGCCCGAAGTCCTCGATGCTCTTCACCTCGTCGGGACGGTTGAGCACGAGGAAGGTGCCGTAGCCCGAGGGGCTCCCCTCGAGCGGGAAGTTGCTCACGGCGCCCACCGCGCGCACTCCGGGCAGTGCGCCCAGCCGCGCGAGGAGTTGCTCCTGCAGTTGAAGGTTGCGCCGCCACCCCGCCTCGTCCGCGACGGGAGGGAGCACGAGGCTGAGCACCGCGACGTCCTCGGTGCGATATCCCGGGTCCAGCGAGAGCAGGCGCATCAGGCTGCGCCCGAGCAGCGCCGCGCCCAGCAGCAGCACCAGTGCGAGCGCGAGCTGTCCGACCACGAGGGCACGGCGCGTGCGCTCCGCTCCGACTCCTCCGGCCTGGGTGCGCCCCGCCTGCACCAGCGTGGCCCAGGGGTTCTGGCGCGCCGCGCGCAACGCCGTCACCAGCCCGAGCCCCAGTGCGAGGAGCAGCGAGAGCCCGAGCGCGAAGAGGAGCGCGGTGGCGTTCACCTCCACCTCGTCCACGCGTGGCAGGCGGCCCGGCTCGAACGCGAGCAGTGCGCGCACGCTCCATGCTGCGAGCAGGGTGCCCAGCGCACCGCCGGCCAGCGACAGCAGCAGCGACTCGGTGAGGAACCGCCGCGCCAACGCGCCGGGCCCGGCGCCCAGCGCCACTCGGACGGCGAGCTCGCGCCTGTGGGTCGCCGCGCGGGCCAGCAGCAGGTTGGTGACGTTGGCTCCCGCCACCAGCAACAGGAAGGCCGCGGCGCCCAGCAGCACGTAGAGCGTGGACTGGGCACTCCCCACCAGGCTCTCGTGCAGGGGCACCATGGCGATGTCTTGCATCGAGATTTCCCGGCCGTACCGCGCCTCGAGCTCCCGTGCGATGCCCGTGAGCTCCGCTTGCGCGGCTTGGGGGTTGACGCCCTCCGCCAGCCGTCCCACCACCCACCAGTTGTGCGCGGTCCGGCTGGGCAAGGGCGCCTTCAACTCGCGCGGAATCCACAGCTGTGTGCCCACCGGGTAGTCGAAGGACTTGGGCATCACACCCACCACGGTATAGGCGCGCCCCTCGAAGGTGAGGGTGTCCGACAGCGGCAGCGGCCGTGCGCCCAGGTGCCGCTTCCAGAAGGTCTGGCTCACGACCACCACCGGGGCGCCTCCCTGCTGCTGCTCATCCTCGGCGAACAGACGGCCCTGTACGGGCTGCACCGCGAAGGCGCGGAAGAAGTCGCGCGAGGCGAGCGCCATCATGGCGAAGGTCGGCTCGTCCGTGCCGGTGACGGCGACGCTCGCCGCTCCCGATACCTGGGCCAGCGCCGAGACGGTGCGGCTCTGTGTCCGCACATCCTCGAAGTTGGGGTCCGAGAACGGAATCGAGCGGCCGACGGCCGTCCGCTGCGACAGGTGCACGAGGCGCTCGGGGCTTGGATAGGGCAGGGGGCGCAGCAGCACCCCCTCCACCACGCTGAAGAGCGCGGTGCTCGCTCCGATGCCTACCGCCAGCATCAGGACGCAACTGAGAGTGAAACCGGGGCTGCGGCGCAGCGAGCGCAGTGCCTGACGCAATCCAACAAAGAAGGTGTCCACGCGGGAGGCTACGTCCTGGCCGTCGAACGATTGCCGCACGGGGTGGGGGAGACTGAAACCCGGCCGCTGCGTCAATCAGGCCTCGGGTCGAGGGCGTCGCCAATTCCTGCCAGGCTTGTCCTTGAGCTGATTCCAGATGGGAACGAGCGGCTCGGAACCGCATGGGGGCGCGGTTGGAGCGGGCTTGCTCCGTTGCGCCGCGCTGTGTCCGAGGCCAGCAGCACCGACCGTCCTGGCGAATCTCCCGAGTCGCGAACCCTCCAAGGGGCGCTCCCCTTGTGACCCCGGCGCCACCCGCGCTACTTGAAAATTGTGGTACGAGAGGAACTTTGCTGGGACCCGGAGGCTTGCTTTGACGTTGTTTCGAGGGTGTCTGACCGCGTTGCTGGTCTTGGTTGTTTCCTGTGGTGATTCAGAGCCTGGGGTGATTCCCGATGCGGGGGAGACCCGGACTGACGCGGGAAATGGGACGCCGGACGCGGGTGGTGGGACGCCGGACGCGGGTGATGGGACTCCGGATGCGGGCGAGGTGACGCCGGACGCGGGCGGAGACATTCCGGACGCAGGCGGAGAGCTTCCGGACGCGGGTGAGGTGACGCCGGACGCGGGCGGAGAGCTTCCGGACGCGGGTGAGGTGACGCCGGACGCGGGCGGAGAGCTTCCGGACGCGGGCGAGGTGACGCCGGACGCGGGCGGAGAGCTTCCCGACGCGGGCGAGGTGATGCCGGACGCGGGCGGAGAGCTTCCGGATGCAGGCGGTGAGCTCCCCGATGCTGGAGGTGAGACGCCGGACGCGGGTGGTGAGCTCCCCGATGCGGGTGGTGGGACGCCGGACGCCGGTGAGCCTCCCGTCGTGAGCGTCATCGACAACTGGGGCTTCGAGGTGTGGCCCGATGCGCTTCCGGCGCAGTGGTTCGGCAGCAAGTCGAATATCGATTCCGGCGCCGTGCAGAAGGTGACGACGAATGCCTTCGAAGGCGTGAACGCGGTCCGGCTGACCAACGCCTCTTCCACGCATCGGCGGTTCACGACGCTGGCGAAGTCGATGCCCGCCGGTCGCTACTCCTGCACCTTCCAGGCGCGGGGCACCGGCGACGTCCGGAATGCCTTCTTCGACGACGACTACTCCTCGTACTCGTCCTACACCTCCGTCGACACCACGGCGTGGACCCAGGTGACGTACAACTTCAACCTGGCGAGCGACGTCTTCGACACGTTCGAACTCATCTTCAGCGTTCGGAATACGAGCGGAGAGAACCTGCTCCTCGACGACGTGCGCTGCATGCGGGCGGCCGAACCGTGTGACGTGGTCAGCTGCGAGTCCTGGGAGCGGTGCGTGAATGCCTCCGCGACCTGCGAGCCGCTCTCGGGTCGCTGCAACATCGGCGGGGACTGCGCCGCGTGGGAGGCCTGTGATGACACCAACACGTGCGTGGTCGCCGAGGACCGCTGCGTCCGCCACGCCGATTGCGCGGAGACTCCGCAGACGCCGGTCTGCGAAACGAGCACGCACCTCTGCGTCGCCGGAGACCCTTGCGCTGGAGTCGTGTGCAGCAGCCCGGCGACCACCTGCAATCCCACGACGGGCGTGTGTGAGCTGGCCGAAGGCGCCTGCTTCACGACCCTCGACTGCGTCGGCGCCCTGCCGGCTTGTGACCCGACGACCCGCAGCTGCGTCCCCGCGGAGCACCCCGCGAACATCGTCCGCAACGGTGGCTTCGAGTCCTGGAACATCTATTCCATCCCCTACCAGGGGAACCATCTCATCCCTGACTACTGGTACGGCATCGACAACGGCATCGCGGACCCGGGCACGGAGATCAAGCCCACGCGTCTCGTGCGCTACCTCAACGCGGTGCACGGCGGTTCGACGGCGCTGCAGTTCGTCGTCCCCATCCAGGTCGCCGAGCGCTTCTCCACGGACAAGTTCAACGTCCCGAGCGGCAACTACTCCTGCTCGTACCGGGTGCGTGGCCACGGCAGCATCCGTCATCGCAGCTACTCGAGCGGAGGCTGGAGCCCGCAGACGGACTTCCTCGTCGTCGACAGTGACGAGTGGCAGCCGGTGTTCTTCCGCTTCACCGGCAACGTGCGCGACTGGCGCCTGTTCCTCTATCCGAGCCGGAGTGAAGCCGACCGCGACCACCTCCAGGTCGACGACGTCGTCTGCACGAAGGACTAGCGCCGCTGTCGCATGAGGGGGTCGAGCGCCGGTCGGGGTGGATGAACCCGACAGCGCTCGACCCTCTTTTCGTCGTGAGTCACCCGTCCTCGGTCTCCGCTGTCTCCAGGCTCAGCGTCAGCTTCCGCAGGAGCGAGGTCAGCGTCGCTCGCTCGTTGCGTGACAGGCCCGCGAGCAACCGGGCCTCGACGGCCATGTCGGCGCGGAACGCCGCCTCGGTGCGCTCACGGCCCTCCCGGGTCAACTCCACCGGAAGGCTGCGCGCGTCTCCCTCCGTCGCGGGGCGGCGAATCAAGCCCGCGCGGGTCAGCCGGGCCAGTCGGTCGGTCAGCCCCCCGGAGGAAATCATCAGCGACTTGTAGAGCTCCGTCGGGCGCATCCGGTAGGGCGGGCCCGAGCGCAGCAGCGCTGAAACGACGTCGAACTCGCCCGTGTCCAGGCCGTGCTCCTCGAACACCGCTTCGATGGGGGGCCGCACCCGCAGGGTGATGCGACGGGCCCGCCCCAGGATTTCCATCCCTTGGGTGTCGACGTCCGGAAGCTCCCGCTCCCACTGGCCCCGCAAGCGGTCGACATGGTCCTGGGTGCTCCTGCTCATTCGCGAACTCCAGATATCTTGACGTCGAGATAATTCGGCTGCATTGTCTCGACATCAAGATAATGGAGTTCCAGCGATGAGTCAGCGACCCTTCCAACCAGCCACGGTCGACCACCTGGTCCTGCGTGTCGCCGACGCGGCGCGCATGGCCTCCTTCTATCGGGACGTGATTGGCTGCACCGTCGACCGGGAGGTGCCGCACCTCGGCTTGACGCACCTGCGGGTGGGGACGGCGATGATTGACCTGGTGTCCCTGGATGGAAAGCTGGGGCGCGCGGGAGGCGCGGCACCGGGGCGTGAGGGTCGCAACGTCGACCACTTCTGCATCACCGTGCAGCCGTTCGACGAGGCGGCGATTCGCGCCCACCTGGCCGAGCAGGGGGTCGCCGTGTTCGCTCCTGGGGAGCGGTACGGTGCGACGGGTGAAGGCTTCTCGTTCTACATCCAGGACCCGGAGGGCAACACCATCGAGTTGAAGGGCGCATAGGCGTCGCGGATGCTCGCTCGACGCCGCGCCCGGCCCTCTGGAGCGCTGCCGCGTCAGAACCCGAAGAGGTTCGAGACTCCGTCCTTCTTGTCGGGGGACGCCGCGCTGGAGGACGAAGCCGGTGTCGTGGCGGGAGTGGACGCGGGGCGGTTGGAGACGCGCATGGGAGTGCTCCGGGGATGCGGTGGGGGATGGGGCCAGACGTCGTCCAGCCCGTGACGTGACCTCCCCTAAGGCACGGCGTGTGCCAGCCTCTCGCGGTCCCCCCAGTGTGCCGTTTCCCCTCTGAAGCGCTTCAGCCGGGACGGGCGCTGGAGCCCTGTGGCCGGTGACTGGAGCCATCGAGGGTGATGACCGCTGTCATCAGGCTCGATGAGGACTGTCCGGGCGTCAGCGAGGGGCCGCTGCGAGGGGCGCGGCCAGCCTCACGCGGAAGCCGAAGCCGACCCACAGGTGGAGGGTCCGCTCGCGGAGGCTCTCGCTTCCAGAGCCGGTGCTCAGGTCCACATCCAGCGTGCTGTATCGGCCGCCCGTGACATTGACGAAGAGCCCCGCCCAGAAGGCTCCGCCGAAGTTCCTGTCGAACCCTGCCTGGAGCGTGATTTCCGGCCCGGAGTACGTGATGTCGACGTCTCCAATCGAAAACGACGTTGTTTCGTGGCCGAGCGCCACCCCTGCCCAGGGTGAGTAGGGGCCGGCTGGATTCCAGTGGTAGTTGCCTTGAAGTCCGAAGCGCAGGTTGCTGCCTGGACACGCCTGGTCGGCGGAGCAGCGGATCCGCATCTGCGCGTGGGCGAGCTGAAGCCAGGGCCCCAACTCGACGTTCGGGCCGATTCGGACGGTGGGTTCCAGGATGGCGGCGAAGAGCCCCTTGTAGACCTCGTACAGGTAGAACGGCTCGGCGGAGCCATCCATGCGCCCGCCCGGCATGAGGTAGCCCCCGCGCGCGGAGATGGCGAGCCAGCGCGGAAAGCCCCCTTCGGGCTCCGCGTGTTCCTCCGCCAAGGTTGGAGAAGACACCAGGAGTGACAGCAGGACCAGCGCCTGCGCGGCGGGACGAGAGAGCGTTTGCATGCGCGGGTGTTTGGTTATTACGGTCACTCGACGGTCGTCAACCCAAGGTCTCCGGTGTCCCTCATTCGCTCTTTTTTCATCCCGCGCCTGTTCGCGCTGGTGGCCTGCGGCCTCTGGGTCGCCTGTGGTTTCCCCTCCGCCGAAGAAGACGCGCGCGTTTGCGCCGACGTGGAATGCAGCGCGGGACGCTGCGTCTCCGACGATGGCGCCCCCATGTGTCACTGCAGCGCATGGGAGGAGGCCTCCGGCCTCTCCTGCTTCATCTCCGCCTACAGGCAGCCTGACGACCACGGTGACGCCGTGGCGGCCGCCACGACGCTGGCTCCCTCGGTGGATTTCCACGACGCTGCCATCCAGCCTCCCTTCCGGGTGTGGAAGGACCAGGATGTCTTCGCCATGCCCACCCTGCCGGGCCATGGCCTTCGCTTCATCGTCCGGCCCGGCACCCTGGCCAAGGTGGCCGTGCGCCTGCTGGGTGCCTCGGGGCAGGTAATGAGTTCGCTGGTTGTCGTGGCTCGAGGCGGCGCCCACCTGGAGTTCACTTCCACGGAGGCGTCCCCCCGGTTCATCACGGTGGCCGCGGATGCGGACGGCGCTTCGGGGACGTATCTCTACCGTTTGGAAGACATGGGCAAGGATGCGAACGGTGACACACCCGCGACGGCGACACCGGTGGAGCTGACGAGTGCACCATTCCCTGTCACGCTCGAGTTCGACGACGACGAGGATGTCTTTACCTTCCGCACCGAGGCGGGCCAGGGCTTCCGATTCTCATGTGAGTCCGAGCGCACCTTCCTGACTCTGATGAATGGCGCGGGCGCCGTGTTGGAGAGCGGAGCGTCAGGAGGGGGAGTGGGTGGCAGCGTGGGCCACAAGAGTCCAGAGTCGAGCACGTGGTTCGTCCGCGTCTCCACCTCGAACGGCAGCCTGCCGGCCACCCTCTGCCAGTTGGACGACCTGGGGGTGGATGAACACGCGGATGCGCTTCCCGCCGCGACCCGACTGACGGACGGTGTCCCCGTGACGGCACGGCTTCAGGGCACCAACGACGTGGATGTCTTCTCCTTCTTCGCCACCGCGGGGGAAATCCATGACGTCAGGCTGACGCCCTCGCGTGTGGCGAACGTCAAGCTCACGGACGCGGACGGCACGACGCTGGCGGCGACCACCTCCAGCCGAATCGTCCAGGGCGCACCCACGACGGGGACGTATTACGTGCATGTCCAGAAGGATTCAGCCTGGGGGACGGACTTCCAGGTGGGAGTGGAGAACCTGGGGCCGGATGACCATGGTGGCACTCCCGAAACGGCCACTCGCGTCGCGGTGGAGGAGACTGTCACCGGGCTCATCCACAACGTGGCGGACCTGGATGCCTTCACGATTCCTCTCGAGGCGGATGGCGTGTACCGGCTCACCTGCACGCCCGGCTGCACGCTGTCGACGAGCGCTCCTGTCGCGTCCTTCCGCGTGCATCGTGCGTCCGGGGGTGGCACCTGGAACATCCACCTGCTGTCCTCGGGGGACGTCACCTTCACGATCAGCTCGCAGACTGCTCCTCTCTTCTTCACGTTCAAGATGGCGCGGGTGGGCACGGACGACCACGGCGATGACGCGGCCCATGCCACGCCGTTGACGCTCCCTGCGACAGTGGACGGCTCCTTCGAACTGGGGACGGACATCGACGTATTCGCCTTCGAGTCGGAGGCGAGCCGGACCTATGTCGTGGAGTCCAGGGCGGTGGGTCTCCGGATTCTGGACCCGAATGGCGCGGAGGTTCCCCTGCTGTTCGATGCGCCAACGGCGACCCGGCGCTTCACCGCCCAATCGTCGGGGACTTATGGCGTCGTGGCCACCTCTCCCGATCCTTTCGTGGGTGTTGCCAGGTCCTGGAGTTTCACCCTGCGCCTGCCGTGAGCTGTCGGGCGGCGGGGCGCTCCAGAAGCGCTGAACCGTCGTGGGTGTCGGTGGTAGCCTCCTGGGTGTGGGCCCCGGTTCCGTCGAATCGTGGGCTTGATGTCAGGAGTGCCTGGGATGCATGGGGCTGACGCCGAGTCCTTCGAGCTGGTGGTGCAGTCCGCCGGCGAGCAGTCCTCCCTCCGTCTTCGAGAGGCTCCGGGAGCCCGAGCCGCAGTGGCGCGAGCCGTCTCCCAGGCCGCCGCCCTCCGCTCCGCCGCGCCCCAGCCGAGCACCTTCGCGCGTCACCTCGGGGCCCAGCTTTCACGGGCGCCGGACCCGATGCGCGCGCTGGAGCGACTGCATGCCCGGGACCTCGCGCTCGCGCTCTCCTGCGCGCAGGGGCTGCCAGCGGCTTGCGAGCTCCTGGAGCAGGAGGTCCTCCTCAAGCTGCGCGTCCCCCTATCGCGCATCCATCCCTCACCGGCGTTCGCCGACGAGGTACTGCAGGTGCTCCGGGCCAACCTCCTGATGCCTCGCGAGGAGGCACCCTCACGGTTGCTTGGCTACTCGGGTATGGGCCCGCTGCTGCACTGGGTGAGCATCTCCGCGGTGCGGCTCGCGCTGCGGATGCGCAAGGCGCAGGGTGAAGAGTCACACGTCGAAGCGGAGGTGCTCGCCGCACATCCCGCCCCGGGTGGGTTGGAGCTGGGCTTCGTCCGGGAGGAGGCTCGGGGGCATGTGCGCGCGGCCTTCATCCGGGCGGTGGCCTCGCTGGACGACGAGGACCGGGAGCTGCTGCGACTGCACTTCGTCGAGCGCCTCTCCCTGGAGCGAATGGGCGCGCTGTTCGACCTGCACAAGTCCACGCTCTCACGCAGGCTCTCCGCGGTGCAGACGCTGCTGGAGAAGCGCACGCGGCGCGCGCTCGCCGAGCGTCTGTCTCTGCCCGAGCCGGAAGTCGACAGCCTGATGCGCGCCATCCATGGCCGGTTGGACCTGAGCCTCTCGGGTCTGCTGGCGGTGCGCGAATGAGCTGCCCGGACGAGAACACGCTCTCGGGTTATGCGAATGGCGCGTTGGACTCGGAGGGCACGGCGGTCGTGCGCCAGCATGTCGCGGGCTGCTCGGAGTGCCGGAGCGTGCTCGCCGCGCTGGGCGGACTCGAGGCGCCTCCACCGCTGGTCGACACGGGGCTGCTCGTCTCCGGCGCGCGCGTGGGGCGGTACATGGTGCTCGGTCTGCTTGGCGAAGGAGGCATGGGGCGCGTCCATGCCGCCTATGACCCGGAGCTGGACCGCAAGGTGGCGCTCAAGCTGCTGAACCTCGCGAGGCTGGGGGTGGACTCCCTGGCCCAGGCGCGTCAGCGACTGGAGCGCGAGGCCCGCACGATGGCCCGGCTGTCGCATCCCCATGTTGCCCACTTGCACGACGTGGGCGAGTTCCAGGGGCAGCTCTTCCTGGTCATGGAGTTGGTCGAGGGCGGCACGCTCCGGCGGTGGTTGGCGGAGAAGCCGCGCACGCGCCGGGAAATCCTCGCGCGCTTCATCCAGGCGGCGGATGGGATCGCGGCGACGCACGCGCTGGGCATCATCCACCGCGACTTCAAGCCCGACAACGTCCTGCTGACGCGCGATGGTCAGGTGCGCATCACCGACTTCGGCCTGGCCAACGCGGCGGGTGCCCTGGAGCCTCTTCGAGAAGACGAGGCTCCAGTCCCTGGTGGAGAGTCGCTCACTGTCACCGGGGCGTTCCTGGGGACGCTCGCGTATGGCGCGCCGGAGCAGCTCCGCGGAGAGCGGGGGGATGCTCGCTCGGACCAGTTTGCCTTCTGCGTCGCGCTCTACGAGGCGCTCAACGGGCAGCGGCCCTTCGAGGGCGCCACGCGCGAGGAACTCCTGTCGTCCATGCAGCGCCAGGAGGTTCGTCCCGAGACGCGGGGCGTGCCCTCGTGGCTCAAGGCCGTGGTCCGGCGTGGACTCTCCGTGGACCCGTCGCGGCGTTTCGAGTCCATGCAGGTGCTGCGGGCCCAGCTCTCACGGGAGGTGGTGGCCTGGAAGCGCATCGCCGCCACGGCTGTGCTCGCGGGAGGCGTGGTGGGGCTGGGGTTCGTCGTGCTGGGGCCTTCAGCGGCGCCACCGAGCGAACTCTGTCAGGGCAGTGAGCGGCACCTCGCGGGCATCTGGGATGTGTCCGTGCGTGAGTCCACACATCTGGCCTTCCTGAGGACGGAGGACCCTTCTGCCGAAGCCTCGTTCCAGGCCGTAGCCTCATCACTGGAGCGGTGGACCCGGGACTGGACACACGCGCATCAGTCCGCGTGCGAGGCGACTCGCGTCTTCGGTGAGCAGTCGGAGGCAGTGCTCGGGCTTCGGATGACGTGTCTGGACCAGCGGCTGGGAGAGCTGTCTCGGCTGACGGTGGTGCTGCAGGGAGCGGACGCGCGGACGGTGGAGCGGGGCTTCGGGCTGGGCGCCTCGATTGGCGGCGTGGGCCGATGCGCGGACGTGCGCACGTTGCAGGAGGCCGTGTCTCCACCGGAAGACCCGAGGGTGCGCGCGGAGGTGGACGCGGTGCGCACGGAGCTGGCGCGGGCGAACGCGGAGTTGCTCGCGGGCCATACACCGGAGGCGCTGCGAATCGCGCTGCCTGCCCGGGAGCGCGCGCTCGCCACCCGGCATCGCCCCCTGGAAGCGGAGGCGCATCAGCTCTGCGCGCTGTTGCAGGAGGATGCGGGAGCGTTCGAGGACGCGCGAGCGTCGCTGGCCCAGGGCTCGCTGGCGGCCGAGGCGGGGCGACACCTGGGTGTGCTCGCGCGGGTGCTGAAGTCGCAGGCATGGCTGCATGGATATGGCCTGGGGCGCACCCCGGAGGCGTGGCCCTTCCTCCAGCGCGCCCGTGCCGTGGCGGAGACGCTGCGTGACGCCGAGTTGGACACGATGTTGGACAACGTGCAGGCGGAGCTGCTGGAGCAGGAGGGCCGCTTCTCGGAGGCGGAGCCGCTCTTGCGTGCGTCGCTGGAGACCGTCACCGCGCGCGGACAGACGCACGCGCGCGCGGAGCTGAGTGGTCGGCTGGGCCTGCTGGCCCGGCAACAGGGGCGCCTGCTGGAGGCGAAGCGTTGGCAGGAGGAGGCGCTGCGGCTCCATGAGGAGCACTTTGGTCCGGTGCACCGGGACACGGGACGGGCCCTGGCGAACCTGGGTGGCACCCTGGCCCTGCTGGGTGAGTTGACGAGGGCCGAGGCGGTCCTCCAGCGGGCGCTCGGAATCCTTCGCCGGACGCTGGGCGAGGAGAACCTGTCGGTGGCCCGGACGTTGTCCAACCTGGCCCTCGTCTACTTCGAGTGGGGACATGGGGCCCAGGCGCGCAAGGCCGCGGAGGAGAGCTGGGCAGTGGCGCGCGCGAGCGTGGCCGCGGACAGCCCGGTGTTGATGGGGATGGAGTCGAACCGACTCGGCGTCCTGGGAGAGCAGGGCGAGCGCCCGCTGGAGCTGGCGCACGTGCGACGCGTCCTGGCGCATCGAGAGCGCGTCTACGGCGCCTCACACCCGGAGGTGGCCCTGGATGTCCACGAGGTGGGCAGGCTGCTGCGTCTGCTGGGGCGTCCGGACGAGGCGCGAGGTTTTCATGCGCGCGGCGTCTTGCTCCAAGCGCCCCTGGTCGCCAAGGGCGAGGTGGATGGTGCAGGGCTGCGTGCCCTGGCGGATGCCCTCCTCTTCCTGGGGCGGGTTGACGAGGCCCGGGGGCATGTGGAGCGGGCGCTCGCGAGCATGGAGCGGGACTTGGGGTCTTCGTCGTCCGAGCGCATCGAGGCGTTGCTCCTCCAGGGGGACGTCCACCTCGCGCGGGGCCAGCCCGCCGAGGCACTGGTGCCGCTGCGAACCGCGCTGGAGGTACTCACGGCGCGGCAGGTGGTCTCCGCGCGTGTCCCGAGAGTGCGTCGTCGGCTCGCGCGGGCGCTCCGGCTGACGGGTGCGGTGGATGAAGCCTGCGTAGAGGCTCGGCGCGCCTGGGAGGAGCTGTCCGTCTGGAGTAAGGCCTACGCTCAGGAGACGGCGGAGGCGCGAGCCGAGCTGGGGCGCTGTCGCGGGTAGCCGCTTCAAGGGGAGCGACATCAACGGCGAGGGGGCGCGGTCATCACCCGCGCCCCCGTGGTCCACGACTCCTCGTCAGCGGATGTACGTCGCGAGGTGCTCAGCGGTCAGCGTCGAGCGCGCCGCGACCAGGTCGGCCGGGGTGCCCTCGAAGACAATCTTCCCGCCCTCGTGGCCCGCGCCCGGTCCCAGGTCGATGATCCAATCGGCGTGCGCCATGACCGCCTGGTGGTGCTCGATGACGATGACCGACTTGCCGGAGTCGACCAGCCGGTCCAGCAGCCCGAGCATCTGCTCGACGTCGGCCAGGTGCAGTCCGGTGGTCGGTTCATCCAGCACGTAGATGCCTCCGTCGGTGCCCATGTGTGTCGCGAGCTTCAGCCGCTGCCGCTCGCCACCCGACAGCGTCGTGAGCGGCTGGCCGAGCCGCAGGTAGCCGAGCCCGACGTCGGCCATGTGCGTGAGAATCTCATGCGCGGCCGGCGTCTTCGCCGCGCCGGAACCGAAGAATGCGACCGCGTCCTTGACGGGCAGGTCGAGCACCTCGGCGATGTTGAGCCCGCCGAGCTTGTATTTCAGCACCGCCGCCTGGAACCGTCGGCCCTCGCAGTCCTCGCAGGGCGTGCTGATGCCGGCCATCATCGCCAGGTCGGTGTAGATGACTCCGGCGCCGTTGCACGTGGGGCAGGCGCCCTCGGAGTTGGCGCTGAACAAGGCGGGCTTCACGCCGTTGGCCTTCGCGAACGCCTTGCGAATGGGCTCCAGCATGTCCGTGTACGTCGCGGGGTTGCTCCGCCGCGAGCCCCGAATCGGGGCCTGGTCGACCGACACCACTCCGTCCCTGCCCGACACCGAGCCGTGAATCAGGGAACTCTTTCCCGACCCGGCCACGCCCGTCACCACCACCAGCACACCGAGCGGGATGTCGACGTCGACCTTCTTCAGGTTGTGGGAGCTGGCGCCGCGGATTTTCAGCGCCCCCGACGACTTGCGCACCGACGGCTTCAACGCAGCCCGGTCGTCCAGGTGCCGTCCGGTCAGCGTCTTGCTGGCCCGCAGCGCGGCGACGGTGCCCTCGAACACCACCTCACCACCGGCGGTTCCAGCCCCAGGGCCCAGGTCGACGACGTGGTCGGCGATCTCGATGACCTCCGGCTTGTGCTCCACGACGAGCACGGTGTTGCCCTTGTCGCGCAGCCGCAGCAGCAGGTTGTTCATCCGCTGGATGTCGTGCGGGTGCAGGCCGACCGTCGGCTCGTCGAACACGTACGTCACGTCCGTGAGCGCGGACCCGAGGTGACGAATCATCTGCGTGCGCTGGGCTTCACCGCCCGACAGCGTCCCCGACGGCCGGTCCAGGCTCAGGTAGCCCAGGCCAATCTCCACGAACGAGTCGAGCGTCTGCCGCAGCGTCGCCAGCAACGGCGCGACGGACGGCTCGTTCAGCCCGCGAATCCACTCGGCCAGGTCGCTGATCTGCATCGCGCAGGCGTCCGCGATGTTGATCTTCTTGATTTTGGAGGACCGGGCGGCTGCGTTGAGCCGGGTGCCGCCACACTCGGGACAGGGGGTGAACGTCACCGCCCGCTCCACGAACGCACGGATGTGCGGCTGCATCGCCTCCTTGTCCTTGGTCAGGAACGACTTCTGGATTCGCGGAATCAGGCCCTCGTAGGTCAGGTTGATGCTCTCGAACTTCACCTTGATGGGCTCGTGATGGAGGAAGTCGTGGAGCTCCTTCTTCGTGTACTTCCGAATGGGCTTGTTCGGGTCGACGAAGCCCGAGGCCGCGAAGATGCGCACCTGCCAGCCGTCGGGGGTGTACCCAGGAATCGTGAGCGCGCCCTCGGCGAGCGACTTCGTGTCGTCGTACAACTGCGCCAGGTCGATATCCGTTATCGAGCCCATGCCCTCGCAGCGCGGGCACATGCCGCCGGCGGCCGTGAACTCGCGCTTCTCGGTCTTCCCGTCGCCCTTCTCGACTGAAACCTCTCCGACCCCTCGGACCGACGGGATGTTGAAGGAGAAGGCGTTGGACGAGCCGATGTACGGCTTGCCGAGGCGGCTGAACAGCACCCGCAGCATCGCGTTGGCGTCGGTCGCCGTGCCGACCGTCGAGCGGGAGTTGGCGCCCATCCGCTCCTGGTCGACGATGATGGCCGGCGTCAGCCCCTCCAGGACGTCGACCTCCGGCCGGCCCAGGCTCGGCATGAACCCCTGCACGAACGCGCTGTAGGTCTCGTTGATGAGCCGCTGCGACTCCGCGGCGATGGTGCCGAACACCAGCGACGACTTGCCCGAGCCCGACACGCCGGTGAACACCGTCAGCCGTCGCTTGGGGAGCTCGACGCTCACGTCCTTCAAGTTGTTCTCACGTGCGCCCCGGACGCGAATCAGGTCGTGGCGGTCCGCGGGAGGCTGGCTGGGGGAGGGCTTGCGCTCAGTCATGGCTTGGGAACCAACGGCAGTGGGGTGGGGTGTGGGACATCCGAACGGTCTGGCCGTCCGGCCGCTCAGCTTCTACGTCGACCGGCGGCTGACGGCGAGTAATATGCCTTGACGGGTATATACCTCAATGGGTATATATTGGGCGTGGAATCATCGTTCGCCATCATCGCGGAGCCTCACAGACGGGCCATCCTGAGCCTGCTGCTCTCGTCGGAGCGCTCCGTGGGCGACATCGAGCGCGAGCTTCGATTGTCGCAGCCGTCCGTCTCCAAGCACCTGCGGGTGCTGCGGGACGCCGGGTTCGTGGAATCACGTATCGAAGCGCAGCGTCGCCTCTATCGATTGAGACCGGAGCCGCTCATGGAACTCGACGAATGGCTGATTCCCTTCAGGCGCTTCTGGTCGAAGCACCTGGATGCGCTGGAGCAGCACCTGGACAAGATGGACAAGGTTCCTCCTGTGAAAGGAAAGAAGAAACATGAGCAGCCGTGAGCACTACATGCCGGGTGCCGCTACTGGTGCCAGGGTTCAGAAAGAGGGAGAGAAGTGGACGCTCGTGGTCGTGCGCGACCTCTCCCATCCTCCCGAGAAGGTCTGGCGGGCCATCACCCAGCCCGAGCATCTGCGCGAATGGGCGCCGTTCGACTCTGACCGGAACCTGGGGAGCGTGGGCACCGCGAAGCTGTCGACCGTGGGAGCTCCGAAGCAGATGGTCGCCGAGACGCAGATCAAGCGGGCCGACGAGCCTCGGCTGCTCGAATACAGCTGGGGAGGGCAGGACCTCCGCTGGGAATTGGAGCCGCAGGGGGCCGGCACCCGGCTCACGCTCTGGCACAACATCAACCGTGGCTTCATCTCGATGGGCGCCGCGGGATGGCACATCTGCTTCGATGTGATGGATCGGCTGCTCGCGGGTCAGCCCATCGGACGCCTCGTGGGTCCTGACGCCATGCGGTTCGATGGCTGGCAGCGCTTGAACGTCGAGTACGCCAAGCAGTTCGGCGTTGAAGCTCCCTCCTTCTAACCCCCGTTGGACATGAACATGCACCGCTCAAAAGGTATCGTCATTGGCTTCTGGGTCGTCACCGCGCTGCTCTGCCTGCAGATGGGCTTCACCGCCTACGCGCAGCTGAGCATGCCGGAGGTGGCGGAGGCGATTGCCCAGCTCGGCTTCCCTCACTACTTCCGCAAGGAACTCGCGTGGGCCAAGTTGCTCGGCGTGGTGCTGTTGCTCGCGCCGGTGCCGGCGCGGCTCAAGGAGTGGGCCTATGCGGGCTTCGCCTACACCCTCGTCTCGGCGCTCATCGCCCACCTCGCGATGGGACACGGCCCGGAGTCGTGGATCTACGCGGTGGTCACCGGCGTACTCTGGGGGCTCTCGTACTTCTTCTGGCGCCGCCTGCAGGCCCCGTCCGTTGGGCTCCGCCCGGCGACCGCCTGAGCGCTGGAATTTCTAGGAGGAGACCATGAAAAAGCCCGTCGCGAGTGAAGGCCCGTCGGCATCGGAGCTCATCTCGCAGAGAATCGTCGACCTTGGGGGCTGGCGTGGGGAGACCCTCGCCAGGATGCGCAAGCTCATCAAGGATGCGGACCCGGACGTCGTCGAGGAGTGGAAGTGGATGGGCACTCCGGTCTGGTCGCACGACGGCATCATCTGCACGGGCGAGTCCTACAAGGAGGTCGTGAAGCTGACCTTCATCAAGGGCGCCTCCCTGATGGACCCGGGCGGGCTCTTCAATTCGAGCCTCGAAGGGAATACGCGCCGCGCCATCGACATCCGCGAAGGAGAGAAGGTGGATGCGGCCGCGTTCAAGATGCTCATTCGCCAGGCGATCGACCTCAACAGCGAGGGCAAGGCGAAGCCTTCGAAGGCGAAGCCAGTGGTGAAGGCCAGTCCCGCGAAGGCGAAGCCGGTAGTGAAGGCGAAGCCCGCGAAGGCGAAGGCGGTGGTGAAGGCGAAGCCCTCGAAGGCGAAGGCGAAGCCGGCGGTGAAGGCCAGGCCCTCGAAGAAGGCGAAGTCCTGAGGGATTCCGCCCCTGCGTGGTTCCGCACGGGGCGCCTCATTTCGGGTCTGGAGAAGAGGCTGAGCGGATGAGGTCGGACACGCCGCCGCTGATGAAAGAGGCGGCGGCGTTCGCGCTGATTTCAGGAGCGGCGCGGGTGGCCGCTCACATCCGTTCGCCAGGCAATTTGCTGGCTTGCTTCACCCACCTGGCGAACTGAGCTTCGTCGAGCGGAGTGTCCTCGCGGATGTCGAGGTAGCGCGTGTCCTGGCTCTTGGATTCGCCCGGGGGGAGAGGACGCAGCGAGGTGCCGCGGAAGAACGCCACCTTGACGTACTTCGCGAAGCAATGGACGCCAAGGAACCAGCCCTGGTCTTCGACTCCGTACATCGGCGAGTTCCATTTGACCGCCTTGCTGACGCCGGGGACGGTGCGCGAGATGAGCGCGTCGAGGCGGTGCCCGACGTTGCGTTTCCAGCCCGGCATGGCCGCGATGTAGGCCTGCACGGGGGCGTCGCCGTAGCCCTTCGCGATTTGAGGATTGCCGCCGGAGAGGAGGCGAGGCTCCTTGGCGCTCTTGCGCGGGGCCGGGGTGGCTTTGGGCGCCGCACGGCGTGCCGGTGATTTCTTCGCCGGGGCCTTCGTGGGCTTGGGCTTGCTGGCTTTGGCGGCGGTCTTCTTGGCGACCTTCGCCGACTTCCGGGGTGTCTTGCCGGCCATTGTGCTCCCTCCTGGACCTCGGTGGCTTTGACGCACGTCATTCCAACGACTGGAGGATAAGCCTCGCGGCCCAGGCTGCCGAGGGCAACCTTCACTTCAGCTCAGCTCAGCGCAGACCGTCCAGGAGCGCGGCGAGCGCCTCGGGCTGCGACGCGAATGGCGAGTGCGAGGCCTCCAATGACTCGACGGTGAAGGCATTGCCGGGCGTGAAGGCGTTGGCCTCGCGAATCATCAACTCCTGGAGCGCCGGTGCCAGTGCGCGGTCCTGGGTGCAGCGAAGATAGCTGCGAGGAATCCGGCCCCAGCGCGCCGGGGTGGCTCCCACCTTGGCGGTCCAGAGCGACAAGGGGAGGTCCGGCGTCAGGGAGAGCGCGAAGGGCAGGAAGTCCACCAGGGGCACGTCCTGGTAATACGCCTCGCGAAGGGCCTCCAGATAGTCCGTGCCTCCGCGAGGGTTGATGCGCACCGCGCCCAGCTTCCCCGGGTCCCCGAGGAACAGCGTCTCCCCGTAGCCGGTGCGCGCCTCGGGCAGTTCGTTGTAGCCACTGGGGCTTCCCAGTCGCAGGGGGCAGTACGCGCTCAGGTAGACGAGCCGGCCGATGTGCTGTGGCGCCAGCTCTCCCGCCCGGGTGATGACGGCGCCGCCCACGCTGTGGCCCACGAGGACGGGCTTCGTCCCGCCCGCCCCCTGTCGCAGCTTCTCCATCGCGGTGACCACGGCGACGGCGCAGTCCTCCAAGGTGAGGTCCGCCTGTGGTGAGCGCTCCTCGAGGAGCTTCGCCGCGTCGCCCGTCACGTAGGCCGAGGGAAACCGCGCATTGAGTCCGTGTCCGGGCAGGTTGATGGCCACCACCTGGTGGCCTCGCGCGGAGAGTGCCTCCGTGAGGCGTGCCCAGTGGAGGGCGTTGTGCCAGGCGCCATGCACCAGGAGGAACGAGCGACGGGGTTGCTTGCCCCGCTCGGACGCGGCGGCGAGGGCGCCTTGCATCGGGAGCATGCCCGCGCCCAGGAGGGCGGTCTTCATCAGGTCGCGACGATGCATGAGGTCCTCATTTCGTGGAGCGGGCATTCGCGCCCAGCGCGCGAGCGAGCCGGTCTCGACGGCCCGCGAGCTCCAGGAGTTGCTGGTCGAACTCCGCCAGCCGCTTGCGGTGGAGCGCGAGCGCCTGCGGACAGATGGCATGCGTGACGTCGCGGAGCATGCAGGGGGGAAAGGTGGCGATGTCCCCCAGGGAGAAGCCCAGCCGGATGAGGTGGGCCACCTGCATCACCCGGGGCACCGACTCCCCATCGAAATCCCGGTAGCCATTCGCGCGTCGATTCGACCTGAGGAGCCCTGTCTTCTCATAGTGGCGGATGGAGCGCGCACTGCAGCCCGTGCGCCTGGCGAGTTCTCCGATGTTCATCCGGCTCTCTTGGAAACGAACGCTAGCCCCTGACACCAGTGTCAAGGTCAAGACCCGCGACGGTGCGTCGCGGGTCGGCTTCCTCTTCGAGAGCTTAGCGAACCTCGAACTCGTAGATTCGCGTCGCCGGGTCTCCATTCTGGGTGGGCGTCGTCACGTTGAGCTTGATGTAGCGCGCCGACGTCGAGGTGATGGCGTGCGTGGAGCTGCTGGCGGTGTTGGTGCTCACCGTGACGGGCGTGCTCCAGGTGGTCCCGTTGCTCGACGTCTGGATGGTGAACGCCTGGGTGTTCCAGCTCGTGTTCTCACCCCCGGCCCCCGCGTGCTTGAGGGTGAAGCTGCTGACCGTCTGGGCCGAGCCCAGGTCCACCTGCATCCACGCCGGCGAGACCAGTGAGCAGAACTTGTCGGTGGTGCCGCCCGAGACGCTGCCGTTGACCGCCTTGGCCGCGGACTCGTTGCTGTTGCAGGCGGCCGAGCTGGTGGTGGGCTTGTTCAACGCCAGATTGGCGACGCCCGCGCCGACCGAGACCGTCTGGCTCTTGGTATTACTCGCGCCGCCGTTGTCGGTGACGGTGAGGGTGACGTTGTAGTTGCCGGCACTCGCATAGGTGCGCGAGGGGTTCGTCGCGGTGGAGGTGCCGCCGTCGCCGAAGTTCCAACTGCGCGAGGTGATGGTGCCGTCGGCATCGGTGGACGAGTCGCTGAAGGTCGCGGTGAGGCTGCTGACGGTGACGCCGAAGTTCGCCACCGGCGGGGTGTTGCCGCTGACCGCGGTGTTGATGGCCGCCGCGTACTGCGCGCTCGTGCCCTGCGCGGAGCACCGCTGGATGTCGTCGTACAACCACATGAAGCCGCCGCGAATGCCAGCGCTGGTCTTCCAGCCGCTCATCCGGCTCTGCACCGAGGCCGGGCTGTCGCCCGAAGTGCAGCCAGTGCCATGCCTGGACCACAGGCCCGGGTCGACCGTCATGCCCATCGCGGTGTTCCAGCTCGCCGGGTTGTTGCCGGCGCCGCCGTCGTACACCTGAAGGTAGATTCTATCGACGGCACTGCCCAGGTTGTCCTTGAGGCTCCGCCAGAACGTCTGCTGGGTGTAAGGCGCGAAGGTGATTTTGTAACCCTGGCCGATGAGCATCTGCCCGAAGGTCGTCGTCGGAGCCAGGGCGTAGGCGCTCTCGTCGTCGAAGTTCACCGCGTCGGCGCCGGTGGCGGCCTTCAGCGCCTGGAAGTTCCTGTACAGGATGCTGTTGCTGCCGGTGCCGCAGACGAGGGTGGTGCCGCAGCCGGCGGCGGTGCCATTGACCAGTCTGGCCATGCGCTCGAAGTCCGGAACGCTCCATGCGCCGATGGACACCTCGATGCGATTCACCGAGGTCGGCGCGGTCTTGAGCGTTGCCAGGCGTGTCGGCCACGCGGCATCACCCATGTATGCGCCGTTCCTGACCACGGGGATGTCGTTGTAGACGAGGTCGCCGTTGTCCTCGATGTGGAAGCTCCACAGGATGATGGTGGTGAAGCCCGAGGCGCGCAGGTCGTCCATCACCGCGGTGCCGCCGGAGTAGAACGGGCCACCGCCGTAGACCGCGGAGGCCGCGCTGGCGTCCGGTGCGGCGACGGCCAGGGCGAGGGCGGCGAGTGCTGGCAACAGGCGGCGGGAGAGGGGTGGCGCTGACTGGCTTGGTTTCGACATGGATGGCTCCTCGGCATTGAGCGTCGCGAACGACGCAATGGACGGCGATGCGCGTCTGCCTGTGAGAGCCATTGCGCTCGCTCACACCAGCAGGCGCTCCGGGTCGCCAGCGTCGGCGACATGCCAACCTTGGGAGCGGCGATTTCGCCATGTCAATCTTTGGAGCGATTCAAGTCAGGCAAGAACGTTGAAGCATGGGCGTTGGTAGGGTTTTCCCCGAACAATCGAGTCACGACGATGGAGTTCCGGACCGCGGGTCACCAAACGTTTCAGGCGATGAGAGCGGCTCGCCATCTGCGTGAGTCGATCCCACTCTGTTGAGTTCCTCGATGCGCGATACCGCGACCATCGCGTTGATTCGCTTGCGCACCGCAAGGGGCATTCTGAATGGACTGACAAGGGCGAGGTGGCGCTGGGAGGAGCTCAGTCGCGCAAGCAGCTCGGCTCCGGAGATGACTTGACTACGGCTGTAGTCACGCGTACGTTCTGACTACAGATGTAGTCATGGCGACTGTGGGAGAGCGGGTGATGGAGTGGCCGCGGACGAAGGGGCACCTCACCCGGTTCTCGGAAGCTCCAGGACGTCGTGGCCCGGCTGAACTCTCGGAAGCAGGGGAAGGAGTGCGCCCATGGGTGCTGAATGGCTGACGGACTTCAGCTGGGGGTTTTCCACACTGGAGTGTCTGTGGCGGGCTTCCTGGCAGGGTGCGCCGTGGGCCGCGCTGGTCTGGGGGCTGTCCCACGCAGTGCCGCGCATGCCCTCCGCCCTGCGCGCGGGACTGTGGTGGCTGGTTTCCCTCAAGTTCGTGCTGTCCCTGGGGGCGTTGAGCCCGGTGCAGCTTCCTCTCCTGCCCACGCTGATTCCGGGACGAGTGGAGTCGATGGGGCCGGAGGAGAACGTGGCCACTCCGGACACCATGGCTCTCATGGGCGATGGAGTGCCCTGGCGACATGGGGGCGCGGCGGTGCTGCTCGTTGCGTGGGGATTGGGAATCGCCTGGCAGCTCAAGGGGCATGTGCGAGCCTGGAGTCGCATGCGTCGCCTGCGCCTTCGCGCGATGCCCCTTCGCCAACCGGACATCGAGAAGGCCATCAGCGAGCTCGCCTCCGCCGCGGGACTGCGCCGAGTGCCCTGTCTCCTGATGTCCGATGAGATGGCGAGCCCTCTGGCCACGGGGCTGATCTCCCCGGTGATTGTTCTGCCCGCGCAGGCGGTCCGGTGCCTGGACCTGGAATCAGTGCGGATGGCAGTGGCTCATGAGTTGGCCCATTTCCAGCGCCGCGACCTGTGGTTTGGCTGGGTTCCGGCACTCGCGGAGAGCGTCCTCTTCTTCCACCCGCTCGTACGCAAGACAGCCCAGGAGTATGCGCTGGCACGAGAGGAGGCCTGTGACGCCGAAGCCCTCCGCCTCACGGGGGCCGCGCCCGGTGATTATGGCCAGCTCCTCCTCACCTTTGGCGTCACCCGCACCCACGGCACCGCCGCTGTGCTCGGTGCCTCAACTCACATCCACACGCTGCACAGGAGGTTGTCCATGCTGGAACACGTCGATGTCTCCACTCCGCGACGCCGTACTTCGTTGCGAGTGGCGCTGCTACTCCTTGGCCTCGCGGTCCTCTTGCCGGTCCAACTGGTCGCACGCGAGCAGACAGCGTCGCCGCGGGCTCGCTCGGACTCGGCCGCGCCAGAGGTCGCGACTCCGGCTGTCGTCGCCACGAAGGTGTCGGCGGCTCCCATCCCTTCCGCCCCGCCTGCCGCACCGAGCCTCAATCCCGCCCCGGTTCCCTCTGCGCCCAGCCTTCCCTGGTCACCCGACGACGCGCTGTGGTCACCCGATGGACCCGATAGATGCTGAAGGACCTCCCTTGAGGGGAATGGGCCCGGGCTCGAGGCCCGGGCCTGGTGTGAATCACATCACGAGGCTGCGTCCTCCAGGTCTCGCGCGAGCTGCTCCACCAACTCGGAGACTCGCGGCGCGCTCAACATCGTGAAGTGGTCGCCCGCGACGTCGTGCACCGAGAGCACCCCGGTGAGCCACTCGCGCCAGCCGCGGTCCTCGCGCAACGGGGCCTCGTCGGGAGACCGGGTGGCGCGGAAGAGCACGGTCCGACCCGTGTAGACACCGTCTGGCACATGGCGACGCTGGGCCTCGGTGAGTCGCTGGTAGACGTTGAAGAGCCGCTCAGCCGTGTCGAGTTCCAGCGTGTGCAAGGCCGGAGCGGCGAGTCGCAGCCGTGGCAGCACCTGGGCCAGCACCTCTCGCGCTCCCAGGCGCTCCAGCCGCCCCACCTCCAGTGAGGCGTCTTCCCAGGACACGCCGAGCATCTGACCGAAGCCGGCGAGCAGCGTGAGCGTGTCGGGCTTGGGCATCGGCTGCCGCGTAGGCGCGCGGCTGTCGAGCAGCACCAGCAGGTCCACCTTCTCTCCCGTGGCCTCGAGCAACCGCGCCATCTCGTGTGCCACGACGCCGCCGAAGGACCAGCCGCCGAGGAGGTACGGCCCCCGAGGCTGCACCGTGCGGAGCTGTGCGAGGTAGTCGCGCGCCAGCGCCTTCACGGAGGACTCGGGAAGCTCGCCGCCCTCCATGCCGGACGCGGACAGGCCGTAGATGGGCCGCTGGGTACCGAGCTCACGAACGAGCTCGGTGTAGCCCAGCGCCGCGCCTCCGCCGCCGTGGACGAGGAAGAGGGGCCGCTCTGTCGACGTGCCGGTGTCCAGGCGCACGAGGTTGGGAGTGGGCCGTGGAGCCTGCTCGCGCTGCTCCACCCGTCGAGCCAGGCGCTCCACGGTGGAGGCCTGGAAGAGGGCTGACACCGGCAGCGAGACACCCAGCCGCTCGCGAAGCAGCGACATGAGGCGGACGGCCAGCAGGGAGTGGCCGCCGAGGGCGAAGAAGTCGTCGGTGGCACTCACCTTCTGCCTGCCGAGGAGCTCGCGCCAGAGGGCCGCGATGGTCTCCTCGCCAGGGTTACGCGGAGCGACGTACTCGCTGCTCGTGGAGGACATGTCCGGAGCGGGCTGGGCCTTCGGGTCCACCGTGTCGTCGAAGCGGCCGAGGTAGACCAGTTCGCCGTTGTCCCGTCTGCGCACCTTGTCGCCCGTGCGGTAGAGGCGGGCGCCAGGCGTGGACGAGAACGGGTCTGGGAGGAACCGCTCGGCGGTGAGGCCAGGCCCGTTGAGAGAGCCCCGGCTGACGCCCGCGCCTGCGAGGAAGAGCTCGCCGGGAACCCCCAGGGGAACGGGCTGCATGCGTGCATCGAGGACGTGGGCCTGCACGTTGGCCAGCGGGGTACCGACGGGCCGGGGGGCGGAGAGCTTCTCCCAGTAGGACTCGTCAATGGCCTCTCCGTGGATGGCGCCCTCCCAGGGCCGCTCGCGATGGGTGTCGTTCCAGCGAGTCAGCATCTGCTCGCGCTCGGCGACGGGCATCAGCGGAAGCTCGCCCACGTGTGTCTCGGGAGCGTGGATGGCGGCTTCCAGCAGCGTGGCGAAATGTCCCGCCATGCGAGTGATGGTGGACTCCTCGAACAGGTCGGTCCGATAGGTCAGTGCGCCGGAGAAGCCCTCCGGCGTTTCGGCGAGCGACAGCGTCAGGTCGAAGTGGGTGGAACGCACGTCGGGCGCGACGGACTGGACGCTCAGCATCGCGGTGCCTTCGCCGGCCTCCAGCGTGTCCGTGGGGGTGTTCTGGAGGGTGAACATCACCTGGAAGAGCGGCGAGTAGCTGAGGCTGCGCTGGGGCTTGAACTCCTCGACGAGCTTCTCGAAGGGGACGTCCTGATGTTCATAGGCGGCGAGCGTGGAGGCTCGCACCTGGGAGAGGAGCTGACGGAAGGATGCGCGCGGCTCGACGCGGGAACGCAGGACGAGGGTGTTGACGAAGAAGCCGATGAGGCCCTCCAACTCGGAAGCCCTGCGGCCGGCGATGGGGGAGCCGATGGAGATGTCGTCCTGCCCGGAGTAGCGCGAGAGCAGGAGCTGGAAGGTGGCCAGCACGCCCATGAAGAGGGTGGCGCCCTCCTGCTTGCAGAAGGCTTCCACGGCGCGAGCGAGGACCCCGGGAATCTGGAAGTCGACGGTGCGACCGTGGAAGGACTGGAGCGGTGGGCGAGGGAAGTCGGTGGGCAGTTCGAGGAGCGCGGGGGCTCCGGCGAGCTGGTGCTTCCACCAGGCCACCTGCCGGGAGAGGACATCGTCCTTGAGCCACTGGCGCTGCCAGAGGGCGTAGTCGGCGTACTGGAGCGGCAGCTCGGGAAGGGGGGAGTGGAGTCCCTGGCGGAAGGCCTCGTAGAGGGTGACCACTTCTCGGACGAGCAGGCCCATGGACCAGCCGTCGGTGACGGCGTGGTGGAGGTTGAGGAGAAGCACGTGCTGCTGGGGCGCGAGGCGCAACAGGGAGGCGCGAAGCAGGGGGCCGCGACTCAAGTCGAACGGGCGGACGGCGTCCTGATGCGCCCGCTCGCGAGCGAGGGCCTCACGCTCCTCGACGGAGGAGAGGTCCTCCACGAGGAGCGCGAAGGGAGCCGGGGGGGAGATGTGCTGGAAGGGCGAGCCGTTGTCCTCGGCGAAGGACGTGCGGAGGGCTTCGTGGCGGCGGAGCAGCTCCGAGAAGGCGCGCTGGAGGGACGGGACGTCGAGCGCGCCCTCGAGGCGGAGGGCCGTGGGCATGTTGTACGTGGGAGTGCCGGGCTGGAGCTGCTCGAGGAACCAGAGGCGCTGCTGCGCGAAGGAGAGAGGCAACGGTGCGTCGTCTCGCGGTGCGGGGAGCAGCGGCGGGAGCGCGGACGCCTCGGTGGCGCGCTCGACGCGGAGGGCGAGCAACTCCAGGGTGGGCGCCTCGAAGAGGGCGCGCAGGGGGAGCTCCAGGGCGAAGACGGAGCGGATGCGCGACATCAACCGGGTGGCCAACAGCGAATGGCCGCCGCGCTCGAAGAAGTGGTCATGCCGGCCGACAACCGGGAGGCGGAGGACGTCGGCCCAGAGGGCGGCGAGGCGCACCTCGGTGGACGTGAGCGGAGCGACGAAGGCGTCGGCGCCGGGTGCCGCTTCGGGAGAAGGCAGGGCCTTGCGGTCCACCTTTCCGTTGGGCGTCAGCGGGAAGGACTCCAGGGCCATGAGCGCGCCGGGGACCTCGTAGGCCGGGAGTCTCTTGGTGAGGTAGGCGCGGAGGGCCGCGGGTTCGGGCGGGCGTGAGTGAGCGGTGTAGTAGGCGACGAGGCGCTGGTCTCCTGGGACATCCTCGCGGAGGAGGACCAGGGCTTCACGGACGTCGGGGTGGCGGGCGAGGGTGGCTTCGATTTCGCCCAGCTCGATGCGGAAGCCGCGCAGCTTCACCTGGAAGTCGAGGCGGCCGAGGAACGCGAGCTCTCCATCAGGGAGCCAGCGCACCTTGTCTCCCGTGCGGTACATGCGCGCGCCGGGGACGGAGCTGAACGGATTGGGGACGAAGCGCTCCGCGGTGAGGGACGGGCGCGCGAGATAGCCACGCGCGAGGCCATCTCCGGCCAGGAACAGCTCTCCGGAGACACCCACGGGGACAGGCTGGAGGTGGGAATCCAGGACGTAGGCCCGCACATTCGTCAGCGGTGAGCCGAGCGAAGGACGCGGCGCTCCGCGTACCGCACGCGCCGTCGAGTCCACCGTGCACTCGGTGGGCCCGTAGACGTTGAAGGCGGTGATGCGTGGATGGGTGGCGAGCCGCTCCCAGAGGGCGTCGTCCACCGCCTCGCCTCCGACGAGGACTCGCAGGGCTCGATTGGAGGCCAGCCCCTCATCGAGCAGCAGACGCAGGTGGGACGGCGCGCAGTCGAGCACGTCGACGTGGTGTTGCTCCACCCAGTTCACCAGTCGGGGCGCGTCCTGGCGAACGGCCTGGGGCACCACGCACAGGGTGTGGCCATCGGAGAGCTGGATGAGCTGCTGGACAGACGCATCGAAGGCCAGCGGCGCGTTGAGGCTGACTCGCAGCGGGCCTTGCAGGCCGGCGAGCGCCGTGGACGCGAGGGCCGCATGCAGATTCATCACGGAGGCGTGCTGAATCATGACGCCCTTCGGATGCCCGGTGCTGCCCGACGTGTAGATGACGTAGGCAAGGTGCTGGGGCGCGGAGACACGGGGTAGCGCGGTGTCCGCTTCACTGGCGAGCATCTGGGCCACGTCCGGGTCATCCATGCGGAGGACCTTGACGGACGGCGTCTCCAGTCGCTCGGCCAGGAGCTGCTGCATGAGGACGAGCGTGACGCCGGAGTCGCGGCGCACGAAGGCGAGCCGCTCGCGAGGATGGGAGGGGTCCAGGGGGACGTACGCGCCGCCCGCCTTGAGGACGCCGAGGACGGCGACAATCATGTCGACGCCGCGCTCCATGCAGATGGCGACGCGGGACTCGGGCCTGACGCCGTGAGCACGCAGCCAGTGGGCGAGCCTGTTGGCCCGACGGTCGAGCTGGTCGAAGGTGAGCGACGTCGTGTCGTCGAGGACCGCCAGCGCATCGGGTGTGCGAGCGACTTGAGCTTCGATTCGCTCGTGCAGCGCCCCTCCCCACGGCAGCTCGCGGTGCGTGTCGTTCCACGTCACGAGGAGCTGCTCCCGCTCCGCATCGGAGAGGAGGGACAGCGAACCCAGGTCCGCATCGGGCGTGGTGACCGCGGCCTTCAGCAGGGTGATGAGGTGCCCCGCCATGCGCGCGACGGTCCGCTCGTCGAACAGCTCCACGCGGAAGTCGAGCGCTCCTCCGAGTCCCTGGGATGTCCGGGCGAGCGAGAGCGAGAGGTCGAACTTCGCCTCCAGCCCCTCCACGCCCATCGGCGTGAGCTTCAGTGCTTCCAGCCCGCTCTGTTCGGAGCGGAGCGACGGCGCCTGTCGAGGCGTGCTCTGGAGCGCGAGCATCACCTGGAAGAGCGGCGAGTGGCTCAGGCTGCGCCGGGGATGGAGTTCCTCGACGAGCTTCTCGAAGGGGACGTCCTGGTGCTCGTAGGCGGCGAGCGTGGATGCACGGACCTGGGAGAGCAGCTCGCGGAAGGTGGAGCGTGGGGCGATGCGAGAGCGCAGGACGAGGGTGTTGACGAAGAAGCCGATGAGGCCCTCGGTCTCCGCTCGGTTGCGTCCCGCGATGGGCGAGCCCACGGAGATGTCGTCCTGCCCGGAGTAACGCGAGAGCAGGAGCTGGAAGGCGGCCAGCACGCCCATGAAGAGCGTCGCCCCTTCGGCTTGGGTGAAGGACTCCAGGGACTGGGTCAGCTCCTCGGGCAGGTGGAATGGCACCGCTCCACCCTGGGAGGACTGGACCGCCGGGCGGGGCCTGTCGGTGGGCAGCTCCAGCACGGCGGGCGCATCCGCGAGCTGGTGCTTCCAGTAGTCGAGCTGTCGCTGGAGCACCTCACCGCGCAGCCACGCGCGCTGCCATGCGGAGAAGTCGGCGTACTGCACAGGCAATGGCGCGAGGTCTGGCGACGTGTTCGTGGCGATGGCGGCGTAGAGAGTGACCAGCTCGCGCACCAGCACTTCCATGGACCAGCCGTCGGAGACGATGTGATGCATCGTCACCAGCAGCACGTGCTCCTTCGCGTCCATCCGGAGCAGCGAAGCGCGCAGCAGCGGGCCGGTGGCCAGGTGGAAGGGCTTGAGCGCCTCCTCGTTGATGAGCCGCTGAGCCCGAGCAGCGCGCTCGTCCCCGTGCACGCGGCTCAGGTCCACGAGCGGAAGTGAGAAGGCCGCGGCCGGGTGGATGACCTGCACGGGCTCACCGTCATGAGACGGGAAGGTGGTGCGGAGGGCTTCATGGCGTCGCACCAGGGCGTCGAAGCTGGCCTCGAGCGCGTCCGCGTCCAGCGCCCCTTCCAGGCGCAGCGCCGCGGGCATGTTGTAGAGCGCGCTGCCGGGCTCGAGCTGGTCGATGAACCACAGGCGCTGCTGCGCGAAGGACAGCGGCAGTGCCTGGGTGCGGGATACGGGAATCAGGGGAGGCAACGCAGAGGTGCCCCCGCGAGCGTTCGCGTCGATGCGTGCGGCGAGGGACGAGACGGTGGGCGCCTCGAAGAGGGCTCGGAGGGGCAGCTCGACCTGGAAGACCGTGCGGATGCGCGAGGCGAGCTGGGTGGCGAGGATGGAGTGTCCGCCGAGCGCGAAGAAGGAGTCCTCGGCGCCGACGTGCTCGATGCGCAGCAACTCCGCCATGAGGGTTGCCAGCGTGCGCTCGGTGGCGTTGAGAGGCGCGACGTGGGAGTCGGTGCTCACGGCGTCCGGCGAAGGCAGCGCGGCGCGGTCGACCTTGCCGTTGGAGGACAGGGGCAGTGCCTCCAGCGAGACGATGGCCGAGGGCACCATGTACGCCGGGAGGCGTTCACCCAGATGTCCCCGCAGGGCGTTGGCGTCGGGGAGGGGGGCGCCTGAATGCGGCGCGACGTAGGCCACGAGCCGTGCGCCCAAAGGGCCCTCCTCGCGCACCACCACCACCGCGTCGCCGACGGAGGCATGCGTCCGCAGCGCGGATTCAATCTCTCCCAGTTCGATGCGGTAGCCACGCACCTTCACCTGGAAGTCGGCGCGGCCCAGGTACTCCAGCCGTCCGTCGGCGCCCCAGCGGACGCGGTCGCCCGTCCGGTACATCCGGGCTCCAGGCAGCGCGCTGAAGGCATCGGGGATGAAGCGCTCCGCGGTCAGCGCGGGACGCCGCCAGTAGCCGCGCGCCACGCCCGAGCCGCCGATGAACAGCTCACCCACGACGCCTACCGGCACCGGGCGCAGGTGGGCATCCAGGACGTACAGGCGGGTATTGGCGATGGGGCGGCCGATGGAGATGGAACCGCTCGTCGCGTCTCCAGGGGCCACGGTGTGGACGCTGCAACCGACCACCGTCTCGGTGGGGCCGTACTCGTTGATGAGCAGGGTGTCCGGAGCGTGCTTGCGCCAGAAGGCCACGCCTTCGGCGGTCAGGGCCTCGCCGCCGATGACAAAGGCTCGGGTGCGACCGGCCGCCTCACCCTGCGTGAGCTGGTAGGAGAGCAGTTGCAGGTGCGTCGGCGTCAGCTTCACGAGGCTGAAGTCGCTGCCCTCGCGCAGGGCTTCACCCAGCCCCTCCACGCCTGCCTCCTCGGGCACGAGCACCACGGGTCTCCCTGCGATGAGCGGAGCGATGAGGCTGGTGACGGTCAGGTCGAAGGAGAGCGGCGAGTGGACCGGTGAGCCCGAGCCCTCGGCGATGCGGTACGCGTGCAGGGCCCAGGTGAGGTAGTTCACGACGCCCCGGTGTTCCACCATGACGCCCTTGGGGAGGCCGGTGCTGCCAGAGGTGTAGATGAGGTAGGCGAGGTCGTCGGCGGTGGCCAGGGGGGCCGGAGCAGTCGTGGGCTGCTTGCCCGCCGTGACGTCCCAGTCCTTGTCGACTCGGAGGACGGAGACTGTGTTCGTGAGCAGTGCGTCCGTGAGCGCGGCCTGGGTGAGGACAACGGCGACGTCGGTGTCTTGCAGGAGGAAGGCGATGCGAGAGTCGGGCAGGGCCGGGTCGAGAGGCAGGTAGGCGGCACCGGCCTTGAGGGTTGCCCAGAGGGCGACGACCATCTCCGGCGAGCGGCGGAAGTACAGGCCCACTCGTGAGCCTTGCCCCACACCCAGGTCGCGCAGCGCGTGGGCGAGCTGATTGGCGCGTGCGTCCAGCTCACGGAAGGTGAGCTGAGCGTCGCCCATGGACACGGCGAGCGCGTCGGGAGTGCGAGCGACGGTTTCCTCGAAGAGGGCGTGGACGGTGGTGTGCGCGGGGAAGTCCGCATGCGTGTCGTTCCACTCCACCAGGACGCGGTGCTGCTCGGCCTCGTCCATGAGCGGAAGGGACGCGACGGGGGCATCAGGCTGGTCCACAGCGGCGCGGAGCAGCGTGAGGAAGTGCGTCACCATGCGCGCGGCCGTGGAGGCATCGAAGAGCGCGGTGGCGACCTGGAGGGCGCCTTCGTATCCAGAAGGTGCTTCGACGAAGGTGAGGTTGAGGTCGAACTTGGCGAGCGCGTCACCCTGGTCGACGGAATGCACTCGCAGGCCGGGCAGCTCCAGGCCTCCCATGGGCGTGTTCAGCAGGGAGAACATGACCTGGAAGAGCGGGGGGACATCGAGGACCCGCTCGGGCTGCAGCTCTTCGACGAGCTTCTCGAAGGGCACGTCCTGGTGCTCGAAGGCCCCCAGGGTGGTGGCGCGGACGCGCTCCAACAGCGCGTGGAACGAGGCTCGTGGGTCGATGCGCGCACGGAGCACCAGCGTGTTGACGAAGAAGCCGATGAGGCCCTCGGTCTCCTCGCGGTTGCGGCCGGCGATGGGGGAGCCGACGGAGATGTCGTCCTGGCCCGAGTAGCGGGAGAGCAGGAGCTGGAAGGCGGCCAGCAGCGTCATGAAGGGCGTGGCGCCCTGGCGCTGTGAGAGCGCCTTGATGGCGTCGGACAGCTCGGCACCCAGCGCGATGGGGAGGATGACGGCCTCGCGCGACGCGTGGGCGGCGCGGGGCCTGTCGGTGGGCAGCTCCAGCAGCGCGGGGGCTCCTTGGAGTTGCTGCTTCCAGTAGGCCAGCCGCGTCCGCAGCGCCTCGTCACGCAGCCAGCCGCGCTGCCACGCCGCGAAGTCGGCGTATTGCACGGACAGCGGAGGAAGCACGGCCGGCTCGCCGGAGAGGTGCGCCGCGTAGAGCGTGCCCAGCTCGCGCACCAGCACGCCGGAAGACCAACCGTCGGAGACGATGTGGTGGATGTTGGCGAGGAGCAGGTGCTCGCGCTCCGCCAGCTTGACGAGGCAGAGGCGGAACAACGGTCCGGAGGTGAGGTCGAAGGGACGCTCTCCTTCCTCCACCGTCAGTCGTCGGGCCTCGGCCTGACGGTGGTCATCCTCCAGGTGCCGCAGGTCGATGAGCGCGATGGAGACGGGCGCCGCGGGGTGGATGACCTGGGACGGTTGCCCGTCGATGGAGGTGAACGTGGTGCGGAGCGCCTCGTGGCGTGAGACGACGTCGGAGACCGCTCGCTCCAAGGCGGCGATGTCGAGTGTCCCCTCGAGGCGAAGCGCCGTGAGGATGTTGTAGAGGGCGCTGCCGGGATCGAGCTGGTCGATGAACCACAGTCGCTGCTGCGCGAAGGACAGCGGCAGGGCGCCTGTGCGCGGTACGGGCGTCAGCGCCGGAACCTCCAGCCCCTGCTGCTTCTGTCGCGAGGCATCCAGGTACCGGGCCAGTCCGGCGACGGTGGGGGCTTCGAAGAGCTCCCGCAGCGGGAGCTCGACGTTGAAGGCGGAGCGGATGCGGGAGACGACCTGCGTGGCGAGAAGGGAGTGGCCTCCCAGCTCGAAGAAGTCGTCCTCCGGGCCCACTCGCGAGACACCGAGCACCTCGGCGTAGATGCCCGCGAGCACCTCCTCCGTGGCGGTGCGTGGCATCTCGGGCGCCTCTTGAGGCTGAGTGCTGACTCCGGGCGGAGGGAGGGCCTTGCGGTCGACCTTGCCGTTCGCTGTCAGCGGCAGCTCCGTCAGCGTGACGATGGCCGACGGCACCATGTACGCGGGGAGCCGCTCCTCGAGGAAGCCGCGCACAGCGCCAGTGTCCAGTCCATGCTCCGAGGGCACCACGTAGGCGACGAGTCGCTTGTCGCCCGGGGCGTCCTCGCGCACGACGACGATGGTCTCACCGACGCCCGGATGCTGGCGCAGGGCGCTCTCCACTTCACCGGGCTCGATGCGGAAGCCACGCACCTTGACCTGGAAGTCGGCGCGGCCCTGGAACTCCAAGGTTCCATCCATCCGCCACCGGGCCTTGTCACCCGTGCGGTAGAGCCGCGTGCCAGGAGCCCCGAAGGGATGGGGCACGAAGCGCTCCGCGGTGAGGTCCGGCCGCCCGAGGTAGCCCCAGGCGAGGCCGTCGCCTCCGACGTACAGCTCGCCCGTCACTCCGGGAGGCACCGGCTGGAATGAGCCGTCCAACACGAAGGTGGAGGAGTGAGGCACCGGCCCGCCGATGGGGACCGAGTCGCCCACCGCATCACCCGCGCGCAGGGCATGTGTGGCGGAGAATGTGGTGTTCTCGGTGGGGCCGTAGCCGTTGATGAGGACGCCGCTCGGAGGCAGCAGCGCGAGGTGTTCGCGCACGCGCCGCGCGGGCAGCACGTCTCCACCCGCGAGCACCTGGGAGACGCCGGTCAGCGCCTGGGGCTGATACGTCACCATCTGCTCGTAGAGGGCAGCGGTGAGCCAGAGCGAGGAGATGCGGTGACGCGCGAGCAGCGCTCCCAGCTCCTCAAGAGACAGCGCTCCAGGAGGCGCGAGGACGAGCCGGGCGCCGTGAAGCACCGCGCCCCAGAGTTCGAGCGTGGAGGCATCGAAGGCGACGGGGGCCGCCTGGAGCCAGACCTCGTTGGGCCCGAAGCGGATGGCACCGTGAGGCTGCACGAGTCGGACGACGCCCCGGTGCGGCACGCAGACGCCCTTGGGCTCGCCGGTACTCCCCGAGGTGAACATGACGTAGGCCAGGGCGTCCGCGCTCGCGGGCACCTCTGGGGCCGAGTCTGGCTGGCGGGCGATATGCGCGGCCTCTTCGTCCATGACGACGAGCACGACGCCCAGCTCCGGCAGCTCGTCCGCCACCGACGACTCCGTCAACAGGACGGCGGAGGAAGACTGGCGCAGGACCCACGCCATGCGCTCGGTCGGCCAGGTGGCATCCAGTGGGACGTACGCGGCTCCCGCCTTGAGGGTGCCGAGCAGCGCGACCACCAGGTCCACGGAGCGCTTCAGGTGCACGGCGACGCGGCTGCCGGGCTGAACGCCCAGTCCGCGGAGATGATGGGCGAGCCGGTTCGCGCGCGCGTCGAGCTGCGCGTACGTGATGCTCGCGTCCTTGGACTCGACGGCGACGGCGTCCGGAGTGAGCGCGGCCTGTCGGGCGAAGAGTTGATGGATGGCCGCGTCACGCGGGTACTCCGCGGCGGCGGCGTTCCACAGCGCCAGGACCTGATGCCGCTCCTCGGAGGACAGCAGCGACACGAGGCCCAGCGGGCGCTCCGGCGCGGCGGTGACGGCCTCCAGCAGCACAGCGTAGTGGCGCATCAGCCGCTTCACCGTGTCCGCATCGAAGAGGTCGGTGTTGTAGTTGAGGGCGCCGGAGAAGCCCTGCGTCCCCTCCTCCAGCAGGAGGCTGACCTCGTACTGCGACGTGGTGATGTTCGCGGTGAGCGGAGCGAAGGAGAGCCCCGGGAGCTGGATGGCCTCGACGGGGGTGTTCTGGAGGGTGAGGGTGGCCTGGAAGAGCGGGCTGCGAGCGAGGTCGCGCTGAGGCTGGAGCTCCTCGACGAGCTTCTCGAAGGGGAGGTCCTGGTGCTGGTACGCAGCCAGCGTGGCACCGCGCACGTGGGCGAGGAGCTGGAGGAAGGAGCCGAGCGCGTCGATGCGCGAGCGCAGGACGAGCGTGTTGACGAAGAAGCCGATGAGGCCCTCCGTCTCCCCTTGCTGGCGGTTGGCGATGGGGAAGCCCACGGAGACGTCGTCCTGCCCGGCGTAGCGGGCGAGCACGAGCTGCCAGGCCGCGAGCAGCACCATGAAGGGCGTGGCGCCCTCACGCTGGGCCAGTGCTCGCACGGAGGCGCTCAGCTCGCCTGTCAGCGCGACAGGGAGCAGGGTGCCCTTGTGGGACTGGACGGCCGGACGAGGCCTGTCCGTGGGCAGCTCGAGGACACCCGAGGTGCCCGAGAGGTGTTCCTTCCAGAAGTCGAGCTGACGCTGGAGCATGTCGCCGCGCAGCCAGGTGCGCTGCCATGCCGCGTAGTCGGCGTACTGCACGGGCAGCGGAGGCAGCGCGGCCGGAGTGCCCGTGGTCCGAGCCACGTACAGCGTGGCCAGCTCGCGCACGAGGACGCCCGTGGACCACGCGTCGGAGACGATGTGGTGCATCGTCACCAGGAGCACATGGGCCTGTGCGCCATGCTTCAGCAACGAGGCGCGAAGGAGCGGCCCCGTGGAGAGGTCGAACGAAGCGAGGGCGTCCGCCGCGATGAGGGCTTGCGTCCGCGACTGTCGCTCCTCTTCGGACAGCGCGCTCAGGTCCACCACGGGCATGCTGAAGCGGGAGGCGGGACGGATGCGCTGCACCGGCGCACCGTCACGCATGGCGAAGGTCGTGCGCAGCACCTCGTGGCGGTTCACCAGGGCGTTGAAGGCGTGCTCCAGCGCTCCGACCTCCAGTGCGCCCTCCACGCGAAGCGCCGTGGGCAGGTTGAAGAGCGGCGTGCCCGGGGATAGCTGGTCGATGAACCACAGGCGCTGCTGGGAGAAGGAGAGCGGCAACGCCTCCGTGCGAGGCACGGGCACCAGGGGCGGCACCTCCGGAGTCGTCTCCCCTCGGCTGGCGTCGATGCGCGCGGCGAGGCCCGCCACGGTGGGGTCCTCGAAGAGGGCGCGCAGGGGGAGGTCCACCCGGAACGCGGCCCGGATGCGAGAGGCGAGCTGGGTGGCGAGCAGCGAGTGGCCTCCCAGGGTGAAGAAGCTGTCCTGCGCTCCCACCTGCTCGACGCGGAGGATGGCGGCCATCAGCTCCGCCAGCGTCTGTTCCGTGGGCGTGCGCGGGGCGATCCACGCGGCATCCGCGTCGGCCTGCATGTCCGGTGCGGGCAGCGCCTCGTGGTCCAGCTTGCCGTTCGCGGTGAGGGGCAGCGCATCCAGCACCACGAAGGCCGCGGGTACCAGGTGCTCAGGCAGTCCGGTCAGCAGTCCTCGCCGGAGCTCCGTGGCCTCCAGCGTGCTCTCTGCTCGTGGCACCACGTAGGCGACCAGCAGGTCGTCGCGCACCAGCACGACGGCCTCCTGGACGCCCGGCTGTCGCAGGAGCGCGGCTTCGACTTCACCTGGCTCGATGCGCAAGCCGCGCAGCTTCACCTGGAAGTCGAAGCGGCCCAGGTGCTCGAGGGTTCCGTTCGCGAGCCAGCGCGCCCTGTCGCCGGTGCGGTAGATGCGGGCACCGGGCTCGGTGCTGAACGGGTTTGGGATGAACCGCTCGGCGATGAGGTGGGGCTGGTGCGGGGCGCCGCGCGCCAGACCCTCGTCGCCCAGATACAGCTCGCCGGGCACGCCCGTGGGGACCGGCCGCAGGTCCGCGTCCAGGACATAGGTCTGGGTGTCGTTCCACTCTCCGAGGACGCGTCGCAGCTCGGCCTCGTCCATCAGCGGCAGGGCGGAGAGTGACTGCTCGGGGTCCGCCACGGCCGCGCGGAGCAGGGTGAGCAGGTGCTCCACCATCCGCGCCATGGTGGCGTTGTCGAACAGGTCGACGTTGTAGTCGAGCGTGCCCACGAAGCCCGCTGGCGTCTCCGTCAGGGTGAGGTTCAGGTCGAACTTGAGGGGCATCTCGTGGTCCCCCAGTCCCTCCAGCCGCAACCCGGGCAGCTCCAGCGCGCCCATGGGGGTGTTCAGCACGGAGAACATGACCTGGAACAGCGGCGAGTAGCTGAGGCTGCGCTCGGGGTGCAGCTCCTCGACGAGCTTCTCGAAGGGCACGTCCTGGTGGTCGAAGGCCTCCAGCGTGGTGCGCTTCACCTGCTTCAGCAGCGAGGCGAAGGAGGCGTGTGGCTCCAGCCGCGCGCGCAGCGCCAGCGTGTTGACGAAGAAGCCGATGAGGCCCTCGGTCTCCCCCCGGTTGCGCCCGGCGATGGGCGAGCCGACGACGATGTCGTCCTGGCCGGAGTAGCGCGCGAGGAGCACCTGGAACGCGGCCAGCAACGTCATGAAGGGCGTGGCGCCGTGCTGCTGCGACAGGGTCTTGATGGCGTCGGAGAGGTCCGTGGACAGCACGACGGCGCGCTGAGCGGCGTTGCGCGTCTGGACGGCCGGACGGGGTCTGTCGGTGGACAGCTCCAGCAGCGCCGGAGCGCCTTCGAGCTGTCGCTTCCAGTAGCCCAGGCGCGTGCGGAGCGCGTCGTCGCGCAGCCAGCCCCGCTGCCAGGCCGCGAAGTCGGCGTACTGCACGGGCAGCGGAGGCAGCTCCGCCTGTGTCCCTGACAGGTGCGCCGCATAGAGGGCGCCCAGCTCTCGCACCAGCACGCCCGTGGACCAGCCGTCGGAGACGATGTGGTGCATCGTCGAGAGCAGCACATGCTCCCGCGCTTCCACTCGCAGCAGTGTGACTCGGAAGAGCGGACCCGTGGCGAGGTCGAAGGGGGTCAGGGCCTCTTCGCGGGCGAGGCGGAGCACCTCGGCCTCGCGCTCGGCCGAGGGCAGGGTGCTCAGGTCCACCACCGGCAGCGTCACGGGCGCGGCCGGATGGATGTGCTGCACGGGCTCCCCTTCGCGCGAGGCGAAGGTGGTGCGCAGCGCCTCGTGGCGCTCCACCACGTCGGAGATGGAGTGCTCCAGCGCGGCCACGTCCAGGTCGCCCACCAGCCGGAGCGCGGAGGGCATGTTGTACAGGGCGCTGGCCGGCTCCAACTGGTCGATGAACCACAGGCGCTGCTGAGCGAAGGACAGCGGCAGCGCGTCCGTGCGCGGCACGGGCACGAGCGGGGGCAGGCCCAGGCCTCGCCGTTCCAGGCGCAGGGCGTCCACCTGCCCGGCCAGCGCGGAGAGCGTCGGGGACTCGAACAGCTCACGCAGGGCCAGCTCCAGGTCGAACGTCGCCCGGATGCGCGAGACGACCTGGGTGGCGAGGAGCGAGTGTCCGCCCAGCTCGAAGAAGTCGTCATTCCTCCCCACGCGCGGGACGCCCAGCACGTCGGAGAAGATGCTGGCCAGCGCCACTTCGGTGGCACCGACAGGCACCATGAAGGCGTCAGCGCCCGAGCCCTCCAGCTCCGGTGCCGGCAGGGCATTGCGGTCCACCTTGCCGTTCGGAGTCAGCGGCAGGGACTCCAGGCACACCAGGGCCGAGGGCACCATGTACTCGGGCAGCTTCTGGCGCAGGAAGTCCTTCAGCCCCGCCATGTCGGCGTCGGGCGCCACGACATAGGCCACCAGTCGCTTGTCGCCGGGCGCATCCTCGCGCACCACGACGACGGCCTCGCTCACGCTGGCGTGCAGCCGCAGGACGCTCTCCACCTCGCCCGGCTCGATTCGGAAGCCGCGCACCTTGACCTGGAAGTCCGTGCGGCCGAGGAACTCCAGCGTGCCGTCGTCGCTCCAGCGCACCTTGTCGCCCGTGCGGTAGAGGCGCTCGCCCGCATTGAACGGATGGGGCACGAAGCGCTCGGCCGTGAGGTCCGGACGGCCCAGGTAGCCCCAGGCCAGTCCGTCTCCTCCCGTGAACAGCTCGCCCGGCGCACCAGGGAGCACCGGCTCGAACCGCTCATCCAACACGTAGACGCGGGTGTTGGAGATGGGGCGGCCAATGGGCACGGAAGCGCCGATGACGTCGCCTGCCTCCATCCGGTGGCACGCGGTGAACGTCGTGTTCTCCGTGGGGCCGTAGCCGTTGACGAGCACCGCGTCGGGAGCCATCCGCGACAGGTGTTCGCGCACGCGCCGCACGGGCAGCACATCGCCTCCCGCCAGCACCTGTCGCACGGAGGCCAGGGCCTCGGGTTGATGGATGGCCATCTGCTCGAAGAGGGCCGCCGTCAACCACAGGGTGGTGACGCGGTGGCGCACCAGCACCGCGCCCAGCTCTTCCAGCGTGGGCGTGTGAGGCGGGAAGAGGACCAGGCGCGCGCCATGGAGCAGCGCGCCCCAGACTTCCAACGTGGAGGCGTCGAAGGAGATGGGCGCGAGCTGGAGGAAGACCTCCTGGGGGCCAAAGTGGATGAACTCGCCGCTCATCACCAGTCGGGTGATGCCTCGGTGGGGGATGGCGACGCCCTTGGGCTGCCCCGTGGAGCCCGAGGTGAACATGACGTACGCGAGGCTGTCCGCGTCAGCGCGAGTGTCGAGCGCCGACACAGGCTGGAGGGCCACCTGCTCCCAGTCGGAGTCGAGGCAGACGAGGAGCGGGACGTAGGCGGGCAGCTCATCGGCGAGCCGCTCCTGGGTCACGAGGACGGACGCACCCGTGCTCGCGAGCATGGCGGACAGCCGCTCCGCCGGATAGGCGGGGTCGAGCGGAACGAAGGCCGCGCCCGCCTTGAGGATGCCCAGCAGGCCCACGGGCAGCTCCAGGCTCCGCTCCAGGCACAGGGCCACGCGAGTCCCCGGCGTGACGCCCAGGGTGCGCAGATGGTGCGCGAGCTGGTTGGAGCGCTCGTCGAGCTCCCGGTAGGTGAGCATGCCCGTCGTGGACTCGACGGCGATGGCGTCCGGTGTGCGCGCCGCCTGCTCGGCGAAAAGCTGATGCACTCCCGCTTCGCGCGGGTAGTCGCGCTGTGTCCGGTTCCACTCCACCAGCACTCGCTCGCGCTCCTCCTGTGTCACCAGGGAGAGCGAGGACAGCAGGGCCTGGGGCCGGGCAAGCATGGACTCCAGGGCCGTGGCCCAGTGGCGCAGCACCCGCTCCAGCGCCGGCGTCTCGAAGCGCTGCGTGTCGTAGACGAGGCGCAGCTCCAGCCGAGGGCCGGGCAGGACGATGGCCACGAAGGGCACGTCGGACTGTTCGGCGCTGGCGAGGTCGCGGACCTGGAAGTCGCTGCCGCCGGAGTAGACGGCGTCGTCGACGGGGTAGTTCTCGAAGACGTACAGGCTCTGGAACAGCGGCTGGCCGCGAGGCACGTCGCTCCATGCCTGGATTCGCGCCAGTGAGGCGTGCTCGTGCTGGTTCAGCGCCTGCATCTGGGCGTGTTGCGAAGCGAGCCACGCCACCACCGGCATGTCGGGCTCCAGCCGGCTGCGCAAGGGCAGCGTGTTGATGAACAGGCCCACCATGTGCTCGATGCCCGGCACGTCGGCGGCGCGGCCGGAGACGGTGGTGCCGAAGATGACATCGCGCTCACCGGAGTAGCGGGCGAGCACCAGCGCCCAGGCGCCCTGCAGCACGGTGTTGGCCGTGAGCTGGTGCTGGCGTGCGTACGCGTGCAGCGCCTGGGTCGTCTCGGCGCTCAAGAGGAGCCCTCGCTCGCCCTGCGCGTACGGTGCGTCCTTGGTGTCGGGGAGCCTGGCGCCGGGGAGTGGCGTCGGCGCGGTGAAGCCCTGGAGGGCTTCGCGCCAGTGGGCCTCGCTGTGCGCGGTGGGGTCCTCTCGTAGCCAGGAGATGAAGTCCCGGTACGCGGGAGCGGCCCCCAGCGCGGGACGCTGGCCCTTGGAGGCGGCGTTGTAGGAGGCGAACAGTTCCTTGAAGACGAGGCCGAGGCTCCAGCCGTCCATCAGCAGGTGATGCGAGGACCAGAGGACGCGGTGCAACCCATCATCCAGCTTCACCACCGTCAGGCGCATCAGGGGCGACTGGCGCAGGTCGAAGCCCCGGACGCGGTCCGAGGCCATGAGGGCATCGAAGCGGGCCTTCTGCTCGTCCGGAGTCAGGCCGCGCCAGTCCAGCTCCTCCCAGGGCAGCGCGACGCGCGGGCTCACCACCTGAAGCGGTTCATCCAGCCCTTCCCAGACGAACGCGGTGCGCAGGGGCGCATGGCGCTCCACCACCGTCTCCCATGCGCGGCGGAAGAGCCCCAGGTCGATGCGCGCGCCGAACGTCCAACCGAACTGCGTGACGTACACGCCCGAGCCCGGCGCCATCAGCGACTGGAACAGCATGCCCTGCTGGAGAGCGGACAGCGGGTAGACGTCCTCCACGGGCAAGCCCGGTGGGAGTACCCTGTCCTGCGTCGCCTGCGTCAGCCGCGCCAGCGGGAAGTCGGCCGGGGTGTAGCGCAGGGCATCGGACGTGGCGCGGCCGGAGACGAGCAGGCGCAGCGCATCCTTGAAGGACTCCACGAGCGCGAGCGCGGTGGCCTCGTCGTGGAGGTCGCGGCTGTACGTGAGGGAGAGGTGGAGTTGTCCCCCCTGGACGACGGCTGACACGTCGAGCAGGTGCGCGCGCGGCGCACGCGGGCTGATGGATGGACCCTGGGCCTCTGGCGCGAACGTGAACAGCGAGGCGTCGCTGGAGGTGGAGTCCACCTGGCCCAGATAGTTGAGAGACACCTCGGGGACGGGCAGGTCGCGCAGCCGCGCATGGGTGTCGTCCTCGCGCAGGTGGCGCAGCAGGCCGTGTCCCAGGCCGTTGGCGGACAGGGTGCGCAGCGCGTCCCGAGTGGAGCGCACGGTGTCACCGGGACTGTCCCCGGCGCCCACCTGGAGAAGGACCGGGTAGAGAGAGGTGAACCAGCCCACGGTGCGTGACAGGTCCACGTCGGTGAAGAGGTCCTCGCGGCCGTGGCCTTCGGCTTCGACGAGGAAGCGCGACTGGCCCGTGCGCACGGCCAGGGCACGGCCCAGCGCGGCCAGCAGCACGTCCTGGAGCCGCGCGCGGTATGCCGCGGGCACCTCACGCAGCAGCAGGCCCGTGTCTCCGGCGTCGAGACTCGTGGAGACGGTGTGCGAGGAGGCGACGGTGTTCAGCCCCTCCGCCCTGTCTCGGGGCAGCGGGAGGACGCGCGCGCGGGCCTCGTCCAGCCAGTAGGCGCGCTCGGCGTCGAGCGCCTCGGACCGGGCATGCGTGTGCAGGCGCTCGGACCACGTCTTGAAGGACGTCGTCTTTGCCGGGAGCGAGGGCGCCTCGCCACGCAGGGCCTGACGGCAGAGTGTCTCCAGGTCTTCGACGAGGATTCGCCAGGAGACTGCGTCGACGACGAGGTGGTGGGCCACGAGCAGCAGTCGCGCGGACTCCCCCGGGCCGAAGTCGAAGTGGACGGCGCGCAAGAGCGGCGCCGAGCCCAGGTCGAAGGACCTCTGCGCCTCGGTGGCGATGGCTTCCACCCGCGCGGTCCGCTCACCCGTGGATAGCGAGGACACGTCCTCCCGGCGCAGCGACGGGGTGTGCTCCAGGCCCGTGCCGTGCTGGCTCCACCGGCCGTCCACCTGGACGAAGCGGATGCGCAGGGCGTCGTGGTGCTCCACCAGCTTGCGCAGGGCGGCTTCGAGGACGGAGGGCTCCACCGGCTCGCGCAGCCGCAGCATCAGCGCCTGGTTGTAGTGGTGCGGCTCGGGATTCGTGCCCTCGAGGAACGCGCGCTGGATGGGCGTGAGGAGCACCGGGCCGACGACGGGCGTTTGCTCAGCGGTGGTGGCCTGGAGCCGGGAGACCTCGGGGGCCAGGGTGGCGATGGTCTGCGACTGGAAGAGCTGCCGGGGCGCGAAGTGCAGACCGGCACGACGGGCGCGCGCGACGAGCTGGAGGCTGATGATGGAGTCGCCGCCCAACTGGAAGAAGTTGTCGTGGATGCCGACACGCGGGACGCGCAACACCTGGGCCCACACCGTGGCGAGGGCCTCCTCCATCTCGTTGCGAGGCGCGACGTAGGAGTCGGTGCTCACGGCGTCCGGCGAAGGCAGCGCTGCGCGGTCGACCTTGCCGTTGGAGGACAAGGGCAGCGCCTCCAGCGCGACGATGGCCGAGGGCACCATGTACGAGGGGAGGCGCTCACCCAGGTGCGTCCGCAGCACGCCGATGTCGGGAAGGGAAGCGCCGGCATGCGGCGCGACATAGGCCACGAGCCGTGCGCCCGAGGGGCCGTCCTCGCGCACCACCACCACCGCGTCGCCGACAGAGGCATGCGTCCGCAGCGCGGATTCAATCTCTCCCAGTTCGATGCGGTAGCCACGCACCTTCACCTGGAAGTCGGCGCGGCCCAGGTACTCCAGCCGTCCGTCGGCGCCCCAGCGGACGCGGTCGCCCGTCCGGTACATCCGGGCTCC
>NZ_JABUMS010000008.1:0-12102 GCF_013336705.1 Myxococcus sp. CA051A | reverse complement strand
ATTCAATCTCTCCCAGTTCGATGCGGTAGCCACGCACCTTCACCTGGAAGTCGGCGCGGCCCAGGTACTCCAGCCGTCCGTCGGCGCCCCAGCGGACGCGGTCGCCCGTCCGGTACATCCGGGCTCCGGGCTGCGTGCTGAAGGCATCAGGGATGAAGCGCTCCGCGGTCAACGCGGGACGCCGCCAGTAGCCGCGCGCCACGCCCGCGCCGCCGATGAACAGCTCACCCACGACTCCCACTGGAACGGGGCGCAGGTGGGCATCCAGGACGTACAGGCGGGTGTTGGCGATGGGACGGCCGATGGAGATGGAGCCACTCGTCGCGTCTCCAGGGGCCACGGTGTGGACGCTGCAGCCGACCACCGTCTCCGTGGGACCGTATTCGTTGATGAGCAGGGTGTCCGGAGCGTGCTTGCGCCAGAAGGCCACGCCCTCTGCGGTCAGGGCCTCTCCACCGATGACAAAGGCTCGGGTGCGACCGGCCGCCTCGCCCGGCGTGAGCTGGGAGGCGAGCAGTTGCAGGTGCGTGGGAGTCAGCTTCACGAGGCTGAAGTCGCTGCCCTCGTGCAGGGCTTCACCCAGCCCCTCCACGCCCGCCTCTTCGGGAACGAGCACCACGGGTCTCCCCGCGATGAGCGGAGCGATGAGGCTGGTGACGGTCAGGTCGAAGGAGAGAGGCGAGTGGACCGGTGAGCCGGAGCCCTCTGCGATGCGGTATGCGCGCAGGGCCCAGGTGAGGTAGTTCACGACGCCCCGGTGCTCCACCATGACGCCCTTGGGGAGGCCGGTGCTGCCGGAGGTGTAGATGAGGTAGGCGAGGTCGTCGGCGGTGGCCAGGGGTGCTGGCGCCGTCGTGGGCTGCTTGCCCGCCGTGACGTCCCAGTCGTCGTCGACGCGGAGGACATTGAGCGCGCTCGCGGGCAGCGCGTCCGCGAGCACCGACTCGGTGAGGACGATGGAGACGTGGGTGTCGTCCAGGAGGAAGGCGATACGAGAGTCGGGCAGGGCCGGGTCGAGAGGGAGGTAGGCGGCACCGGCCTTGAGGGTTGCCCAGAGGGCCACGACCATGTCGGGTGCGCGGCGGAAGTACAGGCCCACCCGTGAGCCTCGCCCGACACCCAGGTCGCGCAGCGCGTGGGCGAGCTGATTGGCGCGTGCGTCCAGCTCACGGAAGGTGAGCTGAGCGTCGCCCATGGACACGGCGAGCGCGTCGGGAGAACGAGCGACGGTCTCCTCGAAGAGGGCGTGGACGGTGGTGTGAGCGGGGAAGTCCGCGCGTGTGTTGTTCCACTCCACGAGGACGCGGTGCTGCTCGGCCTCGTCCATGAGCGGAAGGGACGCGACGGGGGCATCCGGCTGTTCCACCGCCGCGCGGAGCAGCGTGAGGAAGTGGGACGCCAGTCGAGAGATGGTCGCCGCATCGAACAGGGCCGTGGAGAACTGGAGCGAGCCCTGGAAGCCCGATGGCGTCTCGCTGAGGGAGAGGTCGAGGTCGAACTTCGCGACGGCGTTGTCGAAGTCGACGGGAAGGACGCGCAGGCCGGGCAGCTCCAGGTCCCCCATGGGTGTGTTCAGGAGCGAGAAGAAGACCTGGAACAGGGGAGAGAAGCCCAGGCTGCGCTCGGGCTGCAGCTCCTCGACGAGCTTCTCGAAGGGCACGTCCTGGTGCTCGTACGCCTCCAGCATGGAGGCGCGCACCTGGGCGAGGAGCACTCGGAAGGAGGCCCGCGAGTCGATGCGCGCGCGGATCACGAGCGTGTTGACGAAGAAGCCGATGAGGGGCTCGGTCTCCGCGTGGTTGCGGCCGGCGATGGGCGAGCCGACGGTGAGGTCGTCCTGCCCGGAGTATCGCGAGAGCAGGAGTTGGAAGGCCGCCAGCAACGTCATGAAGGGTGTGGCGCCTTCACGTTGGGAGAGCGCCTTGACGGCCTCGGAGAGCCGCGCGCCGAGGGAGAGCGGATGGGACGAGGCCGTGCGCGATTGAACCGCGGGACGCGGCCTGTCGGTGGGCAGCTCCAGCAGCGCCGGAGCCCCCTGGAGGTGCTTCTTCCAGAAGTCCAGCTCCGTGCGCAGCGCCTCGTCGCGCAGCCAGCCGCGCTGCCAGGCCGCGAAGTCGGCGTACTGCACGAGCAGAGGAGGCAGTGCGGCAGGCACGCCGGACAGGTGCGCCGCATAGAGCGCGCCCAGCTCGCGCACCAGCACCCCGGTGGACCAGCCATCCGAGACGATGTGGTGGACGGTGAAGAGCAGCAGGTGCGCGTGCTCCTCCAGTTGGACGAGGCAGAGGCGGAAGAGGGAGTCCGAGGTCAGGTCGAACGGGCGAGCGGACTCCTCCAGGGCAAGGCTCCGCTCCTCGAAGGAACGGGAGGTCGGGTCGAGGTGACGGAGGTCGATGCACGGAATGGTGACGGGAGCAGCCGCGCGGACTCGCTGGAGGGGCTGCCCATCGACGGAGGCCGTGAAGGTGGTGCGCAGCACTTCATGTCGTGCGACGACCTCGGAGACCGCGCGCTCGAGGGCGGCGACGTCCAGGGTGCCTTCGAGGCGCAGGGCGATGGGGATGTTGTAGAGGGAGCTCCCCGGCTCGAGCTGGTCGATGAACCACAGTCGCTGCTGTGCGAAGGACAGCGGCAAGGCCTCGGTGCGAGGCATGGGCGTCAGGGGAGGCGCCTTCGAGATGCCTCCACGCGAACTCGCGTCGATGCGCGCCGCGAGGGACGCGACAGTGGGAGCCTCGAAGAGGGCTCGGAGGGGCAGCTCGACCTGGAAGGCCGCGCGGATGCGCGAGGCGAGCTGGGTAGCGAGCAGTGAGTGACCGCCGAGCGCGAAGAAGGAGTCCTCGGCGCCGACGCGCTCGATGCGCAGCAACTCCGCCATGAGGGCGGCCAGCGTGCGCTCGGTGTCGGTGCGAGGCGCGACGTAGGTGTCGGTGAGAACAGCGTCGGGGGCCGGCAGGGCGCTCCGGTCGAGCTTGCCGTTGGCCGTGAGGGGCAGGGCCTCCAGCGGTACCAGGACGGCGGGCACCATGTACTCGGGCAGCCGCGCCAGGAGGAACGTGCGCAGGGCCGCGACGTCCACCGTCTCGCTGGCGACGACGTAGCCCACGAGGTGCTGGTTGCCCGGCGAGTCCTCGCGAACCAGCGCGACGGCTTCACGAACGTCGGCGTGCGCGAGGAGCGCGGCTTCGACTTCACCCAGCTCGATGCGCTGGCCGCGCAGCTTCACCTGGAAGTCGAGGCGCCCGAGGTACTCCAGGGTGCCGTCAGCGAGCCAGCGCACCTTGTCGCCGGTGCGGTAGATGCGCGCGCCAGGCTCGGTGCCGAACGGGTCCGGGATGAAACGCTCCGCGGTGAGGTGCGGGCGGTGGAGGTAGCCGAGCGAGAGCTGGGCACCGGCGAGGAACAGCTCGCCCGGGACCCCCGTGGGGACGGGATCGAGGAGCGCGTCGAGGACGTAGGCCCGCGTGTTGGAGACCGGCCTGCCGATGGGAATGGCCGCGCGAGACTCCGACGGTGAGGCGAGGGCGAACGTCGAGTCGATGGTGACTTCGGTGGGGCCGTAGAGGTTGACGAGCAGGGCCCTGGGGAGCGTGGCGTGGAGGCGGCGCGCGAGTTCGGAGGGCAGGGCTTCGCCGCCGCAGAAGAGGAAGCGGAGGTGGGAAGCCGCGCTCGTGAGCCCTTCCTCGTCGAGGAGGAAGCGCAGCAGGGAGGGGACGAGCTGGAGGACGGAGACGCGGTGTTTCAGGACACTGGCCAGGAGCGCGGCCGGGTCGCGGTGAGCGTCGGCGGGAGCGAGGACCAGGGGAAGTCCCGCGAGGAGCGGCGCCCAGATTTCCCAGACGGAGGCGTCGAAGCTGAGCGGTGTCTTGAGGAGGACCCTGTCGCCGGGCAGGAGCGGGAAGGCGGAGAGCAACCACGCCATGTGGTTGGCGAGGGCCTGATGCGAGACGAGCGTGGCCTTGGGCTGGCCTGAGGACCCGGAGGTGTAGATGAGGTACGCCGGGCTGGAGGGAGCCACGGCCACCTCGGTGTCGAAGCGTCTCTCGCCGTCATCCCCGTGCGCGCCCCACTGCGGGTCGAGGGAGATGACGGTGGGGCCCTCGGGCAATGTCGCCCGGAGGTGGGGCTGGGTGAGGAGCACCGGGGGCGCGGCGTCCTGGAGCATGAAGGCCAGTCGCTCACGGGGATAGGCCGGGTCCAACGGGAGCCACGCGGCGCCCGCCTTGAGGATGGCGAGCAGGGCGACGGGCAGCTCGAGTGAGCGCTCCATGAAGACGGCGACGAGGGAGCCCGGACGGACACCTGTCTGGAGGAGCCGGGCGGCGAGACGGCTGGCGCGGGCCTCGAGCTGGGAGAAGGAGAGGGTGCCATCGTCCGAGATGACCGCGGTGGCGTGCGGCATGAGCCCGGCCCACACGGAGACCTGTCGATGGACGGGGCTGTCGAGCGGGAAGTCGATGCCGGTGTTGTTCCACTCGACGAGGAGGCGCTGCCGCTCGGCGGCGTCCATGAGCGGCAGGGAGGAGACAGGCACCTCCGGCTGGGCCACGGCGGCGCGGAGCAAGGTGAGGAAGTGCGTCGCCATCCGCGCGGCGGTGGCCGTGTCGAAGAGCGCGGTGGAGAACTGGAGCGCGCCCTCGAAGCCCGTGGGGAACTCGGAGAGGGTGAGGTCCAGGTCGAACTTGGCGAGCAGCCCCGTCGGCGTGAGCGGGCGCAGGCTCAGGCCGGGAAGCTCCAGGTCGCCGGTGGGCGCGTTGAGCAGCGAGAAGGTGACCTGGAAGAGCGGAGAGAAGCCGAGGCTGCGCTGAGGCTGCAGCTCCTCCACGAGCTTCTCGAAGGGCACGTCCTGGTGCTCGAACGCGCCGAGGGTGGAGTGCTTCACCTGGGTCAGCAGCTCGGAGAACGTCACGCGCGGGGCCACCCGGGCGCGCAGCACCAGGGTGTTGACGAAGAAGCCGATGAGGTCCTCCGTCTCGGCGCGGTTGCGTCCCGCGATGGGCGAGCCGACGACGACATCGTCCTGCCCGGAGTAGCGCGCGAGCAGGAGCTGGAACGCCGTCAGCAGCGTCATGAAGGGCGTGGCGCCATGGCGCTGGGAGAGCGCCTTGATGGACTCGGACAGCTCGGCTCCGAGGGAGACAGGGTGGAGCGCCGCCTCGCGTGAGGCCAGTGCGGCACGGGGCCTGTCGGTGGGCAGCTCCAACAAGGGGGGCGCGCCGGCCAGTGCGTCACGCCACCACGCGAGTTGCTCCTCCAGGGCCGCGTCTCGCAACCAACCGCGCTGCCACACGGCGAAGTCCGCGTACTGCACGGCCAGCTCCGACAGGGGAGACGGAAGGCCCTCGCGGAAGGCCGCGTACAGGGCGACCAGCTCGCGCACGAGGACGCTCATGGACCACGCGTCGGCGACGCCGTGGTGCAAGGTGACGAGCAGCACGTGCGAAGTCGTGGCCCGCCGCAACAGCGTGGCGCGCAGCAACGGGCCGCGTGCGAGGTCGAACGGGCGCAGGGCCTCTTCCGACGTCAACCGCCGCATCTCGCGGTCCCGCTCCTCGGGCGCGAGCGACTCCAGCCCCACCACGGGCAACGGGAACGGCGCGGCCGGGTGGATGCGCTGGATGGCCTTTCCGTCCACTGCGCCGAAGGTGGTGCGCAGGGACTCGTGGCGCCGTTGCAGCTCGGTGAAGGCGCGCTCCAGCGCGGGGACCTCTAGCGGCCCCTCCAGCTCCAGGGCCGTAGGGATGTTGTAGAGCGAGCTGCCGGGTTCGAGCTGGTCGATGAACCACAGCCGCTGCTGGGCGAAGGACAACGGCAGGTCTCCCGTGCGCGGCGCGGGAGTCAGCGCGGGGGCTTTGAGGGTGCTCGCGCCGGCCTGGGCCAGCGTGTCCAGCCTCAGGGCCAGCCGCGCCACGGTGGGGGCCTCGAAGAGCTCGCGCAGGGGCAGCTCGACTCCGAAGGCGACCTGCACGCGCGAAAGGGCCTGGGTGGCCAGCAGTGAGTGGCCGCCCAGCTCGAAGAAGTCGTCATGGACGCCGACGCGCTCGACGTGCAGCAACTCCTGCCACAGCGTGGCGAGCCGCGACTCCGTCTCACCTCGGGGCGCGACGTACTCCCGGACCTCGGTCTCGCCCGTGCCTTCGGGCGGAGGCAGGGCGTTGCGGTCCACCTTCCCGTGGGCCGTGAGCGGCAGCGCGGGCAGGACGGCGATGGCGGAGGGCACCATGTGCTCGGGCAGCCGCTCCTTGAGCGCCGCGCGCAGCGAGGCCGGGTCGACCGACTCGTCCTCCTCGGCCACGACGTAGGCCACCAGTCGGGTGAGGCCGGGAGCATCCTCGCGCACGACGGCGACGGCCTCGCGCACGGAGGGGAGCCGAGAGAGGACGGACTCGACCTCACCCAGCTCGATGCGGAAGCCGCGCAGCTTCACCTGCGAGTCGAGGCGGCCCAGGTATTCGAGCGTTCCATCGGCTCGCCACCGCGCCCGGTCTCCGGTGCGGTAGAGCCGCGCCCCGGGCACTCCGGTGAGCGCATCCGGGATGAAGCGCTCGGCGGTGAGCGCGGGCTGTCCCAGGTAGCCTCGCGCCAGACCGACGCCACCCACGCACAGCTCGCCGGGTACGCCGACGGGCTGTGGGCGCAGCGAAGCGTCCAGTACGTACACCTGGAGGTTGGCCCAGGGGCGACCGATGGTGAGGACCTGTCCGGCCGTCAGCGGCTCGGTGATGGACGCGCAGACGGTGGTTTCGGTGGGGCCGTACGCGTTGAGGAAGCGCACGTGCGGTGCCCAGCGACGCACCAGCTCCGGCGTGCACGCCTCGCCCGCGGAGACGAGCGTCTCCAACGAAGGGAAGTCCTCGGGCGACAGTTGCGCGAGGACCGAGGGGGTGAGCGTCACCGCGGTGATGGACTCATCCCGGGCCAGCGCACGCAGGGGTGCTCCGGGCAGGAGTCGCTCACGCGGCGCCAGCACGAGGGTGGCACCCGAGAGCAACGCGCCGAAGAACTCCCAGACCGATGCATCGAAGCCAGCGGAGAAGAACTGGAGGACGCGGCTTCCAGTGCCGAGCCCCATGGCACGGCCTGTCTGGAGGGCCGTGTTGCACAGGCCCCGGTGCTGCAGGAGCGTGCCCTTGGGCCTGCCGGTGCTGCCGGAGGTGTAGATGATGTACGCGAGGTTGTCGGCGGTGGTGGCGGACTCGGGCGCGTGGGTGGGCTGTGCGGCGATGAGGCCCGCCTCGGCGTCGAGCAGGACGAACTGCTCGCTCCCCGCCGGGAGGTCGTCGGCGATGGCCTCGGTCGTAACGAGGACGGGCGCCGCGCAGTCGCGCAGCATGAAGGTGAGGCGCTCGACGGGATAGCTGGGGTCGAGCGGGACGTAGGCTCCGCCCGCCTTGAGGATGCCGAGGATGGCGACGGCGGTGTCGAGCGAGCGCTCCACGCAGAGGGCGACGGGCACATCCTCGCGGACGCCGAGGCCCCGCAGGTGGTGCGCGAGCTGGTTGGCGCGGGCGTCGAGCCGCGCGTAGGACAGCTGCTGGCCCTCGAAGCGCACGGCGATGGCGTCCGGGGTGCGAGTGGCCTGCGCCTGGAAGAGCTGGTGCGCGCCGACGTCACGCGGGAAGTCGCGCGCGGATGCGTTCCAGTCGACCAGGAGCTGGCGCTGCTCCGCCTGGGCCATGAGGGGCAGGTCGGAGATGGGCGTGCCGGGGTTCGCCGCCGCGGCCTCCAGCACCACGCCGAGGTGACGCACGAGCCCATCGATGGTGGCGGCCTCGAAGAGGTCCGTGCGGTACTCGCAGGTGCACTCCAGCCCGGCCTCCGTCTCGACGATGGCGAGGGTGAGGTCCAGGCGCGAGGTGCCGGACTCCGAGAACTCGGGGCGCAGCGTGAGGCCGGGCACCTCCAGCGCAGCGGCAGGCTGGTTCTGCAGCACCAGCTTCACCTGGAACAGGGGCGTATGGCCGAGGCTGCGCTCGGGGTTGAGGGCCTTGACCAGCTCCTCGAACGGCAGGTCCTGGTGCGAGTGGGCGCCCAGCGTGACGTCGCGCACCTGGGCGAGCAGCTCGCGGAAGGTCATCCCCGGCGTGGTTCGCGCGCGCAGGGCGAGTTGGTTCACGAAGAAGCCGATGAGGCCCTCCGTCTCCACGCGGTTGCGGTTGGCGATGTCCGTGCCGACGACGATGTCCGCCTGCCCCGAGTACCGCGAGAGGACGAGGTCGAAGCCGGCCAGCAGCGCCATGAAGAGGGTGGTGCCCTCACGGAGAGAGAGTGCCTGGAGCGCCGTTGCCAGCGCGCGAGGCAGCGTGCGGGTGAGGGTGGCGCCCTGGAAGCCCTGGATGGCGGGCCGGGGGAAGTCCGTGGGGAGTTCGAGGAAGCGGGGCGCACCCTGGAGGTGCTCCCGCCACCAGGAGAGCTGCGCGTCGAGCGCCTCGCCCTGGAGCCAGCCGCGCTGCCACGCAGCGTAGTCCGCGTACTGGATGGACAGCTCGGGCAGCGGAGAGGTGTGTCCCGCGCGGAACGCGGCATAGAGCGCGGCGGACTCGCGAACCAGCACATCGACGGACCAGCCGTCCGAGACGATGTGATGCAGGGTGAGCAGCAGGACGTGCCGCGACTCGGAAAGACGGAGCAGCGTGGCGCGCAGCAGCGGCCCACGAGTGAGGTCGAAGGGACGCCGCGCCTCTTCGCGAGCAAGGCGCCGGGCTTCCGCTTCACCTTCATCGACGGGGAGCGCGGAGAGGTCCACGCGAAGCAGCGGAACCGGGGCCGCTGGATGGATGATTTGAAGTGGACCCTCGCGGAAGGTGGTGCGGAGCACCTCGTGGCGGCGCACCAACTCGGTGAAGGCGTGCTCCAGCGCGGGGACGTCGAGTGTCCCTTCCAGCCGGAGACCCACGGGCATGTTGTAGAACGGGCTGTCCGGCTCCAGCTTGTCGAGGAACCACAGGCGCTGCTGGGCGAAGGACAGGGGCAGCTCGCCCGAGCGAGAGACGGGCTGAAGCGGCGGGGAGTGGCGCTCCACCGCATGAGTCGAGGACTCGAGCCGGCGTGCGAGCTGCGCGACGGTGGGCGACTCGAAGAGGACGCGCAGCGGGAGCTCCACCCCCAGCACGGAGTGGATGCGTGAGACGATCTGCGTGGCGAGCAGGGAGTGGCCGCCGAGCGCGAAGAAGCTGTCCTCGGCCCCGACGTGCGCCACGTCCAGCACCTGCTCGAACAACCGCGCGAGCTGCTCCTCCGTCCGTGAGCGCGGCGCGGTGTAACGAAGGACAGAATCGCCCCGAGCCGGCGCGGGGAGGGCCTTGCTGTTGAAGGAGAGAAGGACCTGCTCGAGTTCCTCTCCCGTCAGCAGGGAGATGGAGGCGATGCGTGCCTCCGGGGCAGCCATCAGCGCCTGGAGCGCCACGCCCCAGTGGTGCAGGAGGCGCTCGGGGATGGATGGCTCGAAGCGCGCGGCGTCGAACAAGAGACGCAGCTCCAGCGAGTCCCCGGGAATGACGTACGCCTCCAGCGGCGTGTCCGTCTGGTCGAGGATGGTGAAGTCGCGGATGCCCAGCGCTTCTCCGGCCGTGTTGACGGCGGCATCGACAGGGAAGTTCTCGACGATGAAGAGGGATTCGAAGAGGGGCGTGCCACGCGGCACGTCGCTCCACCCGTGCAGCCGCACGAGGGACGTGTGCTCGAACTGGCGCAGTTCCAGTTGCTGGGTGTGGAGCTGCTGGAGCCAGGAGAGCGTGGTGGTGTCGTCGTCGACGAAGACGCGGACGGGCACGGTGTTGATGAAGAGCCCGATGGCGCGGTCGATGCCGGAGACATCGGCGGAGCGACCTGAGGTGGTGGCGCCGAAGAGGATGTCCTTCTCACCGGTGTGACGTGAGAGCACCAGCGTCCACGCGGCCTGGACCAGTGCATTGAGGGTGAGGTGGTGCTGGCGGACGAAGGCCTGGAGGTCGGTGGTGGTCTGCGCGGGAAGGTGGAGCTGGAGTCGCTGACGCTGGAGCACCGAGTCCGGGCTTCGGGGAAGCGCACCCGGCAGGGGCGTGGGCGCGGTGAAGCCACGCAGCGTCTTTCGCCAGTAGCGCTCCGCGGGCTCCATCGGCTGGCGTTCGAGCCAGGTGATGTAGTCGCGGAAGGTCGTCGCTTCACGCCGGATCCACACCAGTCCCGCGCGAACCTGCTCGTAGGTGGCGAAGAGGTCCTGGAAGAGGAGGCCCATGCTCCAGCCATCCATCAGCATGTGATGCATGGTCCCGAGAGCGCGCCAGGCGTGCTCATCGGTGCGGATGACCGTCAGTCGCAGCAGCGGTGGCGTGCGCAGGTCGAACCCACGAGCGCGGTCCTCGGAGAGGAGGGCCTGGAAGCGGGACTGCTGCTCTGCTTCCTCCACTCCGCGCCAGTCGAGTTCCTCCCAGGGCAGGGCAGCACCGGGGTGGACGAGCTGAAGGGGCTCCTGTGAGCCACCCGTGAGGAAGGACGTGCGCAGCAGGGGCTGTCGCTGGATGACAGCCTCCCAGGTGCGCCGGAACGCACCCAGGTCCAGGGCGTCACCGAAGGTCCACGTCAACTGGGTGACGTAGACGCCGGAGCCCGGCGCCGCGAGGGTGTGGAAGAGCATGCCCTGCTGCAAGGGCGACAACGGATAGAGGTCCTCCACCGGAGTGCCCGCTGTGACGAGACGGTCGGCGATGGCCTGCTTCAACCGGCTCAGGACGACATCCGTGGACTCAGGACCCGTCGAGTCCGCCGACGCGCGCAGGGTGAGCGCGAGCAGCGCGGCGTCCGACTGCTCGGCCCAGGCGCCGCCCTGGAGCTGTACCACTCGGGCCAGGGCTTCCAGCGTCGGGTGTTGGAAGAGCTGCTGGGTGGTGAGCTGGACGCCCGCGTTGCGTGCGCGGGAGACAATCTGGATGGAGACGATGGAGTCGCCACCCAGCGCGAAGAAGTTGTCATGGCGCGTGACGCGCGGCACGCGCAGGGCGTCGGACCAGATGGCGGCGAGGACCTTCTCCTGGGGCGTCCGCGGCTCGGAGTCGTCGGCGACGGCGGGCTGTGGACCCCGGCTCTGCGGCGCGGGGAGGGCCTTGCGGTCGACCTTGCCATTGGGAGTGAGCGGCAGCGCGGGCAGGGCGACGAAGAGGGCCGGCACCATGTGCTCGGGCAGGTGCCGTTGGGCGAAGTCGCGGAGGGCGGAGGCGTCGAGCGAGACGCCGGCCTGGGGGACGAGCCAGGCGACGAGGCGTCCATCACCGGAGGCATCGAGGTGGACGCCCGCGACGGCCTGGAGGACGGAGGTGTGGCGTGAGAGGACGGCTTCGACTTCGCCCAGTTCGATGCGGAAGCCGCGCAGCTTCACCTGGAAGTCGGCGCGGCCGAGGAAGTCGAGCGAGCCGTCGGGGCGCCAGCGAGCAAGGTCACCGGTGCGGTAGAGGCGCGCGCCAGGGATGCCGGAGAAGGCGTCGGGGAGGAAGCGCTCGGCGGTGAGGTCGGGGCGGCCGAAGTAGCCGCGCACGACACCCTCACCAGCGATGAAGAGCTCGCCGGGCGAGCCGATGGGGCAGGGCTGACCGGAGGCGTCGAGGACGAAGAGACGGTTGTTGGCGAGAGGCGTCCCGATGGAAAGGGTGGAAGCCCCTTCGTCGGAGAGCGAGGACGGGTGAGACGAGGACCAGACGGTGGTCTCCGTCGGGCCGTACATGTTGAGCAGGGTGGAGCGAGGGAGCGCGGCGCGAAGCTGGGATGCGAGAGGGCCGGGGAGGGCCTCACCGCCGACGAGGAGGTAGCGGAGGGAGGAGAGCGCGGCGACGGAGTCCGCGGCGAGCACCCTGGCGCGAGCGAAGGACGGCGTGCACTGGAGATGGGAGACGGGGTGGCGGCGGAGGACCTCGGGCAGCGTCAGCGCGGTGCCAAGGCGAGAGGCGGCGCGCTCGTCATGGAGGACGACGTGGAAGCCTCGGCAGAGCGTCCAGAGCAGCTCCAGGACGGAGATGTCGAAGGAGATGGAGGTGACGGCGAGCCACGTGCCGGGAGAGGTGCCCAGGCGGTCATCCATGGCCGCGAAGAAGTTGGCGGCGGTGCGGTGAGGCACCATGACGCCCTTGGGCC
>NZ_JABUMS010000088.1:0-414 GCF_013336705.1 Myxococcus sp. CA051A | reverse complement strand
CTGACGGTGTCGAAGCGCCACCAGTTCTGGTTCTGCAGGTCCACGGTCCGGGTGCTCACGGTGGTGGCGACGCGCAGCACGCCCTCGTGCTCGTCCAGGGAGAACTGGTTGGCGATGTGGCCTTCCATGGTGCCGCTGCCCACGTAGGTGGCCTTGCCCGGCTCGCGGATGTCGAACTTGTGCAGGTACGTGAAGTCCGACTGCCCCACCTCCGGCCACCACCACCAATGGCCGGTGGCCATGTAGAGCGAGTCCTTCGACGCGTAGACCTCACCCGGCGACGTCACCACGCTGGTGCGGCGCGGCGCCGCATTGGCCGCTTCCGCGTCCAGGTTCATGGACAGCACCGTCACGAAGCCCAGGCCCGTGGGCGCGTTGGCGTGGAAGAAGTCCGTGCACGAATACGTCAGCGGC
>NZ_JABUMS010000087.1:0-414 GCF_013336705.1 Myxococcus sp. CA051A | reverse complement strand
ACCAAGATATCTGGGGAAACTCTCTTCAGACCGAATGACTACTCCCGTGACGGCAGTGGTCAATCGAACCAGCTTAGATATTGCAAACGCCAGCGCCTGCCCCCTTTGGAAATCCTCGGGCTCCGAGCGAATGCGAATCTGACAGCCGGGGGCCAAGCAAATAGCTTGCCCAGATCCCAGGTAGGGAAGCGGCTCAGCGCCACTCGTCACCATCAACGCCACAGCCCTGTCCGGCACCCCGCCATCTGCCTCGGGCATGGGGGCTGTGAAGAGGTTGGCTCCTGGAGCGGGAGGACGCACTAGTCCGAGGCCCGCCGCCTCCAGCACCGCCGCCAGTTCCGCCGCAAGGTCGCGACTCACAGCCACACCTTGCGAATGCGCACCACGCCAGCGCCATCCACGAGATCGTCCACC
>NZ_JABUMS010000086.1:0-424 GCF_013336705.1 Myxococcus sp. CA051A | reverse complement strand
CGGCGGCCAATAAGGGCGATGCGCAGGGCGACGTGTACATCTCGATCGAGGGCCTCGGCGGCTCGGCCTATGCCGACACGCTGACCGGCACTGGCGGCTACAACGAGCTGTTCGGCAATGCCGGCAACGACGACCTGTTTGGTCTCGACAGCGGTGACTCGCTGTTTGGCGGCGCCGGCCACGATCTTCTTGTCGGCGGCAATGGCAGCGATTGGCTCACCGGCGGTACGGCTTCGGACCTTTTCCGGTTCGACAGTGCCCTGGGAGCCGGCAACGTCGACATCATCAATGACTTCTCGGTGGCTGATGGCGATCGGCTGCAGCTGACCCGCAACGTGTTCACGGCCTTTTACAATGAAGGCACGGTCAGTGCGGCGGCTTTCACCAACGGTACCGTGGCGACGACATCGGCGCATCGGTTGAT
>NZ_JABUMS010000085.1:0-427 GCF_013336705.1 Myxococcus sp. CA051A | reverse complement strand
CCGCGCCACACGTGATGGACGCGCTCAACTTGAGCACTGCCTGTCCACAGACGAAATGTTTGTGTGTGTGATTTTGTCGCGCGCGGCGCGAGAGCTCACTCGGAAGGGGCACACTTCGTGGGAGTCCGGTTCACGAGGCGCTCCGCCCCAGGGAGACAGGGGCGGGCGCCGGGACTCCGTGACGGGGCGCCTTACGGCAGGAAGTAGCGGACGCGGAAGCCAAAGACCAGGTTGGACTGGATGGGGTCGCGCGTAGCGAAGCCAATCACATACCGGTTACCAGCCACCACGGTATGGGCGGGTTGGGATGCGGAGAAGATGGGGAAGCTGGAGTAGCCACTGTTGAATGCCACTCCCGAGTTCTGCCAGGTACCACCGAAGCTGCTGAAGTACGACACGGCGAGGGTCGCATCGGCCGTGCTCCAGA
>NZ_JABUMS010000084.1:0-428 GCF_013336705.1 Myxococcus sp. CA051A | reverse complement strand
TGGCCGCGAAGCAGCTGCGCAGGCCGTGGCGCAGCGTGGCCACCGTGTGCTTGCCGGTCGTGCCGTCATCCAGCGTCTTGAGCTGCGCGGTGGGGATGCCCTGCCCGTTGAGGTAGCTGACGAAGTCCGGCAGGGCCGTGGGCGCGTAGGGAAGCGGGTCCGGCCCGCCGGCGAAGTTGTCGATGGTGCCGAAGGTGACGGTGGTGACGCCGGGACACACGGCCTGGGCCTGCGTACCGGGGGACTCGTCCGGGGTCTCCAGCTCGTCCACGGGACCACAGGCGACCAGGGCGAACGGCAGCACGGCGAACAGTGAGCGAAGTGACATGAGTACCTCGGTTACAGCGGGTGATGGAAGGAGCATGGGGGCTGCCTCCACCCCGCACAACGAAAACCCCGGTGAATCTTCCCGGGCCCTTTTTCGCGTC
>NZ_JABUMS010000083.1:0-436 GCF_013336705.1 Myxococcus sp. CA051A | reverse complement strand
GACGCGCGGCACGAAGGACTGGTCCCCGGAGCTCACGGGCGTGCCCTTCTCCGCGCACCCGCTGCCCGAGCGCGACGGCAGCTACTGGAACTTCGGCCTCGCGCCGTACGCGGGCGAGCACGGCCTGATGCTGCTGTACCGCTTCAGCGCCGACGGACGGATGCTTCAGTCCGCACACCTGCCCATGCCCTTCTCCGGCTACGCGCACGCCTTCGCGCAGACGGAGCGCCACCTCGTCGTGGTGCTCGCGCCGCTGGTGTGGGACCGCGAGCGCGACGTGACGTGGTTCGACGCGGAGGCCTGGCAGCCGGCGCTGGGCACGACGGTGCTCGTGGTGGACAAGGCGGACCTGACGCGCGTGGTGCGGCGGGAGCTGCCCGCGGGCTTCGTCTTCCACTTCGGCCACGCGTGGGAGGACGGAGACCGGCTGCGCGCG
>NZ_JABUMS010000082.1:0-454 GCF_013336705.1 Myxococcus sp. CA051A | reverse complement strand
TGCCGCCTCCGGTGGTCGGCATGAGCAGGGTCGACTGGTAGCGGGCCTGCGGCGGACAGACGATGCCCGCCAGCGCGGCACCCGGGGAGAGGATGGCGCCGGCGCCCAGAAACAGCAGGGCCGCCACACGCAGCCGGCCTCTCGGGTCGGTGCGCATGGCGGCGCTGAGATGAGGATTCGTCGTTGTGTGCATGAACCAGCCCCTGAAAGAGAGAAAGCCTCTCTTTCAACGGCGACCGGCTGGATTCTTCCTCAGAAGGCGAAGCGGGCCTGCAGCCTCCGAGGCCGGAGCCGGCCTACTTCGCCTGCGCCGCGAAGAGCGTCTTCAGCTCCTCCGAGGTGCCGTTGAAGTAGCTCTGGTCGACCTCCCCGTCGATGCCCTCCACGCGGCCCTTCTCCGTGTACTGCCAGAAGTGCCACTGCTTCCACCCCTTGGGGATCCGGGGCTCGGTCT
>NZ_JABUMS010000081.1:0-480 GCF_013336705.1 Myxococcus sp. CA051A | reverse complement strand
ATGAGGAGGAGCGAGGACGAGCTTGGAGCCGTGGAGGAGAGCGCCCCAGATTTCGAGGGTGGAGGCGTCGAAGGCGACGGGGGCTGCGTGGAGCCAGACGTCGGAAGCGGCGAAGGAGATGAAGGAAGAAGAGACGAGGCGGGTGACGCCTCGGTGAGGGACGCAGACACCCTTGGGCTCACCGGTGGAGCCGGAGGTGAACATGACGTAGGCGAGGTCATTGCCCGTCACGTCCAGAAGGGGCGCCGAAAGGGGCTGGCGAGCGATGCGAGAAGCCTCCTCATCGATGACGAGGAGGACGGCGCCGAAGGCAGGCAGGTCATCGACGACGTCGGAGTGAGAGAGGACGACGCCGGCTGAGGACTCGCGGAGGACGAAGGCGAGGCGGTCGGAGGGCCAGGCCTTGTCGAGGGGGACGTAGGAGGCGCCGGCCTTGAGGATGGCGAGGAGGGAGACGATGAGGTCGGCGGAGCGGTCGAG
>NZ_JABUMS010000080.1:0-499 GCF_013336705.1 Myxococcus sp. CA051A | reverse complement strand
CGGCCGGAGCGGACCTGCTCGTAGGTGGTGAAGAGTTCCTGGAAGAGGAGCCCGAGGCTCCATCCATCCACGATGAGGTGGTGCAGCGTCCAGAGGATGCGCCACGTGCGCTCATCCGTGCGGATGACCGTCAGTCGCAGCAGCGGTGGTGTGCGCAGGTCGAAGCCACGAGCACGGTCCTCGGAGACGAGGGTCTCGAAGCGGCTCTGCTGCTCGGCCTCATCCGCGCCGCGCCAGTCGTGCTCCTCCCAGGGGAGGGTGGCCTCCGGGTGGACCCACTGGAGGGGCTGGTCGGCATCCTCGGCGACGAAGGACGTGCGCAGCGAGGGCTGCCGCTGGATGACGGCTTCCCAGGTGCGACGGAAAGCGGTCATGTCCACGGCGCCGCCGAAGGTCCACGCCAACTGCGTGACGTAGACGCCGGAGCCCGGGGCCGTGAGGGTGTGGAAGAGCATGCCCTGCTGCATGGGCGACAGCGGATAGAGGTCGTCCGCCAGCG